>JASJCR010000157.1 GCA_030065875.1 Ardenticatenaceae bacterium | reverse complement strand
CCACGGCCGCAGCATGCTGCGGCCCTACAAATGGGCGATGTAGCGTAAAAACAGCACCTGAATGGCCACAAGACGATAGGTTTTTTAGTTAGATTGGATGCCTGACCGCCCCTAAGCCCGAATCGAGAGGGGGCTAGGGGGTCGGTCTCCTCGCGGTCAACATACCCACCCCTCCCCCAGCCCCTCCCCGACACGGAGAGGGGAGCTTGTCGGACTGTTTAAGGACAGATTTTAACCCGTCCACTCCTGAATCCGACATAGGAGAGGGCTGGGGGGTTGGGTCTTATTGCAACTATCAGCTGAGATGATACACCTGGCCAAGCCCGTAAACCGGGGTGGGAATCCCCTCCATCCGGGCCTTGAGCTGCAGAGACAAAAATTGAGAGTAATGGCGCGACTGGTGGAGGTTGCCGCCGTGGAACCACAGCGCTTTCTGCTGGGTGGGCTTCCACATGTTGCGTTCCTCTCCCTCCCATGGGCCTGGGTCTTTTGTCGTATCGGAACCCAGGCCCCAACACTTACCAACCCGATCCGCCACCTCCTGAGAAATTAATTTGGCGGCCCAGCCGTTCATCGAACCGTACCCTGTCGCGTAGACGATTAAATCGGCCGGCAGTTCAGTGCCGTCGGTCAAAATAATTGAGTGCTCCTTAATTTCCTGAATGTTAACTCCGCTTTTTAGCTTGATACTGCCGTTGGCCACGAGTTCCGAAGCCCCCACATCGATGTAGTATCCTGAACCACGCCGCAGATATTTCATAAACAGTCCAGAACCGTCATCTCCCCAGTCGAGAAGAAAACCCGCTTTCTCCAGCCGCTCATAAAAGTCCGCATCAACGCGGGCCATCTCTTCGTAGACCGGAATCTGGAATTCATGCATGATTTTGTAGGGAATCGAAGCGAATATCAGGTCGGCCGTGTGGTGATCAATGCCGTTGGCCAGCGCTCGCTCCGAATAGAGATCGCCCAAGGCCAGTTCCATCAGCGTTTCCGAACGGGCGATGTGGGTTGAGGAGCGCTGGATCATCGTCACATCGGCATCATATTCCCACAAATCCGCGCAGATATCGTGAGCCGAGTTGTTGGACCCAACGACGATGCACTTCTTGCCGGTGTAATTTTCCCCGCTGGAAAATTTGCTGGAGTGGCATTGGTCCCCTTGGAACAGCGTTTTTCCGGGAAAATCAGGTTCGTTGGGCATGCCGGACATGCCGGTTGCCAAAACCAGCTGCTTCGGCCGCAGAACAACCGTTTCCCCCTCTCGTTCAACCGTCACGATCCACTCTTCATTTTCTTCATCGTAATGGGCGTTCTGACACTCGGTTGAACCCCAGTAATTCAGCTCCATCACCTTGGTGTACATCTCAAGCCAGTCACCAATTTTGTCTTTGGGCGAAAAAACCGGCCAGTGATCCGGAAACGGCAGATAAGGCATATGGTCGTACCAGACCGGATCGTGCAGGCAAAGCGATTTATACCGTTTACGCCAGGAATCCCCCGGCCGTTCATTGCGTTCAACAATAATGGTGGGCACCTTGAGCCGTTTTAAACGGGCCCCTAAACCGATGCCCCCTTGGCCACCCCCAATAATGACGCAGTACGGCTGGGTCGAATAGCCCAATTCAGCCTCTTCCTGCTGCTTCTGCTCCAGCCACGTTTGGCGACCTTTGATTGACCCATGTGCCACACCGGACGGGCGGCTTGTCCCTTTCTCTTCTTCGTAGCCTTTTAGCTCGACCATCGTCGTCAGCAGGGTCCAACACTTATCTTCCTTAAGACGAATATGGCCCTTTCCACGAGACACATCGGTTTCAAACGTCAGCCAGGCATCGGTCACCCCATCGGCCGAAGTGGCCTCCCCCTCGATCTGCCACATGCCGGGCTTGACGTAAGCTACCCTCGCCTCTAGCATATTTTTGATATCCTCTTTACCCTCCATCGTCTTGATATTCCAGGTAAACGACACCAGATCGCGCCAGTAGCTGTCGTCGTCAAACATCTCCACGGCAGTGGATATATCCGCACGATCTAGCGCTTCCTCAAAGGCGGAAAGCCAATCAGACACATGGTTGGTGGGGGTTCGATCGCTCATGAATTCTCTCCTTTTTTCAATTTGGACCGATTGACACAATCAAAGGGGCCATGAATTGACCCTACATTGGCAGAAAATTCAGCTGTGCACTGGCGCTGTTATTTATTTTTTTATGATTGGAATCTATGGTAATCCGGGCAATCCGCGGTCAGATTTTTTTATCGCTTTACTCAAAAGCATAAAGGTTTTCCCCTCAAACCGCAATCAAAATCCTTGCACATAATTGCGCAAGATTCGAGAAGTCTATCCGATTGCAAATTTGGCATGATTTAAATTCGGCTCTTTTAGCACCCTGTTTGCCAGGCGGATCGGGCTCTCACCTGCAAAGTATCGTAAACAAAATCAATTACCAGGATGAATGTATGTCTCCCTTTCTCATCTCAATCGGCCAGATTAGTGTCCCGGTTCATAACCTGGAAAAAGCCACTCATTTCTACCAAAACGTGTTGGGATTAAACCTTGTATTTGAAGTGCCGGGCGCGATGTCGTTTTTTGAGTGCGGTGGCATTCGACTCGTACTGTCTGTGCCCGCCTCGCCCGAATTTGACCATCCCAGTTCGCTGATTTACTACCGGGTCAACGATATAGACCAAGCGGCGAAAACGCTGACGAGTAAACAGGTAGAATTTTTGCAGGATCCCCACATAGTCGGCCGGATGGGAGATAAAGAGGTCTGGATGGCCTTTTTTAAAGATCCGGACGGCAATGTTTTGGCGATCATGGAGGAAAAATGAGCATTGAAAAGAAAATCCCCTTGGATAGAGAGCTGGTCTTTGAGTTTGTCAAAGTCGCCCACGGCAGTCTGGAACAGGTCGAAGCTCTGCTCAAACAGGAACCGGCTCTGGTCAACGCCTGCTGGAATTGGGGTGGGGACGATTGGGAAACCGCCCTGGGTGCGGCCGCTCATACCGGGCAAAAAGAAATTGCCGAGTTCCTGCTTTCCAAAGGGGCCAGAATGGATATTTTTGCCGCGGCAATGCTGGGAAAAATTGAAATCATTCAGGCCTTTATCAACGATGATCCTCACGTCGCGGGGTTAAAAGGACCACACGGTATCCCCCTGCTCAGTCACGCCCGGGCAGGGGGTCAGGCTGAAGTTGGAGACCTCATAGAATCAGCTCTGGCTCAATTGGGTGATGAATGAGCTGTCATTAAACACACTCTAACGCGATAATAAGTAGTTTACAAAAAGAATTGTTAAAAAAAGCCACGGATTAACACGGATTTTCACAGATTTCTCTCTCTAATCTGCGGCCATCTGCGTAATCTGCGGACACCTTCTTCAGAAAACTTTTTGTAACTTACCTAAGTTTTCTAATTAATTCGGTCACGCCCAACCCCCACCTCAATCCTCCCCCAGTGGGGGAGGATGCTTACCTCCCCTCCCCGTGGGAGGGGAATGAGGGGAGGGCTACGGCCGGTTCATCAGAGGTAAATAGATGCGGTTGATCTCATCCACCACAAAAAGCCGCACCGGCAGATCCAGCGGATAGTCGCTCACAGCCGGATCAACCCCCACGGTCACCAATCCTTCATATGTCCCGATTGACAGGCTTCCGGAATTGAGCGTCAAATCCAGCGTGGCAGACTCCCCTTCTCCTAAGGAGCCGGTTAAATTTCCGGCCGTCACGGAGGGCACCAGCGCCTGACCTCCGTCGATTGACACGGTGTATGTCATCACGGCCGATCCACTGTTTTCGATTCTCAGCGAGGAGTTCATCGTTTGGGGCAAATCGCCGGGAAGGGCCATCAGCGCCCACTGCCCGCTGGGCTGCACCTGCGGCTCCGGCAGCTTAAAGTTATACGCCTTGGGCATGTCGCGCAGGGCCGCTTCGGCCGGGCGACCGGCCACGCTGTAGAAGCGCATCTGTTCGCACGGTTGATAATAGCTCGCCTCGTTGAAATTCAGGTTAAAGGTGATGATCGCCCCCATCCACGGCCAGTTTTCGGCCGCATAGGTGTATGCCCCCTCCAGGTTATCCGCCTGCTGCTGCTGGCTAACGATCTGCCACAGCCGTCCCTGCCATGACGGGTCGCTGGTGCACCCCAACCCCTCCTCGGCCGGATCGGTAATCCAGCCAAACTCGGTGGTCCACACCTGTTTGCCCCCCAGCCCGTTGGCCTGCATGATCTCGTAAATATTTTCAGCACTGCGAAAACAGAATCCATTGGTGCAGTTCGGCCCTTTTGGATCGGCATCATACGCGGCCGCATACCCGTAATTGTGGTACCCCACCGCATCGAGACACGCGCCCGCTCCCGCGGTGATCATTTCCTTCAGGTATTCGTAATCATCCTGATAGAGGCCGTTGTGACCCGGGTGGCCGTTCCAGTTGCCGGTCACCCGGCCGACCGGGGCGAGCCCGGCCGAAATCACCACCGCGGTCGGATCATGAGTTTTAATTTCATCATAGGCGGCACAGAGCAGCGCTGTGTAGGCGGCCGCATCCGGGGACGTTCCCCACCCATAGCTGGCATCGAGATTCACCTCGTTGCCAATTTCATAGGCGTCTATAAACGCCCCGTTATTTTGGGCGATATCGCCAACGGTACTGCGCACCCCGCTAGCGCTGTCGCTGTGCGTCACGTCAATCCGCAGCAGGACATTCAGCGGCTGCGGGCTGCCCGGGGCGTTAAACACCTTCATCCAGTCAAACCCCATCGCCTGCAGCCGGCCGGTGTCCCACTGGGCGACATTCATCCCGTAGCCCATACCGGTATTGACGGGGTTAAAAGCCCGCGGCGCCGCTTCCCCGGCCGCAAAAACAATCAGCAAAGGCAAAATGAGGAGGAGGATCGCGTAAAGTTTTTTCATGATTAGCACGCCGCTGCGCGGCTTTTAGCATATTAGCCCGGCCCTACAGGCCTCTCAGCTTCCAGACCAGAGACCGGAGACTAGAGACGAGAGTTTATCTGGTCTCCTGTCTCTAGTCACTGGTCTTTAGTCTACTTACTTCCTTTTCCATTCCTGCAAATCGTTTTACAATCCCCTCTATGAAAATTGCGGTTTTATCTGATATTCACGGGAATTTACCTGCTCTGCAAACGGTCATCGAGGACATTGAGCAGTGGTCCCCGGATGTGGTGGTCGTCAATGGAGACATCGTAAACCGTGGGCCAAACAACCTGGCTTGCTGGGAAATAATCCAAGAAAAAGAGCGCCTGGCCGGGTGGATTGTGCTGCGCGGCAACCATGAAGATTACGTCCTCAAATCGGCCAATCCACTGGCCTCCCAAGAGGGACCGGAAGCGGAGATTCGCCGCTTTTCCGACTGGACCTATTCCAAAATTAAACATCATGCGCTGGCGTTGGCTTCTCTGCCGGATCGCTGGCATTGGGCAGCCCCCGACGGATCTAACATGCTGGTCACCCATGCTTCTTATCAAAGCAACCGGCTCGGCATCTATCCCGACTCAACCGATGATGAGGTTCGCGAGCGATTTTCACCGCTGCCCACCCTTTTTATCACCTCCCACACCCATCGTGCCCTCACTCGCACCCTCGACAAATCAAAAATCATCAACATTGGGTCGAGTGGTCTGCCCTTTGATGGCGACTGGCGGGTGAGCTACGGCCGCTTCACCTGGACCGCCGCCAAGGGGTGGTCCACCGAACTGC
Source organism: Ardenticatenaceae bacterium (assembly GCA_030065875.1). GTDB lineage: Bacteria > Chloroflexota > Anaerolineae > Promineifilales > Promineifilaceae > WTJY01. The sequence continues at coordinate 4,983 of JASJCR010000157.1, read as the reverse complement.
GGCGGCTCGAATACGACCGGGCGCAGGCGCTGCAAAATCTCTTTTCCAGCGGTTTTATCGCCGAGGCCGGGCCGTTTGCCCAGCTTGTTTTGATTGAGCTGCAAATCGCCAGAGGGCTGATTCATGGGTGGCATCACCGGTACCATGATGCCTTTTTTCAAGGGGAAATTTCGATGCAGGCGGCCGTCGATCAATATTTAGAAGAAAATGACCTCACAAAATACCGTGAGATGCCAAAAGTATAGTGTAACTGGGAAATGGTATATTGGTTTATTAGTATATTGGTGTATTGTTCCATTAATCCTTTGCCCTTTCCCCATAACAAAGCCAATAAAATAATATACCAGTATACAAATAAACCATTAAACCCCTTTTAAGGTGTCATATGAACCTCCAAACTATTCTCCCCCGTCAGGCGCGCTATCGGCCGAACCGGATCGCCGTTGGTTTCGACGAACAGCGCTACACCTATTTGGAATTTAACGAGCGGGTCAACCGTATGGCCAACACCCTGCTTAAATTTGGGGTCAAAAAGGGCGACAAGATCGCCACGGTGCTGCCCAACTCGCTGGAACTACTCGAGCTGTACTGGGCGGTGGCCAAAACCGGTATGGTCATTGTGCCGATGAGCCCCCTGCTGCGCGGGCAGGGGCTGGTAACGCTGCTCAACGATTCCGACGCGGTGATACTTATCACCCAGGACAAATTTGTCGAAATCATCGATCCGCTGCGAGAGCAGCTGCCGGACATAAAAACCTATGTGGTCACCGACCGTTCGGCGCCCGGTTACATCTATCTGCCGCATGAACTGGCGGCCGCTTCATCATCCGAACCTCCTTCCGTCGATATTCATCCGGATGACCCCTATAACATTTTTTACTCCAGCGGCACCACCGGTTTGCCCAAGGGGATCATTCACACTCACCGCATCCGCATCGGGTATGCCACCCTCTTCGCCCTTTCTTACCGCATGCGGCCGGAGAACGTGATGCTGCACGTGGGAGCCATCATTTTTAACGGGGCATTTTTAACGATGATTCAGTCTTTTTTCCTGGGAGCAACCTATCTGTTTACCAGCCAGTTTGATGCTGAAGAAACGATCGAGATAGTTGCCCGGGAAAAGGTCACCCACCTCAAGATGGTCCCCTCCCAAATCGTGGCCATGCTCAACGCCCCCAACTTCTCACCTGAGAAGCTGGCCACGCTGGAGATGTGGGGCTCCGTCGGCGCACCGCTCCACCAGGAGTTTAAAGAGCGGATTGCAGCCGAGCTGCCCAACCGCTTTTACGAGCTCTACGGGTTGACAGAAGGGTTTATGACCATCCTCGACCGCACCGATTTTCCGCGCAAAATGAACTCGGTTGGCATTCCCGACGCGCTAACGGAAATCAAGGTCGTGGATTCAAATGGGGCGGAGGTCGCCCCAAACGAAGTCGGAGAAATTATCGGCCGCGGACCGCTGCTGACCCCGGGGTACTACAAGCGGCCGGATCTAACCGCTCAGGCGATCCGCGACGGCTGGCTTTATTCAGGTGATCTGGGCTATATGGATGAAGACGGCTTCCTCTATTTGGTTGACCGGCACAAAGACATGATCATCTCTGGCGGGGTCAACGTTTATCCGCGAGATATTGAAGAGGTGGTCGTGCAGCACGCAGCCGTGCGCGAAGCGGCCGTTTTTGGGGTTCCCAGCGAAAAATGGGGTGAAACTCCGCTGGCGGCCGTCATTTTGCAGCCCGATGCGGCCGCCAATGAAGATGAAATTCGCGAGTGGGTCAACGAGCGGGTCGGGGCACGCTATCAAAAGCTATCCGGGGTGGTCATAAAGGATGATTTTCCCCGCAGTGCGGCCGGGAAAACCCTAAAGCGAGTCATGCGCGAGACTTATTGGGAAGATAAGGGGGAAAAAATTTAGGTGTAATAGTATATTGGTTATTGGTGTATTAGTTATTGGTGTGTTTCCACGTTTGGAACTTGTTTGAATAGTCGATAAATATACCAATAAACCTTTATGCAAATACACTAGCACACCAATAGCCAATAACTAATACACCAATATACCAATAACCAATAAACCAATAACCAACAACTTGTCAAACAATCACATACGCCCCGACCGAAAACACAAACGCCACGATTCCAATAATCATAAAAGTCAGACGAATGGTGGTGCCTGGCTTAACCAGCGAGCTCCAGGCAGATAAGGCCAGGCCCACTGCTGAAATGAGCATAATAAACTGAAATTCTTCGGCCGCATCCCCCAAATTTTTAGCTTCGTCAAACGTTTCAAGCGCCTGTTCATAGATAACTTCCGCATCAGAAAACATCTCATCATAATACGGTTCGTCAAACGGCCCGTCCTCCCGTTCCATGCTGTTAGCCAGGGCCAGGGAAAAATTCCCGTAAAAGTAATCGGCAAGCTCATCATCCTCGCCCAAATTCACGTAGTAATTGTCAAATTGTGAATAATCAACGATGATATCCTGGTTCGCTTCAAGGTACATCGTATTTGATTCAGTGAGCGCCTTTATCGCCTCGATCTGCATATCGTTGGAGTTATCATCAGCTAAATACGCTTCATACCCTACGAAAGCGGTCAAGATGCTCAACATGGCTACCAGCGCGCCCAAAACACCATCTGAGGACAATCTATTTTTTAACGAAGGGCGGGTTGTGGTTATTTCTTGGTCACTCATCTTTGCTACTCGCTGGTAAGAAGTTCAATACAAGTAGCATGGTACTGATAAACATTTAGCCTGCCCATATTGTTTCACCACGGCCGATAGGCAATATGTCCCTGTCAACCGCTTACTTCACCTAAAATTTACGTCAGTTAACCATAACCACTAACTTCCCGCGGGCGTGCCCCTCTTCCATGTAGCGATGGGCCTCCACAATCTCATCTAACGCGAATATCTTGTGTAGATTGATCCGATAACGACCTTCCTCAGCCGCCTCCACCGCCTCTTGTAGCGAGGCGGTGCTGTTGGCGGCATTCACCGTCTCCGAATTATAGGTGGTCAGTTTAATAGTTGACGGGATTTCAAATGGTGAAAATTCCTTCAATACCCATTCATTACCCAAAATACCGGTAAAACACACCACGCCACCAGGTGCCGTACAAGAAAAAGAGTCGAGTAAAGTCACCGTGCCTACTAATTCCAACACGTGGGTAACGCCACCGGGAAAAAGCGCCTGAATATCATCAGCGATCTTGTAATTTTCGATAACGACGTGGTCTGCACCATTTTCAAGCAGCGCAGTTCTTTTATTCTCATTGCGGGTGGTGGCCACAACAGTGGCTCCCAGGCTTTTAGCAATGGTTGCGGCCGCCATGCCAACGGAAGATGTACCGCCACGAATTAATATTGAGTCACCAGACTTCAACCCAATGGCTTGAGTCAGCGAACCCCAGGCAGTTAAAAATGTTTCAGGGATTGCCGCCAGCTGCTCCCAGGGAAGCGATGTATTTAGCAAAATAACCTGCCGGCGAGGCACCAGCGTATATTCCGCATAACCCCCATCATATTCACGGCCCATCCCTCCCATTAATGCCGCAACCGTTTGACCGGCCGTTAAATCTGTTTCCGGTGCTTCCACCACGACACCAACGCACTCAATACCCAACACGCGGGGAAAAGGCACCGCATCGCCTGAGTGTCCCTGGCGGGTAAACATTTCCGAGCGATTGAGGCCAAACGCCTTTACCTGGATCAACACCCATCCTGGCCGTGGTGATGGTTTGGGCCAATCTTTAATTTCCAGCGCTTCAGGAGGTCCGGGTTTGAAAACGACTGCAGCTTTCATAACGATGATTTCCTTTCTTCGTAACAAGATTTTTTGATTGATAGAAAAAGAGAGTATGCGGTACAATTTCGCAGCGGCTATTCGGCTGCGCCATAACAATCATGATTTCCGTTATTATCCCCGATTTTGGGTCTTTAGAACTCCACCACCTGGTGATGGACTACAACGGCACTCTGGCGGTCGATGGCCCACTGCTGGCAGAGCTCAAGCCAAAACTTCGAGCGCTGCACCACCATTTGACCCTGCACGTGGTCACGGCCGACACCTTCGGGCATGCACGGGAACAGTTGGCCGACCTGCCCTGTCGGCTGGCCATCCTCCAGGAAGGTAATCAGGCCGAGCAAAAAGAAAAGTTGATTCACCGGCTCGGCCCATCATCGGTGGTCGCTATCGGCAACGGCCGCAATGATCGGCTGATGGTGGGCACGGCCGCCTTGGGGCTGGCTGTGATTCAACAGGAAGGAGCGGCCGCTCAAACCCTCATGGCGGCCGATGCGGTCTGCACTTCTACAGCAAATGCGTTGGACCTTTTACTTAATCCCAAACGGTTAATTGCGACCTTGAGATCTTGAACCTCGTATATGAGATTAAGTTAAATTTGTTCTCTGTGTTAAAAAATTCTGAATAATTCTCTTCGTTACCACTATAAAAAAAGGTTTCACCATGCGATATCGTGTAAGGCAAAAAATTTGGTCAGTTCGCGACGGCTTTCGCATTTATGACGGCCAAAATCAACCGGTTTTTCAGATTATAGGCAAATTTTTTTCCTGGGGAGATCAACTATCTTTTCGCGATATGAACGGCCGCGAGGTTGCCTATATCTCCCAACGCCTGCTCTCCTTCCGGCCAAGTTACAAAATATATCGTGATGGCCGCTACTTCGCTGACGTCACCAAAGAAATTACCTTTCTCAAAGATCGCTACACCGTCGATGTTCCCGGCCCCAATGATTACACCGTCAAGGGTGATTTCTGGGATTGGGAATATGAATTCATCCGCTCCGGAAAACGGGTCGCTCAGGTATCCAAAAAACTCTTTTCATGGAGCGATACCTACGGCATCAACATTATGGATGGGGAAGATGATATTACGATCTTGGCCACCGCCATTGTGATTGATATGGTTAGCCATGGGGAGAAGGAGGGGGATTAGTTCGATTGGTTCGATTGGTTCGAT
>JASJCR010000041.1 GCA_030065875.1 Ardenticatenaceae bacterium | reverse complement strand
CTTAATGGTGTCGACTTCGCGAATCCACATTTCTTCTAAAGGAATCATGGTTGATTTTGACCGGTCGTTTAAAAAAATATTATCGATTTAAAAAAATTCAAATGGCAGGTAGATCGTACCGCGAAACACATGCAGTGTCAACCCCAACTCATTAATATTCCCGTTATTCCTCCATCACAATTCTGGTCAGAGGCGGACAGGTCCAGGCTTGCGAGCAAACAGGACAAGGTGGATCCCTCTTGCACCATAGGGCCGCAGCATGCTGCGGCCCTACAAATTGGCGACATTGAGTGAAAACAGCCCTCTTGAAAGACAACTTGACGGGATTCTTCACGCCGCTGCGCTCCGTTCGGAATGACAGGTGGTTTGCACCCTACCTGTCCTCCCCTGAACCCGACGCGGGGAGGGGAGCTTGTCGGGCTGTTTAAGGGCAGAAACCGCAGGCTACATGCCGTCAACAAAAAAAGAAAGGAGCTCTGGCGAACAACTCTTTAACTTGTGAGGCTGATCCTGAAAAGTAGCCTGGACCAACCGCCTTGCGGCCGCTAACTCTTCTGGAGGCGGGCGCCACCAGTTTAAGAAAAACGAAGCCAATCGCAGCTCGGTAACTTCTACTAAAAAGCGGATTACGTCGTCCTGGCTCCATTTTGTGACCGATTGAGCAAGATGTTGGCTTACAAATCGAAACGCCTGCCGGACATCAGCCCACCCGCTCTCATTGATGTAGGGGGAAACCGGCAAATCGTTGGCGTAATACACAAACAGATCGCGGCTCGACCGGGTCAGGGCAACATACATTAAGCGGCGTTCCTCTTCCGGGTTCTCCGAGAGCGGTCCCTGGAACGGCAGCAGCCCATCGTTACATTGAGGAATAAACACCACCGGCCACTCGAGCCCCTTGGCCTGGTGAATGGTAGAAATCGTCAGGGACGGCAATTTTTCTCGGGTGACGGCCGCTCGCTCCTCCGCCAGCTGGCGCAGCGTCTGGACGAGCTCCAGGGTGCTTCCCTGCTGGCGAGCGTAGCTCAAAAACGCCTCCACGCCGGCCGCCCGCGCTTCACCGGTTTCGATAAAACCGCTGTTCTCTCGCAAATAGCGGAGGTAGTCGAGACGCACTTCCAGCGTTTTTAAGGTCAAAGACGCCTTGCGCTCGAGCTGTTTGCTGAGCCAAATCAAATGATCGGATAGCTCCAGCAAATGGCTTTGCCGCCACTCCTGCCTGATTTTTCCGGCCGCCCGATGGAGCACGAGAGAGGGCCGCTGTTCCAGACGGCGCAGCTGATGGCTGATTTGGTCGATCAGCTCCCGCTTGAAATATCGCTTGGGTCGATTGGCGATTTGCCGCCACGCTTCGGCCGCCGATTTACCCATGGCCGCGGTGATCGCCTGACTGGAGCGCATGTGGTTTTCGACCCACGCCAGTCGAATATATTGAACCAGCGCGGTAATTTCCGGCCGCTCATAAAACGGCAGAGAAATTTGATAGGGAATGTTTCGATGAATCAATGCCTGCTCGATTGGAGGAGTTTGACCGTTTAGCCTGACGAGAACGGCGATTTCATCAAGCTCAACCCCATTTTGGCGCAGGCGATTTATTTCGGCGGCAATGTCGTGGCCCATTTGCAAGGGGTCTGAAGAAGCACGCACGGAAATTCGGCCGCCAAACCCCTTGGTTAGCCGCAGTTCTTTGGCCCGACGGCGGCGATTGTGCCGGATCACCCGATTGGCCATCAGCAGCGGACCGGCCGGGCAGCGAAAATTTTCATCAATTAGATACGTTTGGGCCTGATAGCGCTTGGCAAACCCCAAAATGAAGTTGGGAGAAGCCCCCCGCCACTCATAAATTGTTTGATCGTCATCACCAACGACCATTAAATTGCGATGTGGTTTGGCGATTAAATCAATAAGCGTCGATTGGGCCAGATTGATATCCTGATACTCGTCAACCAGAATTGCCTGATAACGATTTTGCAGCTGGGATAGCAGCTCTGGATGGCGTATCAGCAGCTCCCATCCGCTCATGACCATGTCATCATAGGTGATAACCTGCGCTTCTTGACGCACCGCTTCAAAAAGGCGGTAAAGGTCGAGATACCAGCTTAAATGAACCGGTGGTTTTGCTTGACCGGCGATTGATTTTCCGGCCGCCGGCAGGTCAGCCTGGGCAAGATCGGCATAAGCCAGATTCCCCTTGCAGCGGCCGACGTAGTCGAGAAAGTCAGTCCGGTCGACCGTGTCGAGCTCCTCTTTAAAATCGACCTGCCGCTGGCGAGCGACAGCCAGGGTGCGAAAGTACAGCCTGTTTGTTTGCTCTTCGATAGAACCGGCATCGCGCTGCAGATTGACCTGCGTCAAGCCCTGTTTGCGGGCCGTGCGCAAAATTTCCCACCCCAGGCTGTGTAGGGTGCGCACGTCAACTTTTTGACACGCTGGCCACTGCTGTAGCCCGTTTTTGATATCCCGAACGTTGCCTACCCCAAATGAGGTGGTCAGGATCCGGCCGGCCGGGAACACTTTATCGCGCACCAGCCGTTGGACGCGATGGAGAATAGACGTGGTTTTCCCGGCGCCGGCTACGGCAAATACCAGGGCGGGACCATCGGTATGGGCGCTGATCGCCTCCTGCTGTGGGGTGAGTTTAACGCTTGACATCAAGCGCTATAGGATACCTTGTGATGACCGGGCGTCAACCGGCTGATTCCCGACTGTTTGGAATTGAGGTAAAATGACTTCCGCGGCTAATAAACTTAAGCAGATTACAGAAACTTCTAAAAATATATTTGTCCACAGAGCGCGAAGCGCAGAACCGTAGGTTCGCAGGTGGCCGCAGAGCTCCCCAGGAGCTAGAGAGAAATCTGTGATAATTCGTGTTAATCCGTGGCTCTTTTTTCAATCATTTAAAAGGGATTTTTATGATTACAGCAAATCAGAGGCGGCACTCGATAGCCATTGATGAAGGAATCCTCTTTACTGATATGTACCAGCTGACCATGGCCCATCTCTATTTTCGGATGGGGATGCACGAAATTCCGGCCCAATTTGATCATTTTTTCCGCTCATATCCCAACTATGGCTCCCATATGGCCGGCTACTGCATTATTGCCGGGCTGGAGTGGCTGGTGGAGTGGATGGAAAAGGTTCATTTTGATGAGGACGCCCTTGGTTATCTGCGCACCCTGACCGGCGGCTCCGGCCGTCGACTTTTTGAAGATGACTTTTTGGCGTGGTTAAAAACCAACGGCACGTTTGGGGGCATCTCTCTGCAGGCGGTGCCGGAAGGACGCGTCGTCCATCCCAATGTTCCGTTGACCGTGATTCAGGGCCCTCTGGCCATGGCCCAGATATTGGAAACCGCCCTGCTTAACAAATTAAATTATCCCACCTTGATCGCCACCAAGGCGGCCCGCATTCGCCAGGCCGGCAAGGGAAATACGGTGCTGGAATTTGGCATGCGGCGGGGGCAGGCTAGCGGAGTCAATGCCGGTGCGCGGGCAGCGATCATTGGCGGTGCGGATTTCTCATCAAATACAGGTTTGTCGGCTCGCCTGGGTGTCCAGGCCAAAGGGACCCATGCCCACAGCATGGTCCAGGCGTTCATCGCCCTGGGATATGGGGAACTGGAGGCGTTTGAAGCGTATGCGGATGTTTATCCGGATAACTGCTTGCTGCTGGTTGATACGATCAACACCTTACAGAGCGGGGTCCCGAATGCCATTAAGGTCTTTGAAAAATTAAGGGCAAAGGGGCACCGGCCGGTTGGCATTCGCCTCGATTCGGGGGACCTGGCCCATCTTTCCGTTCAGGCCGCCTGCATGCTCAATGAAGCTGGCTTTCCTGAGACGAGTATCGTGCTTTCAAATTCTTTGGATGAAATGACGATCTTGCAAATTATCGCCCAGATTCGAGAGGAAGCCCCCCGCAAAAATCTCGAAGCGGCCGATGTGCTCAACCGTCTGGTATACGGTGTGGGCACCCGCTTGATCACCTCTGATGGGGATGCGGCTCTTGATGGGGTGTTTAAGCTCGTGGCCCTTCAAAAAGAAGATGGGTGGCGGCCGGCCATCAAAATTTCCGAGAATCCGATCAAAACCCCCAATCCCGGCCGAAAAACCCCCTGGCGCGTATATGACGACCGCGGCCTGGCTACGGCCGATTTAATTGCCGTTGATGGGGAAGATGTGCAAACGCCTGAATCGCTTTACCTTCACCATCCCACGGCTCACGGAATCGCGCGCACCCTCGGCCGGGAAAGAATTTCCGAAACCGAAAAATTGCTGCAGCCGATTCTCGATGAAGGTCAAAAGGTTTATGATTTTCCACCGCTGCCCGATATTCAAGAGCAGCGGGAGCGCGACCTGGAGCGATTGGATATTGGCGTGAAGCGGATCATTCACCCCCACATTTATCACGTATCGCTGACGCGCAAATTGTGGGATTTGAAGCAGGAGCTCATATCCAAACATCGCCGGTAGTCAGCGACAACCACATTGAGCACGTTTATTTTAAGGGTGGGTTGTTAACTCCGATATCATCCCCCCTCTCAGAAGGTCGAGTGGTGAAACGAGCTAATTTCCCCGTCTAGAATGGACCAATCTCCAAGATTGGTCCATTCTTCCCTTTTTACGGGGACAATTTTGGTAGCGGCCGAGCGCCGGCGGTCTCAGTTAATATTGATCGTTTACAAACGGCAGAAGACCGCGCTCCGCCAGTTTGCTTACGGGTGCCCGGAAGGTAACCTGAATGACCCCCGGATGCCGGCCGATCTCGATCGCCCCGGTAATGGTCGCTCTGTTTTTGATCGCCGGAACGGTGGTGTCGAGCAGCTGGGCCGCCCGTTCCAGCCCGTTGTCGGTGGCTGCGTTGAGATCCGGACCGGTGCCAATGACTGAAATCGGCAGGGACTCTTCAACCGCGTTCATTCCCCAGCTGGCGGCTACCGCTTCAGCCTGCGCTTTTTCCTCCTCTGAAAGGGGTTTGGCCAGAAATGGCAGATCTTCTTCAACCGGCAGCAAAATCGGCCCATCGATGTTTAACCCTTTAATCAAATGAACCTGAAGGGTAACGGTGCCGGAGACATCGGCCGTATGACCGGCAATTTCCCCATCTCCCTGTAAGGCGTGCATATCACCCAGATACACCCCGCCGCCTGGCACCTTGACCGGGCAAATCAAAATCGCCCCGGCGCGGACGGCATCAATATCCATGTGGCCATCGGTACGATGGGCAAGCTGGGCCGCTTCGAGACCGTATTCATGGGGGGCCCCGATCAGAAAAGAGCCAAAATCGCCAGCATTGTGCGAATCTGGCATGGGGATGGCCGGGGTTGTGCCCAACTGACCCATAAACGGCCGCAGCCGGCCGACCAGACCAACTAGATCGGCAGGGCAAAAGGTCAAAACTGAGTTTTGGATTGAATTTTCGGGCATGGCCGCATAGGTATTGGCCTCTTTGGCGATTGTCTCGGCCGCTTCTTTGTTGAGCGTGACCCCTACACCGCGATTGTTGTCAAAGGCGATCGTATAGCCGTTGGTAAATTTGAACGGCGTCGCGTCAGCCCCACAGCTGGCGCAGCGCACCGCTTCCTGGCCGATCCCTTCAATGACCGTTTTGGGGTAAACCATGCCGCATTTTTCACATTTGCCCGCTACATACGGATCACCCACGCAGCGCTCACCTAAAATTACGTCGTTGCCGGAAGCGGTGGCCATAGAGGTAATGGTAATGTCTTTGATGCGAATGGCGATGGCGTCCCCGATTTCCGCCCCGGCCACGGCGACCGGTTTTGTTACTTCGTGCCCGCCGCGAATTTCAGGGGTGATCATCGGCCCCCAACAGCCGGGAGCGGTGTTGGCAATGATATGACCCCCGTCCCGTACCGGTCCCAGCATCGGTTTGTTTGGATCGAGGATGCCGTCGATGAATTGATCGACATAGACCGTTTCATGACCATCGGCTGGGTGCATACCGTTTCCCGTAGCAGCTGCACTTTCTCTCACATTTAAGCTCATGGTGATCCTCCTTTCAGATCAAGGCCAAAGAAAAAAAGCCAAAGAAAAAAATTGTCATCGATGTTTAGGCTCAGCCACCGGCGATGGGCAGCAGTAGGGCGACTTCCTGCCCGTCCTGGAGAAGAGAGGTAGGTTCCAGATGATTGCCTGCACTAATGACAACCGCTCGCTGGAGCGGGTCGTTCAGGTGAGGATATTGCATTTGTAAATAGAGGGTTAAATCATGAACGGTCGTAGAGGAGGCAAGGGAAACTGAAAAGCGACTCTTTCCCATTTTTTCAGCCAACAATCCATTAACACGGATAGTGAGATTCATGATTGATCCTGCCTTGCCGGGGTATTATAAACATCTTAATTGTTTGCTGGATGTTAATCAAGAACGATGTGGTTATTTTAGGATAAATGCAATTTTGTGAAATTTAGGATCTCGAACATTGAAGGTTAAGAAAATTAGTGAAAGAGATTCCTTCAGGCGACATGCTCTTATCTCTAACTTAATGAGGCTACATGATTTCTTTAAATTTGAGCAGCAGTTTCTGACTGATTGATGGGTCACTGAACAATTCTTGCTTTGAGACGGCCGGATCAAAAATATCGACAAACCCAGGTATTGAGGCGATATCCGCACCGGAAAGATTGCGGAAGGCCATTGTCCAATCCGGAAATTTTCTTTCCTCTTCCGTTCCGGTGATTAAAAGAATTAAATTATGGTGGCGCACGTCGCGGCAAATTTTGTCATACAATTTTTCGACTTCGTGTTTTTCTCCTTCGAGAACCTGGAAAAAATTCCCGTCTTTGTAGAGCAGCATGCCGGTGATGCCGACCTTTTCATTGTAGATTCGCGACTGGTGTAGAAGCTCAAGCAGCTGCTCTTCAGTTAAGAGCTCTGTGGCGGAGCTGGAATAGACGAGATAGAACATTTTGCCCCTCCATCTGGAACTTTCATCATAGCATATGGGTAGATTGAAAATCAATGGTCGAGAGCTTTGTTCTTCCTACTCGTCAAACCGATGATTCTTATGTTATATTTATGTTTCTAAATGGTTCATTTCTCAAGTTCTTAAACAAATTTAGCCACGAATTAACACGGATTTTCACAGAACCTTTCCTAAGCGCAGCCGAAGGATTAAAGAGAGAAATCGGTGTTAATCTGTGATAATCTGTGGTTTTTTTGTTTAGGAAACGGACCACTAAAGGGCTGGGCGACAAAAATCTGAAGTACCAATCACATCGGGCAAAAAAGGGAAAGCAAAGGATTGGGGATGGATTTTACCGATTCCGGCGGCCGAAACTCTGTATCACAGCCAAAATCGCAATGGCAAAAGGTAACCTGGTTTGTTTTCTGGCATTTACTGCCGCTTGCCTTATTTCTCTTGCTTGATCGGTGGCTGCAGAATCTGGCTCTCTTACCGGAAGTGAGCTTTTTTCAACCGGTTATTTTTCTGGAAACGTTCCAATTTAACGTTTGGCAGTTTATCTTGCTGGCTGTGTTTACCGGCGGCCTGGCAATATACCGCTGGGGTTTTGGGAGCTGGGGGGCTTTACACGACGGCAAGATTTTTCGCTTTTTAATTGGCGGTGTGGCCCTAATTTTGGCCTGGTGGTTTGCGACCCTGGACGTCAACCTTTATTTTGGCCAAGCGCACATAATCGATCGTTTGCTGTTGATTGCCCTGGCCCTTCTCGTGATGTGGCGGCCGGTTTTTGTGCTGCCCTTTTTGCTCGTGTTACTTCCGTTTAACGCCCAGTTTCACTATCCGCTGGGTAATCACTCGATCGCTCAAATTTCTTTGCCATCCCACCTACTCATGATATTTTTTGCCGGGTACGTGGTGCAGCGATTTACCGGCCGCCAAATGGGACGCGAAATCATGTTTTTGATTTGTTGTCTGATCGCCTCTTCCTATGTATGGCCTGGAATCGGAAAAATTCAGCTGGGTTGGGTCGCTCATCGGCACGTTTATCTTATGATTTTTTCCAGCTATTCGGTTGGATGGCTGGGATTCCTGGAGCCGGAAATTATCGCTGATTTTGCCCGGTTTATGGCTTTTTTTGACTGGCCGGTGGTGGTCATTACCCTGGTGATTGAAGTTGGCGCGATCATACTGCTCTGGCGGCGCAAAACCGCCCTGTTCTGGTTTGCCTCGTTTGTCGCTCTGAATACCAGCATTCTGATTACATCCGGCATCTTCTTCTGGACCTGGATTATCATCAACGCCACCATGGTTGTTTTACTGTGGCGTTTTGGTGACCGGCCGCTTTTCCAAATATTTTCTACAAAACAGTTTTACCTATCATTACCCATCATCCTGGCCGGTTCTTTTCTCTTTAGACCGGCCAAACTCGCCTGGCTCGATGCACCGATCAACTACAGCTATCAGCTCGAAGCCACCACGATTGATGGCCAAACTTTTCCCTTATCGACCCGCTTTCTGGCTCCGTACGATACGCATTTTGCCCTGGGGAATTTGGGTCTTTTGGACAACGGTGTTCAGCTGGGGATTGTCTGGGGAGCGGTTCACGATTTTGACATTGCTCAGGAACTCGCGCTTGCCTCGAATGAAGCGGAAATATGGCAAATCGAACAGGCATATGGGGTAAACGCCTTTGATGAAGATGAGGCGGCCCGTTTTGATCGGTTTGTGGCTCGGATTGCCGGTCAGCTCAACGACCAAGCTGCCAAACAGACGGCGCTGAGCTGGATCAAAGCTCCCCGGCAGGTGTGGACATTTCATGAAGGGGACGAAGCGGCCTATACAAACGACCAACTAATTGAGAGCGTTATCGTTTACCAGGTTGTCTCGTTTTATGACGGGCAATCGTACCGCATTATTCGCCAAGAACCGGTCAGGGAAATAACCGGTTTGTCCGATCAATAACGATTAATCAGATTATTTGCCTGGTCTTTTGTGATGGATATGCTTGTTTCGGTGGGTTTAAAAACCGGCCGCGGATTTCACGGATTACCTCAGATTACTCTTTCTATCTGCGGACCGTACATTTTTTAAACGGTTTACTTAATCAATTTACAAAAAATTTTATAAGAAAAAACGTCCGCAGATTACGCAGATTTTCGCAGATTAGAGGAAGAAATCTGTGAGTATCCGTGTTAATCCGTGGTTTTTTTTACAATTCTTTTTGAAAATCACTCAAAATCACCGTAATCATTCAGAATGAACAATAAATGATCAATTGTTGATCTGGAAACTGGACAGTTGTTTGAGGCATTTTACTCCTGACTCAGCTTAGCTAAATGATGTCGATTTCATTTAATTTCTGAAAAGGAGCATAGAAAAATGTCAAATACGATTCAACCAGATCAAAAACGATTGGCGGAGCTTGAGGCGACCGTGCTGCAACTTCGAGCCCAAATTGATCAATCCCTAATCACCCTCCAGCCATACCAGGGTGATGTTTCCCCGATGGTAAGCAACCACTACAATTTTTCTGAAGTGAGCCTGGCTAGCCGCGCCCCTCGAATGTGTACATATCAAGACAAACAATATTCAATTGGATCAGTCATCTGTATGGACGATAACAAGATTTATGTCTGCACCGCCAGCGGCTGGACCCCCAGAAACGAGGATTGTCCCGACAACTCCTCAGCTGGAAGCGACTATTCCGCTTCTCATTAACGGCCACTCGTCATTTTTGGATGGATTGCTCAACCGCGTTGCGTTAGGCGACGGCCGCTGAGCAATCCAGCACCCTTCACCCAATCACGATAAAAAAGGAATAATCATGAATCTAAAACAATCGCGTAAAGTTGCTGTGCGGCTGGGTTTCATATTGACGGCCGGTGCCGCTTCGTTTTTACTGCTTCTGGCAGTACTGATCATGCAGCGGCCGGCCGGAGCCTCCAGCCATCGCGAAGCGCCCCTCATTTCCAAAGATGCGTTCGCGGACAATACCGATACCTATGTATTTATTTCCCCCAAAAATCCGGACAATGTCGTCCTGGTGGCCAGCTTTATCCCGTTTGAAGCGCCGGAAGGCGGCCCCAACTACTTCGAGTGGGATGACAACGTTTTGTACGAAATCCACGTCGATAATGACGGAGATGCCGAGGCGGATTTTACCTACGGTCTCCGGTCCAACACATCCGTCCAGAACGGCAGCTCTTTTTTATACAACACCGGCCCCATCGCGGCCGACGGCACCAATTGGAATCGACAGCAGCGCTATACGGTGACGGAGAAAACCGGGGCGATTACGAAAACAGTGGTGTCAAATGTTCTGGCTCCACCGGTCAATATCGGCAGCAAATCAACCCCTGGCTACGATGTTTTAGACGATAATTTTATATACACCAGGACGGTAGGCAGCGATGAGATCAAAGTCTTCGCCGGCCAGACCGATGATGCGTTTTGGGTCGATTTACAGGTGTTTGATTTGCTGACCCTGCGCGGTCAAAATCCGCCGGTCGGCTACAGCGGCCCGAATAACATTCCGGTCGATTCACTCTCAGGCTTCAATAACCACAGCCTCGTTATCGAGGTGCCGATTTCCCGCTTGAAGCAGGGAAATGAACCGGTGTTGGGCGTGTGGGCCACCGCCAGCCGCCGGAGCATGCGGGTTTTAAATGGATCGGGTGGTCAAACCAACAGCGGCGAATTTGTACAGGTTTCCCGTCTGGGCAGCCCGCTGGTGAATGAGGTGGTGATACCGTATGACTTAAAAGATGCGTTTAACAGCCTCAGACCGCTTGATGATACGCCGCTTTATCTCGACAACTCGCCAATCGGCAACCTGCTGCAGGAAAGCGTCGAAAATCCCGAGGTCGGCCGCCTGCTTTGCGCCCTTTACGGCATCCCGCTCCCTTATGACTTGGACAACGATTGCAATACCAACCGCACGCCAAACACGCCGCTGTCGGGCAGGGCTGATCTTTTCCAGATCTTTTTGACCGGTATGTTTTTGCAGAACGATTTTCAGATTCAGACCGCCAATGGACCGATGACGCTGCCGGCCGGAACCAATGTCAATCAGCCGGCCGGCGTTGTTCCGGCGGAAATGATCCGCATCAACACCGACATCAAGGGAGATTTGTGTGCCCCCACGCCGAATCGGCTGGGCGTACTGGGTGGGGATGCGTGCGGCTTCCCCAACGGCCGCCGTTTGATGGATGACGTAGTTGATATTGAGCTTCTAGCCGTGGCCGGGGCCGCTTATCAGGTTTTGGACGGCCGGGATACCAGTTTCTCGTTTGATCCGGCCCTGATCGGTATTTTGGATGATGGGCTAAACGGCAACGACAAGCCGTTCCGTTCCGATTTCCCTTATCTGGCCGCGCCACACGCGGGTGACAACCACTTCCACCAGAATATTTTAGCTACCTATATACCGGTGGTCAGCCAGTCGGTTCAGCAAGTCAGTCAAGACGTGGCGGACAGCCCGGCCACCACGGCCGCGGCCACCATGAGCAGTCTGGTCGCGCTGGGACTGCCGCTACTCTTGTGGTGGCAGCGCCGCCGTGAAATAGATTAAAAACCTACGGATGGCACGGATATTATCGAAACAAGGTGAATATGCGTGTTATCCACGGTTGAAATCATTTATTCAACAAGTCACAAATACAGGCAAAACAGACCGACAAGCATCCCCCCCCGCGGAGGGGCTGGGGAGGGGTAACCTTCCAAAGACCCACCCCCTAACCTCCTCCCGGCGTTGCATAGACGCGGGGGGGGAATTGTTGGGCTGAAAAAGAGCAAATTTCTGTGCTCCAAGCTGCCTGTTCACCCTTGAACCCCGATTCGGGGAGAGGAAAAAGTAAAAAAACCAGCTTAACAAAGCACTGGTAAAAGGATCGAAAATGACAGTTTTTGCCAATTCACACCACTTACGACGTGCCGTTATTTTGATTTTGATCAGCCTGCTGATTGTTGCGTATGGATTGATTGTCTTATCGTTCAGAGGGAGTGTGCTTCCGACATCTAATTTTGGTTTTCGGGAGTTGACAATCGAACGTTTACAAACGCTTCTGGCAACGAATAACAACAACGCCAACATTCAGGCTCAACTCGGGCTGGCGCATTTGCAGCAGGCCCGGGACAGCGGAGACTTAAGTCACTATGCAACCGCGCAAATTGCATTTGAAGAAGCGCTGCAAATCCAGCCGCAGCAGGTTGATGCCTTGATGGGTCAAGGGATGCTGGCGCTGGTTCGTCATGATTTTGATGAAGCGATTTCTTGGGCGGAGCAGGCCCGACAGATAAACCCCTATCGGGCAGAAATTCTGGGGATTCTGGTTGATGCCCATGTCGAACTGGGTCAATATGATCAGGGGCGAAGATACCTGCAGCAAATGGTGGATACACAGCCGGGCCAGGCTGCTTTTAGCCGTATCTCTTATCTGCGGGAACTTCATGGAGATACATATGGGGCGATTGAGGCGATGCAGCAGGCGATCGCGGCCGGTTTGCCGACTGACGAAGGAACTTTGTGGTCTCAATTGCAGTTAGGCCAACTGTATTTTGAAAGCGGCCAGTGGGATGAAGCCGAAATGACCTATCGAACCGTTCTCTCTGCCAGACCGGATCACCCGCAGGCCAGCCTCGGCCTGGCGAAAATTCATGCCGCCCGTGGTGACCTTCAATTGGCCATCGGTTTGCTTACAGACATCATGACCCAGGATCCAAATCCAGAGGCGGCCATTTTGCTAAGCGATTTGTATGCCGTGGGCGGCAGCGAATTATTGGCGGCGGATACCATTGCCCTGGTGCCGGGAATGCTGCACCAGGAAGCCGAAGCGGGGATCGCCATCGAACAGGAATTGGCCTTTTTCTACGCGGAGCAGGAGATTCACCTGGATCAGGCTCTTGAATTGGCTCAATCAGCATATGAACAGCGCCCGACCATCATGGCGGCCGATACGCTGGCCTGGGTGCTGTATAAAAACGGAGATTATGAGGCCGCCTGGCAGTATAGTCAGGAGGCGCTGCGTCTGGGAAGCGACTATCCCTTACTTTACTTTCACGCCGGTATGATTGCTCACGCTTTAGAGAATGAGCAAACTGCTCGACAACTTTTACAGCACGCCATAGACTTGAATCCGGTATTTTCATTGCGGTACGCCGCGGAGGTGCGTATTATGCTGGAGCAACTGCCAAAGTAATGATGACCGATGACGTTTATGTCCCCCAAGGACCCCTGGCTGACTTTGTCGAGCTAATGTGGGTGCAGCGCGAGTTTGATCGGCCGCATACGCTCGAACGTGTTTTGCCAACGGGGGAGATGACGCTGTCTATCAATTTTGATCGGCGAGAGGCGACGATTGGTGGGGCGCACACGCGCCCCTTTGTGCTCAACCGGGGAAGTATGAGCTCTCATATCGGTGTTCACTTCAAACCGGGTGGTGCTTTCCCGTTTCTGCCGGTCCCGGCGGCTGATCTGCAAAACGAGCTCGTTTCCCTTGATTCATTGTGGGGCCAGGCGGTTTTTTCATGGCGCGATCAGCTGCTTGAAGCCCGGCTGCCTACACGCCAGTTCCGACTAATGGAACGGCTGCTGCTGTCGCTGGCCCCCTCCGCAAAAAACCGCCATCCGGCGGTTGAGTTTGCCGTTGATTATTTGGCCGCCACTAACGGCGCCCAGCCGTTGACCTATATCACCGATCAAATAGGTCTCAGCTCGCGTCGCCTGCGGCAGCTGTTTGCCGATCAGGTGGGATTGACCCCCAAGGTCTACGGCCGCGTGCGTCGTTTTCAAAATGCGCTGACCATAATCGGACATAATGAGCAGATTGATTGGGCGGATATCGCCCTGGCCTGCGGCTATTTTGATCAGGCCCATTTCGCACATGAATTCCGGAAATTTTCGGGCCTGACGCCTACGATGTACCTTGCGGCCGGAAAGGCCGAACGCAACCACATCCCCCTTTCTCAATAACTTCCGTTTTTTACAAGACAGCGATTAAATCTGATGTTACATTGCTTTTCGATCACATGGATCATTTGTGTAACAAGGTGGGATTCCTCACTTCGTTCGGAATGACAGGTTAAAGGCGATTGATTCATGTAATATTTTGTAATCGATATGAGGAGAAAGAATGATTGGAAAACCAAATCGGCCGGGGTTTCACACCGTTTCCCCCTATTTGATGGTGGTGGAGGTAGAACCGGTCGTTGAATTTATCAAGCAGGCGTTTAATGGAGTAGAACATTATCGCACCACGGGTAGTAGGGGTGGGTACCACATTGAATTAAAGGTTGGCAATTCGATGATCATGATTGGGGGCGGCAACAACACTGTCTCTGATCCGATCCAAGTGGCCCTGTTTCTTTACGTCGAAGATGTGGATGCGGTTTACCAAAGCGCTTTGGGGGCCGGGGCTTCAGCGATGATGCCACCACAAGACGGGATGTTTGACGAGGAGCGTGGTGCAGGCATCATTGATCCCTTTGGCAACAGCTGGTTTATCGGCCGGTTTGGACCGGGCAGCAAGCATGCTTGATTAGAACCACGAATGAGAAAATTCGCTTTTCACTCCAACAAATCCCCCCTCCCGATTCGGGAGGGGGTTAGGGGGTGGGTCTTTCAGCGTCATCTCACCTCTCCCCCAGCCTCTCCCCTCGTCGGATTTAAGCGTGGACAGCGAAAATTTCCGTCCACCGTAGATTGGACCAATCTCCAAGATTGGTCCAATCTGAAAAGTTCGATGCCACTACTCCACATCGTAAGCGGCAACGAACTCTTCCGAGGGAGGAATATTTTCGATCACGTCAATCAGGTTGCCGTCGGGATCCTGCACGATGAAGTGTCGCTGCCCGAACCCCTCATCTTTTAGCGCCAGCAGGGGAGCCATCTTGCTGTTTTCGACGAGTCGCGCGTATTCGGCCGTGGCGTCTTCAACCTCAAAGTTGAGGATAACGCCCTGCGCCGGCCGGCTGAACCCTTCAGGAATGGTTGGATGACCCGGCTGGAGCAGGGCCAGCTGGAAATAATGCTCCTCCCCAGGGGTTTTTAAGCTCACATACCAGTCGGTTTCAAAAGAAAGTTCAAATCCAAATACCTCCTGATAAAATTTTGACAGATGCCCCACGTTTTCCGTCATGAGAACCGAATAAAAGCTTTCGAGCTGCATCAAAATAACCTCCAAGTTTGTTGTTTTAATTATACATACAGTATGTATGTATTATACATTCATCTTGTATGTATGTCAACCATTTGCTATACTTTGACCATGCCCAGAAAAACATTTGCCGAAGCCCAAAAAACCCGTGCCCGCATACTAGATGAAGCCGTACAAATTTGCAGCCAGGGAGGATATGAAGGTCTATCCCTCGAACAGCTTGCCACCCAGGCTGAAGTTACCCGTGGAGCGGTTTATCATCATTTTGGAAGCAAGGAAGGATTGTTTCGAGAGGTGGTTGAAAGTCAGCTGCGCAAAATGGGGGAGCAGATCCTGGCCGTGGCTGATGGGACCCAAAATGATTGGGAGGCGCTGACGGCCGGGTGTCGGGCGTTTATCCATGAATCCCAGAACCCGGCTTACCAGCGAATCATTCTCATCGACGCCCCGGCTGTTTTGGGCACCCAGCAGTGGCAGCAGCTTGATGATGAATATACGACTCGTTCACTCGTAGAGATTTTGGAGGTGCTGCAGGCTGAAGACACGATCGACGTGCCTGATCCATCCGCGGCCGCCCAGGCCCTTTCCGGGGCGATGAATCAGCTGAGTCTGTGGGTGGCCACCGGCCATCCTGAAGAAAACGCCCAGGCGATGCTTGCCCGGTTTTTAGAGGCCCTTCGCGTAAAATGACATGGAAATAGAACTACTCATGAAGATCCAGCGGCACCTGGTTTCTCTGACCGGTGTGCAGCGCGTACGCATTTTTGACGGCCGCCACCAGGGCCGCCTCAATCCAGCGGCGGTGACGCCGGTCGCAGGCGTCGTTGGCGAACCAGATGCGGTTCACCGGCCGGACGATGTTGTCGTAAAAATCGCCGCTCATCTCGTGCGGCCGGAACAGCGGACCAATCCCCCCGGCAAATTGATCAAGCGACCAGTCGTGTGAAATGCCAAATTCAAAACTCTTTTTTGCTTCCGGGTGAATTTTGCACACATCCTGCAGCGCCTGCTGGATGCGCTCCTCTTCCGACAACATGCTGTAGGCCATGCTGTCCTGTCCCCAGGCATATGAGGCGATGATAACCCCCTTGTCAAAGGTGTGATCCTGCCCGGCCGGGGTATAAACGATGTTGCGGATCGCCCGATCGGTGACGGTTACCCCATGTGAGATATTGTAATATTTTTCCCACCATCGCTCCCCAAACTGCATAAAGATTTTGTGCGCCCGGCCGTAATAGACGTTGCGAATGGTGTACCATTTGTTGGGGTCCAACCCGCCGATTTCCATGTGGCGCAGCAGGTTAAACGGCACGGTCAGGATCACCTCATCCCCTTCCATAACGTGAACGTTGTCGGCCCGGTCTTTAAACTGCACCGAGACCCCCTGTTCGGTCTGGTCAATCCCCTGAACGATCGCCCCCAGTCGGATGCGGTCCATGAGATAAGGCGCAAACGCGTTAGGCAAGGCGTCTGCCCCCTTTTCGATGTAAACGAGATCACCAAAGACGTCTTCATAATAGTGTGAAAACCATTCCACCAGTGAAAAATGGTAGCGCCCTTCCAGATTGAGTAGGGGGCCGATCATGGCGGTGGCTTCATCGCTGAGCGGGCTTTCGTAAAGGAAATCGATCAGCGAGTATTCATCGTATTCGTTGATCAATCGTTCCCAGCCGTTTTCCCCCTCGATGATGTCGATGAGGGGTTGGATCGCCTCTTTGAGCAGATCTTGAGGCAGCCTCCCTTTTTCGCGATCGGGCAGCTCAAAGTTGAGCTTGTCCGGATGAAATTCGCTGCGTCGCAGCCCAATATTGTTGACGTGAATAAAGGTGTCTTCATCCGCCATGGGAAACGGCCGGGTGGCCAGCTTAAATTTGTCGCGGATAAGATACTGTCCCAGCCGGTGCTGGCGCGGAAAGCGCATCGCCCCAAACTCCCCGTACATTTTCCCGGCAAAGCCGTGATAGGTGTAAACCCGGCCCCCAAGCCGGTTTTGAGCCTCCAAAATTGTGACTTTATGACCGGCATCCTGCAGGAGCAGGGCGGCCGTTAGCCCGGCCATCCCCGCCCCGATGATAATGATGTGCCGGGTTGGGCCGTCGGCCGCGGGCAATCCGTTTTGTAAAATTTCCAGGGTATCGATGCGCTGCATGGGGTTCTCTCCTTATAAATTTTATTGTCCGCAGATTTCGCAGATAAAATTAAATAATCTGTGTCAACCCGCTGATGTGAATCTTTTTGTAGTTCTACAAACCCTAAATCTCAAGAAATTCCGGCGGGACGTGATCGGTCAGCCAGACGTGGTTTTCGGAGAGAAAAAATTGATGCCCGGCCGCGTGCATCGCCCCAGCTTGAACGATCAATACGACCGGCCGTCCGTGCCGCTGGCCGACTTTGACGGCGGTTTCCCGATCTTGAGAGAGGTGCACGTGGTGCCGCCGGCGCTTGAGGAGCCCTTTGTCTCGAATCGAATCGACAAAGCGCTCGGCGGTGCCGTGGAAAAGAAACTCGGGTGGTTTAAGCGGATCATACCCCAGGTCAACTTTGATTGAATGCCCCTGGTTGGCTCGAATGCGCCGGCCGTCTGCGCTAAAAATAAAGCGCTGTTTGTCGTTCTCTGCCACGACCTTTTTCAAGGTGGGGAGATCAATTTTGCGGCCGTGAGCTGCCATCCTGGCCAGCAGATGATCGACATCGGCCCATCCCTGGCTGTCCAGCTCCAGGCCGATTTTCTGCGGCCGGTGGCGCAGCACCAGGCTCAAAAATTTACTGTGGCGAATTAAATCCCGTCTATTCATTGGTGTTTATGCCCAGACTTCAAAAGTTTTCAAAACTTTTGAAGCCCACCAGGGTCTCTAACCTCGTACTTCACCTGTACAAACCCGCTTGCATACCCTTTGGCTTCAACAAGGGACAATTTAACATCTTTGGCTAACGGTCCAAATAACGGGATGCCTTCCCCGATCAAAATCGGTATTTGGGTGATGATCATATCGTCGATCAGCCCTTCCTGTAAAAACGATTGGATCAGCTTGCCCCCGTCGACATACACCTTTTTGACCCCCTCTGATTGGAGTTTGGCTACCAGTTCCTGGAGTGTGCCGGAAAACAGGTCGACTTTGCCGTTAAGATCGGCCGGGATTTCCTTGCGCGAGTGGCTCATGACGACCACCCGTTTCTCATACGGCCATTCACCAAAAGTGAGCACTTTTTCAAAGGAGTTCCGGCCCATGACAAGGACATCAACCGAACTCATAAAATCGGCATACCCATAATCATTTAGATCATCCGGCGTGCTGGCGGCCATTAGCCAGTCGATATCGCCATCCGGCCGGGCGATAAAGCCGTCGAGGCTGGTGGCGATAAAGACGGAGAAGTGGGGGATTGGTGATAGGTGTTGGGTGTTGGGTGTTGGGTGATAGGTGTTGGGTGTGTTTTCTGACAAAGCGACATCCTTTTACTAAAATCCGGCTAATATCTCGGAAAATGCTTTTATGTGTCCTTTCATTTGGAAATTTTCCGAGATAGTTCTCTCTCCGCCACCGCTCTGCGAAACTTCTCCACCCCTGCCAGCTTGATCTCTTCATAGCCGCGAATCATATCGGGCAGGGCGGCCAGCGCCACAGCCGCGTCGTAATTTTCTGATTTGAGTGGAGTCAGCAGTTCTTCAATCAACTGGCGATATTCGCCAATCAACTCCCGCTCGACCCGCCGGACATTCGCATAGCCAAAAAGATCAAACGGTGTGCCGCGTAGGCCGCGCATGGCGTAAAGCAGGCGGAAAAACGGCTTGAACCAGCGGCCGATGGGGATTTTCTTCTTCATGCCCAGGGCACGCATAAACGGCGGATGAAGCTGATAGGTGACTTTCGCCTGCGGGCCAAACTGTTTGCGAATCGCTTCCTCAAATTCCGGCCGCAAATAAAGCCGCGCCACCTCATATTCATCCTTGTAGGCCATCAATTTGTAGAGGTAGCGGGCCACGTTTTCGCTGAGCCGGCCGTCACCAATACCTTCTTCCATTTTTACGACTTTCTCAACAAACGACACGTACTCGCGGGCGTACCCTTCATTTTGATAAGCGATGAGATGAGGAATGCGGATGTTGAGAAGGCGCGTGAGCTCGTCCGGAAGTGAGTTAGGGGTTAGGTGATGGGTAGTGGATGATGGGTGTTGGGAGTTGGGTGTTGGATCGGTGGGTTGTGACCCCGGACGATGTAGATTGAGGGTGTTGAGCCAGTTTGGGTCCGCGACGATTTGCCGTCCGAGGCGAAAGGCATTTTTATTGATTTCGATGGCTACCCCGTTGAGGCTGATGGCGTGCTCGATGGCCACGGCCGTGATCGGCAGCAGCCCCGCCTGGTAAGCGGCCCCGACGACGATCATGTTGGCCGGCATGTGGCTGCCAAACAGATTTTCGGCCAGGGTCACTGCGTCAAAATAGACGTTGCCTGCAGCGATTGTCGCTTTTTCCAACCGGTTTTTCAATATCATACCGCGCGGGTATTCAACCTCTTTAGACTTGACCATCGCTCCGGTGGGAATCTCGCTGGAAGAGACTATCGCCCTGGTTCTGGCTGGATTGGCGCGTTTGAGATTTTTTTCATCGGTGCCGCTGAGCAAGTCAAATACCAAAAACGCATCACTTTCTCCATGGCTTACCATATTGCTGATCGGTTCCGCCTTTTCTCGCACCTTCAAATGGGACGCCACCGGCCCGCCTTTTTGGCTCAGACCGGTCTGATCGAGACTGGTGACCCATTTGCCATCAAGCAACGCGGCCGTGGCTAAGATTTGATTGATTGTCACCACCCCTGTACCGCCGATCCCGGCCATAAAAATGTTGCTTTCGGCGGGGGGGAGGGGGTCTGGCTCTGGGAAAGAGACCTCAGACAACAGACCCCAGACCTCAGAAAAATCCGACCTTGCTGTTGTCTGAGGTCTGTTGTCTGTTGTCTCTAAAGTGACAAATGCCGGGCAATCCCCCTCCAGACACGTATAATCCTTGTTGCACGACGACTGGTGAATCTGCGTTTTGCGGCCGAATTCCGTTTCAACGGGAAAAACGCTGAGGCAGTTTGACTTATCCCCGCAGTCACCACATCCTTCACACACCATTTCGTTGATAAAAACCCGTTTTTTGGGCTCTTCAATCAGGCCGCGCTTGCGCTTGCGCCGCAGCTCGGTGGCGCAAGCCTGATCGTAAATAACGGCCGTTACTCCGTTAACTTCTTTCAAGATTTCCTGGGCGTCGTTTAACCTGTCTCTCTCCCAAATTTCTGTCCCTTCCGCCCAGTGAGTATTAAGAGGGAATTTTTGCGGATCATCCGAACAAACAATAATTTTTTCCACCCCTTCCGCCTGTAGTTCGCGGGTCAGATCGGGAATCGACAGCTCCCCATCGGCCTGCTGCCCCCCCGTCATGGCCACCGCCCCGTTGTAGAGTATTTTGTAAGTGATATTGGCCCCGGCCGCCACCGACTGCCGAATGGCCAGGGAGCCGCTGTGGAAGAGGGTCCCATCCCCGATATTTTGAAAGATGTGATTGATGTGGCTAAACGGCGAAGCACCAACCCACTGCGCCCCCTCGCCGCCCATTTGCGTCACCCCGGTAATGTTGCGGTTCATGAGGATGGCCAGGGTGTGGCAGCCGATCCCGCCCCCCTGTAGGGATCCTTCCGGCACGATGGTCGAGCGGTTGTGTGGGCAGCCGGAGCAAAAATACGGCGTGCGGCCGGGTGTGGTTTGCCCAGACGAAGCCATGTTGAGCGCGATAGCGGGAGCCGGTTCCCGGTTGATGTGCAGCCGGTCAGCCGGGACCAAACCCGCCAGCCGTTTAATAAGCAGCTCGGTGATCTGGTCAGCATCCAACTCGTGATCGGCCCGCACCAGAAAATGACTCTGCTCATCCCGCTTGCCGTAAACGGCCGGCCGCTGCGGTTCGTTATACAAAATATCGCGTACAAAGAGCTCAATAAACGCCCGCTTTTCTTCGATAATTAACAGCTGGTCAAGTCCCTGGGCAAAGCTTTTGACGATTGCCTCTTCGATCGGGTAGATCATTCCCAGCTTGAGCAGGCGGATGCCGTAACGGTGTAAATCTTCATTGGTGAGGCCAAGCGTTTGCAGCGCTTCGCGCAGATCGTAATAGGTTTTCCCGGCGGCGATGATCCCCAGCCGATCCCGTTCCCCGCGTACCGTGATTTGATTGAGATGATTGGCCGCAGCAAATGCCTTGGCTGCTTCCAGCCGGCCGTCGTGGATCTCTTTCTCCTGCATCAGGCTGTATGGGGCCAGCAGGGCCGGATTTTGGGTGTGCTGCCACGGCCGGCCGAGATACTCAAAAGACGGTTTTACAATTTCGATAGGGGAAACATAAGCCGTGCCGTAGCTGTCGGCTATGTTGGTGACGATCTTAAAGCCGGTCCATGAACCGCTGTAGCGCGAAAGCTCCAGCCCGAAGCGGCCCATCTCGATAATTTCCTGCAGGGACCCGGGATAGAGCACCGGCATCTGGGCGTCGTACAGGGCGATTTCTGAGTGTGAGGGAATGGTTGACGACTTGGCGGTGGGATCGTCTCCGGCCAGGGCCAGCACGCCCCCGTAGCGGCCGACCCCGGTTATTTGAGCGTGTTTAAACACGTCACCCGATCGATCAACCCCCGGACCTTTGCCGTACCAGATGCCCAGCACCCCGTCGTATTTTGGCTCTGGCAAGGTGTTGGCCAGCTGTGAACCCAGCACGGCCGTGGCCGCTAAATCTTCATTGACCCCCGGTTCAAACACAATTTGATGATCGCGTAAAAGCGGACCGCTGCGCTGGAGAAGGGTGTCAAACCCACCCAGCGGAGACCCGCGATAGCCGGAGATAAAGGTGGCCGTGTTGAGCCCCGCCCGCTGATCTGCTCGATATTGGTCGAGAGGGATCCGAATCAGGGCCTGCAGGCCGGTCAAAATGATGGTGCCCTCTTCAATCGTATATCGTGAGTCGAGATCAAATGTGCGATCGATCGTCATAGCGTTTTTCAGGTTCCTTTTGGGTTTGGCCCATTTTACCGAGGAATAAGGCTGAGTGCTAAGTCCTGAGTGCTAAGTCCTGAATTCAGGACCATTTTAAAAGTAGATCAAACTTACTCAGGACTTTTAACTCAGCACTCAGGACTTGTCGTAGAACACTTGTTCTAAATCCAAATCCATGCTATACTTTTCTGACTGCCAGTTCAGAGTGATTTACCCAATACTCAAACATTTTCAATTTTATATTTTTCCAGAAAACGGAGGATTCAGACATGAAAGTTGTGACCAATTATCCGGATGGGGTGTTTTCGTGGGTTGATTTGACCACCACCGATGTTGCCGCGGCCAAGGCGTTTTACACCGGGTTGTTTGGCTGGGAAGCTGAAGATCGGCCGATTGACGGCGGCGGCGTCTACGTCATGTTCAGCATTGAGGGGCACAGCGTAGCCGGCATGGGGGCCATGCAGGAAGAGATGAGGGCCCAGGGGGTGCCATCCCACTGGGTATCGTACGTCAAACACGACGACGTCAACGCCGTTGCCGAAAAAGTGACCGCGGCCGGCGGAACGATGGTGCTGCCCCCGATGGACGTGATGCAGGAGGGGCGCATGCTCATGGCCCAGGATCCAAGCGGGGCGATGTTCGGCGTGTGGCAGCCGGCGAATCACAAAGGGGCCGGCTTGGTCAATATGCCCAATACGCTGGTGTGGAACGAACTGCAAACAAGGGATATAGCCGCGACCAAAAAGTTTTACGCGGATGTGTTTGATTGGGGAATCCAGACCGATGAAAACGACTATGTAATGTACAAGGCGGACGAGCGCATTCAGGCCGGTTCGATGGCCATTCAGGATTCCTGGGGGCCGGTTCCTTCAAACTGGGCGGTCTACTTTATGGTTGAAGATGTAGACGCCATGGCCGCCAAAGTGAAAGAATTAGGCGGCAACCTGATGGGCGAGCCGATCCCGGCCGGGGAGATGGGCAAATTTGTCGTCGTTCAGGACCCCACCGGGGCGGTATTTACGATGATGTCGTTTAGCGGGCCGGTGGATAATCCACCAGGGCACTAAATGACCAGAGACTGGAGACAAGAGAGACGGGATACCGGAAAGGGTGTCCCGTTTTTTATTTCCTAACCAAATTCTAACCGTTTAGGAGGTCCTATGGGACGAAATTCCCATCGCTCCGAACCCTGGATTTACCTATGATTATTGAGGCGCAACTGTCCCTTTGACAGAAGCTGCCTGGATAGCGCAGATTCGTCACCGACCAAGCGTCTGGATCAAACCTATAAATAGACCAAGGATCATAAAATGTTTAGAAATGATGCCCGTCGTAAAAATCTCCCTTGGATTTTGCCCGGCCTTTTGTTGTTGCTGGCCTTTTTATGGATGGTCACCCGGCCAGCTGCGGCTCAGGAAGTCGAAGAACCTCCCACAGGAAGCGCTCAGCCGCTGTTTGTGGCGGCTAACGTCGCTGCTGATCAGGGTGTGCTAGATGCCCCGGAAGTCATCCGCGGCCGGTATGTGACGCTTAACCTGGATGCGATCCGGCCCGTGGCCGATCAGCCGCCGGCCGAGCGCATTGTGCTCAACCTGTTTGATTCAGAATCATGGCTGGCGGTTAAAAAACGAGTGGAGTCTAACGCCTCCGGCAGCTATACCTGGATTGGTCATATTCCAGGGATTGAAGGTAGCTCGGTTATCCTGGTGATTCGCGATGACGTTATTACCGGAAAGGTGGCCCTCAATCATGCGGTATACACTATCGATACAACTGGAAATGGCATCCATGCTGTCGCTCAAATCGATCCAAGAATCCTTGATGATGAGACGCAGGTCGACACGATTGTTCCAGAGTTAGTTGAGAATGCCGATCCTTTCCCGTCTGAGGATGTATCCGCTGTGTTGGTTGCCTCGGATGATGGTTCAGTCATTGATGTCCTGGTTGTATACACGGACGATGCCCGAGTAGCAGCGAGTGGGACGGCCGCAATCGAGAGTAAAATTGAGCTCGGCGTGGCAGAAACCAATCAAGCTTATGAGCAAAGCGGCGCATCTCAACGAATATATCTGGCCCACATGGAAGAAGTAACTCATACCGAGGGCACAAACCAAGCCGACCTGATCGCGTTAGCTAATCCAAGTGATGGGATTTTGGATAACGTTCATACGTTGCGAAACACTTATCACGCCGATTTTGTGGCGATGCTGGTTGATACATCCGGGTGTGGAATAGGTTATTTACAAACCACAGCCGGCGGCAGCCCAAATTTTGAAAACCTGGCTTTTAGCGTCACAGATGAAAGCTGCGTTTCTCCAAATTACACTTTTGCCCATGAATTGGGGCACAATATGGGGCTTCGACACGATTGGTTCGTAGATGCCAACACAACCCCGTACAATTACGCCCATGGGTACGCCGACCGGTCTGAAGATTGGCGCACCATCATGGCGTACAATAATGTTTGTACGGGTGGCGGTGGATCTGGAGCTTGTACTCGTTTGCTCTATTTCTCAAACCCCAATAACACGTATTTGGGTAATCCCATGGGCGTTAGTGGCGGCGCGACCAACTGTTCGACAGGCAGTTATGCACCAGACCCGGAAACATGTAACGCGGACAACACTTCAGTTTTAAATTCTACGAGAGTGAACAACTCACAATTCCGTATTAGCCAAATAACATGGACCGGATCGAATGGCACCGACTGGAACGATCCCGCCAACTGGGTTATCGTTCAGGGACCGGCTAATCGCACTTCCGGCCCCTCTTCAACCAACGTCAACCGGGTTCCACTGGCGATTGATGATGTGGTGATTCCCAATGGTCTGACAAACTATCCGGTTATTAACGGCACGTTCAATGCCCGAAACGTCACCATTGAAAACGGCGGATCATTAACCATGAACGGTGGCACACTGAACGTTTATGGCGATTGGGATGAGCAGGGAACCGGGGTCTTTTCCGGTGCGGCCGGAACCGTTATATTCCAGGGCATATTACCGCAGTCAATCACGCAAAACGGCGGTTCAAGCTTTAACGACGTCCAAATTGGTGATGGCACCGCTACCATCGAGGTTTCTCTCAGCAGCAATGTCGATATCAACGGCAATTTGACCATTAAAGCCGGCTCAACTTTGAGCGGCGGCAGCCAGACGATTAACCTGGTCGGCAATTGGGACGACGAAGGCAACGGCTTTGCACCGGGTACCAGCAACGTAGTTTTTGATGGTGCTACCCAGACAGCTGACAAAGTGACTACCAGCACGATTGTAAATGAGCCCTTTGATGATGCTGAGAACCAGGGCTGTTGCAGCAGCGGCGATTTGCCAGCAGGCTGGATTCGTGAACAGGCTAGCGGAAGTGGTTTTCTTGGTGGGGATTTTACCGGCACAGGCGAAGCGATTCGTTTTAATAACAGTCCTGATGCATGGCTGCATACGACATCCGTTGATTTGATACCTGGAATCACGTATCAAATTTCTTATGATTATCGACAATTATTTAATGGGGCTACTGATGTGTTTACATTGTATATAGGGTCAACCCCAGCCTCCGGCAGTATGAGCACACAAATTAGCACCAGCGGCAATTTCAGTACGGTTGTATACACCAATCAATCAGATACATTTACCGTTGGTTCTGGTGGGACCTACTACATCGGTATTCGCGGACAACAAGTTTCAGGTGCTGGGTATGCCGCTATCGACAATATCATTTTGACTGGAACGCAGAATCTAACCTTTTATGATCTACAGGTCGGCAGCAGCGGCTCGACGACTTTCAATCAGGATGTCGTGGTGCAGAACAACCTGACCACCAATAGCGGTGGGATGGCTAACTTCGCCGACAAGGGGGTTTCGGTGGAAGGTACGGTGATCAACAACGGCACGCTGCAGGCGGTCAAAGACGCCCCGGCCAGCACCAACACCACCTTCCTGATGATCACCGATGCGGCCGCGACCAACACCAAATTCCGCGGAGCGGAGATCAACCCGGCCCTGAATATGGGCAGCACCACGGTCCAGATTCGCGGCAACCAGGATTGCACCAGCAATCCGGCCGATCCCTTGATGCAGCGCTGTTTCAACATCACTCCGACATCAGCTCAGAGTGCCACCATCCGCTACTGGTTCACGGAAGCAGAGCGCAACGGTCAGGATGCCAGCACCGCCACGGTTTGGCACTATGACGGCGGAACAAGCTGGAGTCAGGGCTCAAGCACGAGCAGCTACAACCACTCCGAAACCGATGCCACCTGCGATTCGGTCGATGGCAACCAGTGCTGGGTCGAAGCGGTAGCGGTGACCAATTACTCGCCATTTGGGGTCGGATCTGGGTTGGCACCGACGCTGGTGACGCTCTCGCAGCATGGGGCCGCCCCCACGAACGGCAGCACAATTATCGTGCTGATGGGCCTCCTGCTGCTGGCGTTCAGCGGGGTGATTCTCTGGCGACGCCGAGCTTAATTCGCATTTGCAGAAACTGAACAAAAAAGGCGCCAGGCATTTTGCCTAGCGCCTTTTTTTTATTAACCGATTTTTAACCATTTTGATGCGTAATCGGGACGAATTACCCATCGCCCGCTGCGGCAAAATTTTCTATTTTATGGGTATAGGTCTGATGTTTAATCATCACTTATGAATAACATCATGCCAGAATTTTAAGAGGAACACCGTTTATTAAATTATGGTAGAAAAACTTTTCAACAAAAATAGATTGAGCGCTGCTTCCATCGGATTGCTGGCCACCTTGATCTTAATCATCAGCTATCCGCCACTTCTTCCAACCAAAATAAGCACGATTGTCGTGCTGACGGGGATGATGCTGTTGGCGGTTACCGGCGTCGTTCTCTGGCGCTGCCGCCCATAAATTCCTTTGAGAAGATGCGCTTTTTAAGCCGACAAATTCCCCCTCCCGCGCCGGGAGGGGGTTAGGGGGTGGGTCTTTTAACGGTCATTTTACCCCTCCCCGAAGCGGAAAGGGGAGCTCGCCGGACTGTTTAAAGGCAGAATTTTTACCTATCCGCCCTTGAACCGCAGAAGGAGAGGTTTTTACAAAAGACGGGGCTCGACTAAAGTTCACGCCCCGCCGTTTGCTTATCGCTCTAATGCGCTTTGCACGGCCGCGTAGGCATCCACCAACCCGTACCCCACCAGATTATTGGGCAGCGCCTCATCCCCACATGAATTAATCGAACCCCCATCCAGCGGCCGGGCGGTGTCCTGCAAAATTTGCTCCGTGCCTTCGATATTGCCCACCAAATCGGGATTGGCCGACCAGACCAAAGCCACAACCCCGGCCACGTGCGGCCCGGCCATCGAGGTGCCGTCGGTGGTGGCGTAGGTAGATTCGGGAAAAGCGGACAAAATACCCACGCCCGGCGCCACGATATCCGGCTTTGGCCGGCCGCTGCCGTCCACGGTGACCGGCCCCAGGCTGCTAAACTCAGCCAGATTTTGGCCACGGTTGATCGCCCCCACCGAAAAGACGCTGTCGTAAATGGCAATGGGGCTGTTGACCGTCGAGCAGCCGCCTAATCCCTCGTTGCCGGCCGAGGCCACCACAAAAATGCCGGCCGCTCGCAGGGCATCCAGAGCCGGCTGCAGCGAGGTCGGATCACACCCTTCCACCGGGGGGCATGCCCAGGAATTATTGAGGACGTCGGCGGCCAGATCTGGTCGCCCGTCGACCTGTGGATCGCCTCCCTGTGGAAACGGGGCTAGCATAAACTCCAAGCACGCCAGATATTTACCCGGACTGCCCAACGGCCGCTGCAGGTTAGCGCAGCCGATCCACTCCGCATCGGGGGCGACACCTGTGGTGTTCCCCAGGACCGAGCCGATGGTGTGGGTGCCGTGGCCGTTGTAGTCGGTTGGGGCGAGTGTGGCCGTCCACGGATCGTACCAGTTAAAGTTGTGCTGACCGTCCCGGCCGCGGTAGCTGTCGGCAATTTGCGGATGGTCAAACTGGACTCCGGAATCGGAGTTGCCTACGACCACGCCGTTTCCGGTTGCCTCAAAATCGGCCCACACCCGGTCGGCCCCAACCATTTGCAGGTTCCAGATAACCCGGCCGTCGGCCGGGGCGGTATCGGAGCCGGTGGAGGTCGGGTGGGGGAAGGGCAGCGGCCGGGCGTCAAAGCTGTCGATCACCCGGTCCACGTCGGGGCGACGGCTGAGCCACCAGCGAATAAATGGCCCACCTTCGACTTCGACCGCGTTGACCAGATAAAACGACTCGTGATCGATAAAAAAGCGATCCAGCGTGGCCAGTAAATCCTCTTGAGACCCGCGCGCCTGGGTAGCGAGCGTGTCGTAAACAAACGCCCGCCGCTCGTCGATATCACTGATGCCGGCCGCGGCCGAGACGTCTGCCTGATCGGCCATGATCACAAACAGACGGTCCCCGTGAAAGCCGGGGCTGCCGCCGATGGCGTAGACCAGGATGGCGATCAGCCAGAAACCGCTGGCGATGGTCGAGCCAACCGGATCGCTTATTTTGGCCATCGGCCGCTGGATGAACAGCGACCCAATGCCCAAAACCGAGGCTGTTCCGGCCGCGATCCCCCCGGCAATGAGCAGCTGGCGGAAAATTTCACCCGGTTCGATGACCAGAAAGAGATTGAGTTCGTCGGCATCGACCAGGATGAGCAGGACGGCGGTCGTTAAGCCAATCACCCACGCCACCGTTCGCCAATTTTCCGCTCGCGGAGGCTGTCCCCAACTCATTGAGGTCATCAACAGCAGCGAGAACAGCGGGAAAATCGCCAGCAGCAAGGTGGATTGCCCAAGCAGGCCGTAGGCGGGGGCCATCAGAAGCAGCGTGCCAAACAGTGCAGTTGTGCCGAGCGTGATATCCCGCCCCGGGCCGGGTGAAGTTTGATAGAGGGCTGGCAGCATGAAAGTGCCGATTAGCCGGCCGACGACCAACCCAAACAATCCCCCGGCGATCCCCTGCAGCACTATATCGAGCGGTGAGCCAAGGCTGCCCATCACAAAAAACGCGCCCAAAACCAGCGGAGCAAGCAAAAAAGCGGGCCAGCGATTGGCCTCTCCGCCTCTGGCCCAATTTTTGCCGGTTTGGCGGGCGACGAGCCACAGAAAACCAACAAAGAGCAGTGCGCCGCCGATCTGCCACAGCGTACCTGGATTGGCGGCGTTGGGATCGGAAATTGGGGTAATGGCTCGCAGCCCGATCATAAAAAGGGTAAAGACGGCCGCCAGCGTCCAGGTTTGAAAGACCGCCTTAAAGCGCAGCGATCGGCTCCAAAATGCGGCAAACAGCCACAGGATGATGGTTAAACCGCTGCTGGTCACCGCTACAGCGGTGGGCATGACCCAGGCGGGGATGGTGATGCCAGAGATGCCGGCCCCTTCCCACACCAGCCAGGTCATGACCGGACCGACTACCTGGCACATCAGGAAGACAAGGAGTAAAAGAATGGCGAGAAATACGCCCCAGCTGTCGGTTTGAGGAGTTGGTGGGGGCGCAATTTCTTCCAGTTCAGTTGAATGTGGGTGATCAAACATGAGGGTATTTTAGCTTTTAATTCCGTTGAGTAAATGGTCGATCGATTGACGCACGATTGGCTCAAATTGAGCGCCATCTTCCGAAAGGAGCAGCCCTTCTTTCATTAACATCGCCAATCCATGCACCATCGACCAAATCGACTTGGCCATTTGGGTGCCGTCAACCGATTTTAATAGGTTTTCCTTTTGAGCATGTTTAACCGTCTGTTTCAACAGGCTAAGCGTCTTTTGCGCCGCGAGGTTTAATTCATCGCTGCTGCCGGTTGAGAGCAGCCCGCTGAACATGAGGGTGAGATGAGCCGGATGCTCAATGCCAAATTTGACGTACGCCAGGCAAACATGATCAATCATTTGTCGCGGATCTGACCGATTGGCGTGAATTTCCTCTTTAATTTGTTCGCCTAAAATCTGAAAGCCTTCCACGGCAATGGCCGCCAGAAGAGCATTTTTATCCGCAAAATGCCGGTAAGGAGCCATATGGCTCACCTTGGCCTCTCTGGCAACCCGGCGGAGCGTCAGCTCGCTCGCATCCTCCTCCTGTAAGAGAGAGACGCCTGCTTCGATTAACGCTTTTCGTAAATCCCCGTGATGGTACTTGGTTTTACTATCCATATAGATTCATTTGAAAAACCCGATGTTTACAATGTAAATATTTCATTAGTGATAAATGTTTACATTGTAATTGTATGCTAATATGTTTACGGCGTAAACAAATATTTAGTTAATAATTATAGGAGAAACAGCATGCCAACAATTACAACAACCGTCATTATAAACTCATCTGTCGAAAAGGTCTGGTCAGTTTTGGCTGATTTTCCATCCGTGATGAACTATAACCCAAGCATCATCAAATCATTTGGTCATACCGATAAACCAAATACCGGATCAGGAGCTGAGCGAACGTGCGAATTTGATCCCCACGGGAAACGAACGGCTCTGGAGCGCATCACCCGCTTTGAAGACGGTTCAAGCTATGATTTTGAGATTTATGGAGGCACTCAGACGCCGCCCGTAGACAATTTCAAGGGCACGGTTCAGGTCCATCGTTTGGGTGAGAATAGGACAAAGGTGGAATCGATCATCAATTATGATCTCAAGCGCGATCCGATCAACTGGCTTATCGGTCAAACGGTGGTCCGGAGAATTATGAAAAATGTGGCTGGAAAAGGGTTATTTGGTTTAAAAGCACATATCGAGACCGGCACCATGATTGCCGACGCCAATGTGCTCAAGCAAACGTTGGCCTCCATTCGCTAATTGCCATGTTCGAAACGCAAAAAAAAGAAACTGATCAGGTGAAAGGTTAGAGAGAATCTTCACTTCGCTGCGCTCCGTTGCTCAGAATGAGCAATGACAGGTGGTTTGCAGCCCAACCGTCCGCCCCTGAACCGTCGGAGGGGAGGGCCTGAAATGTTATACAAAAAAGGAAGCAAACGATGAACGGTCAACCCGTTGCCCTGGTAACCGGTGCATCAACCGGTATTGGAAAAAAAATTGCCGAGACGTTAGTCAAACAGGGATATGTCACCTATGGAACCAGCCGGCGTCAGCGGCCGGACGGTCACGGCATTCGCATGCGCGTGCTTGAGGTGACGGATGGGAGCTCTGTAAAATCATGCGTCGACGGTATTCTAGCTGAGACCGGCCGTATTGACCTCCTGGTGAATAACGCCGCGGTGGTCATGATCTCTCCAGGGGAAGAACTCCCGCTTGAAAAGGCGGAGGAGATGATGCAAATCAACTTCTTTGGTGCGGTTCGGGTAATCAACGCCGTTCTACCGCAAATGCGCCGCCAAAGATCCGGCCGGCTCATTTTTATCAGCTCCCTGGCCGGGTTGATGGGGGTGCCAGGGCAGGGGTTTTATTGCAGCACAAAACACGCGATGGAGGGGTATGCCGATGCACTTCATATGGAATTGGCAAAATTCAATATCCGGGTTTCTCTCGTTGAACCAGGTTCATTTCGTACTGAAATTATTGAAAAATCAGATGATTTATCCTGGCCAACGATTCCCGATTATGATGGGATGCGAGAACGTCTTTCAGAGGTAATTAAAGAACGAACAAAAGCAGGCAATAACCCCCAGCGTGTGGCTGATGTCGTGGCCAGGGCTGCGGCGAGCAAGCGGCCGAGGCTGCGCTATCGGGTGGCCGCAGAGGGAAAGCAGGCGGTATTTTTGAAGAGCTTGCTGCCTGAAAAATTTTTCTACAGCACAGTGAGTAAAATGTTCGGGTTAAAATGAGAACATCAACCTTTTTAGGGCATCAGATTCTCAAAATTTGACCGACCTGTTGATTATTTTTATTAGTCAAATTTCCACCCTATGGCCGTTATTCTTTTTTTTCTACTCGATAATTTGCCATTTCTTCCTGCAAGATTCGACGGAGCAGTTTTTCGGAAACTGGTACCTCATCTTTTTCACCTAGGTATTCTCGAAGCGCTTGATTAATCAGAGTTTGATACCCCAAGCCCTTTTCTTCTGCCTGAGTTCGAAATTCTTCTAGAATTGCCGTATCGATGTAAATTGTGATTCGGGTTTTACCTTTGTTGGAGATCAAGGCACCTCTTTTTCCTTTGGAAAAATCATATTCATTTTTCATATTCTATTATTTCTCTTTTGGTCGCTTTTCTCTGTGAAATTAACCGAATGCTCAATTTTCTGTATGTATAAACAACAACGAGCAACCGGCCCTGTCCACCAAGTCCGATTGCCGCAAAACGGTCTTCGTTAGGATGCGGATCATCGATGTGGATCCCCCGAGGATCATAGAAAACCGATTCGGCCTCAGCAAAAGATACATTATGCTTACTGAAATTGATCTCAGCTTTGCGTGGATCAAAGGTGAAGTCCATGCACAATTATATGTATTTTATGCATACAAACAAGTGGCTTTAGCTATTCTGCCAAAGATACTGTCTTAAATGAACTTTAAAATTTAATCGATGAGGCCGGCAAAGCGGCAAAAATTTTCAATCAGGACCCGGCCGGCCGGGTGCTCTTCGGTGTAATACTCCGGATGAAACTGGGTACCGGCCAGCGGTTTTTCCCGGTGGGCGATCATTTGAATCGGGGTAATGTCGGTTGATGCCAGCACCTCAAAGCCGCTTGGCACCTGTTTGAGCTCCAGGGTATGAGCGTGGCGAACAATCGGCCGCTCAGCAAGACCAGCAGTCAGCCGATGGTCCATCATCAGGTCAACCGGGCCATAGCCAAACTCTTTTTTCATTCCCGGAACCGCCTCGGGAAATGGATCCTCTTCTCCGGGATCAAGCGGGCCGATGGGTGTGAGCGGCGCACCTAATGTTTCCCCCATCAGCTGCATGCCACCGCAAAAGCCAAAGATCGGCAGCTGCCCCTTGCGTATGATGGAGCGCAGGCCCGCCTGCTCGGCCGCATCGTATTCCGCCGGCGCAGCGCTGTTGCCGCTGATAAACACGGCCCGTATCTCAAAATTTTCAAGCAGCCCCTGATTGACGTGTGGATAACGAGCCATCAGGCAAATATCACCGGTAATATCCTCCAGGCGATATTTGATGCGCGTCCGCGCGGCCAGCAGTCGCTCTCCCCACGGTTGTTCATAGCCGGTAGGGTGTTCATTGTCAACGAATAGAATCATAATGGGTGTTAGGTGCTGGGTGTTAGGTGCTGGGTGTTAGGTGCTGGGTGTTAGGTGATGGTAAGAATCTATGTATCTCATCATTCAATTCCCACTTCCCAACACCCATCACCCAATACCTATCTCCCAATAACCTCGTCGTTTACCGTATCCCGTTCGATATACACCCAGCGTCGGCAGCCGTAAGCGTGGAACCACGCTTCGCGCTGGACTCCTTCGGGATTGTTGCGCATAAAGCCAAAATCAAAATCTCTTTCTTCCGGGTCGGTAATCTCTTCCGGAACAACCGGCACTTCACCGTAGACAAATTCTTCAACCGGCCGCGGGCCGCAGTGGGGACAGGGGATGAGAATGCTCATAGTTACTTCCTCAAATACGAAATACAAAAGACGACAGACTTCAGACCTCAGACATTAGAAATTTTGCTATGGTGAGTCATC
This sequence comes from Ardenticatenaceae bacterium, assembly GCA_030065875.1. Lineage (GTDB taxonomy): Bacteria > Chloroflexota > Anaerolineae > Promineifilales > Promineifilaceae > WTJY01. The sequence goes on along the minus strand of JASJCR010000041.1, from coordinate 30,450 downwards.
TCGTATTTCGTATCTCGTATTTCGTAAATCTTAATGCGTGCCCGCCGACCCGCGATCCGCTTTGGTGCGATCTTTTTTAAAGCGGTCGAGGGCAAACGGGGCGATCAAATCCGGGGTGCGGCCGGTGGCGATCAATTCGGCCATTTGTTCACCACCAACGGGGATCGCTTTGAACCCCCACGTGCCCCAGCCGGTTGTGATTACAAAACCTTCGACAGGGGTAAAACCCATAATGGGTGAATAGTCAGGTGACATATCGCACACCCCGGTCCACTGCCTCAAAATGCGCAAATGGCGCAAAAAGGGCAGCAGGGTAATCGCCCGGAACGAACACGTTTGAATCAGGTGATGCCCGGCGCGATAATTGTAGCTTGGCTGACGATCAATTTCCGCGCCAATTAACATTTCACCTCGGGCCGTCTGCGAAACATAAAACAGCAGGCTGGTTGAAGCCACAATGGGGTCAAATTCGAGCTCGTAGTGGTTGGTTACATACGCCTGCAGGGGGTGGGTGCGAATCGGCAGGCGGATCCCGGCCATCCTGGCGATGCGGGTTACGTGGCCGCCGACGGCGCTCATGACCGTTTTGGCGTACATCGGCCCGTGGTTGGTCATCACCCCGATCACCCGGTTGCCCTCTTTGAGCAGGTCGATGACTTCGGTGCGCTGATGAATGTACACCCCGCGTTTGTTGGCTCCTTCTGCCAGGGCCCAGTTAACCCGGTCGTGGCGGGCGGTGGCCGCCTCGGGGTGATAGGACGCGCCAAGAACCGGCCACTTCCCGCCACCGGTCAAATCCACTTCGGGAGCGATTTCATTGATTTCTTTGGGGGTGACGTAGATGGTTTTGGCCCCAAAGGCGGTGTTGACCTCGGCCCGGGCTTTTTCCTGCCGCACGTGGGCCTCGGTATGGGCCATCCACAAAATTCCCTTTTGCTTGTGCATCATCCAGCGATCGGTTTCTTCTTCCAGCCGCTGATACAGCTCAACGCTGCGCTGGTAAAATTTGACCGCTTCCGGGATGCCGTAGTTGGCCCGAATGACGGTGGTGTTACGGCCGGAGTTGCCGCCGCCGATGTATTTGCGTTCCAAAACGGCCACGTTGGTGATGTCGTGCCGGGTGGCCAGATGATAGGCGGTCGATAGACCATGCCCACCGCCGCCGATGATAATCACGTCGTAGGTCTGTTTGGGCTCGTACCACTTGAGCTTGACCTTTTTCTCCATAAATTCATTCATGCCAGTCGCTCCTCCATTTCGGCCGCGTATGGGGATTGCACCACAAACAGGATTTGATCTTCCGTGAACCACAATTTGGTGGGAATCCCGGCCACCGCCCCCTGGGCGAACACCGGCCGCTCGGAGGGCAGCTCCCATTCGCAGAGGCGCTGCAGCAGGTCGAGCGCCCTTTCCCTATCGATCCACACGCCGGAAAATGACCCTTCCGCGATCACGATGGCGTGTTCATCTTGCTCCAGCACGATATTTTTTGACGGCAGTGGCGGGGTTAAGTACACCTCATCTGGTGCAAAGCGCATGACAATCGCCTCATCGGGCCAGCTGATCGCATCGAGCGCAGCCGGGGTTGACGCAATTCTTGTTCCTTTTAATCGTTTAAGCGCGGGCACGGGCGGCCTCCTTATCATAAAATGGCAGGTCAACCCGGCGGGCCGGCTGGCCGTTAATCGTTACATCGGTTGGCAGTTCCCCATCTTGGTAGTAGAGCCAGCCCAGAGCAATCCCTTTTTGCAAAACGGGTGACCAGGCGGCCGAGGTGAGATAACCGGCGTACTCCTCATCGTGCCAGACCACCGCCCCTTCCTGGGGGACGCCTTCCGCTACTTCAAACCCGACCAGCATTTTGTCGAGCTCAATGCGGCCGGTGCGCATCATCGAGGTACGGCCGAGGAAAAACTCTTTTTCCGGTTTGACCATCCACTCATGGTGAATGCGGCGTGGCGTTGAATCATAATCGGTGTCCTGGCCGACGATGATGTGCCCTTTTTCCAGCCGCAGCATCACCAGGGCTTCCAGGCCGTGGGGTTTGATACCCAGATCAGCCCCTAATTCCATGAGCGCCCGCCACAATTTGACCGAGTCCTCGGCCGGGTGATGCAGCTCGTATGATTCCTCACCGGTAAAGCTGAGGCGGAAGACCCGGCAGCTAACCCCGGCAATTTCCTGATCGCGGAAGCGCATAAATTTGAGCGGCTCGCTCATCCCGGCCTGCTCAAGCAGGGTGCGGGCCAGCGGCCCGGTGACGTTAATCGCCCCCAAGGTATACGTCTGGTTGAGAATACGCACGTCGAGCCCCCAGCCGCGGGCCCAGTCGCGCAGCCACATTTCGGAATGGCTGGTGCCGCCGGAGGTCAGGGTAATCGTGAAGCGGGTGTCGTTTTCCTTGCCGATCAGCCCGTCATCCATGACGTACCCCCGTTCGTTGAGCAGCAGCGCGTAGCGGGTGCGTCCCGGCCGGATGGTGCGCACGTGGGTGGGATAAATGCGCTCTAAAAATTCAAGGGCGTCCGGACCGGAGATGATCATCTTGCCCAGGGTCGAGACGTCCATAATCGACACCCCTTCACGGACCGCCCAATACTCTTCCTGCAGTTTGCCGTAATTCCACGGCCGCCACCAGCCGCCGGAGCGCTCCATGTTGGCCCCCAGCTGACGATGCACCTCATCCAAAGCGGTGCGGGCCATGGCGTGATGGTGGGCCCCGGCCGCAATTTCACCCATGGTCAGCTGGCGATTGACCGGCCGGGCGGTGAAGCGCGGCTGCAGCTCGCCCCCCTTTTCCTGAATAAAGCTGCGTAAATAGGGAAGGCAACCCATCCCCTGACACGTCCCGGTTCCGGCCAGGGTCGACCGTTTGATCAGCTCCATCTCGCGAAAGCCGCTTTCCCAAGTGTAGTTGAGATCGTCAACGCTGACCCCGGAGCAGGCGCAAACGATGCCAGCCGCCGGACAGGACGGGACATCAGCTTCAAGAGCCGCATCGCCAACGGTACGCACCGGTAGACCGTGCCCCATCAGGGCCAGGGCGTCGCGCGGGTGAAAACCGAGGCCCAGGGCCACCGTATCGCATTTGTGGCGGTTTTCTACGCCGTTTGCATCGCGCATGACGATCGCTTCAACCCGGTTTTCCCCCTCAAAGCGCACAATTTCACCCTGGAGAAGCTCCGCGTCGATGTTCTGTGGTGGCGTGCCGAAGGCTACCACCCGGCCGAGGTCGATGCCGGCGGCGGCCAACACTTCGGCTGCGCGGCTGGTGAGCAGCCCAGCCAGCTCCGCTCCGGGGGCCACCGGCTGTATTTCGGCCGCTCCGGTGGCCACGACAATTTCTTCTTGGGGATGGAGATAGAGCATTTCGCGGTCGGTGCGAACCACGACGCGTGGCCCGGCGTAGATGGCAATCGCTTCCTGACCGGCAGCCGCGTCGACGGTGACGACATGTTTGCCTTCAGCTGCTGCGGCGGCGGCCCGGCCGGCTTCACCCTGGCCGATAACGACCACGTCACAGTGAATGTTGCGAGCTTTGACCTCTTCGTGCAGGCGATCGGCCGTGGGCAGCGGCGGGTATTGACCGTTCCGGTGATGACGTTCGATGACCATGCCGGGTTTGGCGCGGGTCTGGCAGGTACGCACGTAAGAAACGCCGTCAACTGTGGCCAGACAGTGCGGGCAGTCTCCGGCCAGACACAGACAGCCGCCTCCGGTGGGATGTTGATCCGCTTTGAGCATGGCCACCAGAACCGTTTCACCACGTTCTGCCGGGATCGGTTTGCCGTCAACAATGATTCGCATAGCTAAGGTCCTTTTCCGGGTCGATTGATGGGGTTTATCAAGGTTGGTAAATCATCGCGTCTAATGGTAATTCACAAATCAACATTTGCAACTGTTAGATGGGTACAAGGTTTGGAGACGGGTGAAGGGTGTTGGGTATCCGGATCAAAGTAACAAAGTAAAGTGAACTGAATCTGTTTTATCTTCAAAGGGAACAATATTGATTCCGGAAACGGTTTGGTGGGATTATTTTAAACACCCCGTGAACTTTAACTAAAATTGAACGGATCAGGACAAGATTTTTAGAAAAAGATGATTATGATATGCTTGTAACCTAGTCTGTGATTGTATTACACGCCAAGGTAATAGATGATTACTCACCTAAAAAAGCTATTTCAGAATCCAAAGTTTCCTGATCAGGATGAACAGCGTATTGCGGATTCACTACACACCCTTCTCATCATATTTTTGGTTGGGTCACTTCTTTATTTTGTGTTGGCTTTTATCGCCACCGGGATTTTTAATCTGCGCCTGCTGCTTGTTGCTGTCCCTTTGCTCGCCTGTCCGGTTTTGTTGAACCAGCTTCAGCGGGGACGGGTTCAGATGGTTGCATTGACCGCGTCTGTTGGGTTATGGGGAATCTTTACAATTTCGGCCGTCACCGGGGGAGGGCTCCACGGTCCCGGTTATATGGGGTATTCCGTGGCAATATTGGTAACCGGCATCACCATAAATTGGCGCGCGGCATTTATCATGACGATCATGAGCATGGCCATGGGTTTGTATATGGTTTACGGGGTGACCAATGGTTTGATTTTTATGCGATCATACACACCGCTTGAAAGCTGGGGAGCGATCAGTATCTATTTTGCGATTATTGCGGCCATCAGCCGTCAGACGGTGAAAGATTTGCTGAACACCCGGATTTTTTTGCGGAATCGAGAAAAACAATATCGCAGCCTGGTAGAAAATAGCCCTGATTTTATTATTCGCCTTGATGGAAACCTGCGCTATGTCTATGTCAATCCTGCTGTTGGACTGGCATCAGGTCTTCCCAGCCAGGCGTATATCGGCAAGACCAATCAAGAATTGGGTATCGGCCTGGAACAGGTGCAGGCGTGGGAGGCAGAAGCCCGACAGGTGTTCAAAACCGGCAAAGAAAAGACGATTGAGTTTATCTACCCGGTCTTAAACGCCGGTAAAAGACAATTTCAAGCCAGGTTAACTCCTGAAATCGGAGAGGATGGGAAGATTGAAACGGTTTTAAGCGTTGTGCGAGACATCACGGATTTTAAAAAAGCTGAACGTCTGCAGCTTGAAATCGAACAAGAGCGAGAACTGCTTGATTTGAAGCAGCGATTTATCGAGACGGCCTCCCACGATTTTCGAACCCCTCTTTCAATTATCCAGTCGAGCGCCGGTTTGCTTGAAAATTATCACGACAGAATGTCCCCTGAAAGACGACTAGCCAAACTGCAGCAAATTCAAAGTCAGGTCGATCGCATGGCTCGCATGCTTGATCGAATTTTGATTATTAGCAAATCGAATGCTGGGAAAATCACGTTATCTTTAGCTGAACTTGATCTAAAATTGTTTTGCAGGCGCATTTGGGAAGATGTGATTGGTATCGATAAGCATTCTCACGAAATGATCTTTAATTATCAAGCGACGATCAAAAAAATTACGGCCGATGAACGCCTCCTGCAATACGTAATAATCAATTTGCTCTCAAACGCGATAAAGTATTCGGCACCCGATCAACCGGTTGAGTTTAAAGTGACCAATAACGAAGAATGGGTCGAGTTCTGCGTGCAAGATAAGGGTTTGGGTATACCAGCGGCCGATTTAGATTATTTATTTGAGCCGTTTCATCGGGCAAGCAACGTGAAAAACATTGATGGGACCGGCCTCGGATTGTTGATTGCCAAAAATTACGTCGAACTTCATGAGGGGACAATCGGAGTTGAGAGCGAAGAAGGGGTAGGGTCAACCTTTATTGTAAGGTTGCCAATAACTAATACACCAATAAACCACCAATCATCCCCTTAATTCACGCCGTCAATTTTCAATGTCCACCCAAACCTATCGGCAATGCGCCCATATTGAATGCCGGTGAGCTCATCATAAAGGTGTTTAGTGACCTGGCCCACCTGGTTATCGTTGACGACCGCCTGTTCCCCTTTATAGCCAAATTGACCGATAGGGGCGATGACGGCCGCCGTCCCACAGGCAAACGCTTCGGTGACTTTGCCGGCCTTGATGTCCGCCATCAAATCATTGATATCGATCATTTCTTCGGCCACCTGATAACCTAAATCCCGGCCAAGATGAAGAATCGATTCGCGCGTAACCCCCGGCAATATGGTCCCGTTTAAGGGGGGCGTGACAATTTGATCCCCATACACGAAACAAATGTTCATGCCGCCCATTTCTTCTACGTAGCGCCGTTCGATGGCGTCGAGCCAGACCACCTGTTTATACCCGGCCTTTATCGCTTTTTTGGTGGCAAAAACGCTGGCCGCATAATTGCCGCCGGTTTTAGCGTCACCCACTCCCCCTCGAACCGCCCTCACAAATTCGTCTTCGACAAACACCGAGATCGGTTTAAACCCGGTGGCAAAATAAGGATCAACCGGGCTTAGTAAAATAAAGAACAGAAATTCACTGCCGGACATTTTGCCTATGGTGGCTTCGCTGGAGATCATCGTCGGCCGGATATACAGCGAAGATTTGGGCGCGGCCGGAACCCACGCCTCGTCAAGATTCATCAGGGTGACAATGCAATCCAGATGCTCTTCTTCATCCATGGTGGGCATAGCCAGCCGCTCAGCTGAACGATTAAAACGCTTGATATTTTCCTGAATGCGAAAGAGATTTACCGCCCCGTCCGGCCGGCGATACGCTTTGGTCCCTTCAAATATTTCTTGCGCATAGTGAAGAGAAGCCAGGGAAAGCTCCATCGGAATTGGACCATACGGCTCTATTTGAGGATTCATCCACCCATCCGCTCCGCTGTAATGGCGAGTCAACATGTGGTTGGTGAAAATTTTTCCAAAGCCGAATCCCTCCGTGGGAATCGGCTTGGCCTGAGCCGGATCGATTTTTTGGATGTCGATACGCATGTTGTCTCCTATCTGATTTGATTCTAGAGGGATTGCTGTTTCGCTTTTGCTACAATCTTGTCTTTAAGTGATTCATCTCGTAAATAATTTTGGCCGCGGACGGCATGGATTGACCCTGATTTTTCTCCCCAAATCTGCGTAATTTGCAGATAGTTATTTTCGCAGATTACAGAGAGAAATCTGTGATAATCCGTGTTAATCTGTGGCTATTTTTTATAAATATTTTTGTGATCCACTTAATCATACAAGGGTACATTTTCTAGCGCGGCCGTTCGTTCGGCAACATGTGCTGACAGGGCGTCTTTTAACCCTTTGTCAATAGGGGGCTGTTCATAATTTTTTATGACCTCTCGCCAGATTTTGTGAGCCCGTTGCACAATATCTTCACCACCGTTTTCCACCCACGCTCCGTGATTGCGGCGATCGTGCAAAATCGAAGGATAAAAAGCGGTCTGGTACCGGGCCTGGGTATGGGCGGTGCCAAAATGATGCCCGGCCGGGCCGACCTCGGCGATTGCGTCAAGGGCGAACGCCTCTTCACTCCATTCCGGGCCGTGCAGCATGTGCTGCATCATCGCTAAATTCTCGACATCCATGACAAACTTTTCAAACGAAAACGTTAAGCCTGATTCCAGCCAGCCGGCCGCATGCACCACCAGGTTGGTGTGGGCCATGACGCACGGCCACAGCGACCACATCGATTCAGACATCGCTTGACCGTCCGGAAGATTGGCGGTGTTGAGAGAGCCGCTACCGCGATAGGGCAGCTGATAATGACGGGCGAGCTGAGCACCGATAAAAAACGCCCACGCCCCTTCGGGAGTGCCAAAGGCGGGAGCACCGCTTTTCATGTCGACGTTGGTAGTAAATCCGCCGTAAACAACCGGTGTACCCGGCCGAGCAAGCTGAATCAGGGCGATTCCCGCCAGCGCCTCGGCATTTTGTTGGGCAATAGCGGCTGCCATCGTCACAGGACTCATTGCTCCCGCCAGTATAAACGGAGTAATAATTAAAAACTGCCCCGCTTTGCCAAAGGTCAACATGCCGCCCAACATCCGGTCATCATAAACCAGCGGGCTGTTGACGTTAATTACGCCGCCGGTCACCGGCCCCAGCTCCGGCCGCAAATCGGGCCCGTGAACCAGTTTGGCCATGGCGATGACATCGGCCGGAATAATACGGCCGTGGGATACTCCCATCAGGGGTTTGTCGCTGAGGAGCGTACCGTAGAGATATTGTTCGAGATGTTTGGCGTGGACCGGCACATCATGCATGACGACCACCTGCAGCGGCCCAAAGTGTATGACGTTCGTCATCTGAATCAGCTTGGCGATATTCAGCCAGTCGTCTTTTTCACCCGGCCGGCGGCCGCGCTGCAGATCATGGGCAAAAACGGTGCCGGCCGCCGAAAAAAAGTTGATCGAGTTTTCCCCAATCAGGCGACTGCGGACCGGATTTCGGCCGCGAAAAGTGAAGCTTGAGGGGGCCTTGGCGACCAGGTCCGTGATCAGACCGCGATCGGGCCAGACGTGCTGGGTTCGCCGATTAACTTTTGCTCCGGCTTTTTCCCACAGGGTGAGCGCTTCTTCATCCAAAAAGCGCAGCCCGGTGTTTTCGAGAATCTGCATGGAGGCGTCGTGAATCGCTTCAATTTGTTGTGGCGAGGCAATTTCGTTTGGAGACCAGCGGTTACGGAGCTCTTTTTGAAAGGGGATATTGAGAAATGATAGCGATTTGATGCGTCTTGTGGTGCGTTTGCGTTTGCGAGCCATAATAAAGATCTGCGATTGGAGAAGGGTAGAGTGAGTGTAAATGACTTGGCTCGACAATACAAGGGCCGGGTTTGCTGTGAAAAACAAATGCCGTCTGGTGTTGAGATAGATCTCAACCTCTCTATAAATTTTTGTGTAAAATGATCACCTCACTCTGATTATGATGAACTGTTTCTTGGGCATCGATTTAGGGACCTCCAGCGTTAAAGTTGCTCTATTTAGCCGAGATCATTTGGCGCTGGTTGGGGAAACCTCACGCGAGTATGCGGTGGCACATCCCCGGCCGGGAACCGCCGAGCAGAACCCGGCCGACTGGTGGATAGCGGTTGTGGATGCGGTGCGGCGGGTAACGCAAGCCGTAGACCCAACTGCCGTGCAGGCGATTGGTCTGGACGGTCAAATGCACGGCTGCGTATGCGTCGACAGGGATGGGGAGGTCATTTACCCGGCCGTTATTTGGGCAGACAGCCGGGCCGCGGCCGAAGTGGATGATCTCACACGCTGGCAAAACACCACCAATGCGCTGCTGCCCGGCAGACCGGCGGCCGGTTTTGCCGCGGCCACGATGTGGTGGTTGAGGCGACATCGGCCCGACATTGTGTCTCGGACCGCGGCTGTTTTATCGGTAAAAGATTGGGTTCGATGGCGATTAACCGGGGAAATTGCCGCTGACCACAGCGACGCCTCGGCGATGTGGCTTTACGATTTGTCTCGCCGGGATTGGTCGGCCGATTTGATAACCCACATCGGCTGGCGGATAGACCAGCTGCCACCCCTTAAATTTTCTGGGGAAATGGCCGGTCCTTTGCGCGCTTCGGCCGCGGCCGAGCTTGGTTTACCGGCCGCTATTCCCGTCGCGATCGGGGCTGCCGATTTGGCGGCCCAGGCGCTGGGGCATGGGGTTATCTCGCCTGGACAGCTGCTGGCTACAGTTGGCACTGGGGGGCAGATTTTAACTCCGCTGGCTCGGCCGGAAATTGATCCTCTGCGCAAGACCTACACGTTTGCCCACGCATCCCCCAACCGGTTTTACCAGCAGGCGGCGATTCTGGCGGCCGGTCTGGCGCTCCGCTGGCTGCGGGATCTGCTGGGCATGACAGAAGATGGGCAGGCGTATGCCAAACTATCTGCGCTAGCCGCCGACGTAACGGCCGGGGCGGAAGGGCTCCTCTTTTTGCCGTACCTGGCTGGCGAGAGGAGCCCGCACATGGACCCCCTCGCCTCAGGTCAATTTCTGGGATTGCGCCTGCACCACACGCCGGGGCATTTGGCTCGGGCGGTGATGGAAGGGGTGTGTTTTGCCCTCAAAGATTGCCTGGCCCTGATGCCCGGCCCGGAGGGTGCGGCGATTGTTTTGTCTGGCGGGATAGCGAAGTCGGCCGTGTGGCGGCAAATGGCTGCCGATATTTGGCAGCGGCCGCTTCTTTTAGCTGATGAACGCGTGCCATACGCGGCTCTGGGCAGCGCGATGTTGGCCGGGGTGGCCAGCGGGTATTTTCAATCTGTTGAGGAAGCCAGCACTGTTTTGACCGGTGCAACAGCGATAGTGGAGCCCGCCTCACACCCGATTTATGACGTCCGTTATGCGCTCTTTCGCGACATGTATCCTCATTTGAAGCCGGTGATGCGGGATTTGCGGAGGAACCCAACCCATAGCGATCTTTTCTATCCCTGATTAAGTGCCTTGAGTTTATGTAAACTCAAGGCACTTGACTTCAATTTTTTTCTTCGATAAACTGTATATCTGAATAGATACTCAGATAGCTGGAATAACTTAGAATGACCAAAGAGCACCTCATTTCATCTTCACCTCATGGATTACCGACCGATATATTGGCCGATGTAGTGGCCACCTTCAAAGCCCTCAGCGATGAAACCCGGGCCCAGCTCATTTATTTGTTAACCGCCAGAGAATACAGCGTCAATGAATTGAGCCGGCATGTGGCCGTGTCGCCTTCGGCTGTGTCCCACCATCTGGCCAAGCTGCGCGCGATCCGCCTGGTGCGCACCAGACGAGAGGGCAACCAAATTTTTTATTCGATTGACGACAGGCACGTGGCCGCCCTCTTTCGGGAAGCGCTCTATCATCTCGATCACGTGCGCCAAAATATGCCGGATCAACCCTATCCCAGCTATCTGACAGCCCCTCAAAGTCAGTAGAGGAAGGGGGAATCATGTCATCCGATCATCATCACCCGCATACTCACGATCACAGCCATTCCCATGATCATGGAGATGGCCATCACCATGACCACAACCACGGCCGTGGCATTTGGGGATGGATCAGCACCATCTTCCACCTACACGGCCACAGCCATCAGCACGGTGCCCTGGTTTCAGACCGGGCGTTTATCGACAATCAAAAAGGGATCCGCACGGTGTGGTGGGCGTTGGCCGCCCTGGCCCTGACCTCGCTGCTGCAGATTATCATTGTCTTCTGGAGCGGCAGCGTGGCCCTGCTGGCCGATACCATTCACAATATCGGGGACGGGTTAAACTCGGTGCCTCTGCTGATCGCATTTTACCTGGCCCGCCGGGTGGCAACCCGCCGCTACACCTATGGGTTTGGCAAGGCAGAGGATGTGGCCGGCATCTTCATCGTGCTGTCGATTGCGGTCAGCGCTGCGGTGGTTTTTTATGAATCGATTCAGAAGCTGATTAACCCGCAGCCCATGAGCAATCTGGGCTGGGTGGCGGCGGCGGCGATCATCGGGTTCCTGGGCAACGAAGCGGTCGCTTTGCTGCAAATTCGCACCGGCCGGGAGATCGGTTCGGCCGCGCTCGTGGCTGATGGGCTGCACGCCCGGACCGACGGGTTGACCTCACTGGCTGTGCTGTTGGCGGCCGGGGGCAGCTGGCTGGGATTCCCGATTGTGGATCCCATCATCGGTTTCCTGATCGGCATCGCCATTCTCTTTATCACGCGCGACGCCATCGTGACGATGTGGTATCGGCTGATGGACGCCATTGAGCCAGAGGTTATGGATCAGGCTGAAGCGGTCATCGCCCTGCAGGACGGGGTTGAAAAATTATGCCGGCTGCGGATGCGCTGGATGGGTCATCGGCTGCAGGCAGAGGTTTGTATCGCCGTGGCTCCTGAGTTAACGACCCTGGCCAGCCATCAAATCGTAGAAGAGGTTCGTCACGCCCTGTTTCATGAGCTGCCGATGCTGTCGGACGTTGTGGTTCATGTCGATCCCTGGCTACCCCATCTTGAAGAAGCGCATGAACTCACGCTCCATCACGAGCCGCTTCCGCATCCTCTGAAATAAAACATTGTGTAACGCTATCCCGAGCCTAGGATTGGACCAATCTCCAAGATTGGTCCAATCTACCGTTTGTGGGTCAACTAATCTTGAGTTCAAGGGCGGACAGGTTCAAGCTTATGATCAAACAGACCATGGTGGATCTATCTTGCACCGTAGGGCCGCAGCATGCTGCGGCCCTACAAATTGGCGATGTCGCGTATAATCAGTGCCTGAACCTGACGCGGGGAAAGGGAAGAAAACCACTAAACAAACGGCCGATTTCGCATTAAAATAGGGGGCATGAAAGCAGAACCGTCATTTTCACTTAAAGATCAGTTGTTCAACCCGGAAAAGGTGGCTTACCTGGCCGGCTTAATCGCCAAAGCTTACCCTTCCTTTCCGACGGCCGCGTTTAGCCAGAAGGTCCTCGCCGCCTTTCCGGAACTAAAACTCAAACAGCGCGTGACTCACATGTCCGCCTGCCTGCACGATTACCTACCGGGTAATTTTCCTGAGGCGCTGGATATTTTGCTGCGAGCTCAACCACCAGAGCTTAATCCCACCAAAACCGATGATGATTTTGGTGATTTTATCCTGGCTCCGTTTTCCCAATTTGTAGCTGATTACGGGTGCACGGCCGACCATCTTCACATCTCGCTAGCCGCCCTGCGGGAAATGACCAAGCGCTTTTCGGCCGAAGGGCCGATCCGCGATTTTATCAACGGATTTCCCGAAGAAACGATGGCATTTTTGACTCAGTGTGCCGCGGATGATAATTACCACGTGCGCCGGTTGGCCACAGAGGGTACCCGGCCGAAGCTCCCCTGGGCACCAAAGATCAACATCGATTATCGGCAGCCCGTGCCCATTTTGGACGCCCTTTACGCCGATCCGACCCGCTACGTCACCCGCTCGGTAGCCAATCACCTCAACGACATCGCCAAAATTGATCCCGAACTGGTGGTTGAAATGTTGGGCCGCTGGCACGCCGCTGGAAAGCAGAACGAAGAAGAAATGGCGTTTATAACCAGGCACGGTTTGAGAACCTTGATCAAACAGGGCAACCGGGACGCCTTAAACCTCATCGGTTTTGGGGGAAAACCGGAAATCACCGTTGTTGACTTATCAACAAAAACACCTCAAGTAAAGGTGGGAGACGTTTTTGAGTTTGCCATTTCGATTGAGTCTCACAAAAAACAGAAGCTACTGGTTGATTACATCATGGAATTTGCCACCAACGGCTCCAAACAGAGCCAGAAGGTGTTTAAAATCAAGCAGCTCGAAGCAAAGAAGGATGAGGTCGTTACCATTAACAAGAAACACCCTATGCGCATGATGACCACCCGCCGGCTGTATGCTGGAGAACACCGCATCACGGTGCAGGTCAACGGCCGGCCGTTTGGCTCGCTGGATTTTAAATTACTGGAGGCGTAAACAAAGTCAGAGGTCCTGATCCGTCATTATTGGACCCGGTAAAGGGTTGCTTTGAGGTGCGGGGTAAGCTCATTAACCTGGGTTGTATGCATCCCCATCTCGTAAATTAACGTATCGTGCTCAACTGTGATGGTTCGCGCGGTGGCCAACATGCGGGCATCATTAGACAGCAGCCGGCTGGCAAAGGTCAGGGTAACCTTTCGCGAAAATGAAGTGATTGATCCAACCAGCACTTCACTCCGGCCGCCGCTTTGGGTGTTGATTAACTCCAGCTCGCCACTCTGCAATACCTGCAAAAAACCGCTTTCCCAATGGGAAACCGTAAAGTCTTTTTGGGACAGCGGCCGTTTTTCGGTACGCTGATTGTAAAATAGGGAGCCTTCATCCTGCCGCTCAAAAGAAAGGGTTTCCCGATATTCAAATTCTTCAATTGTCGGGAAAAACCCCTGCCCTTTTCCGATCCATGTTCCTACCAGCCGATTAAAAACTTCGTGAATGACATCCATATTAGAAAATTGATGGGTCATGCTTTCCTTCCACAGCAACAGAAAATTATTCTCATTGCCGCTACGTTTGCTCAATGAAGGATAAATTTTAGAAATTGGATTGGTTGTTGCGTGATTTGCCCTGTTAAGGGCGGAGTTCATTGCCAGGTAAGGAATCTCCAGGTCAACGGAGTAAGGAGATTTTAAATCAAATGAGTTGAAAATTCCAATTGTCGGGTAATAACGCTGTTGACATCGGCATAAAAACGCATTAAAATGCAATAATAAGCAAAAATAAGCACAAAACCGCATTGTGAGGCCTGTGATGGTTTTACCTGAAGAGCGACGACAGCAAATTCTCCTCATCCTCCATCAGGAGGGAAAAGTGACTGCAACCAATCTGAGCGACCGCCTGGGTGTTTCTGAAGATACGATACGGCGAGACCTCAAAGAACTGGATCAGGCCGGACAATTAACCCGCGTACACGGCGGCGCTTTGCCTCGTTCTCCCGCTTTAGCATCTTATCAAGTTCGGCAAACGCAAAAGCCATCGGCCAAGGAGGCGATTGCCAGAGCGGCCGCCGGGTTGATCCAATCTGGGCAGACCATTTTGATCGATGGGGGAACCACAACACTGGAAGTGGCTCGCCACCTGCCGTTGCATTTGCAGGGTACCGTGATTACGACCAGCCCGCCGGTAGTGTTGGCCCTCAGCCACCATACGCAGCTGGAGATGATCATGGTCGGCGGCCGTCTGGATGCACCATCAATGACGGTGATGGGCAGCACGACATATGAAACGCTTTCTCGTTTGCGAGTCGATCTGTGCTTGCTGGGTGTTTGCAGCCTGCATGAGGAAATTGGGGTGACGGCCGTTTCGGAGGAGGAGGCGGCGCTCAAGCGCCTAATGATCCACAACGCGGCCGACGTGATCGCCGTCACCACCGTTGACAAGTTGGGAACGGTGGCGCCTTTTGTCGTTACCCCAATTGATCAAATTACCCACATTGTGACTGAATCAGAGATCTCTGAGCAGATGTTGGCCCCATATTTGGCACGCGGTATCGAGGTTATTCAAGCATGAACACAAATCAACACGCCCGTAAAACGGTTTTAGTCATCTTCTTTATCAATGGATTGCTCCTTTCTAGTTGGGTTCCCCACATTCCCCTCGTTCAGGAACGATTGGCGCTGGGGGAAGGGGTATTGGGACTCGCTTTGCTGGCCATGGCTGGCGGAGCGATTGTGGCCATGCCGCTGAGCGGGGTATGGAGTCAACGCTATGGCAGTGGTCGAGTGACTACCGTCGCTGCTTTCGCCTTTTGTGCCGCCCTTCCTTTGCCGGTCCTGGCCCCAAACTTGGTTTCTCTGATCGCCGCGCTCTTTGTGTTTGGAGCGTGTAATGGGGCGATGGATGTGGCCATGAACGACCAGGCGGTTGCGGTCGAGAAGCGCTACCGCCGGCCGATCATGTCCGCGTTTCACGGGTTTTTTAGTCTGGGGGGATTAGTAGGATCTGGATTGGGCGGTCTGGCTCTGGCCAACCAGTTTCCATCTATCTCGCACGTGCTGCTGGTTTCTGTTTTAATGGTTTTAGGGGTCATATGGGCCAGGCGGTTTTTTCTGCCGCCTGAGGCGGACAGCACCAAACAGGCCTCAAAATTTGTGCTTCCGCGAGGGCCGCTGATCGGCTTAAGCGCGCTGGCTTTTTTGGTCTTGATTGCTGAGGGATCGATGGCTGATTGGAGTGCGGTTTATCTGCGAAGGGTATTGGGAACAGGACCGGGTTTGGCTGCGGCCGGGTACGCCGCTTTCTCGCTGATGATGGCTGTCGGCCGCCTGACCGGTGACCGGTTTGTGGCGGGAATCGGCCCCGTCACCCTGACGCGGTTCACCTCCTTGCTGGCGGCTGTGGGTTTGGGTGGCGCCCTGCTGATTCATCATCCGGTGGCCGCCGTCATCGGTTTTGCCTGTGTGGGTTTGGGTCTTTCCAATTTGATACCCGTTTTGTTTAGCGCGGCCGGTCGAACGCCCGGTGTGCCCTCGAGTACCGGGATTGCGGCGGTGGCTACGGCCGGTTACTTTGGTTTTTTGGCCGGTCCACCTCTGATCGGTTTTGTGGCTGAATTTTCAAATTTATCGGTCGGTTTGGGGGTTGTGGCTGCGGCCGTTTTGATGGTTTCTTTCTTTGCTACCCTGACAAAACCTAAAGTTCCTGCGGCCGAGAAACTGGGACTTGATTATTCCAGCCATTGACGCTGATATTTGCCTGGTGGAATTCCTGTTTCCCGCTTAAAAGCCTTGCGAAAAGCAACCTCCGACCGGTATCCTACCAGGTGAGCCACTTCTGTAATGGGACGGCCGGTTTTTAACAGCCCGTTGGCCTTAATCATGCGCCAGCGGGTCAAATAGCGGATTGGCGATTCCCCAACGAGGTCAGCAAATCGCGTTGAAAAAGCGGATCGGGATACGGCGACCTCTGCTGCCAGACCCTGTACCGACCACGGTTTTTGAGGGTACTGGTGGATTAGCCTCAGCGCTTGCCCGATTTCGGGATCACGCAGGGCATCAAACCATAAAAACGGCTCGTGATTATCGGCTGCCATCCAAGCCCGAATCGCCTGAATAAAAAGGATGTCGGTTAAATGCTGCATCATCGTCGAGGCTCCGGGTCTCTGGCGTTTTGATTCAAATGCGATCATCTCCATTGTGGCGGGCAGCCCGTCGGTCATCGAGTCGTTTTGGCCCCGGATATGAATGACCCGCGGCAGAGACTCCAAAAAGGGATGTTTGACCCGGCCGGTGAAGTAAAAAATACCGCACAAAAGAACGGTGATAGGCGCTTCTCCGGCAAAGGGAAAAATTTGATACTCATCGTGGTTGCAATGGTTCATCTCTACCGCTTTGGTGATCTTGGAGTCCAGCGCATCACAAATTTCATGACCGTCCCCATATGGCAATATGACCATATCTCCTGACCGGATCAGCCTGGGATCATTTTCCCCATCGACGCATAAAAAGCCCTGACCAAAGTTGATGATGTGGAACTGAGCGTCATCACTTTCTTCAAAGCGAAATCGCCAGGGGGGTGAGATTTCGGTTCTCGAAAGAAGGTGGCTGTTTAGCTCAATAACCTGAAATACATCGTCCAGAACATCCATTTTCGCCTCAAAATGTACGATCGACTATGAAATTAGCACATTCAGGCATAGATAGTATCGCTTTTTTCCTTTAAAGTCGATATCACACTTGATTACGACGACTTTTTTAAAGGAGAATTTTTAAGATGGATCAACCAATACAACAGCTGGCGCGCTTTATTGGCGAATGGGAATGTGAGGAAACTTACCACGCCGGTGGATGGACACCCAACGAGATAAAGAGCGTATCGGCCAGCGACCATATTCAGTGGGGGCCGGGCGGCGGCAGTATTCTAACCAGCTATCATTCGGACAGTGCGCTCGGCCAGTATGAAGCCCACAGCATAATCGCCTGGGACCCGAAGCTTAATGCGTTTCGATGCATTTTTCTCGACTCTTTTGGCAGCTTTCAGGATCAATCAGGGGGTATTGATGGCGATGTGGTGACTTTCTCAAGTGATGAACTGCTTAACGATCGGCCGGGTACCCTCCGCCGGATTTACACTTTCAGAGGCAATACGCAGCATTTGGCCGTGGATTTTGTCGATGCGACGGGTCAGGTTACACCGCTGGTCACGATTGACAAGCAGCTGAAGGAGGGGTGATTAGATTCACAAATTGAAGAATGGACCAATCTCCGAGATTGGTCAAATCTAAAAACAGCCCTGTCCACCCTTAAAATTGATCCTGAAGGGGGTGCTGACGTGAAACCTTAAAGATGATACCCCCCATCGATATTGATGATGGCCCCGCTGATAAACGCCGCTTCATCGCTGGCCAGGAAGGCCACCACGCCGCTCACATCGGTGGCTTGCCCCACCCGACCCAGGGCGGTGTTGGAGGCGATATAATCTGGGGCCTGGGGCATATTGGCAAAAAGACCGGCGTTAAAATCGGTGTCTAATCCGCCGGGCGCCACGGCGTTGACGGTAATCTGCCGTTTGCCCAGGAAGCTGGCCAAATAAAGGGTGAGGCTTTGCACGGCCGCTTTAATCGGGCCATAACTCACCAAGGGAGCAAAGGCGATGCGCGCCGTTCCGGAGCCCAGATTAATGATCCTGCCGCCATCGGCCATGATGCCCATCAGCTTTTGGGTTAAAAAGAAAACGCTCATGTAGTTGGTTTGAAAGTTGTAGGTGAGATCGTCTTCAGTTACGCGTTCAAATGTCGCCAGGCGCAGCACTCCGGCATTGTTGACCAGGATGTCGAAGTTTTGCCGACCCCAGTCGGTCAGGATCGCTTGAAACGCATCGACCAATCGATCCAGCTCAGCCGTACCGGTTAAATCGACCTGCAGCGCTTGAGCGCGCACGCCCTGCGCTTCTAACTCGGTTACCGTTTGTTGGGCTGCTTCTTCCTGGGCGCGGTAGGTGATGACTACATCTGCGCCCCGCTGGCCGAGGGCCAGGGCGGTTTCCCGGCCGATACCGCGGCTGCCGCCGGTAACCAGGGCAATTTTTCCTGAAAGGGATTTTTGTTCTGACATTGTTACTCCAATTTTCTCTTGCTCAAAACCTGTTTTAAAATGTAAACGAACCGTTTACTTAAGCCGCTTTAAATAGTAAACGCAACGTGTCGTTTTGTCAATGGGATGACAATTTGCTATACTAAAATCTATGAAAAATCAAATCTTTGAGCCCAGCCCTCCCACGGCCGGTCGGCCGCGCAGCAAGAGATCTCACGAGGCGGTCATTGCCGCAGCGAACTCGCTGCTTGAAGAAATATCGTATAGTGACTTAACGGTGGAGCGTATTGCCTCTGTGTCAGGGGTGAGCAAGCGCACGATTTATCGCTGGTGGCCCAACAAGGCGGCCATCGTCATGGAGGCGGCCTCAGAAACCGATGTCTTAGAACCGGATACCGGTCAGTTAAAAAGCGATTTGGTGCAGCTGCTGAGCGGAATATTCGCGGTCGTGGAAGAGCATCGGCCGGCTCAAGCGATTCGAGGGCTTTTGAGCGAAGCGCAGTTTGACGAGGCGTTTGCGGACGTGTTCCGCGGCTATATTGCCCAGCGTAGACAGCTGTGCCTCAACATTTTAAAGCGAGCTGAAGCAAGAGGAGAATTGCGCCCTGGAGTTGATCATGAAGTCGTGGCGGATTTGATTTATGGCGCTTACTGGAACCGCTTTTTAATTGGACATGCCCCTCTTTCCGATGCGTATGCCACCGATGTCGTCAACATGCTCCTGACCGGTATTCATATTGACGAATAACTGATCGCCAACTGCGGGCGTCAATTTGGAAAGAATGTGCTTAAGCAGCGTGCACGTTTACATGCAAGGTGGGTGGCGCGCGAAATTCGTGCCCGTAGGGCGCAGTTGGATAGTCCGGGTGAAGCTGAATATGGGGCAGCTTTTCAAGCAAAACCGTTAAGCCGATTTCCCCTTCGAGCAGCGCCAGCGGAGCCCCAAAACAGTAGTGAGGGCCGTACGCAAAGCTGAGATGTTTGGCCGCATTCGACCGATAGATGTCAAAAATGTGGGGGTTTTCAAAAAATGCCGGATCGCGATTGGCTGCTCCCAACATGCAGTAAATTTTTTCACCCGCTTTGATGGTTGTTCCGTGAATAGTGACGTCACGCGTGGTGAAACGCATGGCCGCCTGCACCGGTGATTCCCAGCGGAGCGCTTCATTGAGGGCGACCGGCATGCGCGACGGGTTGAGCTTCACGTCAGCCAGCGCTTTTGGATGATTCAGCAGGGACCAAATTGTGTTGGATAACATCGCTGAGGTGGTTTCAACGCCGCCAAAAAAGGTAAGGGCCACATTGGAAACAATTTGATCGTTGGTCAATCGATCATCTTGATGGTGGATGATTTGGCTCAAGACCGAGCGATTGGGCGTTTGGGTCAGCGTGTCGATCTGCCGCAAGACAACCGCCTTGAATTTTTGAAACGTTTTTCTTCCTCGCTGGCGAACGGCCGGGTCCTGGCTGAGGTTACCGATTGCGGCCGCAAAGTCATCATACCAGTTGCGAAATTGGGCCACATCATCAATATCCAATCCCAGGGCGGCCACAACGGTATAGATGGCCAGCTTATCGGAAAACGCCTTGTCGAGATCAACGACCTTTTGAGCAGCGATTTCATCCACCAGCTGGTGAGCGATCTCTTCCACTAGAAATTGATAATTTAGGCGAACCTGGCGGGCGCGAAACGGCTCGGAAAACACCTCGCGGATCCGTTTGTGTTCCGGGCCATCGAGGCTCAGCATCATCGGACCAAATGTATCTTCCATCGGATTGAGCTGGGCGTTTTCCGGTTCCATTGTGAAAGTTTCGGCATCTTTTAAGATTTCAATCACGTCATTTCGACGAGTGATCATCCATAATGAGAATTCAGGCACCCAGCAAACCGGGGCTTCAGCAATCATTTCCTCGAAGATCGGGTAAGGGTCTTGAGCCAGGCGTTCAAGGGTAATTTTTTTGCTAATGTTTTTCGGGGCGCTTTTCTGCATGAAGCCTCTCTTTGATTATAGATGAATGACCAGGCCATCATGTGCGGTTTCATGAGGAATTTGAGCGGCATGGGCCAGCATATTTTCGCTCATGTGGGTCAAAATGACTCTTTTGGGGTCAATTTGTGGAAGATGGGCAATTAACGTTTTGTAATCAAGATGCAGCTTGACCTGCTTATCAAAAAAGTACGCTTCGGCAATAAAAAGATCCGCCTGCTTGCCCACATCGATGAGGGTATCGGTCCATTCGGTGTCGCCAGTATAGCCGATGACCCGCTTCTCAAATTTAATCCGATAAGCGTAAAATGGCCCCCCCTGGCGCCCGTGATTGACGAAAAATGGCGTGACGCGCAAATCTGCAAATGCCGTCGTTTCCCGGTTATGCAACTCGATAAAGGTTAAATCAAAGCGAGGTTTGACCACTGACGAACCCGGAAAGGAGCTTTCCATGACGCGTTCAAACTGTTTTTGCAGCCCCGGCGGTCCAGCAATTGTCAACGGCCGCTGCCGCTTGGAAAAAAATTGGGCCTCAAGCATAAAAAACGGCAGCCCACCAAAGTGATCCGCGTGAAAATGAGTGATTAAAATCAGCTGAATTTCATGGAGGACAACGCCGCTTTTTTTTAGGGGCACCATCGATGTTGCCCCGCAATCGATCAAGAAATTGAGGGTGTCGCCAACGACTTGAAAACAGGTATTAAATCGGCCGCCGCTGCCAAAGGCGTCACCGCATCCGTGGAAAGTTAGGGTGACCATCTTTTCAAAATACCTCGAAGATAGCGTAAATGCAATTTTCCAGTAACTGGATTTGCGCCACCTGTCGCTAATCGATTTTCTGGGAAATTCTCGAGTTGGCTTGCACCAGATAAGCGAACAAAAAACCAGCCCCACACCGCCAGCAACCCAAACGCCGGCAGAGGCAGGGTCGCATGCAGTCCCAATATGTCGATGAATACAAAGCCGAGATGATTCACGACAAATATCCCCCCCAGCAGAAGCTGATCCCGGCCGGTGAGCGCTCCCCATTCAGAAAGGGCCACGATCAAAGCCGGCGTCACCAGCAGCAAATCGTAGTGATGCAGATGAGGGTTGAGCAGCGTGGCCATGATCCAGCTGATGGCTGCCCGCTGTAGAAACAGCGTGTGGGTTGACGGTGCCTGCTTCAAACGAAACCCGAGCAGCCAGACCGTGCCCCCGAACAAGAGCAAAACGCTTCCCCAACCGAGTAAATCGGCCGACCGGCCGATGCCGAAGTATCGTCGAAAAATGGACAAAATGCTGTATTGGCTGTTTAAGGGATATTCGGGCAGGTTGTGCAATGCGGCCGTCTTTGATAGCACGTCAAGATAATCGATAAAAGGCTGAATACCCACGATAGCGGCCGTCAAACCGGTGACGATTAAGCCGCCCAGGGCCAACCCTCCGATCATGCGCCAGCGTCGTTCAACCAGCGGAAACCAGCCGATGGCCAGCAGCCAGTTTGGCTTGTAGCTCAGCCAGCTCAGGGCCAAACCGGCGGCCGTGTCTTTCTTCTGACGGATCAGCTCCCATCCGGTGAGCATCAGAGCCATCGTCAAAATGCCGTTTTGCCCCAGGACAAAACTATAGAAGAAAGAGGGAAAGGTAAACAGGATGATCAAAATTGACGGGAGTGAAAATCGACCCTCTAAAATTCGCCACAACATCCAGGCTGACCAGATTCCGGCTAAAATGTTGAGTATTCCGGTGACGAATTGTGCTTCAAACAGCGGTAACCAGCTTACTGGAGCGTAAAGCAAACCGGCCAGCGGTGGATAAAAGAAAACCCCGATGATGTCATATCGCGGTCCCCAAAATTCAGCGGCGTCAACATGGGATCTGTCTAAAATGTCGTAATGCAAATCCGGATCGTAGAGAGCGGCCGGCTGCCCGGAGGTGATGGTGCGGGCACCAACCCAAAGATGGACAAAATCGCCATCTTTTTCGGCCGCAAATATCACTGAAAGCAAATAAATAATGAGGATTAATGAAGAAAGGGCAAAACGCCAGCGGCGCTTGATGATTTGAAGCAGCATAACGCCCATTCTAGCAGATTGCCGACCGGGTCCAGACGGGAATTAAGTCATGTTTGTGGCCTCTCGGAAAAATTCGTACAATCCGAAGCTGTTCTTACTTATCAATCATATGGCGAAATTTGTGGCCAGAAATCGCCTCGATGAATGAAAATGACCCGTCACTTTCCGATTGGTGAGCAAATTACCGCGGCATCCCTTGAGGACAACCTGTATCCTTTGCTTCATCGCTTGCGAGCCAGCGAGCCTGTCTCCTGGCTGCCGGCGCTAAACGCCTGGCTGGTTACCCGCTGGGATTTAGCGGTTGAGGTGATGCGCGATGCCAAATCCTTTACGGTTGATCACCCCGGTTTCTCAACCGCGCAGGTGGTTGGCCCAAGTATGCTCTCGCTTGACGGGGCACAGCATCAGCGCCATCGGAGCCCGTTTGAGCGGCCGTTTCGCAAGCGGGAGGTCGAAAATAGGTTTAAATCCCCACTTGTCCATCAAATTGACGCCTTGCTTGATGACTTTCTGCCAAAAGGGGAGGCTGAACTGCGCCGCGAGTATGCCGGGCCAACGGCCGTTAAAACGATGATTGCGGCTTTGGGTTTGGATGAGGTACCGGTTCAGGCGGTGCTGGGCTGGTACGATCAAATTGTCGAGGCGGTGACCCGCGTTTCGGCCGGAGAACCGGTTTCAGTGGAGGGAAAAGCGGCTTTTGCGGCATTAAAAGCGAGTTTGCTGCCGTCTCTCACCCTGGACCCGTCGGCTAGCTTGCTGGCGGAAGCGAGCGGTGCTGCTTCCGGGCTTTCAGCGGATGAAATCATTTCCAATGCGGCCGTCTTGCTGTTTGGCGGTATTGAAACAACAGAGGGCATGATCGCCAACGCCTTGTTTCATTTACTGACCAACCCCCAAGCTCTACAGGAAGTCCAGGCAGATTTTTCTTTGGTATCAACCGTCATTGAAGAGTCTTTGCGTTTAGAACCGGCCGCTTCCGTAGTCGATCGCTATGCCGTCAAAGATGTTGACCTGGCGGGAGCAAGAATCAAAGCGGACGACTTGGTGCGGGTTTCCCTCCTCGGGGCAAATCGAGATCCAAACATATTTCCAAATCCTGATTTGTTTGACCTGTCCCGCTCAAATCTGCGCTCACACGTCACCTTTGCTCAGGGACCGCACGTTTGCCTCGGGCTGCATCTGGCGAGGCTTGAAGCCGAAGTGGCCATCAAAATACTCCTCCAGCGGCTGCCAGACTTAAGGTTGCGATCAACCGCAGATGACTGGGCGGCCGCTCGGCCGCGCGGGCTTATCTTTCGCAAACCGCTGGCGCTGTCTGTAAAATGGAACCCGCCGTAAATTTGGGTAAGTAGTTTACAATTTATTAATTATTGAATCATGCTCTCCCATGGACAGGGAAAGAATAAAAGACTGTTTGTCTGGTTTCCCAGGATAACTTATTAAAAGTTTGAGAAATTGATATTCAAATAAGAACAATCAAGGAGGAGACGTAAATTTGTCATTTTCAAATATTGATGATGCTATATCCTTTCCTCTGCGTATCGTCCTCCTAAAGGATACCGAGTTTGAGCTGCGGCTCATGGGTACGATGGATGACGTTTGGTTTGAGGGGGAACCGGCCCTGGTGCAGCCGATTGTCTCTTTGTTGAATATCGCTTTGGGTGAAGATCAGGCTGTTCAACAACCCGGCAGTTGGCCAGGCAATGAGGCGGGGCGTGATTTCTTAAATCGTTTGGCGGCCGGAAAAATCATTGTACCGGCCGTGCAATTAACCCCGGTTGAGGTGAGCGATGAAGAGCGGCAGCGCTGGTTAACATTACTTGAGTGGGAAGAGATCGACGAGCTTGAAGAAGGACCGCTGCGATTTTTTCGTTTTACAGAAGACGGGAGTGGTGACGGGGTCGTAATGCCGATCGAGGCGCTGGAAGAGTGCCACAATGACTGGGCATATGATTATAATCTTTGGCTGCAAGATCACGGCCGTATTCGCGCCTGGCAAGAGCAGTGTCGAGCGGCTGTGGCGGCGATGGAGCAGGCTCCCCTTAAGCCGTTGGCGGATTTAGAGGTGTGGGCGGCCGCAGTTGAACCGCTTGATCCGAAGAGCGAGGAAACCCATCATCAGTGGGCTGAGCTCGACACCGCCCTCGGCCGCGCCGGTCTGCTTGACCCCCCTTCCGCCAGGTTTCTGCCGCAGGAATTACGCAGCCAGGGATTTCCGGTGCTTGCCCGATGGCGCACGGCCGCTTTGGCCGTTTATGCTCATGCTCTGGCCGTGCCCGGTCTCTTTTTACCGGGATACCAGCATGCGATCGCGGCTATGATCGGCCTGCACTGGTTTCGCCTGGGGCCGTTTCACAGCGACAATCAGGACGTCATTCACTACATGCGGTATGCCCTACAACACGTGCTGGATCGCGAACCCACTCAGGCCAGCAGCTGCCTGATTGTGGCGACTGGGGGGCTTTTTAGCGGGACTTTCTTTTACGCCTCCGGGGCTGGCGGTCTGTCGCAGCTGTATCTGAGCGGGCAAGCGGTTAACGAAGATAATGAATTTACCGATGGCAGGCGTCTTGATGAAGTAGCGGCCAGGATGTCACGGGCGGGTTACAGTGAAGCCGCCCGCACGGTGGCCGCTTTTGCCGTTTTGCGCGAGCCAAATAACCATCAGCACTGGGTTGAGTTAGGAATGACCCTTTGGTATCCCGGCCGTCAGGCGGAAGGAATCGCCTGTATGGAGCACGCCGCCGAACTGGACTCCGTATTTGGCCGATCTCGGTTTTTGGCCGAAAAAAGAGAGCAGAGCCCACCGCCGGTTGATTTACCCGCCGATCCTGGAAGACATTATTTTGATGAAGCATTAACCGAGGCGGTTAAAACATGGCCGACTTTGCCGGCCGAGTTTCAGCTAGCTCTGGTCTGGCTCAACTCGCTTTTCAAAGAGCCTGCGCTACGGCCGGTGTGGCGGGCTGTCGCTGCCACCACCAATGACTTGTTTTTAAGATTGCGTATCGAAAAAGAAGTGTTAAAAAATTAGGCAAGTTACACAAAGAATTGCTAAAAAAAGCCACGGATTAACACGGATTTTCACGGATTTCTCTCTCTAATCTTCAAAAATCTGCGAACCTTTGGTTCTGCGCTACGCGCTCTGCGGACACCTTCTTTAGAGATAATCATTTTGTAACTTAGTCAGCCTCAGCTTTTATTTTTCTTTCATGAATAGCTTTGGAAGGTTCTATCCTCTTTCAGAATCTAAAACTTTAATGCTGAACCATGCCGCTCATGACCATGCCCATGATGCGCACGCGAAGCGCTCGCGGCAGCGGGATGAGAGAATAGGTAATAAGCTTTGATAAGAATCCGGGCAGGACTGTGGGCCGGCGGCCGAGGGCATTGAGGATTGGCTGGGCTACATCGGCCGGACTAAGGGCAGCCCCCATGGTCATTCCCGCCCGGTCGGCAAAACCACTGTTAGTCGGACCAGGTGCTGCCGCTAATACATCTACTCCCAAAGGGGCCATTTCGACATACAGCGCTTCGGCCAAAGCTTGCACATATGCCTTGGTGGCCGAGTAATGAGCCGCATTGGGGTTTCCCTGAAAAGCCACAATTGAGCTTAGCAAGACCATGCCGCCCCGGCCGCGCTTGATGAAACGCTGACCAAACTGCTGGGTTAGCGCCATAAGGGCCAGGCAGTTGACGTTGAGCATGTTGATTTCTTCTTCCAGAGAGCTGGTGGCAAATGTGCCAGAGGTGCCAAAACCGGCTGCGGCGATGAGCAGGCCGATATCAATGGTTTGCGTAAACTGCATGATTTTGCTTACGGCCGCTGAATCAGCCAGGTCGGCCGGGATGACCCGCACTTCAATGTGGTGCTGGTGGGCCATGGCCTCTGCCAGATCGTTGAGCAGTTCCTCTCGGCGGGCGACCAAAACGAGATTAAATCCGGCTTGGGCTAACAGGAGTGCGATTTCCCGGCCGATGCCTGATGAAGCGCCGGTGACCAGCGCCCACGGTCCATAGCGAGCCAGCAGGCGCTGCTGTTTTCGGCTGCGTTTTGCTGAATTAATGGCCTGGGGGGGCGTTTGTGCTGAAAATTTTGTCGTTGTCATTGGATCAGTTGCTCTCATTTTTGACCTCTTGTTATTTTGCTTTTTTTAATGGATCACTATTAAGTGGTTTACAAAAAGAATTGTTAAAAAAAGCCACGGATTAACACGGATTTTCACAGATTGAGTAGGGAATTCTGTGCGTATCTGTGGCAAAAGTATTTACGGGATGATCCGCCGCTTCGCCAAACGGTTTTTGTGAAGCGGCGGATGGGGTATATAAGGTCAAACCCTTGACGCTAAATTCTGAGCGGCTGTAGATTTGCTGATGTGAACTTCACCAAACCGCAGGTTGAAGCTGCGTAGCGTGATGATATGCAGCAGAATACCGAGAGGTGGACCCAGAAACAGGGGGATGGCCGTGATGGGGAATAAAGCCTCAGCTGTTGAAAAACCGTAGTAGGCGGCCGATGCCGGGGCCACGATTAAGTCAAGAATGCCAAACGCGCTCCAGGCGAAGAAAAGCCATTTGTAGCGCCGGCCGTGGCGCATGATCAGCCAGGCAACCGGAAATGCCAGAACGCCGGTTAGAATGTCCCCAATCCCGGCATTAAGCGCAAATCCACGAGTTAAAATCCCTTCCGTCATGTAGGGGAAGATAAATATTGCGCCAGCGACCCGGTATGTTTGTAAAAACACAAACCAGTGAGTTGGAATTTGTTTTAGAAGCCCCTTGATCATGGGCGTGTAAGATAACAAGGCACCGCCAATGATAGGCAAAATAGCAAAGGGCAGCACCAGATCAAAGCCAATCAGCCCGGCTGTGCTGGTGGCAATGGCCACACTAAACCACAGGGCGATGCCGCCGAGCAGGAGGATCGGCCGATAAAGCGATTTTTTTTGTGTTCCAACCGCATATCCAAGAAATGCGCTGCAGGCCATCAGCACAAAAACGGCGATTCCCACAATAAAAGTGGTTGACAAAAAAGTTTGGGTGAATGATAAGGTCATATCTCGTTTCTCCTAAAACATGTATATACATATAAAACTCAAAAAAATAGAGTCACTTATGACTCATCAAGTGCGGCAATTTGATCAACCAGCTCAAAAAAACCGGTGATCTTGTCGGATCCAAGCGCTTCCCACACCTGCTCCTGTGCTTTTTGCCACAGCGGATAGGTCGTTTCAACCGCCGCCCGCCCTTTTTCTGTCAGGCGAACGAGGCGTACGCGGCGATCATCACCGGGAACCACCTCAACATATTCATCTTTTTTGAGCAGATTTATGCTGCGCGTGACGGTGGTTTGGTCCATGAGCAAAAACTCACTGAGTTCACCAATGGTTACTTCGCCAAAGCCGCTAATCGCGGACAGGGTTGTAAACTGATTTCCCTGAAGCTCAGATTCTCGCAGCTCGGCCGTATACAGCTTGCCCAACACGCGGCTCATTTTGCGCATGTTTGAGTTTAGGCAAAAAAGCGGATTATTTTGATCGATTGGAAAGTGGTGGGTTTCACCGCGGAAATTTACATGCATATACATATAATAGAGGAAAAAATGCGCCTGTCAAGTTATGGAATTCGGCGCTAATGCGTTTAATATCTTTAAGGCCGCCGTGCTCCGTTCTGATGACAAGGAGTTGTCAAGCAGCAGCTCACTGCAGCTTTGAAAGCGATGACCCTAAAATGAATCAAATGTCAGCGGAACCTGGTTATCCAGAAAGTGCAAAATCTACCTTAAGCTAAATCAAGCCATCCGGAAAAATGAATTCCCAGCAAAATCAGCCCGGTCATCCACGCTGGAGTAATGCCCAGAAAACCGCCGGTATTCCCGGCCAGCCACTTCGCCCATCCCTCTTCGCTGCTGCGCCAGCGATAGACCAAATCAAGGGGAATCAGAACGCCGACGGCCACCAGGATGCCGCTGTTCCCAAGTATCAGGGAAGCTATTGTGCCAACGAGGGCAGCGACGAGAAACATGATCAAACCGGACAGATTAAAGCGTATCATTGTGTCAACCTCACAAAATCAGTTTAGAACCAATGATAAGCGGGCCAGGCACCCGTTTTTGCCCAGTTTTTGCCTTCAGGAGCAGCGAGGTAAGAGGGCACACTCAAAAAAACAGGATTCCACGAATTACACGAATTTTTCGGTTTCAAAGAAGAAATCCTGTTAATTCGTGTCATCCTGTTACTAATATTGTGCCCGTGCGGATAGACCGTAGCTTTGACAGGCTCTTGTGAGATTCCAAAACGTTACAAAACTAAAAGTGACTCATAAAAATTATGGCACGATCCAGGTGCCGGTTTTACGATGCATCGCTTTGTCGATGGAAAACGGGCTGGTAATCAACCCTTCATGACCGGTGGCCTCGACATATTGCACGATGGCCTCGATTTTGGGCTTCATGCTCCCTTCTGCGAAATGCCCTTCTTCGAGATATTGACGGGCTTCTGCGGCCGTAATTTGATCGAGCCACCGTTCATTCGGGGTGCCAAAATCAAGGGCGACTTTTTCAACGCTGGTGCTGATGAGCAAAAGATCGGCCTTGAGCTGTTTGGCCAGCAGGGCGGCCGAAAAATCCTTGTCGATGACGGCCATGGCGCCGCTGATGTATCCCTTTTCATCCATCACGACCGGTATGCCGCCCCCACCCAAGGCAATCACGATGGAACCGCTGTCAAGCAGCTGTTGAATCGTCCGTTCTTCGATGATGCGGATCGGTTTTGGCGAAGCGACTACCCTGCGCCACCCCCGGCCGGCGTCTTCCATCACGGTCCAGCCGGTTTCGGCAACGTGCCTGGCGTCTTCTTCTTCCATAAACATACCGATCGGCTTGGTCGGCCGGTCAAAGGCATGATCCTCCGCATCAACCAACACCTGGCTGATGACGGTCACCACCGGCATTTGAATCCCCAATTCGCGCAGTTGGTTGCGCAGGTTTTGCTGGAAATAGTAGCCGATCGACCCCTGGGTAAAGGTACCGCACACATCGAGCGGCAGCTCAAACAGCTCGCCACGAGCCAGCTCGGAGCGACGCAGGTTAAAACCAACCTGCGGACCGTTGCCGTGCACGATGACCACCCGCCACCCATCCGCGATCATATTGGCAATATGATGGGTGGTTTGTCCGGCGGCCCGATATTCCGATTCAACGGTAATGTTGTCTAAATCTGTGATGAGGGCGTTGCCCCCAATGGCGACGATTGCGAGTTTCATAAGAATTTCCAAAATACGAGATACGAAATGCGAGATACGAAATGCGAGATACGAAATACGAGATACGAAATGCGAGATACGAAATGCGAGATACGAAAGATATCTAGTTTATCATCAAACTCAAGTTTAAGGTCTACTTCGGTAAGTGCCAACCCATCGGTAATTCGTATTTCGTATCGCCCATTTCATGATTGATTTACAAATCCCCAGACTTTGCTGGGGCTCAGCGGAATTTCCAGGATTTCCACTTCAGGGCGGTTGATGGCGTCTTCGATCGCCTGAGCAAACAGCGGACCAACTGGGATCGCCCCGGCTTCCCCGGCCCCTTTGATACCCAGGGGATTGAGGGGGGATTCAGTCGTAATGTGGTCGAGGGTCATTTCCGGCACGTCAAGGGCGGTGGGCAGCAAATAATCCATAAACGAACCGGTCAGAAGCTGGCCGTTTTCGTCATAGGCCAGCTTCTCGTAAAAGGCGTTGCCGATCCCCTGGGCCACACCACCGTGGATCTGGCCGTCTAAAATTAGCGGATTGATGACCGCACCGCAGTCGTGGACCACAACATATTTTTTTATCTCCAAATCAAAAGTTTCCGGATCGAGCTCGATGATCATGGCGTGGACGCCGCTGGCGGTGGCCCCGTATTTGGGACCAAAGTAGTTGCTCGATTCCAGACCCGGTTCAGTGCCT
>JASJCR010000042.1 GCA_030065875.1 Ardenticatenaceae bacterium | reverse complement strand
GTCTGTAGTCTGTAGTCTGTAGTCTGTAGTCTGTAGTCTGTAGTCTGTAGTCTGTAGTCTGTAGTCTGTAGTCTGTTGTCTTTTCCCCTCTAATCTACTAAAATGTTTATGAACGCCAAGCGAGAGAGATTTGAGAAAAATTCTCGAACGCCGAAGGGGCAAGCTAGCAAAAAAATAGTGAAACTCTCAGGCAAAAGGATCGCTTGACGGAGCCGCTTCTGAAAAGGACGATATTCGGACACCGACGGGGCAATCCCCAGCACTATGGGGTAAATCTCTCAGGTTTGATGACAGAAGGCAGGCGAACGCTCATCAATGGCGTTCGCCTGCCTTTTTGATTGCCAAAGATTTAACCCCAAAAAGGAAAACCATCATGCTGGATTCGATTTCTAAAGATAACGCTAAATTGATTCAAGACCTCCTCCCGCTGCACGATTCATTTGAAAGCCGCCACAATGGCTTAAAACGCAAAGATGAAGAGAAAATGCTGGCCGCGCTGGAGCTCAGCTCCCTCGACGAGCTGGTTTATCAGGTCGTGCCGGACAATATCCGCCGCACCCGGCCGCTCGATCTTCCGCAGGCGCTGACCGAAAGCGAACTGCTGGCCGACATGCGCACGCTGGCCGATAAGAACAAGGTATTTCGCTCGTTTATCGGCCTGGGGTATGCCGACACGATTACTCCACCGGTCATTTTGCGCAACATTCTGGAAAATCCCGGCTGGTACACTCAATATACCCCCTACCAGGCGGAAATCGCTCAGGGGCGCATGGAGGCACTGCTCAACTTTCAGACGATGATCATCGATTTGACCGGCATGGACATCGCCAATGCCTCCCTCCTTGATGAGGCCACCGCCGCGGCCGAAGCGATGGCCCTGGCCTTTGCCTCCCGGCCGCGCAAATCAAATGCGACTACTTTCTTTGTGTCAGAGAAGTGCCACCCGCAAACGATCGATACGGTGATCGGCCGGGCTGAGCCATTGGGCATTGAGGTCGTGGTTGGGGATCACCAGCAATTTGCGGTCAGTGAAGAGGTGTTTGGCATTTTGCTCCAGTATCCGGCTACCGACGGCACAATTTATGATTACCAGGCGGTGGCCGACGCCGCCCATGAGGTCAAAGCCCTGGTGACGGTCGCGGTTGATTTGCTGGCCCTGACCATAATGCGTTCACCGGCTGAATTTGGGGCAGATATCGTTGTTGGCAACAGCCAGCGGTTTGGTGTGCCGATGGGCTACGGCGGCCCGCACGCCGCCTTTTTAGCAACCACAGAGGCGCACAAGCGGCAGATGCCCGGCCGGATCATCGGAGTATCCGTTGATCGGGATGGGAATCCTGCGCTGCGGCTGGCCCTGCAAACCCGCGAGCAGCACATCCGCCGCGAAAAGGCAACCAGCAACATCTGCACCGCCCAGGTGCTCCTGGCGGTTATGGCTTCAATGTACGCCGTTTACCACGGACCGGAGGGGTTGACCCGCATCGCCCGTCGGGTGCAGCTTTTGACGCGGCTTCTGGCCCGCGTGCTGCAGGACGGTGGGTATACATTGGCCTCAACGAGCTATTTTGACACGATCAAGATAGTAGACGGCCCGCGCAAGGCAGCGGCCGTGCAGCAGGCGGCCCTGGCCGATGAAATCAATTTGCGTTACTACGACGATGGCGCGGTGGGGATCACTCTCGATGAACCAACGACGCTGGACGAACTAAAGCGGCTGGCCGCTGTCTTTGGTCTCGACCCGGCCGCCATCGACTGGCACGAATTGGCTTTAAACATCAACCTATCTTTTGGTGAAAACCACAACCGCCAAACGTCGATTTTGCCGCAGGAAATCTTTAACCATTACCATACCGAGACAGAGATGGTGCGCTACATTTACCGGCTTCAGAGCAAAGACCTTTCGCTGGTGCACAGCATGATTCCCCTAGGGTCGTGCACGATGAAGCTGAACGCCACGACTGAGATGATTCCGATTACCTGGCCGGAATTTGCTCACCTGCATCCCTTTGTTCCGCTCGACCAGGCAGCCGGGTATCACGAGCTGTTTCGGCGGCTGGAAGAGTATCTGGCCGAAATCACCGATTTTGACGCCGTCTCGCTGCAGCCCAACGCCGGCTCGCAGGGTGAATACTCCGGATTAATGGTTATTCGCGCCTTTCACAAGGCAAACGGCCAGCCCGAGCGCAACGTCTGCCTGATCCCCAGCTCTGCGCACGGCACCAACCCGGCCAGTGCGGTCATGGCCGGCATGAAGGTGGTCATCGTCAAGTGCGACGACCACGGCAATATCGACGTGGCGGATCTAAAAGCAAAGGTCAACCAATATGAGGAGACCCTGGCTGCCCTCATGGTTACTTACCCCTCCACCCACGGCGTTTTCGAAACGGAAATCACCCAGATTTGCGACATCATTCACGCGGCCGGAGGGCAGGTGTACATGGACGGGGCCAATCTGAACGCCCTGGTCGGCATCAGCAGCCCCGGTCTGATCGGTGCGGACGTCTGTCACCTGAATTTGCACAAAACCTTTTGTATTCCGCACGGCGGTGGTGGCCCCGGCATGGGACCGATCTGCGTCAAGTCTCATTTGGCCCCGTATTTGCCCGGTCACGTCGTGGTGAATGAAGCCAGCGGTCCGCAGGGGATCCGGGCGATTGCTGCCGCGCCGTGGGGCAGCCCCAGCATCCTGCCCATCTCCTACGCCTATATTCGGCTGATGGGTCCGGACGGACTGCTTCATGCCACCCAGCAGGCGATTTTGAGCGCCAACTACGTTGCCACGCGCCTCGAGCCTCACTTCCCGGTGCTGTATCGGGGGGCGATGGGGTGGGTGGCCCATGAATGTATTATCGACACCCGGCAGGTCAAGGAGGTAGTTTCGGTTGACGACATTGCCAAGCGGCTGATGGATTATGGTTTCCACGCCCCCACCATGTCTTGGCCGGTGATCGGCACCATGATGATCGAGCCCACAGAGAGCGAGTCAATTGCCGAGCTGGATCGCTTCTGCGAAGCGATGATTACCATCCGGCAGGAGATTGCGGAGATTGAGAGTGGGGAGCTGGATGCCGAGGTTAACCCCTTGACGATGTCTCCTCACACGGCGGCTGTCATCGCCGGAGAGTGGGAGCGGCCGTACGCGCGGAAGCGGGCGGTGTATCCGCTGCCCTGGGTGCGGCAGCACAAGTTCTGGCCGTCGGTCGGCCGGGTCGACAACGTTTACGGAGACCGTAACCTGGTTTGCACCTGCGAACCGCTTGAAAGCTATATCGACTAAGGGATTAGATGCGTGTGTATGGTGCAGGATCAGCCATACGCACGCATGTTTTAGCGTCCCATCCAGCCGCCATCAACCGTCAAAATCTCCCCAGAGACATAGTCGGATGCTGCTGAGGCCAGAAAAACAGCCGGCCCCTTAAAATCATCCGGATTCCCCCACCGGCCGGCCGGAATCCGCTCCAGAATCGCCGCGTTCCGGGCCGGATTATTGCGCAGTGCTTCCGTATTGTCGGTATCGATATAGCCGGGAGCGATAGCGTTAACCTGCACCCCCGATCCGGCCCACTCATTGGCCAGCGCTTTGGTCAACCCGGCCACCCCATGCTTGGACGCGGTGTAACCCGGTACGGTAATGCCGCCCTGAAACGATAGCAAAGATGCCGTAAAGATGATCTTGCCCGCCCTTCTTTCAGTCATCAACTTGCCGAACTCCCGGCTGAGCACAAACTGGGCCGTTAAATTCACTTCGAGAATCTTATCCCAATATTCATCGGGATGCTCAGCGGCCGGCTTCCGCAAAATCGTGCCGGCATTGTTGACCAGGATGTCGATGGGCGGTGCTGCCGTTTTGACCTCCTCAATAAATTGGTAAAGCGCCTGCCGATCTGAGAAGTCACAGCTGTAGCTGTAAAATCGCCTGCCCGAAGCGGTAACGGCCTGTTCGACCGCGCTGCCGGGTTCCAGGGATGCGCTCACCCCTACGATGTCTGCTCCGGCTTCAGCCAGCCCAATGGCCATTGCCTGACCAATGCCGCGGCGGCACCCCGTCACCAGGGCGGTTTTGCCCGAGAGTGAAAACAGCTCTAAACCGTTCATGTGTCTAAATCTCCTGTCGTGTGAGTAAAATTTTCATGACTTGACCGCTTACGTACTCAAGCATACTGCGGCCGAAACGCTTCATAGCGCCGAATGTACTGCCAGCCCTGCTGGTCGTGATATCGATGAGACAGCCCCCAGCGGAGGCCGGCCAGCGGATCTTTGTCGGTGTCCTTGTCTCGAAAAACCCCCAATGCTTCGGGGGTCCACTTGAGCACCGACACAATTTCAAAGTTGATACCGTCTTGAGCGTATTGAATCGTGTTCTTCTCCGGCCCGTCCGTGGTGATGAGTGCGGCGACCCCGCCGCGATATGGCCAAACGCATACCTCGTGGCCGCTGTTGGTCACGGGATTATAAGGTGATTTAACATATGGCCCTTCGGGATGATCGGCCGTTGCCACACCCCAGCGCACGTCCCGACCGCCCATCGTCAACCCTTCACCCATCTGCTCCCCTTTGTAGTAGAGATAAAATTGATCGCGATAGTGCAGCAAACAGGGGTCGTGAACCTTGTGGCTGTCGAAATCCCCCTTGCTGATTACGCTAAAGCGGTCATCTTCCTCGCCCAACCACTCACCGTTGTCGGCTGGGACCAAAATCGGCTCAGGCAGCTTGCGCCACGGGCCGGCCGGTGAATCGGCCACCGCCATCCCGATGGTGTTTTTGACGCGCACCACGTATGGGGCTTTGACGCATTGATAAACCAGATAGTATCGGCCGTCGTGGGCGAATATCTCCGGGGTAAAGACCGAGCGATCATCATATGCGCCGGGCTCGCCAAGACCCACAGCCAGTCCCTCTTCACGCCACTCCCAGCCATCTCTTGATGTTGCATACCACACTTCCGATAAATCCCACGGAAACACCTTGGCCGCGGGATCACCGGTGCCAAATCCGGCTGTTTCCCCGACGCTTTTGGTGTACCAGCAGTGATATAGACCGTCCATGAGCAAAACGGCGCTGGGATCGCGGCGGGTAACGCCCGGCTGAAAGGCAAAATCGCCGCGCAAGTCATATTCGCGAAATTCGCAAAACCAATCGCTGTTTTTAGAATAATTAAGGGCGCGGCGGGAGGCCGCACTCAGTTTTTCGTTCATGTGATCCCCCTTACAGGATGCAGACGAAAAGAGAAGGTTGTCGCTGGCTTTTATCGGTGAGTTTGGCATTTTTTATGAGCAAACCACCCCCTCACGAAATTAAAGCATAAACACGAAAATACCACAAATACCGATCGCCTAATTGGTTTCCTTACCCGAAGTAAGCCAATTTTGAAGATTTTGCTCAATAGACCTCAAAAGTTGTGAAAACTTTTGAGGTCTGGACGATTATTAAAAGCCAATTCTGAAAATCTGCGATAATATGTTACCGGTCAAACCACATCTCCAAGGAGATTAAATCACAATGAAAATTGTCGCCGTTCAAACCACCTTGTATCAACTTCCCCTTGCTTCGGTTATGACGGATGCCACGCACGGCGAACACACGCACTTTGAGGTTGTGATGGTGCGCCTGGAAAGTGAAGATGGTGTTTCGGGCATCGGCTATACCTATACCATTGGCAAGGGGGGGCAAGCGATCCGGTCCCTGATTGATGAGGCGTTCACCCCGCTTTTGCTTGGAGAAAATCCTCGCCGCATTGAACAACTTTGGGACAAGATGTGGTGGGACGTTCACTACATCGGCCGCGGGGGCATTGCCTCTTTTGCCATCTCGGCGGTTGATATCGCCCTGTGGGATTTGTGCGCCAGGGCGGATGGGGTTCCGCTGTGGCAGTCGCTGGGCGGGTACGGAAATCAGGTGATCCCTTACGCGGGTGGCATTGATCTCCATCTTTCACTCGATGAACTGGTCGAACAAACAAAGCAAAATCTGGCCAGGGGGTTTACCGCGGTCAAAATCAAGGTTGGGCAGCCGCATTTGGGCGACGACTTAAAACGCATTCAAGCTGTCCGCGACGTCCTTGGACCAAACCGGACGCTGATGGTTGATGCAAATATGCGCTGGGACGTGCAAACGGCGATTCGGGCCGCGCAACAGATGCGCGAATACGATGTTTACTGGCTGGAGGAACCAACCATTCCTGACGACTATTTGGGCATGGCGCGGATCGGCCGGGAAGGAGGGATGCCAATTGCTACCGGAGAAAACCTACATACGATCTACGAGTTTCAGCACATGATCCAATTTGGCCAGATCGCCTTTCCCGAACCGGATGTTTCGAATATTGGCGGGATGACCAACTGGCTGCGAGTCGCCAAACTTGCTTATGCCTACAATTTGCCGGTAACGACTCACGGAGTCCACGAGCTGCATCTGCACCTTTTGTCGGCCATACCAAACGCTTCTTTTCTTGAAGTACACAGCTTTGGATTGGAGAGGTTTATTTTGAATCCGCCCGAAATAATCAATGGCCGCATGTCACCGGGAAACATGCCGGGTCACGGGGTACGGTTTGATTGGGACGCTCTTGCTGAACACGAAGTTGAACGGTCTCCCAAGCTCCCCTCCCCGATTCGGGGAGGGGCTGGGGGAGGGGTAAAATGACCGTCAAAAGACCCACCCCCTAACCCCCTCCCGACGCGGGAGGGGGAATTTGTTGAGCTAATATTGAGTTACTTACTAGATAACGGATGTAAGTGACTAATTAGACACATAGGCAGCAACCCCACTCTAAAACAGCCCGACAAGCTCCCCTCCCCGTGTCGGGGAGGGGCTGGGGGAGGGGTCAGTTAGCCTGAATAAAGCCCCCTCTCGAGCAGCTTTATAAAGAACCGCTAAAATCGTTTAAACCCCCGGCCGAACGTGGTAGAATCGCCAGGTTTAAAATCCAAATTCACCCTTAGGGGAGATTAAAATATGAAGAAACTGGTTTTTTGGAGCATGCTGCTCCTTTCAACACTGGGGCTGATCGCCTGCGCACCGGAAACGGCCGAGGAATCAGACTCCATTTCGGCAGAATCAGGTGGTCAGCCGGCCGGCTCATTGGCCATTAGTGAAGCGCCGGAAGTTGGCGAAAATTTCCCGGCCGCAGAGTTCGCCCAGGCGGCCGAGGAACGGGCTGTTGATTACGCCAAAGGAGCGGAAGACCCCGTTCTGACCGTCATCGAGTATGGCGACTTTCAATGACCGGGCTGTGCAGCGGTTTCCCCGCTCTTTGCTCGTCTGGTAGACGAGTATCCCGATGATGTCCGCGTCATTTATCGCCATTTCCCACTGACTGAGATCCACCCGAACGCCAAGCTGGCGGCCGAAGCGGCCGAAGCAGCCGGAGCACAGGGGAAATTTTGGGAGTATCACGACGCCCTTTATGAACAGCAGGCCGACTTTAATGCGGCCGGTGACGCCCAGGCGTTCCTGGTTGAACTGGCCGGTGAGGTCGGTTTAGATACCTCTCGCTTTGAATCCGATCTGGACAATAACATCTTTACCCCTTACATAGAAGGGATGATTGAAGAATCGGTCAATATCGGTTTGCCCGGAACTCCGGCCCTTATCGTAAACGGTGAGCTGCTGCCGGGTGGTACCCCACCTTACGAAGCGTGGACCGCCTTTATCGAAAATCTCCGGTCAATGGAAATATTGGAGGATATCCAGTACGACGGTCCGCCAGAGATGACCATCGATGAAAGCAAAACTTATGTGGCCACCGTCCAAATGGAAAGCGGGTCTTCTTTTACCATGGAGCTTTACCCGCAATCAGCGCCTCAAACGGTGAACAGCTTTGTTTTTCTAGCCAGTGAAGGGTGGTTTGACGGGGTAACTTTCCACCGGGTGCTGCCCGGTTTTGTGGCCCAGACAGGTGATCCCACCGGCACCGGCATGGGTGGCCCAGGGTACATGATTCCCAATGAGGTAGACAGCTCTCTTTCTCATGCGGAAGAAGGGATTGTGGCGATGGCCAACTCCGGGGCGGACACCAACGGCAGCCAGTGGTATGTCACCTTAGGGGACGCTTCGTTCTTAGACGGCAGCTACACGATTTTTGGCCGGGTTACGGAGGGGTTAGACGTTGTCAAAGCGATCACCCCGCGCGATCCAGCCACCGATCCAAACGCCCCACCAGGGGATAAAATTGAATCGATCACAATTGATGAACAGTAGTTGAAGAACGGCAGTTTTTCGTATACATTACCGGTAACGGGGAGACACGTCATGGCTGATGGCGTGTCTTTTTATTTCTTTTTTAAGCTACTCAAATGTGACGCCAATGAAGTATTTATCTTTGCGAAAATATGCTGCCCTGATTGTGCTGCTGCTCAGCACGCTGGCCTGTTCGATTTCCCTGCCATCGGTTCCAAATGTGCCGGGATTGGGAGATCCCACGCCCGAGCCATCACCCACGCCGGAAACGGACAGCATAACCTTTCAAACCCTGACCTATCGCATTTCAATGACGGAAGGAGAACAAATTCCGGGAACCGGTCTTGTATATGTTTCCAAGCAGGAAAACGGCTTTTCGGTACAGATAGACGGCCTTCCGGCGCTTAAAAGATCGGGCGATTCTTTTTCCTGGCGCGGGGTAATTTCACCTGGGGTGATCGGAAGATATGATTTGCGAATTACGACCACCTTGTTAGGTGAATTAATCGCTTTGGGGCCGGTTCAGGTGACCATACTCAATCCAGCACCGCTGGAGCTGGGATACAACCAGCCTCCGGCCGCTCCTCTGGAGTTTGAAGAACTGCTGATAGATTATCGCGTTCCGGTAGGGGAATTTGTCCCCGGAACAACAATTTCGTATATTGGTTTGACCGAGCAGGGAGGGGAACTTGCCGGGACCAGCGGTTATCCGTATATTCGGCAGGCGGATTCATTTTCCTGGATCGGTCAATTGCGGGATAATGTGGTGGTGCGCTATGATTTGCGCGTAACGACCATCTCAGAAAATGATATTCGCCTTGTTGGGACAGCCAAATTGTGGGTATACCCATGAGCCAAGAAAACCAAAAATATCCCCGGCCGTTTGAACCGCTTGTCGCCAAAAACCCCTTTCGTCAACAGCGGGGGGTAATCCGTTCGCTGCCCTCATTTGAGGAAGCGCGAGAAAAACTTCCCCGGCCGGTCATTACCGGCTATGACTCGTGGGAGAAGCTGTACTGGCAGGCGTGGGAGTTAATTTGGAGTGCGATTCAAACCCCACCGGCCGATAGCCCGCTCCATGCTCCCTATCTCACCCCTCATCATTTGCCGCGCCTGTTTATGTGGGATTGTGCCTTTATCGCCCAATACGGCTTATACGGCCGGCGGGCGTTTTCTTTTATCGATATTCTCAATCACTTCTATACCCGGCAGCATGATGACGGGTTTATCTGCCGTGAAATCGATATCGAAACCGGGGAGGAGCTTTTTTTGCCCTTTGATCCGGACGGCACGGGACCCAACATTTTTGCCTGGTCGGAATGGCGCTACTATCGAGCCACCGGGAATGAAAACCGTCTGCGTCAGGTTTTTTACCCGTTAATTGCTTTTTACCGCTGGTGCCGCCAAAATCGCAGCTGGCCCAGCGGTCTTTACTGGGCCACAGGCACGAGCAGCGGGATGGACAATCAGGAACGGGTGGTGGATGGCCTTCACCATCACCAGCGGTGGAGCTGGATTGGGGCGACCATGCAAGCCGCGGTTAGCGCGATGCTGCTGCAGCGTATGGCCCTGGTGCTGGACGAATCCGGTTTGGTCGACGAACTGGCGGCCGATCGGTCTCGGATGAAGCAGGCAATCAACGAAATTTGCTGGGATGAAGAGACCGCTTTTTATCACGACGTGTCGCCAGGTGGACGAAAAAGTCGAGTTAAATCCATTGCCGCCTTTTGGGGGTTGTACGACAAAGATTTGATTCCTCAGCGGCGGCAGGATGCGCTCTTTCGTCATCTACGCGACAAGGGTTCGTTTGCCACCCCTCACCGCGTGCCCACAATTTCGGCCGACAGCCCCGGTTTTGATCCATTGGGGGGGTATTGGCGTGGCTCCGTGTGGTCGCCAACCAACTATATGGTTTTGCGCGGCTTGCGGACGGTCGGTCAGCATCATTTGGCCCACGAAATAGCCATCAACCACCTGATGACCCTCCAGCAAGTGCACGAAAGAACCGGTTTTTTCTGGGAAAATTATGCCTCACATGAACCGGGTGCCGGCGAACCGGCCGCGGCCAACGCTATCGGCTGGGCCGGTTTGTCTCCAATCGGCATCCTAATTGAAGACGTGATCGGTTTGTGGGCAGATTGGCCGCAGCGCACCGTCTATTGGGATCGCCGTTTAAATGTTGACGGGCACTTTGGCGTGCAGAATTACCCCCTTGGCCCCAACGAAACCGCTGATATTCTGGGTGATGGGGAAATGGTTTTGATCAATAGCACAACCCCTTTTACGCTGGTGCTGCGCACCTCTGAATTGTCGCTGCAAACGGCCGTACCGGCCGGATCGAGCGAGATTCCCTTCAACTAAGGAGTCCTAAGTCCTGAGTTGAAAGTGCTGAGTAAAATGGCTGCGATTGAGGCTTGACAAAGATGGGGTGAAGCTTATTCTGACTCAGGACTTAGGACTTAGGACTTAGGACTCAGGACTTCTTATGATCAAAATCCTGACTATCAACATACACGGTATTCGCGATCGCTGGCTCGACCGGCGGCATATGCTCATTGCCGGCCTGCTGGATGAAGAGCCGGATTTGATCGCCTTGCAGGAAGTCAACGTAGCGGCCGGACAAGGATCGTGGATTACCGGGCAGCTCAACGCACGTCTGGGTCGCAAAACCTATACTCTGCTTCAGCAGCGGCGTAAAGGGTTTATTTCCGGCTTTCTCGATGGGGTGGCCATCCTGTCAAAATGGCCTGTTATTTTAAAAGAAGGCTTGGATTTAGGGTATGACGGTCGGGTGGCGCTTCTGGCTAATATCGAGCTGCCGGGTGGGGGAACGGTCGATTTTGTCTCTGTTCGTTTAACTTCCGGGCAAACCGTGCCCGAGGTGCGCTACGAACAGGTGATGCGTCTGACCGGCTGGCTGGGGGTGCCCGGCCGATCTGAATGCCAAATTGTCGTTGGAGATTTTAATGATTTACCGGACAGCATCGCCATGAAGCGCATGTCGCAAGGGATGCGCAGCGCGTTTGAACTGGCTCACGGCCGTGAACCCCTGGCGACCTTTCCGACGGTTTTGGCTCATCGCGATAATGATTGGACCGGGTGCCTGGACTATGTCTTTGTGACCCAGGATGTGGTTGTACATGAAGCTAAGTTTTTTGGCCAAACCCATCACCCTGATGACGATCAGCTCTACATGTCAGATCACATCGGTTTAGTGGTACAGCTCAATATGTTAGAGAAATGAGTGTAACCACCCGATTGTGTGTAAAATAGATAGCCAAAAATCTTACGCTAACTGATTTATTTGCCGGATGATTTCAATTATTGCCCCCGTTTACAATGAAGAAAAAGTGCTGCCGGAGCTGTACAGGCGCATCGTGGCCGTGATGGTCTCGGCCGATGAACCGTGGGAGCTCCTTCTCATCAATGATGGCAGCAAAGATCAGTCAGCCGAGGTGATCGCCCAGCTGCACAATCAAGATAATCGCGTTAGAGGATTAAGCTTTTCGCGAAATTTTGGTTTCCAGGAGGCGGTGACGGCCGGTTTGGATTACGCTCGGGGAGATGCCGTAGTCTTGACCGACGCCGATCTGCAGGACCCCCCTGAACTAATTCCGGAAATGATTGCCAAGTGGCGGGAAGGATACGACGTTGTCTATGGGGTGAGGTCGGTTCGGGAGGGAGAAACGTGGTTTAAAAAGATGACGGCCAAGGCCTTTTATCGCCTGATTCATCGCATTACCAGCGTGAATATTCCTCTCGATACCGGTGACTTCCGGCTGATGGATCGGCGGGTGGTTGACGCCATTCGCGGGATGCGAGAGCGGAATCGCTTTTTGCGGGGGATGGTGCCCTGGGTGGGATTTAAGCAGATTGGGGTGCCTTATGTGCGTCAAGCTCGCTATGCCGGTACATCCAAATTTGAATCAGTGGGTCAGATGTTGCCCTTTGCCATCAACGCCATTACCAGCTTCTCTTATTTGCCGCTCCGCCTGGCAACTTATCTGGGATTTATCGTGGCCTCGCTGAGCGCCGTGGCGATTGTGCTGGTTGTTTTGATCCGCCTGATGACTCCCTCCGTGGCCCTGGAAGGTCAGGCCACAACCTTAACGATGGTTCTTTTTCTTGGTGGAATCCAGCTGATTTGTTTGGGCATTATCGGTGAATATCTCGGCCGAATTTATGAT
This sequence comes from Ardenticatenaceae bacterium, assembly GCA_030065875.1. Lineage (GTDB taxonomy): Bacteria > Chloroflexota > Anaerolineae > Promineifilales > Promineifilaceae > WTJY01. The sequence goes on along the minus strand of JASJCR010000042.1, from coordinate 51,613 downwards.
GAAGTGAAGGGGCGGCCGCTCTATCTCATCGATCAAACCTGGGGAATCGAGGCGGTGCGTCGCCCTTCTTACCACGATGATTAAATGATCTTCAAACCCCGTGCCGAACCCCTAATTGTGGCGCTTTAGTACTTTTTTCCCGCTATTTTTACGTCTTCATTGCTTAATCGTTGGGTAGAAGCAAGGTATGATTACAGGAGGGAACCTATAATTGGCTTGATTGATCGCTTTAAGGAGTACCAAGATTGAAAACAGCGAAAAATTCACTACTGCCACGCTGGCTTGTTTACGCTTTGTCAGCAACCTTTTTTACTTCGATTTTTTTTGTTTCGACCGTTGCCTATTTTACCGTTGAAGCATATATCACCGCCCCCCTGAATCCTCTGGGAAATGAAACATCGGCCAGCCAGGAAAACGATCAAACTTCTCCGGTTGATGAAAGCGGCGTTTCCGGTGAGCCGGCTCCGATAGTTGAAACCCTTTCACCAACCGAACAGGCGGAAGTCGCCCAGACCGTTGAGTCATTTACGGCGGCTTTGCCAGATTCAGATCGCATTACCATCTTGGTGATGGGCATTGACCGCCGGCCGGGTGAGCCATTTGTCTCCCGTACCGACACGATGATGCTTCTATCCCTCAACCCGAAAACGGAAAAAGCGTCAATTTTGTCGATACCACGCGATCTGTACGCGGAAATCCCGGGTTGGGGACGAGATCGGATCAATACCGCTTTTGTTCGCGGTGCAGCGGCCGGTGGCCCGGCCGGGGGGGCGGATTTGGCCATGAAGACGGTGTCGTTAAACCTGGGGGTTCACATCGATCATTATCTGCTGGTCGATTTTAGCGCCTTTATCACCGGTATCGACACCCTGGGCGGGATTGACATTTATGTGCCGACAACCATCAACGATCCCAAATTTCCCAACATGAATTATGGGTACGACCCGCTTTATATTCCGGCCGGAAACCACGTTTTTGATGGCGAAACCGCCTTAAAATATGCCCGTACTCGCCATCAGGACAACGATTTTGGTCGCGCTGAAAGGCAGCAGGCGGTCGTGTTGGCTGTCCGAGATAAGGTGTTGAATTTGGGAGCAGAAGAACTGCTGGTCAAAACGCCGCTTCTTTATCGGCAAATTGAAGAAGGGGTTCGAACCGATTTGAGTTTGAGCGAAATGATCGCTTTGGCCAACGCAGGCACCCGTCTTTCTTCAGAAAACATCAAGACAGACGTGATCGATTATCGCTATGTCATTAGCTACACCACCCCTCAGGGAGCCAGCGTGTTGGTGCTGCAGAACAATTTGGCCGGGCCGTTGATCGCGGAATTGTTTGAAGAATAGAACGAATTACAAAATCAGAGATTAGAAATACGGGATCAGAAATACGAGATACGAAATTTGAACGACTTATTTCGTATCTCGTATTTCGTATTTCAAATTTCGTGCCTCGTATTCCGCATAGGCCTTTTTCACTTCCTCCCCGATTATTTTGATGCCGCTTTCAACCGCTTCGGGATCCATGGCGTAGCTCAGGCGAATGCACTCATATTTGTGCGGCCAATCCCCTTTTAATCCGGGAAAGAAATGTTGACCGGGTATCACCAGCACATCCCGAGCCTTTAGCCGATTGTAAAGCTCCTGGCTGGTGATGGGCAGCCCTTTAAACCACGCCCAAACAAAAATCGCCCCTTCAGGTTTGTGAATGTAAAAATCGATCCCTTCGAGCGCCGCACGCAGCCATTCAACCGCCTGCCACGCTTTGGCCTCATAGTGCGGCCGAATGACGTCTTCACTCAGGCGGGCAATTTCCCCGTTTCTTACCGCTTCCAGAGCCATCGCTCCCCCAAACCCGCCAGGGGCCAGACTGATAACCGCATTCATCGCTTCGAGTTTTTGGGCGACGCTCTTTGCGGCGATGATGATGCCGGTGCGGGTGCCGGGTAATCCCAATTTTGAAAGACTCATGCACATGATCATGTGCGGCTCCCACATGGGTGGTTTTTCACCAGTAAAAATGATGCTGGGAAAGGGAAGCCCATAGGCGTTGTCGATGATAAACGGTATGTCGTGTTCCTGAGCCAGCGTGCTGAGCTGATCCATTTCGGCCGCCGTTAAGACGTTGCCGGTGGGATTGGTCGGCCGAGAGACACACAGCGCGCCAATCTCTGAGGTAATTTCTAGCCGTGAAAAATCAACGTGGTATTTAAACAGGCGGCCGTCCAGCAGCTTGATTTCCGGCTTGTGTGAAATAAAGATATCGGGGTACAGGCCGCAATCTTCATAGCCGATATATTCTGGGGCCAGCGGCAGCAATATTTTTTTAAATGTGCCGTCGGCAAAAGGACCGGAAAACATGTTAAAAAGATAAAAAAATGCGGTTTGACTGCCGTTGGTCAGAACGATGTTCTCCGCAGAAACAGGCCAGCCGTAACGTGTATTCAAAAAAGAAGCCAGAGCTTCGATAAACTGGCTGGGTCCGGCCGGTCCGGAGTAGTTGCTGATTAAATTCTCAAAATCGCGCTCACTGTCCAGGATCCGCAGCATGCGCTGACGAAAATAACCCTGCACGGCGGGAATATGACTGGGATTGCCTCCACCCAGCATTTTGATGCCGGGTTGCCCGGCGTAGCGGCCCAAATCATCCATGAGCTGCAAAATGCCGGCATCAGGAGAAAATTTGTGACTAAAAATAGATTGTTTCATGATGAACACCAGAGAGTAGAGACGAGAAACTGGAGAACAGAGATTGACGGGTCTCTTGTCTACAGTTTCTCTATGCTAAATTAAAAATTAAAAGGTTCAGGGCGGTGACCAGGTCGGTCCGGCCGGTTTTAACCTGCATGTCGGTTTCGAGCAGATGGCCATAAATTTTTTCGAGCTGCGGTAAATCAAAGCTTCTTGCCTGATTGGCAATTTTCCCAACGACAAACGGATGCTGCTTGATTAATTTGGCGATTTCTGGGGGTTTGTTGCCTTCTTCCACCAGCTCTTTGACCTGGATAATCAGCCGAAACTGCCGAATAAACATCGAAAAAATTTGAAAAGGTTCAGATCCTTCATCGAGTTTTTGCTGCAGCAACAAGGCCGCTCGTTTGCCGTTGCGGTTGCCCAGCGCGTCAACCAGGTCGAATATGTTGGCTTCGGCCGCATAAGGAGACAATTTTTCGACATCTCGGATCGTAATCAGTTCCGGTTCAGCGGAAATACCCTTGTAAAGGACCAGCTTGGTGATCTCGTTTTCGAGGATTTGTAAATCGCTGCCAACATTCATGGCCAGGCGACGGGCTGCATCGGGGTGAATGCGGCCGCCCAACCGATCAACCGCATCAAGAATCCACCGTTCCAACACCCGCCCCTGCGGCCGATTAAATCGCTTTTCGTAGCCGTTTTCGCTGCTGCGCGCGCATTTTATCGCTTTGCTTCTATCCTCTAGCGCCCCTTTTTCCATAAAAACCAGGCGAGCCGAATCAGGTATCGTTGGCAAATAATCAAGCAGGGCTGCCCGCTCATCTTTGTCTCCTTTGCCGGAAAAGAAGTTGTAAACAATGACCAGTCGTTTCGGAGCCAAAAACGGCATCGCGTTACACGCATCGATAATGTGGTTGGCTCGGGTTTGTCCGCTTTCAAAAACGGTTGTGTTGAGTGAAAGCATTTCCGGATCCCCCAATTTCTTTTTCAAGCTCTCGAGGGTTTCCTTCTGGGAAAACGCGTCATCCCCGTGAAATATATAGAACATCGGCTAATATTTGGTTTCGATGAAGTAGCTGTGGGATTCAACACGCTTATTGTGACCCAAAAGAATCTTGAAAAATCGGGATACAGCGGTTGGCTCAAGCTTGCGTAAGGCGACGATTTGCAAGCTTCCGGGACGACCGTCGGTGGTGTAGCGCTGCAAATGCATCCCGACCGGCCGGGAAATAATCAAGGTAAAGAAGACCGCTAAAACCGCCGTGGGTAAAATATTAAAGAAAGTGCCTCCATCCATCTTGCTTTTACCCAGCCGCCGCTGCTCAAAGGCAAATGTTCCCTGGGCGGCCAGGGTGGCCATCGTGGCGGTGGTCAAATGAACGGTGCCGCAGTTGGGATGAAGAGCTAATTGGTGTTCCCCATTTTTCATGCGCTGCAGCGCCTCTTCGGCCGCTTTCATAATCGCCTGCTCGGGGATATCCCCAAAAATGTTGAGATAAAACCCGGAGTAGGTGGCGTTCCCTTGAGCGCCAAATCGCTTAAATTGTTCAGTTAAAAGATGAATTGTGGCGTGTTCCAGCGCGTGGTTTCGTCGTATTCGACTAATTATTTGGTTGAGCATATGGGTATTATATAAGTCCTGAGGTGAAAGTGCTAAGGGGGAAGTGCTGAGTCCTAAGGTAAAAGTGCTAAGTGAGGTGATTTGAATTGGGCCTTGACACGAATTGGGTGGGGCTTATGCTGTCTGAAGTCTGAAGTCTGAAGTCTGAAGTCTGAAGTCTGAAGTCTGAAGTCTGAAGTCTGAAGTCTGAAGTCTCATTCTCCCTGAACGGTAACCACTACCCGTCGTCCCCCACCGCGATTGCGATGTTCACAGAGATAGATCCCCTGCCAGGTGCCGAGGGCCAGACGGCCGTTTGTAATGGGGATTGATAATGAAGGACCGATGAGAATCGCTTTAATATGGGCAGGCATATCATCCGGCCCCTCATACGTATGGATGTAGTAGGGAGCATTTTCCGGGGCGATCACGTTGAAATGAGTTTCCAGATCCTGGCGGACCGATGGATCGGCATTCTCATTCAGGGCCAGCGAAGCGGACGTGTGTTGAATAAAAACGTGGAGAAGCCCTACCCGAAAATTGGCTATCTCGGGAAGTACACCGGTGATATGATGGGTAATCAGGTGAAATCCCCGCGTAAAAGGAGGAAGAGTGATGTTTTTTTGGGCCCACATAAGGCCTACGGTTGATAGATTGCCACCGGCTGCGCATCGTGCAGCTCGATGGGTGAATCTGGCGTCTCTTTGGGCTCAATGCGCGACATCGCCCGTTCAGTCATGGCGGTGATGGTTAGGCTGGGGTTAACGCCAAGGTTAGCCGGAATGGCCGAGCCATCAGCGATGAAAAGACCGGGGTAGTTAAACGCTTCGTGATTGATGTCAATGACCCCTTCGTCTTCGCTGGCGGCGATCCCGCACCCGCCAAGAATGTGAGCGGTGGAAGCCATATTGAGCAACACTTCATTGGTCGTGGTCAGCGGTACCCCGTTGATCTTTTTAGCGAAGCGATTGACCACCTGCCGGCCGGCATCGATCACGGCCGGTATGGGATTTACTTTATCCATATGGCTGACCAACCCCTTGCGCCACAAAGTCCACAGGCTTCGGCCGCGTTTAAGGCTCATGCGATTATCCAGGGTTTGCATGATGAGCAAAATGGTGCTGTCGCGGGCCCAGTTTGGTAAAAAGAGCGCTTTGAGCATGTCGTACGGCCGGCGCAGGGTGATATTCAACACCCGCATCAACCGCATAAATACTCCACCTTCAAGATCAATTAAAGGCAGGCCCAGGAAGCGCAGCAGGGATGACCCGCGGGGGTAGCGGACCGGTTCGACGCTGGTCACCTCATCGACCCAAAAGTGAGAGGTGATGGCGACACCCTCAGAAAAATCTTTTTCGTCTGAGCCGTGACGGGCGATTGAACCCATCAGCGCTTCGCTGTTGCTGCGCACTCGTTCACCCAGCCTAGAAGATAGTTTGGGCAGGCTTTTGAGTTCATCGCGGAGCTTAAGCAGAAGGTTGACCGTGCCCAACACCCCAGCCGAGACCACGACGTTGCGCGTGCGGACAACCGTTTGCGGTTTTTTGAACCAGGCGGTTGTTTTTTCGTATACGACTTCATACCGGGCGCCGTCCGGCTGTCCTTCCGGCAGCGGCCGGATATCGAGGACGTTGGCCTCCGGCCGCACTTCAGCCCCAAACTTCTCGGCCAGATAAAGGTAATTTTTGTCGAGGGTGTTTTTGGCATTGTGGCGACAGCCGACCATGCATCCCCCGCAGTGGATACAGCCAGCGCGTTCCGGGCCGTCTCCATTAAAGAAAGGATCGGGGACCGATTGGCCCGGTTCGCCAAAGAAAATCCCGACCGGGGTTGGCTTAAAGGTGTCTTCTTTTCCTAAATCGGTGGCGATATCGAGCAGGATGTGGTCAGCTTCCCACAATTTGGGGTTTTGGGCGGTGCCCAGCATGCGGTTGGCCAACTCGTAGAAGGGAGCCAGTTCGTTTTCCCAATCGCCCAGATGGGCCCATTCTTCCGCTTCAAAAAAGGTTTTGGTGGGTTTGATATGGGTGCTGGCGTAGACAAGGCTGCCGCCACCGACCCCGCTCCCGTTGAGGATCATAATGTCGTTTAGAAGATTGATGCCCATATACCCAAAAAAGCGCAGCGAAGGCATCCACAAAAATTTTCTTAGGTGCCAGTTGCTCTTGGGGAAATCCTTGGACTTGTATCGCTTACCTCGTTCAAGGACGATGACATCGTATCCTTTTTCGACCAGTCTCAGGGCTGAAACGCTCCCCCCGAAACCGGAACCAACGATTACAAAATCAGCTGTATTCCCGGAGTTTGATTGGCTCATGATCTACCTTTTGTTAATAGTGCCCAAAATATCCTTCAATCAGTGAGGCACAGTTTATAACACAATGCGTTATAGATCAAGTGGGAAATGACGCGATGCGATACGAAGATGGAAATACGAAACACGAGATTAGAAATACGAACGACTCAATCGTATTTCTAATCTCGTATTTGGCAAACAGTCAACTAATAACAATTAACCTTGGTAGGTGGGCAGACCCAGATTAGGCATCGGCCGGCCGGCCAGAAATGCCCTGAGCGCCTGGCGGGCAGCCTCCCGATCATCCCAGGGGTATTCGGTGGTGCCAAAACACATCGACTGCTCGTGCCCTTTGCCACAAATAATGACCAAATCCTGCGGCCGAGCGAGCGACAGGGCGAAGTAAATCGCCTCACCGCGATCTGGCACCCGCCAGAAGCTCTCTCCTTCGATGCCCCCCCTCATGCGGCAGCCGGCCGCCATCATCTCTAAAATATCCTCCAGCGCTTCGGTGCGCGGGTCTTCGGCTGTCAAAATGGTGATATCAGCCCGTTCGGCCGACACTTCAGCCATCATGCGCCGCTTTTCGATATCCCGTTTCCCGGCGCTGCCAAAGACCGCCAGGATGCGCCCCTTTGTTTTGGCAACCATCGGCCGGGCCGCTTCGAGCGCTTTTTCCAGAGCGTTGGGAGTATGGGCAAAATCGACCAGGGTGATAAACGACTGGCCTTCATTGATGCGTTCCATCCGGCCGGAGATGCCGCTCATCGATTCCAGACCGCCTTTGATATCGTCCAGATCAATTCCCAAACCGTAAGCGGCGGCCGCGGCACAGAGCATGTTGGCCACGTTAAAGCGGCCGACCAGGACCGACTTGATTTTGGTTTCTTGCCCATCCGGTAAGTGGAGAACAAAAGCGGTGTGCTCGGCCGAATATTCGATCTGATCCGCCCACACATCTGCTGGGAGGTCGAGACCATAGGTAATAACCCGGCCGTCGGCCGCGGCAGAAATAGTTTCATAGTAGGCGTCATCGCGATTGAGGACGTGCAGACCCAAACCACCAACCTGGCGATGATGGGTGGTCATTTCAAACAGGCGGCGTTTGGCGGCCACGTAATTTTCGTGCGTGCCGTGATCGTTGACGTGTTCATGGGTGATGTTGGTCAGCAGCGCGGCGTCAAAACCGATAGCGGTTATGCGGTGTTGGGCCAATCCGATTGACGTGCTTTCTAAAATGACCTCGTCCAAGCCGACATCCACCATGCGGCGCAAAAAATGCTGCACCGCTGGGGCTTCCGGTGTGGTGACGTGCAGACCGGTCGACTCGGCCGCGCCTCCCCCCATGTCGGCCGTGATGGTGCTGATCAACCCACAGTGGCGGCCTCCTCTCAGCATGATGGTATGGAGCAAACTGCTGACCGAAGTTTTTCCATCGGTGCCGGTGATGCCAATCACCGTTAACCGCCTCCCTGGAAACTCGTTCCAGGCTGCGGCCAGCCACGCCAGGGCGTAGGCGGTATCCGGAACGCACCAGTAGACGGTTTTCTCCGGTATATCAAGGTCTAATTCAGCGGCCGGCCGCTGCGCTAAAATCAGGGCGGCCTCATTGTCCAGCGCCTGTTGGATAAAAAGGTGGCCATCGCTGTTGGTGCGCACGCGGGCCACAAAACAGTCGCCCGGTTTTATTTGCCGCGAATCTTCGATGAAGCGGTTGATGATGATATCCTCAAACTCATAAACAGGGGGGGGAGGATGGTTTGTTTCGGCCGCAGCTGCGGCCCATTTGGAGATTAGCGCTTTTAGCGATTGACTCATCTTTTGGTTCCTTTTTGGCTTCCGGAAGATTTTCCCATAGAATTTTACGACAAATTAAAAAGAAGCGAACATTTTATGAGCAAATCATCCGGTTCAGATTCGAAATCATATAATAAACAGCGCCACGGCCGGTATCAGCACCAAAAAAGACGAAATAACTTTCGTCGGGGGGTGCAAAATTTATCCCTGGCTGAACTACAGCAAAACTTTGCGGCCTGCGGCCGGTGCGGTTATTTTCTGACCGGCTACCGGGTCATTCACGGGGTGGATGCTGTCGAAGAAGCCGCTCGAAAAACCTACGACGGCTGGATCACGCTGGTGTGGGATCAATCCACTCGAGATCTTTTGTACCGTACGTACGGCATGAGAACCGATATTGCATCGTATCATTATGAGTCGGTGTGCCCGGAGTGCCAGCGTAAAATTGTTTACGCCGGCGAGATGCCGGCCGATTTTGTCGAGGGAGAAATCGCTGAAGGGGTGCCGCTCAAAAAAATCGCTCCTGAACAGGCGGACGCGGAGGGTGAGGCTGCCGCCGAAGATCACGAAGATTATAAAAAAGAGTCTGTCGTTATTGCGGCCGAAAAAGAAGATGCAGAAGAAGCAGCCGTAGAAGAAGGCAAAGCAGGAGCGGAAGAGGAAGCGGCCGAGAGCAAGACTGGAAGCGAAAGCGATGAAGACCGAGGTCAGCCGCGCAAAAGCGTTCGGCGGCCGGGACCAACCTTTCGGATGCGCGTTGGGTGACCGCGGTTAGCGAGTGGTCCGTTGACGCACCGCCTCAAACAGCAAGATGGCTCCAGCCACGGCGGCATTCAGGGATTCGGTGTCGTTGACCATGGGGATCGCCAGCAGCTGTTCAGCCGCCTGCCGGGCGTTTGGCGTGATGCCGTGAGCCTCATTACCAATGATTAAGGCGTTTGGTTGACGCCAGTTGTATTGAGTGTACAAAAGCGTGCCGGCCGCGTCAGCGGCAACCGGTTGACAATCTCCCAGGAATTCGCGGAGGTCGGGCCAGGCAAACGGCCGATAAGGGAGGCGCAAAATCGCGCCCATACTGCTGCGCACCACTTTGGGATTAAACAGATCCACCGTGCCCGGTGCAATGAGCAGCCCCTCGACCCCGGCTGCCGCAGCCGAGCGGATCAGGGTGCCGACATTGCCTGGATCGCGCAGGCCGTCGAGGATTAGAAGCAGGGTAGGATGGTCCGGCCAGGCAAGTTCGGGCTGTGGCAGGACGGCCACCACACCAGAAGGATTTTCCGTGGCGGTTGTTTCACGGATGAGGTTTTCTTCAACCGGGATAGGTGGGGGAACCAGCCGGGATAATTCTTTAATCAGCTGTCTGTTTTGATCGGCCCAGGTGGGGGTTGCCAGCCACAAATGCGGGGCGATACCCTGCTGAACCATTTCGCTGATCCAGCGGCTCCCCTCCACCACAAACTGCTTTTCTCGCTTTCGAAAGCGGCCGTCGCGCAGCAGCCGCCGCACCCGCTTCAGTTTTGGATTTGACGCACTGGTGATCGTTTGATCCATCCGATCTTAGCCAATGCCTACCGGCATGATCAGCGTTTCCCGATCGTGCTGGAGCCAATCCTGGGCCCCAAACAATTTCTCTTTTTCGGGTAACGTGTTGGCAACGGGTATATATTGGCCATCCGCCTGGAGCACATAGCTCTTTTTTGTATCTTGGAGATAGACGTCCAGGATATTCTCCTTAATCTCCTGCAGGATCACCGGATCTTCAATTGGAAACACGGTTTCCACGCGACTGCTGAGGTTGCGCTGCATCATATCAGCGCTGCCCAGATACATGATCGGTTCCCCGTCGTTTTGGAAGTAATAAATGCGCGTGTGCTCCAAAAACCGGCCGACGGTACTCATGACGCGTATATTGTCGCTGATCCCCTCCAGCCCAGGCCGCAAGCTGCAAATGCCGCGAATCATTAACTCAATTTGAACACCCGCTTGAGAGGCCTTAAAAAGCGCTCTGATGATGGCTGGATCGACGAGGTGGTTGATCTTAAAAATAATTTTGCCTTTTGAACCGAGCTTGGCCTCTTTCTCAATGTGCTTAACCATATCGGAGCGCAGGTTGACCGGGGCAACCAAACATTTGCGAAATTTTTCCTGCCGCGAATAGCCGGTCAAATAATTAAACAGATCCGACATATCCGCCCCGAGTTCCTGATCGGCGGTCATGTACCCCAGGTCGGTGTAAATGCGGGCGGTAGCCGAGTTGTAGTTGCCTGTGGCCATATGAACATAGCGTCGTAACCCTTCCCGTTCCCGACGGACAACCAGGCACACTTTGGCGTGGGTTTTGAGGCCGATTAATCCATAAACGACGTGCACCCCGGCATTTTCCAGCGCTCTGGCCCATTCGATATTGCTCTCCTCGTCAAAGCGGGCTTTGAGCTCCACCAAAACGGTCACCTGCTTGCCGTTTTCACGGGCGGCGATCAAGGCTCTAACAATAGGGGGCTTTGGCCCTACCCGATAAAGCGTCTGTTTGATGGCCAGAACGTCCGGGTCATGAGCGGCCGCGCGCACAAAATCAACGACCGGTCCAAAACTATCAAAGGGATGATGGAGCAAAATATTCTGGCGCTGCAAAATCGTAAAAATATTTTCCCCGGTTTTGAGGGGAGGCGGCAAAACGGGATTGAGCAGCGGGTCTTTTAACCCCGGCCGATCCAGGCTGCTGAGCTGAAATAAGCTGCTCAATCCCAGAGGCCCGTCAACTTGATACACATCATACGGGTTAACCTCCAGATTAATGAGCAATATATCTCTAATCCAATCAGGAACCGTCTCTGAAACTTCCAGGCGAACCACAAACCCAAAATGACGCTGGCGCAAATTTTCTTCCATGGTAAGCAGTAAATCATCAGCTTCATCTTCCTGCAGAGCGAGGTCAGTATTGCGGGTCACCCGAAACGGATGGGACTCAACGATTTCCATCCCTGGAAAGAGACGCTGCAGGTTGGCGGTCATCACTTCTTCCAGCCAGACAAATTTTTGGGTTGTGCTGGGCTGCAGCAAATCATCGGGGTCCAGCGGATTTAAGGGAATGAGACGCGGCAGGCTGTTTGGCACCTTGACTCTGGCAAAATGGGTTTCTCCATCATGGGGATTGCGGATCACGACCGCCAGATTTAAGCTTAAATTTGAAATATGAGGAAACGGATGGCCCGGATCAAAGGCCAGGGGCGTCAAGACCGGAAAGATTTCCCGTTCAAAATATTCCGAAACTTTTTTCTGCTGTTTGGCTGAAATTGAATCGTAAGCCAGGATTTTGATCCCTTTGCTGGCTAATTTGGGTTGAATTTCATCCTTCCAGAGGTTCATCTGCTTCTGATAAAGATCGGTCACGATGCGGTGGATGGCCACAAGCTGTTCCCGAGGGGTTAGGCCATCCGCTGCGGTATCGGTTACCCCCAGCAAAACCTGCTGTTTGATACCTGAAACCCGAACCATAAAAAACTCATCCATGTTATTGCTATAAATGGCCAGGAATTTGACCCGTTCAAGCAGCGGATGTGATTCAAGATACGCTTCTTGCAGCACGCGCCGGTTAAACTCAATTGTGCTTAACTCACGATTGATGTAGTAGCTGGGATTATCAAATTTTTTATTGGCGGGCACTTTGGATTTCCCCTTTATTGACGATCGGTTAATAATCACTCATATTTTAACCTAAAATTCGATATTGTAGATGTTAATCACCACTTTTTGCGTATATTAGATATGTGTCACTGGTGGCTTTTATAAACAAAGATGTAAATCGGTAAGAATTTCGCGTTTTTCACTATCAAATAGTTTGGTAAAGTTTATAATAATGTCTCAGCACAAATACTCATTGGGTAAGTAAATCTATGAGGGTTAAACCAGACTGGATTGGATTTGAATTAGGGGAGCGGTATCGTCTTGAGCGCCGAGTTGGTCAGGGCGGTATGTCAGCGGTTTATTTAGCCACCGACTTAAGATTGCGCCGGCCGGTTGCCGTCAAGATGATACATTCTCATTTGGCTGATGACGCTGAATTTCAGCGCCGATTTGAGGATGAAGCCACCGCCGTTGCCCGTTTGCGTCATGCCGGTATTGTGCAGGTGTACGACTTTAATCATCATGATGATATCTGGTACATGGTGATGGAGTTTATTGAGGGGTGGACCCTGGAGTCATATCGGGCTGAGTTAGCCGAGCGACATGAGAAAATGACACTGGCTCAGACGGTTTCCCTTATTGCCAGCGTTTGCCGGGCGGTTGATTATGCTCATCAGGAAGGCATAATCCACCGCGATTTAAAACCGGCCAACATCATGATTCGGCCGTCGGGAACGCCGGTATTGATGGACTTTGGGATCGCCAAAATGGTCCGCGCTTCACAGAAAACGATTACCGGGATGGTAATCGGAACCGTCTCGTATATGGCTCCCGAGCAAATCAAGGGGGAGAAGATCGATCATCGGGTGGACATTTATGCGTTGGGGGTTTTGATGTTTGAGCTGCTAACCGGCCGCCGGCCGTTTGAGGCTGAAAGCAATATCGCCGCCATGCAAAAACATTTAACGGAGCCTCCCCCTGATTTGCGCGAATTTGACCCAAACCTCCACCCCGAATTAATTGCTGCCGTAGAAAAAGCGCTGGCCAAGGAGCCAAACGAGCGCTTTTCTCGAGCGATTGATTTTGCTGAAGCGCTGGAACAAATTGAAATAGAAAATCCTGGTGCCGTTTTGGAACCCACGCGGTTTTTTTCTCCTCCCGACCTGGATACTCATACCGCTCCTCATCCTGAATCTCCAGCCAGCCAGGCCACGTCGAAACACGATATCCCCACAAAGGTTTTGGAACCGCAGCCCAAACCTCGCTTCAAACGGTGGGCAATTATCCCCCTGGTTGCCCTCTTGGCCATTCTGGTGTCCAGCTTCCTGTTGGGACCAGAAGCATTGGCAGCTTTACTCAACCCGGGTTCCGATGAGGATGGCGATGGCCTGACCGCTTTTCAAGAGTATCAATTGGGGACTGACCCTGAAATGGCCGATACCGATGAGGATGGTTTTCCAGATAAGGCTGAGCTGGCGGTTGACTGTCTGAACCCTCTCAATCCCGACGTAGATGATGATGGGTTAATTGATGGGGACGATCCCTTTGCCTGTGAGGCGGCCGCGCAGGACCCGGCCCCACAGCAGGTAGCGATTACCGCCATTAATTTGATTTCCGCTGATGACATGCTCGACGTGCCGGAGATGGAAGGATCGTATGACTCTTCTAATTACGGTGGGGAAGATGACAGCGCCTCGGAGGAGGGATTACATTACCAGGTGGTTTTTGAGACCAGCGGTTTTACTCCTCAGATTCGCGACTTTCACGTGCACTTCTACTATGATACGGTTCCTGCAGAGGAATCGGGTATTCCTGGGGGTGGACCGTGGCAGGTTCATCAGGTTGATCAGCCGTTTGAGGGATTTGTGGTGGCCGATCGCCCGGCCGAAGCCACCCAAATTTGCGTCATTGTTGCCAATCCCGATCACACCATTATCCCAAGCACCGAGACCTGCCTTGATCTTCCCGATCAATAATCTTTTTTGAGGATTCTCAATTTAATGTGGGTATGAACCATCTTCCAAAAAAAGCCTTTCATCCTGCCTCTCGTCTTCCCGGGGGTAAAGTACGGCGGGGATCCACCGGTGGCCATCCAATGGATTCCCACTTTCGCGGAAATGACGCTGCTGAATGGGTGTTTATTTGTCAAACTCGATAAAGATTTGCACTCCCTCTTGGCCTGACTATATTTCGATACCCATCTTGGTGATCTTTTCACCCTTCGATCACTTTGCCCCAAACGAGTCTGGAAAAATAGTTACCGATCCCCTTTCATTTTAGGGTAAACTAGCAGGATTAAATAATCTAACATCGGTTTATCACGGTTTAAAATCGATGATGGAGTGAGGCATGTTTGAGAACTATTTGTTGATATCGCTGCTGATTACGGTGGCCTGGATTGGACTCGTCGCCTACTATATGGTGATTTCCGGCCGACAGCGCATTTTAGAAGAGGAACTTGATACTCTTCAATCGATGATTGATCAGCAGGAAGACGAGGGAAATAACACCTACAAAAAAGAGGATCGAGACGCATGAAGCGGTCATTTTTGCTACTTTTGACATCAACGCTGTTGTTTTTGGCCGGCTGCTCCATGTTTGGGCCACCTGAGCCTGAAGGGTGCGAAGGCAACGGGTTTCTTTTTGAAGATGACTTCAGTGGGGAACGCAACTGCGGTTGGGTGGAGTATGAAGAACAGGGCGGATCGGCCCAGGTTGAAAATGGGTATTTGCAGATAACCAGTCGCGAAAAAGGTCAATTTTGGTGGAGCAACCCTGGGAAAAACTTCTCAGATTCGGTCATTTCCGTTCAGGCGCGCCAGATTAGCGGTCCGGATGACAACGCATTTGGGGCCATTTGTCGTTATCAGAGTCCAGAAAACTTTTACATGTTTCTGGTTAGTGGTGATGGGTATTATGCCATCGGCAAATTCCAAACCGGATTTGAAGCGATTCAATATTTAACCGGTGAAGGCACCTTTGTTTATTCCGACGTCATTAACCAGGGAACCGGAATTAATGAGATACGGGCGTCGTGTGTGGCCAATGAGTTGAGTTTAACCGTTAACGGAATTTTGCTGGCTACGGTGACCGACCCCACCTTTGTCACTGGCGACGTTGGTTTAGGAGTAACGACCTTCCAACAAGGAAATTCAATCATTCAGTTTGACCGACTGCGGGTTTCCGCCCCGTAAATCATCTGTATGGATAGTAATATGTTATTTGGCGGCAAAGGCACAAACCGCTGGCTGTTAACGTTATCGTTTATTGTGTTGACGACGGCCGGCTGTACGTTAATGGGCAATCGGTCGATTCAGGGGCAAATTATCTTTGAAGAGTATTTTCGCACCGGCGAGACCGGCAATTGGTTAACCGAATCTGATTCACAGGGTCAATCGTTGGTCGCCAATGAAGCGATGGTTATTGAATTGGACCAGCCGGGTACGGTACAGTATGTCACCCTGCAGGAACCCGCGTTTGGGGATTTTGTCCTCGATGTAGACATCACTCAAACTGAAGGCAGCCTCAACAGCAGTTTTGGGATTTTATTTCGCATGCAGGGAGACGCGGCATTTTATCGCTTTTCCATCACCGGGAATGGACTTTATATTTTGGAGAAACGGATTGGAGAGGATGGCTGGGAAAGGCTGTCGGAAGATTGGCCCGAGTCGACCCTGCTGCTTAGGGGATTAAATCAAACCAATCAGCTGCGGGTTGAAGCGATTGGCCCCCAGCTTTCCTTTTATATCAACGATCAACCTTTAACCTCAATTGTTGACTCTTCATATGCTGGAGGGCGCATCGCCCTGGCCGCGGGTACATTTAATCAGGGCGGCCTGCGGGTCGCGTTTGACAATGTGGTGGTGACGCACCCTTAATAAAATAAGAAGAGAGAAAAGAGAAGAGAAAGGGACAAACCCCTTTCTCTTTTTTATTTGGGTGTTTTGCGCTGCTAGGGTATGGCGCAGTCGATTTCAGGCGGGCTGCAACTGGGGGTTGGAAAGGGGACAATTGTTGGTAACGGTTCCGTTGGTTTTGGCTTTGGTGTATTGGTTGGCTTCGGCATGGGTGTGTTGGTTGGCGGCGGCAGCGGGGTATTGGTTGGCGGTGGTACCGGGGTATTGGTTGGCGGCGGCACTGGCGTATTGGTTGGTGGTGGCAGCGGCGTATTGGTCGGCGGTACCGAGGTGTTTGTGGCTTGTGGTCTGGGTGTACTGGTCGCCTGAGGAACGGCCGTATTGGATGGGTTGGGAACCGGCGTGTTGGCAGGTGGTCTCGGTGTGTTGCTAGGTGACGGGCCAGAAGGATTACCGGATGTGCCGCTTGAGCCGCCATTTCCGGGCTGGGTGGTGGTTGAACCACCTCCAGAGACGGCTGTTGGCACAGGCGTACGTGATGGCGGTGCCTGCCCTGGTCGGGTTGGTCCGGCCACAGGGGAGGCGATTATATCGCTGCCTGATGGTTCAGACGTGGATTCATCATCCAGGCCGTCATCTGCTAGTTGAGATGCGTCGGTTGCTGTTGCGGCCGGATCGCTAATCGGATCTGAATCGACCAGGATAGCGTCAGCGCCGCATTTTTGGGCGTCTTCTCGACCGTTGGCCGATTGATTTAACAAAGTTTGATAGCGAGAGGCCAGCGGAGCTGGAAGAATTGAGATTGCTGGAGGGGCGGCCGCATCACTGGTGTCGAAAGTGGCCAATTGCCCTTCAGCCAGCAGCTCAGGGGCATCACGTCCCTGGCGATAGAAGCAGGTTCCTTCAAAACAAGCCAGCGAAACGGTTTCCGGCACGCTGTAATCAACGGCCATACAGGAACCGGTGACCGAAAAAAGCAGCTCCGTTCCTTCGAGTTCAACCCTGGCCCCATCAACAAAGGAGCCGGTTTCAAAAAACATATCGCTGCCGGCAAAAAGCTCAAATTCAATCCGTCGATCGACATAATTGAATTCAACTTCACTCCCGGGGAACGCATAGAGGTTTGCATCTTCTAATAAATCGTTGCGATGATCAATTTGAATTTCAACCTGATCGTCAGCAAAAATCACCTCATCGGCAAAAACGGCAACCGGATTTGGATCGGAACCTTGCAACAGCGTGCCAATTTGCAGTCGATCGGCAATCAACGCTACGGAATCATCTGCGTTTTGAGCCTCACCAGAAGAATTGTCGGCGATCGAGATGGGGTCTTCTGCGGCCTGCCCACCCGGCCCGTTAGACAGGGATGTGTCAGAATTGTTGGCAAATTGCCCATACAAAAAGAACCCCACGACCAGGATTCCCACGACACCGGCCGCGGGAAGCCCGTATTTAGTAAGCGGCTCAACCCAGGGCATCGACATCAATGAAGAAGTGGCTGGTTGAGGAAGCCCGTGGGCGGTGCGCTCCTTCTCGGAAATAAGAGAAAGCAGCGCATCGACCAATTCAGCGGCCGTTTGAAAACGCTCGTCCCGGTTTTTGGCCATGGCGCGTTTGATAATGCGGCCGATTTGCTTGCGCATCGGAATTTCCGTATCGCTCAAATCGGGGATGGGATAATTGACGTGCGCATACGCCAGACCAAATGGGGTGTCCGCTTTAAAGGGATGGCGACCGGTGAGCATCTCGTAGAGGATGACCCCCAGGGCGTAAATATCGCTGCGGCCGTCAATTTCTTCGAGCGATTGAATTTGCTCCGGGCTCATGTAGGCCGGTGTGCCCATCAACCCCACGGCCGTCATGGTCATGGTGTTATCCAGCAATTTGGCCACCCCAAAATCAGCCAGGTACCCATTGGCATTGTTGTCGAATAAGATGTTGCCCGGTTTTAGATCGCGATGAACAATCCCTTGTTGATGGATAAAATCGAGAGCCGAGGCGATGCGAAGCAAGATTTTAGTGGCCTGGGGGAGCGATAACGGACCATATTTGATGCGCTGAGCCAGTGATCCCCCGGACATATAGCGCATCACCAGGTAAGGAACACCATCTGATTCTCCAAAATCATAAACCGGCACGATTGCCGGATGTTCAAGAGAGGTAATGGTTTTCGCTTCCTGGTTAAAGCGATCTCGGAAATTTCTTTGTTGGGAATACTCGACCGGCAGCACCTTGAGGGCTACCTCCCGATTCATGTGAGGATCATCCGCCAGAAAGACGGTCGCCATACCACCATGGGCGATCTCTCTGATCAATTGATATCGATCAATCTGTTTTTTCATTCCACCCCCTAAAACCTCATTCGCGTTTTGTGGTTGTTGACGAAGGGTTTAAGCGCATGTGCCAATTGGTACTGTGATTAGGCATTTAGTACGTAGCCATATCTTATTGGTTTTTACTCATGCGTCAATAAACTCGTTTACGTCCAAAATCGAGTCTGGTGAGAATGGCTGTGATGATATCTTGTTGTATACTTTGAAGGACCCGTATTGTAGAAGACTTTTCCTATTGTACCGGAAAAACTTTCAGATGATCATGAAATTTGCGGGTATTTTTAATCGCTCATACTTTTTGGAGGGTTCTCCATGCATCAGCAATTTTTAACCACCACAACTGGTCTTGATCGGCAATCACCACCCATGCGCCTGTTTGAAAAGG
Organism: Ardenticatenaceae bacterium; assembly: GCA_030065875.1. Taxonomy (GTDB): domain Bacteria; phylum Chloroflexota; class Anaerolineae; order Promineifilales; family Promineifilaceae; genus WTJY01. Next base: position 33,028 of record JASJCR010000042.1, on the reverse strand, counting down.
CGAAGCGGTTTGGTATTTGGAATCCGGCCGATATCGACTTCACACAGGACGCGGCTGACTGGCAGCTTCTATCGGCCGATGAAAAAGACATTCTTTTGCGGCTGATGGCCATGTTTGTCGCTGGGGAAGAAGCGGTCACGCTCGATTTACTGCCTCTCATCATGACGATTGCCCAAGAGGGTCGTCTTGAAGAAGAGATGTTTTTGACCACCTTTTTGTTTGAGGAAGCCAAACACGTTGATTTTTTCCAGCGGGCGTTAACGGCCGTGTTAGGAGAGGTCCCCGATCTCAGCCACTATCATACGGATAATTACAAAAGTATCTTCTACGAAGCGTTGCCCAAAACGCTTTCAGCTTTGATGACCGATCAAAGCCCGGCCGCTCAGGTGCGCGCCAGCATGACGTATAACATCATCGTTGAAGGGATGCTGGCGGAAACCGGTTATCACACCTTCTACACGGTGCTCGATCAGCGACAAATGATGCCGGGTATCCGCCAGGGAATTACCTCTCTCAAGCAAGATGAATCGCGCCATATCGCTTACGGAATTTACTTGCTTTCTCGCCACGTCGCTGCTGATCCAGCCTTGTGGGAAGTGGTGGAAGAAACGGTAGATGATCTCTTCTTGCCGGCGTTAGGCGTGGTTGGCGATCCGTTTGAGCTTTATGACCCGGTTCCCTTTGGATTGACGCTGGATCAATTTATCGATTATGCGTCGAATCAATTTACCAAACGCATGTCCCATATTGAATCCGCTCGTGGGGCGACTGCGGCCGTGGTGCAGGAAATCGGTCATAAAGAAGTCGACCAAACAGGATAGCTCTCGCTGCAGCTCGATGATTCAACAAATTGTCCATGAGGCATTACAAATTGAGGTGGTGGACAGCCGGCCGTTGACCGGAGGATCGATTGCCAGAGTGTACTGGTGCAAGCTGGCAGACGGCCGTCAGGTTGTGGCCAAGGTTGATCAGTCCCCCACGCCTTTACTTTCCATAGAAGGGGCGATGCTGGATTACTTGCGCCACCATTCATCTCTGCCGGTACCGGCCGTGATTTATTCCGAGCCGAAGCTGTTAATCATGGAGTATGTTTCCGGCAGCAGCCATCTACAACCGCCTGTCCAGCGGCACGCCGCTGAACTGCTGGCTGAACTCCATCAGATTTCGGCTCCTCAATTCGGCCTTACCGGCCCGGATAACAAACAGTTTGACACCCTGATCGGCGGTTTACACCAGCCAAACCCTCCATCCGACTCCTGGATCGATTTTTTTCGAGAGCGACGCCTGATGTACATGGCCGGTGAGGCGGCCTTGGCCGGTCAGCTGCCCGTGGAGATGCTGCCGCGTCTGGAAAAGTTGGCCAATCAATTGGATCGTTATCTTATCGAGCCCGAGGTCCCATCGTTAATTCATGGTGATATGTGGACCACCAATATTTTAGGTCAGGAGGGGCGGGTGACCGCCTTTATTGACCCCGCCATTTATTATGGGGATCCGGAAATCGAGCTGGCCTTTTCCACCTTGTTTGGCACGTTTCAGGATCCGTTTTTCGCCCGATACGAGGAGATTCGCCCCCTGGCCCCCGGTTTTTTTGAGGTTCGCCGCGATATTTATAATTTGTATCCGCTCCTGGTACATACCCGTTTATTTGGCGGTTCATATGTGCAGGGGGTCGGCCGGACGCTTAAGCGATTTGGTTGTTAGGTGTTTGTTAATCCCCCTAAAATCTGATGGTCAAGCGATTGCATGAACGGTTTTATATAAACCAGCCGGTGGAGATTTTTTTTCCTCAGATTCAGCGCTGGATTCCCGGCCGGGTTGTGCGGTTTGACCCGCCAGGCGTTTGGGTAGAAAGTGGAGAACTGCAGCGGTGGTTTGTTACCAACGGCCGGCGGATTCGGTCGCTAGAGAAAAACGTTGATGAATGATGAAACGGCCAGGCGCTTGATACGCCTCAATGAGGAATTTTATCAGCAGATGGCCGCTCCGTTTGATCGCAGCCGGCAGGTGTATCAGCCCGGATTTGCCAAAACGCTGCCCCATCTGCCTGAAACGCCAGTGGCGGTCCTTGATATCGGCTGTGGCAACGGCCGCTACGGCTTGTTTTTGGCTGAAAACGAGCGCCTCCTGACCTATACCGGGATCGATTTGGCTTCAGGGCTGCTCGAGAAGGCGGCCGAGCTTCTCGAACCGGTTGCAGATCGGGTAACCCTCCTCCAGGGCGATATGGCCGCCGCGGATCTCCTTGATGGTGTAGGGCATTTTGATTTAATCGTTTGTTTGTCGGCTCTGCAGCATCTTCCTCAACGTCACCGACGGCTGCACCTTCTTTCACAAATGAAAAATCATCTTTCCGCAGCCGGGAAAATTTTGCTCGGCAACTGGCAATTTACTCGAAGCGAGCGACAGATGCGCAAAATTCGGCCGTGGTCGGAAATTGATCTTTCAGATGCAGCGGTTGAGGCGCACGATTATCTGCTGACCTGGCAGCGCGGCGGTTTTGCCTATCGCTATGTCTGTTTAATTGACGAGCGTGAAACGGCCGCTTTGGCCCGTGAAGCCGGCCTGGTAATCCAGGCCCAATTTCTGGCCGATGGAAAAGAAGGGGATCTGAATCTATACACGGTTCTTGAAGAAGAGAGAAGAGAAGGGTTCATTGCGGATATGATTCTCTAGTCTCCGGTCTCCACTCTCTGGTCTTTATTTTTGGCCTCTGGTCTCTAACACTGGTAAAATTCCAGTGGAGGTACAATCCAATGGGTTTGCGTGATCAACTAAATCAAGATTTAAAAGAAGCGATGAGAGCCCGAGATAATGCGGTTCGCGATACGCTGCGATTGATTTTGGCGGCCGTCAAACAGGCGGATGTCGACCAACAAACTACGCTTGATGATGAGGGTGTCCAGACCCTGCTCATGAAACAGGCGAAGCAGCGGCAGGAAAGCATCACCGCCTATGAAGAGGCCGGCCGGGAAGATTTAGCTGCCCCGGAACGTCAGGAGCTTCTTGTGATTGAAAAATATCTTCCCAAGATGATGTCACGCGACGAAATTATGGCCCTGGCCACTCAGATCGTTGCCGAAGTAGGAGGGGACGGTCCTCGAGCGATGGGAGCGGTGATGGGCAAAATTATGCCTCAGGTTAAAGGGAAAGCAGACGGCCGTTTAGTCAATGAAGTGGTTCGCGAATTGTTGGCCGCTTAACCCCTTTCCCTTCTCTTTATGAATCAGGTTTCAATAACTGACACATCTGTAAATGGCGAAAACAGCGAATCGATTTCTAATCGGTTGGTTTTGTTTTTGTTCATTTTGTCGTTGACGGCCGGCTTAACGCTGATCTTTACTTTCAACATCTCGACGGCAAATCAGATATCCCTGTCGGTTGGAGAACGGGCCCCCCTAACAATTGAAGCCCCCCGAGGCATTACCTTTATCAGTGAGGTCCAAACCCAGCAGCTGATCGATCAGGTGATTGAAGCGATTTTTATTTATACACCGCTTGATCGCTCGATCGGCCGAGAGCAGAATTTTCGCGCGCGCTCTACCTTTGCCTTTATGGACGTCGTGCGCGCCGATACGGTTGCCGATGTTGAAACGAAAGTTGGCTATCTTCTGGCCATTGAAGAGCTTGACATCGATGAAGCGGAAGGGGAATTAATTCTTTCCCTTTCCCAGGCCAATTACAATTCGGCCAAGAATGAAATTTTAGCCCTGATCAATGAAACGATGCAGCAGGATATCCGGCCGGATGACCTGTTGAGCGCTCGAGATTCCGTGCGGCGCAACATTAGCTTTGACCTGACCCCCAATCAGGAGCAGATGGTTGGGCTGATCGCCCCCCAATTTGTGGTCCCCAACGTCTTTTTTGATGAAGAGGCCACTCAGGCAGCCCGCGAAGCATCCATTGCTGAAGTTCAGCCGGTTCAGCAGGTGATCACAGAAGGACAAACGTTGATTCGCGTCGGCGAAGTGGTGGACGAGAGCCATCTTGAAAGTCTGGAGCAGCTAGGGATCTTGCAGCAGGGGTTTAACTGGTATCGCCTGGGAGCCAACTTCATGGCGGCGCTCATTGCCAGCACGGTTTTAACGATTTACTGGTGGCGATTCCCGTCCCGCACCAACCGGCCGCGAATTTATCTGGCAATCTGGGGAATATTGATCTTAATTTTTGCCCTAACCGCTCGCTTCATGTTTGTGGCCGATCTGATTTATTTTTTTCCGATGGCGGCTCTGGCCATGCTGCTCACCACCATTGCCGATCCCCGTCTATCGGTCACAACCACGGTTACCTTAGCCGCTCTGGTCGGTTTTATGGGGACACCATCGCTCGAGATGGCAACCTATGTGGCTACGGGAGGGTTGATTGCCGGGATGACCCTACGCGACAGTCAGCGATTTTATGCCTTTTTCCGGGCCGGATTTCTCAGCACAATCGGCAACATGGCGGTCATTTTAATTTTTCGATTGACCCCCACCATTGACTGGACTGAAACCAGTTTGATTATGGTCAGCAGCCTGGCCAACGGGCTGCTGCTTTCACCTATGCTGACGATCGCCGGTTTCTTTCTGGTCGGTTTGTTTGGCGTGACGACCGTGGTGCAGCTGCAGGATTTGTCGCGGCTCGATCATCCTCTCCTGCAGCAGCTGCTGCGACGGGCTCCAGGAACCTATCATCACAGTATCATGGTGGCCAACATGGCGGAGCAATGCGCGGAGCGTATCGGGGCTAACTCCACTCTGGTCCGGGTTGGTGCTTTTTATCATGATATCGGCAAAATGAACCGGCCGCCGTTCTTTACCGAAAATCAAGAGAACCAGGGGGGATCCAACCCGCATGATTCCCTTGACCCGTACACCAGCGCCCGCATTATTATTTCTCATGTCACCGATGGGTTGGAGATGGCCAAACAATATCGTCTGCCGCAGCGAATTCAAGATTTCATCGCCGAACACCATGGGACACGGGTGATTAAATTATTTTACGATCGGGCCAAAGCCGGAATGGATGAGGAAGAGGCGGAACAAATTGATCGGGCCCGTTTTCAATATCCAGGCCCACGGCCGCGTTCCCGAGAAACCGGTTTGGTCCTGCTGGCCGATACGGTGGAAGCCGCTTCGCGGGCGATGCAGCCCACAAACGGTAAAGAAATTGAACGATTAGTCAACAAGCTGATTGATGAGCATTTACAGGCCGGCCAGCTTGATGAATCTGATTTGACCATGGGAGATTTACAAATCATTCGCTCCTCATTTATCGAAACGCTTAAAGGGCGATTCCACGTTCGGGTACGCTATCCAGGCAATGAAGATATTGTGGAACAGACAGAGGATGTAAATCGTGAACCTGTACACAGTTGACGTCCGCTTTGACTTCGAGTTTGAGGATGACGCAATCCAAGAGCTGCTGGATGCCGAGCTGCTCGATCAACTGCACCAGGCAGCGATTGCCACGCTGGTCCATCAGCAGGTAAGCCAAAATGCGGGATTAACGATTTTGTTAACTGATGATGAGGCGCTGCAAACCTTGAATCGGGAATTTCGCGGGATTGATCAGCCAACGGATGTCCTGAGCTTCCCCAGCGAGCTTGAAATTCCCGAAGTGGGCCGATATTTGGGCGATATTGCCATCTCTGTTCCCACAGCCATGAAGCAGGCGGCCGGACAAAAACACCCCGCCTCACAGGAGTTTGAGCTGCTTGCCGTTCACGGGGTTTTACACCTGCTGGGTCATGATCATGCGGAAGAGGATGAAAAGGCCCGGATGTGGGCAGCGCAGGATGAGATATTAGAAAAACTGAGAAAGGGAGACAATGGTCAATAGATAATAATTAATAATCAATGGTCAATTAGAGTTGGCCTGTATTGACCACTGAATATTTACAATTGATTATTGACTATTTTTATCGGTATGAATAAAAATCAAAAAGTCATTTCCGTTTTTGGCAGTTCTCGCCCCCAACCCGGCTCACCCGCTTATGAACAGGCGTATGCGGTGGGAAAATTGCTGGCTGACGCCGGTTATGGCGTAGCCACCGGTGGGTATATGGGCACCATGGAGGCGGTCAGCAAGGGGGCCCATGATGCGAATGGTCACGTGATCGGTGTAACCAGCGACCAGATCGAATCATTCCGGCCGATTGGCCCCAATGGTTTTATCAAAAAAGAGACCCGCTATGCGACCGTGCGGGAGCGAGAACACCATCTTATCCATGAAAATGACGGGATGATCGCGCTTCCCGGGGGTATCGGCACGCTGGCTGAGGTGGCGTCGGCTTGGAGCGCCATGCAGACCAAAGCGATCCCGGAACGGCCGCTTATCCTGGTTGGGGATGCCTGGCGAACCACCTTCGTTAAATTTATCGATCCCGAATACGTCCGTCTGGAAGATGCGGCCCTCCTGCAATATGCCGACTCGGCCGAGCAGGCGGTGACCCTGCTGGTCACCATGCTTGAGGTTCAGTCAAGACTGGAGACAGGAGACCAGAGACCGGAGAGGTAATCTCTCGTCTCTTGTCTTTCGCCTCTCGTCTCTCGTCTATGGTCTTTCTCAAATTAGGCGGTTCCCTCCTCACCGACAAAACCACGCCGGAAACGATCCGGGCAGATGTGTTGAGCCGCGTAGCGGCCGAAATCGCGGCCGGGCGGCCGGAGACGCTGCTGCTGGGGCACGGGAGCGGCTCATTTGGGCATCTGCATGGCTCACGGCACGGCACGCGCAGTGGGGTGCAGACGGCCGCGCAGTGGCGGGGTTTTGTCGACGTTAGTGATGCCGCCCTGCGGTTGAACCGGCTCGTTGTGAGGGCGCTGCTCGACGTGGGGATAACGGCCATGAGCATCAGCCCTTCCGCTTCGGCTGCGGTGATTGACGGCCAGGTTACTTCGATAGCCACCGGTCCGATCCGCGCGGCCCTCAATCATGGGGTTTTGCCGGTGGTGCATGGGGATGTGGCTTTTGACGAGAAGCGCGGGGGCACGATCCTATCGACCGAAGAGGTGTTTGCTGCGCTGCTGGCTGAATTTCGGCCGTCGTGGCTGCTGCTGGCTGGGGAAACTGACGGGGTTTACGATCAGCGGGGGGAGACCGTGCCGTTGATTACCACCGATAATTTTGACGATTTTGCGGCCGCTTTAGGCGGCTCGAGGGGGTTTGACGTCACCGGGGGGATGGCCGGCAAAGTGCGCGATATGCTGGCCCTGGTTGAAGCACACCCCGGTTTGCGCATCCGCATTTTTTCGGCATTGACCGCCGGCATGCTGCAGGCGGTATTGGAAGATCCAAGTCGGCCGGTGGGAACTGAAATTCGTTAAACGTCGACCATGAGCCAACCCCCAGCTGGCATGCTTGAACTACATTTATAGAAAGGAGGTTGCCTTGGGCACCGATATCCACCTCCACATTGAATATCGTTCAAACAAGTATGATAAATACCGGCTTTTCGCCTCAGATTTTCAAATAAATCGAGACTATGCTCTTTTTGGGGCTTTAGCCGGGCTCGGAACGGAAAAAGAACCATTAATTCCGCCTCGAGGGTTGCCCAAGGATATTTCTAATGAACTGAGATACCAACCTTTTATTCCGGTAACTCAGGTTACAAAAAAGAAACTCGGATTTTTACCCGCGAATATCGTTTGTTTAGACGAATTGGATGAACCTTATTATCAAGGCTCGAGGAGGTTGGAAATGGATGGAAAAGTAATTTTTGTTTCCGATCCCGATAAACATACCTCTAGTTGGTTGACCCTAACCGAAATTTATGCCTGTTTAGACTATCATGAACTCAAAATTGAATCTTGTGTTTATAATTTAAGGCTTTTACTTGATTTGATGGACGGTATTAAATCGACCCTTGGGCCGGAGCCAAGAATTGTGTTTTGGTTTGACAGTTAACGGTCAGCCATTAGCCAAAATGGTTGCAAGGTTTCACGATTATGATTGGCCATGGGGTATATTGGAAGTTTACAAATAAATACGGATACAAATCATCTTCCAAAACAAGCCTGTCATCCTGGCTCCCGTCTTCACGGGGGTAAACTACGGCGGGGATCCACCGGTGGCAAGCAAATGGATTCCCGCGAAAGCGGGAATGACACTGCTGTATCGGACTTGACTTATCAAAACTCAAAATACCCTGGTTATACGTTGTGTATGAAAACAGCAATTTCTATTCCCGACAAGATATTTAAAGAGGCTGAGGCGTTAGCGCATCAAATGGGTATTTCACGGAGCGAACTGTATGTCACAGCGATTACCCTTTTTCTTGAGTCAAAGTCAGAAATCGCCATTACGGAATCCTTAAATAAGATTTACCAAGATCTGCCGCAGTCCGCAGTTGATCCACTTTTAGCCAAATTACAGCTGGCTGTTCTATCAGAAGAGAAGTGGGATTGAAGCAGGAGATATCGGTTACTCTAAGTGAGAATCGATCAGCCGGGCGGGGCCGCCCACATCGCATTTCAGCACGTCGAGCACCGACGGCATGGCCCGAAGGCGCTCGACAACTGCCGCGGCGTATTTTTGCTCGGTGATGATGTGGACGTTAGGTCCCGCGTCGAATGTAAAATAGCCGATCGCCTCGCCGGTGCGACGCCACTCATACAGGGCGTGGACCACCTCCAGGGAACCGGGCTGCCAGTAGAGAATCCCCGGTTTTGAGGTCATGGCCATGACGTGCAGGGAGATCGCTTCCGCTTCGATCAGCTCCCCAAAGCGAGGCAAATCCCGCTGCAGGAGCGCCTCGCGCACCTGGGGCAGGGTTGTGGCCAGCTCACCCAATCGCGCCTGAAAAAAGGGGCTGCTGCTGGCTGCGGCATGGCCTCCGGTTGATCCGACGTGTTTGTGACCGGTGGAAATAATGGCGATGACATCCACCAGATCCCAATGATCGGCCGGGGCGAGCGGCCGGGCGTAAGAAGATTCATCACTGCTGCCCTGGACCCACTCGACAAACCCCCCATCGATCGAGCGGCTGGCTGAGCCGGAGCCGCGGCGGGCCAGGCGGCTGAGGGTTTGTTGGGGCAAATCGAGCCCGAGCGCGCCAGCGGCTGCCACCGTCAGGGCGGCAAAGCCGGAAGCGGAGGAGGCGATACCGGCCCCGGTGGGGAAGCTGTTTTTGGAGACGATTTTTGCTTTTTCCTGACGGCCGGCCAATTGGCGCAAAATGGCCAGATGATCTGCGGCTCGCTGCGTGGCTGCTTCGCCGGCCGGAGAGCCGTTTAAATGTAGGGAGTCCTGCGCATAGTCATTAGAAAAGGTAACGGTCGTCGTTGTATACGCTTGATCGAGCGTCATCGACAGGCTGTTGTTCATGGGGATACGCAGCTCGTGATTGAGATTTCCCCAATATTTAACAAAGGCGATGTTTGATCCGGCCCTGGCCGTGGCTACTGAAGGCGTCATGGTTTATCCTCTTTAGCAATTAGCAATTAGCTGTTATTTCTGAATTTTTGAATCAAATATTCCAGCGTAATCACCCCAATCCCCACCACGGCGATTTCCGGACCGGTGTGAATCAGGATAAATGCCAGAAAGCGGCCGACCGTGTCATCAGCAATAACCCACTGCGGCGCTTCATAAAAGAAGTCCAAAAAAAGGGCGAAAATGGCGACCATCGCCAGAAAAAAAGCGATGCTGAAGCGCAGGTAATCTAAAGATAGCTGATGTTTATCGTTCATACGTAAGCTTATAGCTTAGGAGTTCTGGCCAGATTAGCAATAAAATGAATTGCGGTGGCAATGCCCCGCTCAAACAGCGGCAAATAAAAATTCTCGTTGGGGGAGTGCACCCGGCTGTTGGGTAGGCCAAATCCCATCAAAACGGTATCCAGGTCAAGAACCGATTTAAATTCATTGACGACCGGAATGGAGCCGCCTTCACGCATGAGTACCGGCTCGTTCTCAAAAACGGCCGCGTAAGCTTCCCTGGCAGCCTTTATCGCCGGCAGATTGTAATCAATGACGATGGGATGAGATCCATGTGTATCGTCGCGAAATTTGACGCTAATGCTTTCGGGAACCAGGGTGCGTACGTGAGCGCGAAATGCCTGCTTGATTTTTTCCGGATCCTGATCCGGAACCAGGCGCATCGAAATTTTGGCGTGAGCGGTCGAGGGCAGCACCGTTTTGCCCCCTTCGCCGGTGTAACCACCGATAATTCCGTGCACGTCGAGGGTCGGCCGGGAACCCAAACGCTCGATGAAGGTAAACTCCGATTCGCCCCAGATTGCCGGCGCGCCGGTCATGTTCAAAAGGGTGGGTTCATCAATAGGCAATTTATTGAGGAGCGTGCGCTCTTCGGCCGTCAGCTCGCGGACATCATCATAGAAGCCAGGGATTAAAACCCGGCCGTTCACATCTTTTAAACCAGCGATAATATGGCCCAACGCGTTGAGCGGGTTGTTAATCGCTCCGCCAAACGAGCCGGAATGCAGGTCGTGATTTGGGCCCAGGAGGTCGATAAAATCATAGTGAATGCCCCGCAGGCCATAGACCAGGCTGGGTTGGGTTGGTGAAAGGATGCCGGTGTCAGAGATCAGGGCGATATCGGCCGCCAGCTTCTCCTTATTTTCGGGAATAAAAGCGCTTAGGGTGACGCCACCATTCTCTTCTTCCCCTTCATAAATGAATTTGACGTTGACCGGGATGGAACCGCTCGTTTTTAAATAAGACTCAACCATTTTGATATGAATAAACGCCTGACCTTTATCATCGGTTGATCCGCGAGCATACAAATAATCATCGCGCACTGTGGGTTCAAAGGGAGGGGAATCCCACAGCTCCAGCGGTTCAGGGGGTTGGACGTCAAAGTGGCCATAAATGAGCACGGTGGGGGCGTCCGGCCCGGCGTGAAGCCAATCGGCATAAACGAGCGGATGGCGCCCGACCGGGGACGGGATCACCTCAACGTGTTCCAAACCAGCCGACCGCATCGCTTCGGCCGTCCATTCGGCTGCTTTGAGCAAATCTTCTTTATGTTTTGGCTGAGTACTAACGCTTGGAATACGCAAATATGAAATCAGCTCATCCAAAAAGCGCTTTTTGTGGCCCTCAGCGTATTTCAGCGCGGTGTCTCGCTGGTTGCTCATGCAATTCCTCTCCATTTCTTTTAGGGTATAATCTATTTATTCTTTCACCTGATTATATCTGACACACATGACCAACCAAACCCAATCCCCTCAAAATTTAGATCTAGCCGCCCTGATTGAGTCAATTTTATTTGTAGCCAGCGGCCCGGTTCCTCTCAGCCGTATTGGCAACACGCTGGAAATGACTCCTGGGGCGGTAAAAAAACAGCTGCAGACGCTGGAAGAAATGTATGCTTCGCGCGGGATACGGCTGCAGTGGGTTGATAATGCGGTACAGCTCACCACCGCTCCGGAAGCCAGCGAGGTGATCGAGCGTTTTTTGGGGTTGGAGGTGCCGATTTCCCGTCTGAGCCCGGCCGCTTTGGAAGTTTTATCAATTATTGCCTATTTGCAGCCCGTTACCCGGCCGCAGGTTGATGAAATACGCGGCGTCAATTCTGATGGGGCTTTGAGAACCCTGTTGAGCAAGGGATTGTTAGAAGAAGTCGGCCGATTAGATGGGCCAGGGAGACCTATTCTCTATGGAACCACACCGGAATTTATGCAACACTTTGGTCTGACAAAGTTAGATGAGTTACCGGAACTGGTCATGACTGACAGTTCATCAGATGGGCAATCAGTCAATGAACCCGTTACAAACAATCGATAATTTCAAAAAAATTTCGAGATAATCAACTTGATAAATCAATAACCTTTGTGGCTAGGTGTAAAACCCTCACAGGTTTTTTCTGTGAGCCTATCATCCTAAGCACACAAATTCCAAATGGTCAGGATTTGAGCAAAGATGAGAAATATCAGCCATAAAACCTCGCCTAAATCTTTATCACGACTGCCTTTTTACGGCAGCATCATCTTTTTTCTCTTGCTTTTTGCTTTTGAAGAATACTATTTTAATTTTCCCCATCTTCGCTTTATGACGACACTGCGAGCAGGAGTAAATCCAAATGGGATTGGATCTACTGCATTTGCGATAACAATTGCCCTCGGTACCTTTTTAGCAATTTGGATTTCTTCCCAATCTAATGTTTACTGGCGAATTGTGTATTTTCTTTTGTTCACAATTGGCACGATTATTCAATATGGATATTGGATAACCCTTGGCCGGACGTTAGCTGCGCTGGATGTTTATACCGCCCTTAGCAGTTCAGCCGAATTGTGGGTCGATGCCACCAAAATGTATGCTAATACGTTGTCTCTAATTCCAATTGGAGGATTTGCCTTACTTTTACTCTTAACGCGTAGAAATGAGCCTTACGGTCTCAAAGCGTTTTTGTTTATATCCCTGGGTATTTTGAGCATTTTCTCATTGACGGCTTACACGGGCTATCAGGTTCCAAAGGGAGCGGTTCCCAGCGTGTTTAACGTTTTGGTTGACACAGCATGGACCGACGTGCAAACAAATAATATCGAGAGATTATCCGTTCCTTTTCGTGCGTCTTCACCACCTACCAACAACATCATACTGATCATTGATGAATCGGTCCGGGGTGATAGCCTGAGTTTAAACGGTTATCCGCGGCCAACAACCCCATATCTTGAAGCCTTGGAAGCGGCCGGCACTTTACATAATTGGGGGATTGCAGTTTCGGCCGCTACGTGCAGCCTCGCTTCAAATGCCGCCATCGTAAATGGGCTGCCTGCTCTTCCAGATACCGATGAGCTTGTTTTTCAAAACCCGACCATATTTCATTATGCGGAAGCGATGGGATATAAAACATGGTACTTAGATGCCCAATCATCATCGATTTGGAATGGATTACAAGATCAAGATGTGCTCTTAATCGATGAGCGGATTACACCATTATCGTTAGGTCATGACGAAGAAGTTGATTTTGCCGCTGCAAAAGTAATGCGCCAAACCGTGAAAGATTCAACCGGAAATTTCATCTTAATCAACAAGTTGGGGGTTCATTTCCCTTACTACAAAATGTATCCGGAAGAGGCAGCCGTATGGACCCCAACGGTGGTCAGCGAACGGTATGAAGGAGGGCCAGAGTTAATCAACACATACGACAACGCTCTTCTCTTTAATGTTGATACGTTTTTCAAGACCCTTTTAGAGGAAAATACCGCTTTAGAAAACACGACGATCGTGTATACTTCTGATCATGGTCAAACTTTAGGTCAGGTTGAAGGGTGGTGGGCTCATTGTGGAAGCAGCCGCATAGAAGCTGTCGTACCGCTCTTTCTCATAGGGGATTTGCCACCGATGGACACAACTTATCCGGCGAGTCATTTTAATATTTTCCCGACCGTTCTTGATTTGATGGGATATCCGGTGGATCAGCGATTACTTGAATATCCACCATCACTTCTCACAGCAACCGCTGCCGATCAAAAGGATCGGTACTTTCTGAGCACCCCGGAAGAATTTGCTCATGGAGAAGTGGTTAACTTTGATGCTGCCCCACCTCCTTTATTGAGTGAGGATAGCTCTATTGCATCTCCATAAGTAACGCGATTAATATGGAAGAAAGATTACAAAAATTGATGGCCAAAGCCGGCTTGGGATCCCGGCGTCATAATGAAGGAATTATAAAAGCCGGCCGAGTGAGCGTAAATGGCAAAGTGGCCAAGCTCGGCGATAAGGCGAACCCGCGTACGGACAAAATAACGGTGGATGGGGAGCCACTACCCTCATTTGAAGAAAAAGTATACGTGATGGTCAACAAACCCAAAGGGGTAATTTCCGATGAAGATGACCTCGGCCGGACCACCGTGCGTCACCTGGTCGGGTTAGACGGCCATTTTTACCCGGTTGGCCGCCTCGATCGAGACAGCATGGGACTTATTTTGCTGACCAATGATGGTGAGATTGCCCATCTGCTAACCCACCCTCGTTATGGCCATGAAAAAGTGTATCGCGTTAAAGTCGAAGGCAATCCCAGCAATCAGGTCATTTCAGCCTGGCGCAGAGGAGTTGACCTGGAGGATGGTCGCACTCGCTCAGCCGCGGTTAAAATTATCGAGCGATCAGAAGAGTTTACCTGGCTCGAAATTACCATGAAAGAGGGGCGCAAACGGCAAATTCGCCGGGTTGCCGCTCTTTTAGGCCACCCCGTGCTGCATCTGTCTCGAATCCAGTTGGGGCCTTTGAAACTGGGCGATTTGGGCCTTGGAAAGTGGCGCTACCTGACGCCCAAAGAAATTCAAACGCTTCAATGGTACAGCACACGAAAAACCAAAAAAAGAAACAGCAGAAGGTCACGAGGGAAAAGGAGAAGGTAGAAGGGAATTAAGTGTTAACTTTGTCCTTTATCCTTTTATCTTTTAGCGGCACCCAAGGTACAATACCCTCATGGATCTCATAGAAAACCCTCTCACAGAGGTTATCACGATTGATGGCCCTGCCGCATCAGGAAAATCAACCGTTGGTTTGATGCTGGCCAAAAAGCTAAATTATCTGTTTTTAGACACCGGCTGTATGTATCGGGCAGTGACGCTGGCCATATTAAACCGTCAGGTTGATCCGGCCGATGAAGCAGCTGCCGTTCACATCGCCAAAACTTCATCCATTGATATCGCTTCCGCAAAAGGGTTTGACGACGGCCGTCTCTACACGGTTTTTCTTGAGGGTCAAGATGTGACCTGGGAAATTCGCTCGCCTGAGGTTGATGCGCACGTCTCGCTTGTCTCCAGCTACAAAGAAGTTCGGGCGGAAATGGTGCGTCAGCAGCGGCTGATCGCTCATGATCGAGCGGTGGTGATGGTTGGGCGGGATATCGGCACGGTGGTCTTGCCCAACGCACCCCTCAAACTTTTTATCACCGCCTCGGCCGAAGAGCGGGCCCGACGCCGCCTCCAAGATCGCCAACAGCAGGGCATCAGCGCTTCTTATGAAGAGATTTTGGCTGATATTAAACGACGTGACATTTTCGATTCTGAACGAGAGCACTCGCCGCTTAAGCCGGCCAATGATGCCGTTATCATCGATACGAGCCAAGAAAATCCGAATGAGGTTTTAGACCGAATCCTCTCTCTGGCGGCAGTGTAACTATGGCGCTATTTCAGGAATTAAATCCGGAACAGTTGGATCAGGCGACTTATGGCGCAATTACCGCCGTTGAGCCGGACAGCGTGGCGGCCGAGATCGGCCTTCAGCCCGGTGATCAGCTGCTGGCTATCAATGACCATCAAATCGAAGACATTATCGACGTGCAGTTTTACAGCGCCGAGGAATCACTCGAACTGTTGATTCGCCGCGGCGAAGAACTGCTCCTTTTTGAAGCGGAGCGGGCCTACGGTCAGGGATTAGGGCTTATTTTTGAGCATCCCACCTTCGATACCGATATTCGCCGCTGCAACAACCTGTGCGAATTTTGTTTTGTCCTGCAAATGGCGCCAAAATTCCGCCGCACCCTGTATATCAAGGATGATGATTACCGCTACTCTTTCCTGTTTGGTCATTATGTGACTTTAACGAACTTGAGCGAGCACGACTGGTGGCGAATCGAGAATATGGGGCTGTCTCCCCTTTATGTTTCAGTTCATGTCACTGATACCGAAACGCGGCGGAGATTTTTGCGCAATGACGCTGCTCCCGACATCATGACCCAGCTGCGCTGGCTTGCGGAGCGACAAATCGAGGTGCATACCCAGCTTGTTGTCGTGCCTGAGTTTAATGACGGACCATTGTTAGAACGTTCAATTGAGGAATTAGCGTCTTTATGGCCGGCCGTGCGTTCAGTCAGCGTGGTGCCAGTGGGGTTGACCGCTCATCACAAATACACCATGCGCACCCATACAACAGCTGAAGCAGCGGCCACATTGGATTTTGTGGAAGGGATTCAGCCAGCGTACCTCGAAAAATTTGGCGTGCGCTTTGTCTACCCCACTGATGAGTGGTATTTGGTAACCGAGCGTCCGGTCCCGCCGCTGGATCAGTATGATGGTCAGGCCCTTCACGAAAACGGATTGGGGATGGTGCGTCATTTCTTAGACGAATGGGCGGTTGTTCAGAATGAAATTAAAGAGTGGCAGCAGACGCATCCGGCGGAGACCGGCCGCTTCTCCCATCTAACTCTGGCCACCGGGAAATTATTTGCCGGCCCCCTGCAAAAAGCTGCCGCTGATTTTTCTAGGATCACCGGCGCCAACATCGACGTCAGGGAGATGATTAATTTTCGTTTGGGTGAAGGGATCACGGCCGCCGGTCTGCTTCTGGCTGAGGACGTCATCATGCAGCTAAAGCAGCTTGAACTTGGCGAGGTTGTTATTTTGCCGCGAGTCATGTTTGACCATCCCCAAACCGTATCCCTCGATGATCTGACGCCAGCTGATGTAGCCGCTCGAATCGACCGGCCGGTTGCCCTGGCTGATACCATGGGTGACGTTTGGGACGTTATCACCGGGCAGTCAAAAACCCTACATATTCCCCTTTAAGATCTAAAAAGGAATCCCGTGATTTGGACTGAAGTCATCTTTCAAACAGATGAGGATACCGCTGAGGAAATTTCGGAGCTGATTCGGCCGTTTGGTCAAAATGCCTCTGTCGTGACTGAACAGCTGGGTGATCCGGATGACCTCAATCCAGACGCTTTGCTGCCTCAGGTTTACTTAAAGATCTATTTGAGCGAGCTGGCCGATACCCCGGATATACGAACTAAACTCCGCCAAATCGCCTTGTCTCAGGGGTTAAAACCGCCGGCGTTTACCCAAATGGAAGAAAAGGATTGGTCTGAAGCGTGGAAAGCTTATTACGAACCATTCCCGATCGGCATTAACTTTTGGATTTATCCGGAGTGGGAGCCGGTACCGGCAGCTCTGGATGAAAAACACGTCATCCGGCTGGACCCGGGGTTGGCTTTTGGTACCGGTCAGCATGAAACCACTCAGCTTTGCCTGGAAGCGTTGGAGGATTTGCTTGAACCGGGTATGAAAGTGCTCGATTTGGGGACCGGGTCGGGGGTGTTGGCCATTGGAGCGGCAAAATTGGGGGCAGGGACAGTTGTGGCGATTGACAACGACCCGGTAGCGGTGCGTTCAGCGGCCGATAATGCGGCCATGAATCAGGTTAAAGACTCGATTCACTTTGCCACCGGATCGGTTTCGGAAGCGCGTGGTCAGCAATACGATCTCCTGCTGGTCAATATTTTGGCGGCTGTAATTGTACCGATGATTCGCGAAGAAAATTTGTTGGCCCTGAGAGGTCAAAACGGCTTGTTTGTATTTAGCGGCATTGTAACCCAACAGCGCGAGGAGTTTCTGGCGGTTTTGGAGTCCCATGGGGGAGTAGTTAGGGAAATACGCCAAAAAAACGACTGGATTGTGATCATTGCCCAATAAAAAAGGCACCGCAAACGGTGCCTTTTCGATTTGAAGGTTATCTGCCGGATTTGCCCGGTTTGCGATAGCGATAGGTAATCCGGCCGCGGGTTAAATCGTAGGGTGACATTTCGACCCGCACGCGATCTCCTAACAGGATGCGAATATAGTAGCGACGCATCCGGCCGGATAAATAGGCCAATACTTCATGATCGTTGTCTAGTCGGACCAGAAATTGCGTATTGGGAAGGGCTTCAACAACGGTGCCTTCAACCTCAATTTTTTCTTCTTTTCCACTTGCCTGTTCTTTCTTTTGTTTCGCCATAAATATTTGAATTGGTTTAAAGTGTCCTCTTTCTTCTATGAACCCTCGTCAAGTTATTCGTTTAATCTTCTTTGTCGCTATCGGCGGCATCCTCTTCGACCTGAGCCTCTTCCTGACCGCCTTCCTCAGCTGCTTCAACCGTTTCTTCAGCCACCTCAGTCGTTTCATCAGCAGCGGCTGCATCTTCGACGGTCTCGGCGGTCTCTTCGGCCGGAGCAGCTTCAGATTCTTCAATGACGGCCGAGCTTTCTTCAACTACTTCAGGCGCGGCCTCGGTTGCATCTTCAACGGTCTCGGCGGTCTCTTCGGCCGGAACAGCTTCAGCTTCTTCAACGACGGCCGAGCTTTCTTCAACTACTTCAGGCGCGGCCTCGGCGGATTCTTCGACGGTCTCGGCGGTCTCTTCGGCCGGAGTGGCTTCAGATTCTTCAACGAGGGCCGAACTTTCTTCAACTACTTCAGGCGCGGCCTCGGTTGCATCTTCAACGGTCTCGGCGACTTCTTCGGCTGGAGTGGCTTCAGATTCTTCAACGACGGCCGAGCTTTCTTCAACTACTTCGGGCGCGGTCTCGGCGGATTCTTCGACGGTCTCGGCAGCCTCTTCAGCCGGAGCGGCTTCAGATTCTTCGACGGTAGCTGAGCTTTCTTCAACCACTTCGGGAGTAACCTCGGCGGATTCTTCGACGGTCTCGGTGGTCTCTTCGGCCGGAGCGGCTTCAGATTCTTCGACGACGGCCGAGCTTTCCTCAGCCACTACAGGTGCTTCCTCAACCGGTGACTCTTCAGCTTCTTCAGCCTCGCTCTCCGATTGACTCATCATCCACTCGATTTGTTCCTTAGGAGTCACCGCCCGCAAACTCAAGCCGATGCGCTGACGGTCGCTGTCGACGTTGATGACGCGCAGCAGGTGAATTTCACCAACCTGAACAACGCGTTCCGGATCGGCGTTGTCAGACCCGCGAATCATCTTGGAGGCGTGAAGGAGCCCTTCGATTCCGGGTTCGAGCTCAACAAACGCCCCGTAATTTACGATGCGGGTGATCTTCCCTTCAACCAAAGAGTTAATCGCGTATTTTTCTTCAACAAACGACCAAGGATCCGGTAAAAGACGCTTGCGGCTCAGGCTGACTCGCTGACTGTCTACATCCACCTTTAGAATGTAAACCTCAATTTCATCGCCGCTGCTGATCACTTCGTTGGGATGATCGATGCGATGCCAGGAAAGCTCCGAAACGTGGACGAGACCTTCCAATCCGCCTCCTAATTCAACAAAGGCTCCAAAGTCACGGAGGCTGCTAACCCGGCCGGTAACGACCTCACCTGCTTTAAGCTCGGCCAGCAATTCCCCGCGACGTGATTCATCCCATTCCCGCTGCGCTTCGCGGTTCGACATGACGAGGCGTCGCCGGCGGCGATCTACCTCGATAATTTTAAGCGGCAGCGTTTCATTGCGTAATTTTGACAGCATTCGCTGCTTATCGCGATCCTTCATCCCCGGCCGGAAACCGCTAAGTTGTGAAAGGGGAACAAATCCGCGCAGTCGCCGATAATCAACGAGCGCCCCGCCGCGGTTGTATCCGACAACCTCCGCCTCAACGATCTCTCCCTGGTTCATCAACTCTTCTGCATCAATCCAATCTTCGTTAAGTAGCGCACGGTGGATTGATACATTCAACGTATCTTGATTGGTCTCCATAATGTACACGGAGATTTCTTGATCCGGCTCGAAGCGTGCGCGCTCTTCTTCTGAAAGTTTTGCCAAATCAGACGGAGGGACGATCCCGTCGCGTTTTAAACCGAGATCGATGATTACCCCTTCGTTGGATACTGCTACGATAACGCCCTTTCTGATATCGCCACTCTGTGGCATATCATAATCGTGCTGTTCTAAGTATTGTTCTAATTCTGCTGAGAAGTCGACGTCGTCTTGTGTCATCCGTTTATATTTTTCCTACCAAAAATTTGAGCGATTTGTGCAGAATGTGGGGGTGAAAAAAAAAGCCCGATCTGCTAAATCAAATGTTTCAGACCGAGCGAATGGGTTAACGTTTTGTGATTGTGGCCCCATTTTTGGGCAGATCATCACTAAACAACTGTATATCACTGCTGCTTATCTTGTTGCTAAACCTTCCCCAAAGTTTGTATGCAAGGCTGCGAATCATTATTCACCTTGAAATGCGCCTTCTACTATTTAAAACAAACCGCCGATCAGCCGGTGATTATAACCCTCACACATGAGGTTGTCAATCAGGAGAGTATGGGGAACGAGCATGATAACACAGAGGAGCCCGGCCTAAATATAGAAAATTTGCTGAATTTACAAATATATCAACAAAGTGTTTGAATCTCATTCAAATTGGGCGGAAAATTCGGCTATTCAAGGGGTAGATTGCCAGGGATAGATTTCTACGACCTCGTTGGCGAAGACCGGCGACAAATTTTGAGGGAACTTTTCCAGCCCGGTGCTGCTGTAGGTCGTTGTCTCCAGCGATCCGACAATAATATAGCTGACGTCAAATTGGTTAAGCAGGGAAGCGGTTCGCTCCCAGTCGGTTGAATCGTAGATTTCATTAACCAGTGAGCCGCGCACGGCCGGTTCGTCGGTGCTGGTTCCGCGCCACTGAAACTGATGATTTGCCCATCCGAGAATTGTCGGCCGGCCGGTATTGGCTGAAAAGCGGGCAAAGTACGAGTAGGGGTTGCCGGTTGCTTCAACAATAACCGCGTCGGGAGACGCATTTTCCAATAGCCAGGTGATCGCTTCGAGCTCGGCTGACTGCCCTCGGCTTAAGAAATCGAGGCCATCGATCGTGGCGGCTCGCCTGTTTTCAATGTCGCTGGGGCCGCGATACTCTACGGCGCGAGAGCGAACCCCCTGCAGCGGATAAAGCAGGGCCACAGCCAGTAAAATCGCATAGAGGGAGGTCAAAACAACCCCGGCCGGACGCAGCTTACGCCAGATAAAATCGAGGGCAAAAAGAGCGGCCGCTCCGTACAAGATCCACGCTTGATAGTAAAATTTAAAAATTGTGTTGAGACGCTGCCCAAAGTTGTCTTTTAAATAGACAAACTCGGGTCCCATAGATAAAAGCACGGCCGTGAAAACGAGCAGAAGTACAAAAGGAAGAGGGACATCTGCCGTCTGCCTATCCGCATTTCCCTCTTCATTCTCCAGTAAATTTTGCGTCTGACGGCCGGCAAAATATCCGTTCCAAATGGCGATGACCCCGGCCAAAATGGCTGAAAGAAGGAGGGTCAGGGCGATATAACGACCCCGATTGATCAAATAAACCGGAATGAAGCCCCCCATCACGGCCCAAGACCAGCTAAAATCAATTCCTTGAGCCCTCTGCGGCAGCACCAGCCCCAGGTCACTGGTGGGTCCCATGATAAATCCAAATCCGCTGTCCGAGGCGGCCAATCCACCAATAAAAAGAAAAGCCAAAAGCATCAGCCCCAGGGGCAAGGCGATGGCAAAGCGAATCCCCGAGGACCAAAAATGCCGCTCCCTGGCAAAATAACGCGCGGCAATGATTAAAAATGGGATGAGCACCAGCAGCGAACGCCCAAAAATCACCCAAAAATGGGCCAGACGGGTCGGCCGCATCATCATGGGCAAAATAAATGGCGCCCCTGCTTGAGAGCTGAAGCCGAGATAAAACGGCAGATAAAGCAGATAAACCACGGCAACCATTAAAGCGCCAAACAACAGCGCTTCGATTAGCCGCTCGGTTGACCATCCCTGGCGGGCCCAAACGGCCAGGGTGAAGCTCCCAACCAGGATAAATAAGTGAATCAGCACGTCCCAGGTGTTTAAGAAGGATAAGCCCCCGATGATCACGGCGGTCAAGATAAAAAGCGGCCGCTGATCCCCCTGCCAAAAAGAGCCCAGAAACGACCAAAGCCCCGGCTCAACCTTATAGTCGGGCTGGGAATATCGATAATACCAGCTCAGCGCCACCCCCAATGACAAAAAAGCAAACGGTAAGGCCAGAACGTGCGGGTGCATATCTCCCAGCAAAAAGCTAAAGCCGGGAAACTCGGCGATCGGCTCCAGCCCTTCTTCCGGCCGGCCGCTCAAATAATATTCGTGGATGACCCGGGAGGCCCGCCACCACCACCAGCTGCCGTTTGGTGTGCCACCGGCCGTTAAAAAGCGCATCTGTTCGCCAACCGGTCCGTTAATATCTCGAATATCAAGCCACTGCCAAAACCGCTGACCGCCCAGCCCGCTGCCGTGAAGGATTTCGAGCAGCATTTGTCCGTTGCCGGCGAGGGGCAAAGCGACGGACGCCATGCCGCCCCAGGCTAACGCCCGACGTTTGCTGGCAGCGGCGGTTAAATTATATACCAGCCCCAACGCCCCCACTCCGCTGCCCGCTACCAGCCAGGCGATCCCCAGATTAAACCCGTAGGCAGGCGCAACCTGGGCAAGGCGCCCAACGGCCGAGATCATCACATAACCAAAATAATAGTAGCTGATCGCGAATTCAGACAGCCAGGGATCGAGCGGAGGATAAGTTGGGCTAAAGGTGGCTGCGTTCAAAAAAGCGAACTCCATCGGTTTTTCGGTGGCCGTGATCGCTGGATTTTGGGCGCGCACCCATACCCAGGTAAAAAACAGAACAGCGAAGAGAAGTTCAACAAATATGACGTATCGCCAATTTTTCCGGATCCAGCTCCAAATTTCTCCACCGGTTTTTTGGAACGCCCAATACGACAAAACGCCAACGGTGACAACGCCGGTCAAAATACCCCCGACCGAATTGCTGAGGACGCCCAGCGTGGCCAAAAGCCAAAAAATATAGCTGCTCAGCAGCAGCCCTAACATTTTTGAAAAGGCATATCCCCGGTCAGCCAGCGGAGCAAAAAGCCAGCCGCCCAACGGCACCGCCGCGACCCCAATAACGGTCAAGATCGCCCACCAGCGAATTGCATAGCCAATTTCAACCAAGTCAATCATATCTTCTTGACATCAGACCTCAGACCACAGACTTCAGACCACAGAATCGTGTCAAGATGTACCATCATCTGTTGTCTGAGGTCTGATGTCTGTGGTCTGATATATTCGTACTCCAGAATTTTGATAAACCTCAGTCAATAACCCTTGTTCGACCATGTCGTCAAATTTGAGAACGCCGTCCAGACCGTAGTAAACTACTTCCATTTGACCGGCGTAAATATACTGCACGTTGTATTTTTCTAAAATCGACAGGGCTGTTTGAGGGTCGGTTGTTCTGTACAATGTATTCACATCTTCAATGCGTCTGCTGATAATCGAGGGCGGGACGGTATTCCGCTGCTGCCGCTGGTGCCAATCCCAGCCTACAACCGTTGGTAAACCGGTATACATCGCTACCCGAGTGGCGATCGAACGATAGGGGTTGCCGCTAAACGCTTCGACGATAATCGGAGAACCATCAATGTTGCCCTGCATCCACCGAATCGCCTCATAATCATCGTCCAGAGCGATGATTTCTCCCTGGTCGCCGTACGTGACATATTGCATATAGCGCATGCCGTCTAACGTGATGGGAGCGCTCTCGCGATTTTCGCGGATGAGCCATTTGGCCCGCGTGGCCAGCAGCGGATAAAGCAGGGAGGCTGAAACAAGAAGGAGCAGAACGGTTAGCCAGCCGGTTTTAAGATAAAGGGACCAGCTTTTGGCCAGCCGCATCCACAGCCAGCCCAAAGCAACCCCCGCGGCAATACTGAGCAGGATCCAAACCTGCATATAAAATTTGAAGACCGTGTTCATCCGGCCGATATCCCCATCCAGGACAACAATTTCCACGATGAGGGATAAGGCCACGGCCGAAGCAACCAGAGCATTTATTGTGCATCGGGCGGGGTCGATATCCCGCCGCAAGCTGAGCAGCCCGGCAAATAAAACGATGATTAAACCGACCGGCACCACATCATACCCGTTCATAAAACCGAAGATCATAACCGGCAGGATGGCGAAGCTGGCGGTCACGCCTAAGGCGGTTTTACCGGCTCGTTCCGCCAGCCAGTCGGTTGTGCGATCGGCTAACCAGGATTTTAGGTCGACAAAAAGCCACGTTAAACAAATAAACAAGAAGAGCCCGTGGATGGAAAAATAATCGCTGAAGGCGGTTTTGCTCCCTTCCCACAGGCGAATCGACCCGTAACCGGTGCCAAAATTGGCCCAGAACGGCCAGAAAAGCAGCAGGCTCAGGCTGCCGAGTGCCGCGGCCTGGATCCCGATCCGGCCGATGGTGGTGAACCACGGATCGTGCCCGGCCGCCCATCGCCGATAATTGACAAAGATCAAAGCCAGCAGCCCGATGACCAGGTAGGTCGGGTAATCCCAGGAGTTGGTTGGGTAGAGCACCCCAATTGAAAGTGCGCCAACAAACCAGATTAGCAGCCACGTTCCCCACCCCTCAGGCCCATCTGAATTTAAAACGAGGGCCAATGCCCATCCCAGGGCAAGGATCGCCAGCGGCAAGGCGATCATGTGCGCGTGTAAATCGCCATACAAAAAGGTAAAAAACGGGAATTCGGTGATTGGCCCCACCTCACCTTGAGGCACGATGATGCCGCGTGAGGCGGTCCAAAACCAGTCACCTGGATACATGCGCACCACCGAAGTGCCGGTGAGCAAGCCCCATGCGCCGCTGGTCAGACGCATAAACCACGAGCTATCGGCCGGCAGGTTTGAGGCGCTGACCCAGGCGGTGATCATCACCCCGACCTGGCGCAAGTTGCCCAACACAACGGCCATCACTGCGGCCGCTGAACCGGCGATCAAAGCGGCTCGTGAAATTCCCTGCCGGACAGCGGTTTGGAAGCTTTTTTCCCGCGTGGCCGCGGTTAAATTGTACGCCAGGCTAAAGACCCCCAGTCCGGTAAAGCTGTAAAGCATCGGTAAAATCAAATTGTAGGCCACGGCCGGTACAATTTTGAGCATTTTGGTCAGCACCCCGGCAAAAACAAAGCCGTAGTAATAGTAGTTAATGTAGCCGCCGGCCAGCCAGGGATCATAAGGCGGGAAGGTCGTGCTCTTTAAGACGGCCGAAAAGTACGACATATCCATCGGTTTTTCACCACCCCAGATGACGTGCCACACGTCCGGATTGCCCAGCCGCAGCATCAGCTGCAGGGCGAAGAAAAACACGCCCACCCCCTCCAATATAAGGAGAAGACGCCATTTTTGCGAGATAAACGCGGCCAGCTCCCGGCGATTTTTCCAGGCTAACCCCAGAGCGAGAAGCAGCAGCACGCCCGCACCCAGCCACATGGTTCGTCCGCTAAAAGAGGCCCATCCCAAACTGGCACCAAACCAGCTAAACCAGGAAAGAAACAGGACGGCTAAAATCCGACTTAAGGCGTAACCTCGATCGGCGAATCCTCTAAAGATCACAAAGGAAACAGGAAAGGCTGCCCAACCCAAAATAATCACCAGCAGCCACCACACAATCGTGGCCAGAATGCCGTTATTCGACAAAATCCCATCGAGGTTAAATACTTCTCTAAAAGTCCCGCCGCTTTGTTGATTCACCGCCTGTTCCGGGGTTAAGAGAAGCCCGTTGACCGCCTGGGTGGCTTCAAGGGGATTCATGGTGACCACAAAGCTGCGATCAACCGCTTCAAAGATTTGTCGAACGGCGGCCGGATCAAAATCGGCCGTTTTTCGGAATATCCAGACCGGAGGATGGTCATAGACGCTAAACGCTTCTTCCGCGGCTAAATCTCCCGGCGGGGGCCAGCCCACATCGGGCGGTTCACCCCAGCCGATTTGGCCGGTTGTGTCGCTGATATGCAGCGGGCCAATGCGAATGTCACCGTGAAACTCAGCGGCCAGCTCGTATCCCAACTCGCCGTTAAACAACCCCTCGTAGTAGCGAATCATTAGCGGGTAGGTGAGCGGCAGTCGAGGCAGGGACCAAAGCGAACGCTGACTGGTAATCACCACAAAATCAGCCTGATCGAGCCAGGTAACCAGATTGTCGATCTTGGTCGGATCGTTGTCCGGGAAGGTGGTCGTCATCGGTCCATCCGGCAGACCCCGAAAATATTGTGAAAACGGATCCCGGCCGCCGACCCGGGTCGGCAGCGCGTCATCCCAATGTTCGCTGGTCAACACCGAGGTATCAAGCCGGAAATTGCCCCCTTCACCGGCCGACAAAAAGATCGTCTGATTGATCTCTTTGGGTATCAGGGTGGGTGTCAACGGAATTTCAACAGCGGTGCGGGTGGATGTTAAATCAACAGTCGTCACCCCCTCAACTGAGGTCCCGGTTCCAAATGCGCCGCCCACAGATGCCCGCAGCGTTTCCTGATCGGCCGGTTGCCCATCACTATCAGAGACATAGTTGAACCGCACGCCGGTAATCACCCCATCAACCGGCAAAGAAAAAGAGATGGGGATGTCCGGAACTCCTTGACCGAGCTCCACCCCTGTCAGCGGCAGCTGCTGCTCCTGCGTGGTGCCGTTTGCTTCATAGATTAGGGTTGCGGCCGTGGGGATATTTTCATACATCCAGTCACTGGCGGCGACGCGGGTCATCGGCTGGCGATAAATTTCGACAAAGGCGTTGGCCCACAGCAGGCTGGTGACTAACGTTAAGCTCAGCAAAGTGGTTGCGGCCCATGTTCGGGGGGTGCGCCAGTTAATTTCGCGCCAGCGGTCGTGGGTCACACCGCTGCGCTGGATCAAAAAGACGAGGAACCACCCTGCCAGAATAAACAGCGCTGGATAAATCGGCAAGAAGTACCGAATGGATTTTACCCAGCGGGTCCCAATAAATAGGAAGTAGAGACCAACCCAGGCCACCGGTAAAAGATGCATCGACCATTCCGGTTTTGCTTGAATGATTCGCCACAGAGCGACGCAAAAACCGATCCAGGCCAGCAAACCGGCCAGGGGACCCAACCCGTAAAGAAGCATGTTGGTTAATGGAAAAATGATCGCCGGCCGATCAACCCACTGCAGCGCCGGTGGGAAAACCGCTTCCGGGGCCTGCAAACGCTGAATTTCTTCGAGATTGGCCAGCCATTGGGGATTAAAGCCGATGATGCTTTGAACGAAGACCCGGGCGCTGCTGGGTTCTATCCCGGTTTCTTCGAGAAAAGTTTGACGGGCGATTTGGGCATCGCTAAAGGCATAGGGCATTGCCACCCGGAAAATTGCTATGGAGACGATGGCGGCCAACATGCCGCCAATCAGCACCCACTGGAGATCGATGTTGCCTTCACCGCGGCGCATGAAGTGCAAAATGTGGCGGGGCTGCGCCTCACTTTGCTGGTACCGTCGAATGAGCCAAATCATGCCGGCCACCCCGGCCATCAGGGCGATTGGGGCCACGTTAACTCGAGATGCGGCGGCCAGGCCGAGCATCACCCCAAATATCGCCCACCATCGAAGCCGCACGGCATTCTTGCTGGCTCTGACGGCCGCATAAAGGGCAGCGGTGCAAAATGCGGCCGCCCAATTGTCCATGGTGTAAAAATGGGATTGCTGGATCGGCATCACGGCCGTGGCCATCAAAAAGGCGGCAATCAACCCGGCGCTGCGACCATACAGGCGGCGACCGAGTAAAAAGGTGAAGAAAACCGCAACCAGATCAACCAGACCGGATAACAGTCGGCCGACCAGGTGAACACCATCGTAGCTGGAAAGCGGGGAGCGACACCAAATTGAATCCGCTCCTTCAGGGCACAACGTGCGCAGCGAATCCGCAATTTGACCGCTAAAAAAAGTAACGGTCATTGGGAAATTGCCGTATACGTAAAACGATTCTCCCTTGTTATAGGGGTTTAGCGGGGATTCTGAGGTGCGCAGATAGTTGAGCAGGCCGCTCGGCCAATCGAGGCGAGTGGTAACGATTGTTAAAAATCGTTCATCCGGATGCAGGTGTGTATACCCATCCCAATTCAAGCCTACAAAGCGAAAATATCCTCCTAAAGCCAATATGATTATTAGCAGAAGAAGCGGCAGGAGCCTGCGGTTTTTTGATGGTTGTGGCGGTTCCAGGTTTTGATTTTCTTCCATAACACAATTGATACACGCGCAGTCATTAAATTCCGCAGCGGGGAATTGTAGCATGATCTGTCTGAAAGGTGTCTTGATTTAGGGATAGGGTTAGAATTAGCTGACTGGCTCGGCGCCGATGGCCTTAGTGGCCTTCAGCACGGGGCTGTGCCCCTGTCAGCTTTCAGCTATTAGCTGAGAGGTGCGAAGCACCGAGCTAATTAGCTAACCGGCGCGCCAGCGCCAGGCTATAACGCTATGAATGACGTTCAAAAAAAAGCAGACAAAATCGCCGCCATCTTAGAAGGCCTTTATCCTGATCCGCCCATCCCCTTGCAGCATGATGGCCCATACACGCTGCTGGTGGCCGTTTTGCTGTCCGCTCAATGTACCGATGTGCGGGTTAATCAGGTCACCCTCGATCTTTTTGCGATGGCCGATACGCCGCAGGAGATGGTGACGCATACCGTGGAAGAGATCAAAAAGATCATCCGGCCGTGCGGGTTAGCTCCCCGAAAATCACAGGCGATCTATGATTTGTCCCATTTGCTGCTGCAAAATCATGGCGGTCAGGTTCCAAAAACCTTTAAAGAACTAGAGGCACTCCCAGGAGTTGGGCATAAAACCGCCTCGGTGGTGATGTCTCAAGCGTTTGGCGTTCCGGCATTCCCGGTCGATACCCACATTCATCGGCTGGCTTATCGCTGGGGCTTATCGACCGGCAAGAATGTGAAGCAGACCGAAAAAGATTTAAAACATCTTTTTCCAAAAGAAAAATGGAATGATCTGCATTTGCAGATTATTTACTTCGGCCGGGAATATTGCCCGGCCCGGGGTCACGATCCGCATCAATGCCCCATTTGTTCCAAATATGGCATTCCCGATTTGTTTCAAGAGGATCGATAGTAAAATACCTACGAATTTCTTATCTCTTCTGTGCAACCGCTATCTTTAAATCCGCGTAAAGCCAACGACATTAAACATGATTTAATTGATTTGATTGGAAACCCGAATATGGAAGAACCTATTGTCATTACCGATCCGGATACCGATCGGTACCACACTTTTAGCTATATTAGCTGGTGGAAACAGGAAGTTGTCCGTGAAGCAACCGCTCTGGTCATCGGGGCCGGTGCTTTGGGAAATGAAGTGCTCAAAAATTTGGCCCTGATGGGGATCGGCCGGTTAATCATCGCCGACTTTGATACGATCGATGACAGCAATCTCAGCCGTTCTGTTTTGTTTCGAGCTGAAGATCGCGGCCGTCGCAAAGTTGATGTCGCCGCCCAGCGGGTCAAAGAGTTAAATCCCGATGTCCAGGTAAAAACATGGCACGGTGATATCAATCACGGTCTGGGCCTGGGTGTGTTTCGCCACGCTGATGTCATCATCGGCTGCCTCGACAATCGAGAAGCGCGCTTGTCCATTGATCGCTTTGCGCAATCGGTTGGTCGTCCGTGGGTCGATGGTGCCATTCAGGAATTGATGGGCATCGTGCGGGTGTTCTGGCCGGCTAAAGGGGGAGCAAATTATGAATGCACCCTCAGCGATCGAGATTATCAGCTGATTAGCTTGCGCTACTCATGCCCGCTGTTGGCCCGCGAGAACATTTTGCAGGGGAAGGTGCCAACCACCCCGACCAGCGCCTCGATTGTGGCCGCTTTTCAAACACAGGAAGCGCTCAAACTCATCCACGATATGGAGGTTGAACCTGGCGTGGCCCTGCTGGTAAATGGGCTGACCAACGACATCTACAAAACCGAATACCCGGTGATCGAAGATCGCATTCACCAGCCGCTCGATCCGATTGTTGAACTCCCCGACAGCTGCGCTGATCAGACAACGCTGGCGGAATTATTGGCCATCGCTCGCCAACACCTTGGGGATGAAACGGTTCTTGAATTTTCGACAGAATTGGTCATCAGTATGACCGATCCATCAACCGGGCAAGAGGAATTTTTATTTAAGCGCATGGCCAATTTAACCGAAAGCGTTCTGGAAGGCACCGGGGACGGTCAGAAAGAGATGAAATTAACGTATCGTCTCGATGGTAGTGAAGATTTCCTGAACAAGACGCTGGCCGAGATCGATCAGCCCCCAATGACCGTTTTGCGAGCCGCCAATGGCGAGAAAGCGATTTTTCTGGAAATTACCGGTGACAAGGCAAAGTTTTTTGATTTTCAGTAGGTTGCCTCACCGGTGCAACCCGTGAAACAAATGTACGTATAATAATTAGTAATTAGTAATTACCAATTAGTAAATAGCAATTAGTAAGTAAGTTGGAGGTAACTCAACGATGTCTCAAGTAAAAGTAATTATTTACGATCCCACAGGTTCAAAGAAGACGCCGGTGGAACTCCCAAATGATGTACCGATGCGCCGCTTAATCCCGGCCCTGGTAACGAAAATGGGCTTGCCGACGACGCAAGGCGCGAATCCGATTACCTATCGGCTCGATCATCGTGATTCCGGCCGTCGTCTCAGCGAAGAACAATCCCTCAATGATGCTGGGGTCAAGACCGACGATATTTTGAGCTTGTTTCCAGAAGTAACCGCTGGCTAAAGAAGTCACCTGCGAGGTGTCGTTGGGAGAGGGCGGAGATTCTCCGCCCTTTGGATATGATCCAGCCCAATTTGTTTTCGTCGTTTTGTGCCTTTTAAGGTAAAAAGATGTCATTTAATATTCGTGAAACCCGACTGCGAAACGATTATCAAAAAATTAAAGATCTGGCTCAGCGATCTGATTTAATTCAGGTCGTTAAAACCGACGGCCACCCGCCAGATCGCTACCTCATTCGCTATTTATGTCGTGGGGTAGAAGCCGTGACTTCCTCTGGAACACCCCAACTGCGGGAGATGCACGAGGTTAGTATCTATCTTCACGCGGAATATCCGCTTAAACAACCCCAATTGAAGTGGAAAACGCCGATTTTTCACCCCAATATTCATACCACGGGTGCGGTGTGTATCGGGGCATGGTGGCCGGCCAAAACCTTGGACGAGCTTGTTCTGACGATGGGGGATATGGTTCAGTACAAAAATTACGAGCCAAAAGACCCCATGAACAGCAAGGCGGCCGCCTGGGCCATGCGCAACCGGCAGCGTTTCCCGATTGATGATCGGGAGCTTAAGGGCGCGTCCCAACTCCTGGATAGCATTGTGATTGGCGCACCAGAAGCCGGGCAGGAAGACGACCTGGGCATTAACTTTTTGTAGCGGCCGGTTGTCGTTCAAGCCACTCAAGATTAAAAACTGAGTAACTATTCAAGTTGTTAACTCACTTCAAAGGCTGTGGCCGGTGTCCTCACCGAGCCACCAGCCGGCGCGGTCGGAGACCGGCCGGAGCACCAGAACAGTTACCAAAGTAAAACGAAAAGAAATGGAGGTTTACCGGGTGATTCATTGCTGATCACCCCAACCTCGTCATCTGTAGTTGACAGTTCTCTTGTGGTGTGCCTTTAGATGTAAATTGCATCCAATCACCCTTCTAACCATCGCGTTAAGGGTTTAGCAGGAATGCGCGAGTGTAGAGTGCCATGAGTATGGATATCGCCCTGGAGCCAACAGAATTCAACGATTTGCCCAATCGCGACCGGCCTGAAACGGCTGATCAAGCGATTTTACACGGCAGTGTACCCGAAGAGGGTGAGCTTCTAATTTTTGCCCATCAAGAGGCCTTAAAAATTGTTGACAGCCACGGAAAAAGCGATTTGCGCAATGAAGTTGGCGGCTTTCTTTTAGGTCATTCGTATATTGATGATGGCCAACCGTGCATCGAAATCGTGGCTGCTCTTCCAGCATTGACGCGCGATCACGGACCGGTCCACTTCACGTTGACGGCCGACAGTTGGTCGATGGCCCATCGCGAAAGAGAAGCGAACTATCCGGATTTAAAAATTGTCGGCTGGTTCCATACCCACCCCGATTTGGGGGTGTTTTTCTCGGGCGATGATGAAATTGTTCAGCAGACCGCCTTTACCCTGCCCTGGCAGGTGGGGCTGGTGGTCGACCCGCTGCGCGACGAGGCCAACTTTTTCGGCTGGGAAGTTGAGCGGGGCGTGATCGGTCCCATTACCGGATATTACGAGCTGCCGCAGGAAAGCGAGACGTCGGTCGTGACGTGGCGCGCGGCGTACGATACCGGCCTGGCCGGCTGGTGGCACCGTATGGCCAGTGATGCTGCCAGCGAATTTGATGGGTATGTGCCCACGGCCGTTGCCAGCGAGCGTGACATGTTTGACGTGGCCCTACGACGCGGTCTGTATGCTGGATTAATCGCCACTTTAGTCAGTGGCTTAATAGCGACATTATTTTTTATTCCCTTGATTCGCCGCAATAATGATCTTGAGCGTGTTTTGGTTGGAATATTAGCCGACGAACAGGCGGCTTTGTATGCCGCTCAGGGGTTGTCTTGCCCTGCAAACGACCTCTTTTTATCTGAACCCATGATAGGACAGACATTTCAGGTTGGGGAAACCGTTCAATTTTGGGGAGTAGCTGATCAGCCGGATGCGGTTCGCTATCAGCTTGAAGCACGTCTCCTGGGCGATACGGCCGACCAGCCTGCCTCGATCTGGCAGGTCATTGAGACCCGCCGCTGGGATCAATCTTTAGGGTCGGTAGGTCGCTGGTCAACCGCAGATCTCCCAACCGGCCGCTATGAGATTCGACTGGTGGCCCTCATGCGAGGCGGTCAGCCTACCCTGGAAAGCGCCTGCCACACAACCATTGAATTAATTCCTGGGGAAACCACCCAATCCCCGACAGACCCGATCCCCTCACTGGTTTCGCCAGTGGAACAACCGGAACCGTTACGGAGAACCGATGAATAATGAGCAGCACACCGCCTATAAGGCGGTGATTACCGTTGATCTGCCGGATGCCCCGACTCCTTTCGAGGTGTCGGTGACGCTCTATCCTTCTGACAACATACAAATCTATGATGCCAACGGCCAGGAAACCGAATTTAAACCGCTGCGCGAATGTACTCTGGCGGATTTGATGTCTTTTGCCGATGCGCTTGAAAATGAGCTGTGGCGGGAGTATGAATCGACCCCGCTGAGCGAATTTGCAAAATCGGCCGAAGGGGCGGTCAAAGTTAAATTGCCCAAAGAGATTGGGGAAAAAATTGAAGATCGCGATGCCTGGTGGCGATCTGCCCTGGTCGCTTTATCAACCATGGTTCAAAGTGAAAATGACCTGTCTGTTCACATCACGGAACCGGAGATCGAGCAGCCGCCGGAATCGGCCGCCGAGCCGGTTTCAGATCAACCGCCTGATTTAGAGGCGGGTGAGGACGCGACAGATGCAGCAGAACCGATCGAGACAGCGGCCGAAGAGACGGCTGAACCTTTGCCTCCTG
>JASJCR010000156.1 GCA_030065875.1 Ardenticatenaceae bacterium | reverse complement strand
CGGCCGTTTTTGAGATAGAGCTGAGTCGGAACGAGCGTCACCCCTTTATCCTGCAGTTCACGCACCAGCTTAGCGATCTCTTTTTTGTGGAGCAGGAGCTTACGCGGCCGTTCCGGCTCGTGATTTTCCCGATTTCCCTGCTCGTAGGGAGAAATATGCAGCTCAAACAGCCACGCCTCTCCATTTTTGACACGCGCATAGGCCCGCTTTAAATCGGCTTTGCTGTTCCGTATCGATTTAATTTCTGTGCCGGTCAGGACCATCCCCGCCTCGTATCGATCACCTAAATGATAATCGTGACGGGCTCGACGGTTTCTGGCGACAATTTTGATGCCTGTTTCGCGCATGAGTATTAGGTGTTGGGTATTGGGTGCTAGGTATTGGTGTATTGGTTTATGAGTATATTCGTTTATTTGTAGATTTAACTGCGATAGATCAAATTAATAACAAATAACCAATAACTAATATACAATTACACCAATATACAACTACACCATTAACCAACTATTCTCCAGTAAGTAAGTATTCAATCGCTCGCTGCAGCTGTGGATCTTCTTCGCTGCCCAGGGCAACATCTTCTGGCAGTTCAACCTCGATATCTGGGGTGAGCCCCGCGGCGCTGATGTTGACATCACCGGGGGTAAACCAGCGGGCAACCGTCACGCGCAGTTCGGAGCCGTTGCTCAGGTTGCGAATTTGCTGCACAGAGCCTTTACCAAAAGTGACTTCGCCGATCAAAATCGCCCGATCGTTGTCGCGCAAGGCACCGGCAACCAATTCTGAGGCGCTGGCGCTACCGGCATTGACCAGGACAACCAGGGGAATATCCTCTCCGAGATCGCCATCGTCAGCACGGAACGTCTGGTTCAGACCCTGATTGTTGCGTTCATATAAAACCACCGACTCTGGCAGATACAGATCAGCCACTTCGACGGCTGTATCGAGAAAACCGCCCGGATTATCGCGTAAATCAAGAATCAGTGAGGTTGCACCCTGATCAATTAGATCATCAGTCGCGTCAATTAAACGTTCAGAAGCAACCGCGTTAAAGCTCGTCAACTGGATGTAGCCGATATTGTCGTCGAGCAGCTCTGACTCAACAACCGGAATCTCAATTCGAGCGCGGATAATGGTAATATCAACCAGCGCTTCTTCACCTTCCCGCTGCACGCCAAGGATCACTTGCGTATCGCGCGGGCCGCGAACTTTGGTAATGATCTCATCAAGAGATTGACCCACGACATTTTCGCCATCCACTTCAATGATAATGTCACCCGCTTCCAGACCGGCAATATCGGCCGGACGGCCGTCCATCGGGCGCACAATTTCAACCAACCCTTCGTCGTTTTCACGCACAAAAGCGCCAATCCCTTCAAAAGAGCCGTTCATATCTTCCCGCATGCGGCTGGCCACATCCGGCTCGACAAAGTTGGTGTAATCATCGTTTAAAGTTTCGATTGACGCGTTAATGATGGCAAAATTAAGCTCCTCTTCAGTGGGGAGTTCGCCGTCGAAATCTTCTTCGATGATATCCCACACCTCAAAGAACAGCTCGATATCATCCGCGGATAAATTTTCGATGGCGATGCGCGGTTCACTCGGTTCTTCGGCGGCCGGGGCTTCATCCCCATCATCGGCAGATTCAGCAGAGTCAAAGGTGTTCCCCTGAATTTCCGATTCAGATGATGATTCATCTTCGGCCTCTGTTTCACCACCATCAGCGATAATTGTCTCGCCTTCAACGACGACCGGGACTTCACGGGTCACTTCAATCTCGACAATTTCCGGGCCGAATGCCCCCGCGTAAGTGATTCCAGCATAGAAAGAGGCGCCGGCAACGATAATTAGCAAACAAAAGGCGGCAATCAGGGTAAATAAAGTTTTGGTGTTGTTGTCATTGAAATCAGGCATTTGGTTTCTCTCAAAATAAATCTAAAGTGATCAGCAGGCATGATTGCGATAATTTAAGAATAATGGCTTATTCGCGGCAGCGGGAATCAACAACCTCTCTACTCAATCAAAAACGAGCAGCTAAACCGATAAAATTATTGCCGAACACTTTCTTAAACATGGTCTCATGGCTCATGTGATGGTTAACCTTATCATGGCCCCGTTAGAAACTCAACGGCATTTTGTAAAATTTCATCCTTTCCTGAGGCAATTGCCTCTGCAGAGGGTACTACCTCGATATCCGGCTGCAATCCCTGCTGATCAATTTCCAGACGGTTTGGCGTGTACCATCGAGCGGCCGTAATGTGCACCGACGAACCATCACTCAAATCATAAATAAGCTGGACAGACCCTTTGCCAAAGGTTTTTTGGCCGATCAAGGTTGCCCGATCCAGATCCCCCAATGCACCGGCAACGATTTCGGCCGCGCTGGCCGTCTGGCCATCAATTAAGATGACCATCGGGGTATCTGGGGCCGTGGCGGTTTGGGTCGCCGGGTAAAAAGTCTCACCATCCGCCCGGCTTTCCTGGATCAAAATGGTGCCGTCGGTCACAAATTGATCGGCAATTTCGATCGCCGCATCCAGCAGGCCGCCCGTATTGCCGCGCATATCCAAAATTATGCTAGTCACCCCTTCTGCGAGGAGCTCTTCCGTTGCGGTTTTCACTTCTTCAGCGCTCTCACCGCTAAAACGGGTGAGCTGAATGTACCCGATCGTTTCATCCTCGGGCAAAAGGCGGGCGATGACCGACGGTATTAAGATTTGACCACGCGTGACCACAAAATCTTCCGGCTCGGCATCTTCTCCCCGACGAATGGAGAGAACGACTTCGGTGCCGATTTCGCCTCGTACCATCTGGGCGATTTCTTCGCTGGTCATTTCCGCCGTTAACGGCTGACCATCAATGGCCAACAGCACATCTTCATCCTGAATGCCGGCTTCTTCAGCTGGATTTCCGGGAATCACCGTTAAGACCACTTCCCCGGCGTCATTGCGGCCGATATAGGCGCCGATCCCACCAAAATTTCCCCGCAGAGAGATCTGCTCTTCTTCTCGGGCCACCGGCTCCAGAAAAACGGTGTAGGGATCGTTGAGAGAACCCAACGCCCCGCGAATGGCCGAATAAACCAATCCGCGGCCGTTTGGCACCTCACCTATAAAGGTGCGCTCAACGTGCCCCCAGGCCTCCCAAAAGAGAAAAAATTCATCCGACGGATCTGCCGGTCCGGCGGTTAGCTCCGGCCAAACCGTTTCGGCATAATCGTTGGTTAACCAACCGGCCGAAAAGGATACAATCGGCAGTAAAATCAATAAAATTGTGATCAGGATGTTTGTTTGTTTATCAGTCATAAGTTTGCTCGATGGGAATTATCATGGAACTGTAGTTAACAAACAAACATATTTGCTAATTACTAATTGCCATTTGTTTAAAGCTAATTGTTGTTTCTCGGCAAACCGATAAATTATGAAACCAAAGCCTTCGGGTAAGGGCTTGGCTAGCCAAGCCCCTACAAGCCAAGCCCCTACAAATGTCGATGGGTTAAATCGCCCTTGGACCACCTTTCTCTTTAACATACAAGGATCCCGTCAATTTCCAGTGATATCTAGAAGAGAAGCGTTTCCATTTTCAGCCATTCAGGCCTGAACACAGCTTGACGAGATTCCTCGCTTCGCTCGGAATGACAGGGGTTATGGTGGCAACTTGAGTTAATTATTTACTGAAGCTGGGTGAGATTCTTCGATGGGCTGCGCTCCGGGTCCTCAGACAACCTGTCATTCTGAGCGGAGCGAAGAATCCCGTCAACTCAGATAAAAAGGATGATAGCCAGATCGGATGCTTCGATCTCCAAATTAATTTTCAAACGTGCTTACTTCACCAGGAAGGTTAGGGTGCAACCAGGTTAACAAAGACACATCTTCCATATAAATTTAATTGAGAATTGAACATTGACAATCGGAAATTGGTCATTGTCAATTGTTATGGCATATACTTGCATCCATGTTTTTTGACGAAGCAAAAATATTTATCAAGAGCGGCGATGGCGGCGACGGCATGATCAGCTTTCGCCGCGAGAAGTTTGTCCCGCGCGGTGGACCCGATGGCGGGGACGGGGGAAATGGCGGATCGGTCATCTTTCGGGTCAACCCCAAGATCAACAGCCTCAATAAATTTCATCGCTTCGTGCATTACGAAGCGGATAACGGCAAAAACGGCGGCCGCAAGAAGCAAACCGGGGCCAGAGGTCAGGACCTCATCCTTGAAGTACCGCCCGGCACCGTTATTCGCCGGGAAGAAACCGGTGAGCTGCTGGGTGATTTGACCCGCCCGGACCAGGAGCTTTTGCTGCTCCAGGGGGGTCAGGGCGGCCGCGGGAACGTTCATTTTGCCAACAGCGTGAACCAGGTGCCGCAAACGGCCGAACGAGGTGAGCCGGGTCAGGAAAGCTGGGTCACCCTGGAATTAAAGCTGATTGCTGATGTCGGTCTGGTTGGATTGCCGAATGCCGGAAAATCCACCCTCTTGTCGGTCATCAGCAAGGCGAAACCGAAAATTGCCAGCTATCCGTTTACCACCCTTTCGCCAAATTTAGGTGTCGTGCGTTTTAGTGACGAAGAAGCGCTGGTCTTTGCTGATATTCCCGGCTTAATTGAAGGCGCGTCCGGTGGTTCGGGTTTGGGGCATGAATTTTTGCGCCATATTGAGCGCACGCGCGTCCTGGTTCACTTACTCGACGGCAGCACCGCCGAGCCGCTGGAGAATTTTGCCATCATCAATCAGGAGCTGGCACTCTATGATGCCGGGTTAGAGAAAAAACCGCAGCTCGTCGTGTTAACCAAAATGGATTTACCCGATACGGTAGCGTGGGAACCGATCCTCGAAGAAGAAATTGAACAAAGGGGATATGAATTCCAGGCGATCTCGGCCGTCACAGGGGAAGGGGTCCAGGAGATGCTTCGGCGGGTGCAGCAGATGGTTAAAGACGCAGATCATCCCCTCGAAGGGGATGCGGATGAGGAAATTGTGGTCATCCGCCCGGCCGTCAACGAGGAAGCATTTGATATCAAGCGGCAGTCTGATGGGAGCTGGCGCGTCAGCGGCGTCAAAATTGAGCGCATCGCCTCGATGACGTATTGGGAGTTTGATGCGACGGTACAGCGCTTTCAGCGCATCCTGGAAAAAATGGGTATCACCGCCGCCCTGCAGGATGCGGGCATCGAAGTGGGTGACACCGTGCACATCGGGAATGAAGAGTTGGAGTGGGGTGAGTAAAGAATGAGCGGCCTCGGCCTAATCGGCGGCACCTTTGATCCGCCCCACATCGGTCATTTGCTGCTGGCCGAAACCGCACTGACGGCCCTGACGCTCGATCAGGTGGTGTTCATCCCGGTTGGGCAACCCACCCACAAAACGGCGATGACGGCCGCCGCTCACCGGCTGGCCATGACCCGCGCGGCCGTAATCGGCGATGAGCGCTTTGCCGTGGATACAATCGACATCGAACGGCCGCCGCCCCACTACACCGTCGACCTGGTGCCCTTGCTCAAGGAGCAGTGGCCCGATCAACCGCTAACCCTCATTTTAGGGGGCGATTCAATTGCCGACTTATCAAGCTGGCATCGGCCGGAAGCGCTCCTGGCGTCGATCACCATCGCCGGGTTGGAGAGACCGGGTCATCCGATCAACTGGCCTGCGCTAGAAGAAGAATTTCCGCAAATACGTCAGCAAATCACCCTGTTTGAGGGACCCTCAATATTTGCTTCATCTACCGCCTTGAGGGAAAAGCTAAGCCAGGGAGACTGTTCGCGCTATCTGCTTCCGGCCGGGGTGCGCGAATACATCAGCCGACACAACCTGTACCAAAACAAACCTTAAATTTTAATCTTTCCCTATGCGCGATTTTTCGGCAGCGACCATTCCCCTCCTCCGGCAGGCCCTTCAAAACGGGCAGTCGGTGCGCCTGAAAATTATCAGCGGCAGCATGGACCCCCTGCTGCAAATTGGGGATACGGTGGTTGTGGAGCCAGTTGAGAAAGAGCAGCTATCCGATCATATTGGTGAAATTATTACCTTCGTGAACACCGAAACCCTGTTTACCCATCGCTTGATTGAGTGTGATGGCCACACGTTTCAGGCCGCTTCAGATCGCACAGGCACACTTGATCCCCGCTTACCGGTGGGGGCGGTTTTAGGGCGGGTCATCGCTCGGGAGCGACGGGAATTTACCATGCCGTTTACCTCTGGCCAGGGGGAAAAACTGAGCAGCAGCAGCTATCAAATGGGGTTAAATTTGATCAAGGTGAAAAGAAGATTACCCCATTTTTTTTTCCGGCCGGTATACTGGTCTTTTCGTATTTTTTCACGTTTAAAAGCGATTTTCTATTGACTTTTGACCTAATATAAGGGATAAATACTACACGAAGCTATTTGTGGAGGACAGCTATGAGCAATCAACCAAATGACAATGCGGCTATCAGTGGCTCCAGCACCATCCTAGATATACTGCCGGCCTTTGAGCAGCATATGCGCGAGGAAGGATTTGCCAATAACACCATCAAATCTTTCGCCAGCGATGTGCGGCTGATTGGCGGTTACTACCCTGATAAACCGATCCATGAGTATGGAACAGAAGATTTAAATAAGTTTCTCAACTGGCTCCTCAACGAACGAGGAGTCAGCTGCAGTCCCAAATCGTACGCTCGACGAGTGACCACCATTAAGGTTCTTTTTGGCTGGTTGAGTAAAAGTGATATCACCCTGATTAACCCGGCCGAGGCGGTGGTGCAAGCCAGCGCCAGCAGTCCCCTGCCCAAGATCCCGGCGGAACCGGAACTTGAAAAAGCGGAAGCGGTGGCCGAGGCGTGGCGGAAGGGGCACACGATCAGCGGTGAAAATCGCAAAGTCGATGTCCGGCCGCTGGCTTTGCTCAAATTGCTCCTGCAAACCGGGGGGAAGAAGGGAGAAATTAAGGGAATCCACCTGGAAAATATTATCCGGGAAGATGAAAAGAACCCTCAAATTTTTATCCGCTACACCAATCCGCGCATGCGCTATAAAGAGCGCAAGGTCGCCATCGACCCCGATTGGCTCGATCTGCTCGATGAATACGTCGAGCAATACCAGCTTGATGACGAACTGTTTACCTGCACTCCCCGCAATCTGGAATATATTTTGAGCGATATCGCCAAAGAGGCGGAATTAGAAAAAGGGCTCCTCTCTTTTGAGAATTTGCGCTGGGTATCCGCCCTACGTGACCTCAAAAACGGGATGGATCAGGAGTTAATCCGCGAAAAATTGGGGTTATCAAAAATTACCTGGCGGGAAACGCGAGCCAAACTCGAAAAGCTGCGCGAAAAAGAAAACGAAGCGTGAGAAAATTGTAACTTTAATAATTCACCGCAGAGAAGGAGAGAACGCGGAGATTTCTCTGATAGAGAGGGATTTGGCGCTCTTTGATTCTCTGCGGTGAGAAATTTTGACCAGTAAAGAGGCCCGCTCAAGCAGCGGGTTTACTCTTGACAGGTTGTGCCACCGGGGAACAGGGCGTTCTGCGTGGGGTCAAAGAAGACGTTATTGGAAAATGACTCTCCTGAAACCTCTTCCTGCACCTTAATTTCATGGATCCACGGAGCGCAGCGCCGGGCTGAAATAAAGTGGAGCTGGTTGCCACCAAAGTAGCGGGCCGGCTGATCAGCATCAAAGACCCAAATAGTGTATTCGTCACCGTTGCCGCCAAACGGGGTAATGGTCATTTCGCACCGATACTCCGACCCCCCATACGTACAGTTGCCATAGAATACGTTAAAGCCGACGGGACCCTTATATTCGCCGACAATCTCTTCCGGAGTGGGGGAAGCGGGCGGTACGGTAGGAACAACCGGAATTGGGGTCGCGGTAGCCGGGACGTAGACCCGAATTTCGGTTTCAAAAACCGGTCCGACCGGAGACTCGTCAGCATCAACCAGCTGCCATGAGGTGGCATACGTTCCGGCCGACGAGGGAGCCCGCAAATCCACAACCGTTACGGTCGTTTCTTCATTGCTCCCCGGCGCTGAATCGAGGGCGGTCGGCGACTGGGCCGCAAACGACTCCCCGTCTACCCACTGCAGCTGTAATCCAGCGGGCAGCGGGCAGGTCGACGTGTTGAGAATGATCCAATTTAAGGTAAAGGTGCTGTTGACCGGGGCCGCTTTGGAGCGGGGGTTGTTGTAGGTATAAGCGTTGACCAGATCAAAATCAGGTGAACAGGCATCGAGAAACGCCGCTGTCGGATCGATCGTCGGGGTAGGGGTAGCGGTCGGAGTGGATGTGCGGGTGGGCAGCGGGGTATCGGTTGGCGGAATGGTTGCAGTCACCGTCGGTTCGGCCGTATCTGTCGGCTCTGGCGTGTCGCTTGGTTCAACCACCACTTGAGCCAAGCTTTCCGGCGTTTCGGTGACTTCGACCACCTCGCTGCCACCGCCACCAAAAATCGCATAGGCGCCAGTCCCGCCGCCACCTATAAGAAAGAGGGCGATCAGGGCCCATCCCCACCAGGGAATTTTTCGGCCGCCACCGGAGGCCGCGGGTGGCACAAGGGGTGCGGGAGTGGCTGGAGGGCGATCTGCGGGTGCGGGCCCGGTGGCTAAATCCATTAAGCTATCAAAATCATCGACGATTTCCGTGGCCCCGGCCGGAGCGCTGACCTGAGCGCTTTCCTGATAAACTTCTGTTGATTGACCGGCCGGTTCAGACACCAGGCTGACCGTTTCCGAATCGCTTTCTTCCAGATCGTACGTCTTTAACGTTTTTCCGGCCGGTGGGGTATGTCGTTCACGAAGAAGGGCGGCCGGGACCTCGGTCATCAGCCGTTCGTCACCGGTTTTGATCACCGCGGCCGATAAATCGCGGGCCAAATCGGTCGCCTGAGCGTATCGATCTTCAGGTTCCTTGGCCAGCATTTTTAAAATGACGTTTTCAATGGCCGGCGGCAGGAGGGGGTTAATTTCAGAAGGAGGGGGAACATCCTGGCTGATGTGCATCATCACCAGGGCGATCGGCGTTTCAGCATCAAACGGGAGCTTGCCGGTCACCAGATTATAAAAAACAACGCCAAGGGAGTAAATATCGGAGCGCTCGTCACCCGGTTTGCCCATCCCCTGTTCCGGGGACATAAAGGCTGGGGTGCCGACCATCGCGCCGGTAGCCGTGTGACGGGTACCGGTCACCATTTTGGCGATCCCAAAATCGGTCAAAACCGCATGACCGCGGGTGTTGAGCATAATATTTCCGGGTTTAATGTCCCGATGAATCATGCCAAATGAATGGGCGTATGACAGCGCGTCGGCGATTTCCAACACGTATTGAATCGCCTGGGCCAGCGGCATTTTGCGCCCTTTAAGAGCCAGGTCACTCAGGTAATTTTTGAGCGTCCCCCCGGAAATATACTGCATGACGATGTAGTAGCGATTTTGGTGCACGTCAAAATCGTAGACATCGATGATGTTGGGGTGATCAAAGCCGGCCATCGCCCGGGCTTCACGCTGAAAACGCTTGACAAAATTTTCTTCGGCCGCCAAAAACGGATACATCAGCTTGATGGCCACATCGCGGTCAAGCTTCTCTTGTTTAGCCCGAAATACTTCGGCCATCCCCCCGCGGCCGAGTATCTCTTCTACTTTGTATTTGCCGACATACTTCCCTATCAAGGGGTTTTCGTGCTGAGTCACGCTTGACCTGAATCCTTTCTAAATTGTGAGCGTTGTTTAATCCGCGGTGGCTGTAACTGTCCTGGTTTCTCCAGGTTCAGCGTCAAAAGTAAGGGAACATTCATCCACCTGCTGCCGGGTCATGTCTGAGTCCACAGAAGAGTAGTACAGGGACGCCCGCAAGGTGTATGGATTGGCTTTTTCTCGATCTCGTAAATGTATCACAACCTGGATCACCCGATCCAGCGTTTCAATGATGGTCAACAGGCCGGCTTTTTCCCCGTTTCCGTTGGCCATATACAGTTCGATCGTCGGCCGTTCGATAAAAGGGGTGATGGCTACATCGACGGCCACGCGTTTCCCTTCCGGAGATACTTCTATACGGAGTTTTTCAAACCGCACATCCTCGCGCATGCGCGGGGTTTCTTGAGGATTGTCAAAAAAGTTAATATCCATCTGTTGATTATATCCGCCAGGATAATGAATCACCATAGAATGGCGTTACAATTCCGATAAAATAAGGAGAAATTTCAATTCACCGCAGAGAACCAGAGAGCGCGGAGAACAACCTTCCCAAAGAGTTTTCTCCGTGTCCTCAGCGATCTCCGCGGTGATTTTGAAAATCTACTTCATTTTTTGCTTCAGGCGAGCCTGCCGATGTTCCAGCTCTTGCTGCACGATGGGATTGGCCTGAAGTTTTAACGCCTCTTCCGTCCACTTGAGCGCTTCGTCATATGCCTTGATCTCCCATTCGCACCATTTGGCCAATTCTACATGGGCTTCGATATTCCGGCCGTGATGGGCCAGCCTTTCCCAATATTGCCGCGCTTCGTCGCGTCGTTTTTGCCGTTTGAGCAGGATGGCCAGCTCTCGCAAAATTAAACCCTCTTCATGATTATAAACCCCGTCAGCCGGTAAAATTTCGGCTGCCAGGCGGAGCTGCTGCTCGGCCGGTTCGACCTTCCCTTCTTTGAGCCAGAAGCGGGCCAGTCCATAATGCTCGAGCGGTTTATATTTTTTATTTGGTTTCTCAAAGCGAACAAGAAGCTCAGATAGCAAGGTCACCATCGACAGCAAATCCATCCGATTGTGGGAGAAAACCGGCTGCAGCGGCCGGGCGTCCTGGGCCTGAATATACTGCCGATACACCCAGGGGATCAGCGATCCGGGGATATCCGGTTCGTGACGCTGGATGGCCATCACCGACTGTTCCAAACCGATCAACGAGCAGGATGGCACCGCCCAATGCCAGATGCGGCGGCCGACCCGAAACAGGTCCATACCCGGCCGGCCCATCAGCTCACCGTGGGGTGGCTCAAAGCGATTGAGGCGAAAGCGCTGATCGAGCAGGGGCAGGTCAAAGGCGTGGCCGTTAAAAGTGACCAGATGTTTTTTGCGGGCAATGATTTTGAGAGTGTAGTCGAGTACGGCCGCTTCCTCTCCGTGATCGCGGGCAAAAATCTGTTTGACCACAAACTCGCTGCCGCTAAAGTAGCCAACCCCCACTAAAAAAGGAAAGACCCCTGCCCCGTACAGGCCGGTGGTTTCGGT
The DNA here is from genome assembly GCA_030065875.1 of Ardenticatenaceae bacterium. Lineage (GTDB taxonomy): Bacteria > Chloroflexota > Anaerolineae > Promineifilales > Promineifilaceae > WTJY01. Next base: position 4,631 of record JASJCR010000156.1, on the reverse strand, counting down.
ATCGACAAAAAGGGTGTTTTCCAATTCGCTTTGACCAAGATCGGGATCGCCAAAAATGTGTGGGAGGAGGTGATTGGAGAAGGCCAGCATATCCCCCAGCCGCCAGCGGCCGTGCAGGGTCGTTAGGGGATAGCGGTATTCCACCACGAAGCAGTGCCCAACCGGTGATTGAATTTCTGTGCCCTGGGGATACAGATCGTGGATTTGCTGCGCGGGTCCATCCGCAGCAAGTTGATGCTGCGCCACATCGGCTGCCGTGGCCGAGCGGGGCGATTTTTTCTCATTGTTGATGGTGTTTGGATCGATGGGTGGTGCCGGCCGGAGGTGGCGGGCTCCTTTTTTGACACCCAAACGCCGCAAACGGTCGCTCAAACGATTGGCCATGAAAGTAGTATGGGTGGGAACGGCCGTCTCGTCAAGTAGGAGAGGAAGAGAGACGCCTGAATATAGAGGAACGTCCCAGGTATCTGTTATAATATTCTTACGAAGGGAGGGAGAGGGCTCTACATCCAACCGGCATATTTTCTTGCAGGCCGAACGTTCACCAAACAGGGTTTTTGGAATCGGCCGTGAGGCCACAATACCAGTTAACCAACAAATTAAATCTCATTTTGTAAAGTCTGTCCTTTTGATTAACGCCCCGGATAACAGGCAAACTTTCGATCCTACAACCAAATAAGTTCATGAAGTGCCGGTTGGAATTGAGGTGAAAAATGTCTCGGAAAAATATTCTCTTCCTGGCAAAAGTCATGATTTTGCTGACTTTAACGGTAATGTTACAGGAATCAGCCGGAGCTGGAGCAGACGGGGTTCCTCAAATATTTTTTATGCCTGTTGGGAGTTATGATACGCCAGGCATAGCTCGTTGTGTTGCTCTGGCTGGTGATTATACTTATGTGGCCGACGGAGTATATGGATTGCGTATTATCAACATCAGGAATCCGGCTCATCCTACCGAGGTCGCTGCATTTGGTCAGACATTACAGAACGCGCAGGATGTCGTTGTCATGGGGGGCACAGCGTATGTGGCCGATGGCTTGGGAGGGTTAAAAGTAATCGACATTAGCGATCCGACCAATCCCTCGGCGGCAGGCTGGTATCCAACCACCTATGCGGCCAGCAAACTGGTCGTTTCTGGACAGTATGCCTACGTCGTTTCAGGATTTTCGTTGGAGATTTTCGATCTGGCTCACCCGGCGGGGTCACCGGCCGTGGCCAATTACCGGTCTGGAAATGTGGTAGGTTTGGACGTTGTTGGAAATTATGCCTATGTCACGGTGTTTGAGGCCGGTGGAACACCCGGTTCGGGCAGTCGATGTGGGTATCATTCTGAGTGCAGCTACCTTGAAGTGGTAAACGTCACTGATCCTTCCTCTCCGCAGCGGGAAAGCTACGAATATTTAGCCTCGGCGATCTTGTCCCTTCCCGCATATAAAACGCTCTCTGCATTACACGTTGCTGGATCGCATGCTTATGTGGGCAATGGCGCACACGGTTTTGCTGTGGTGGATGTCAGTGATCCGACCAATCCCAGCCAGACCGGATACTATGGGGATATAGATGCTCTGGCTGTTCACGTAGACGGGCCACATGCTCATCTGGCCGTGGCCGAAGATGGGCTGCGGGTGATAAATGTATCAAATCCAGCGGCTCCTACCGCGGTGGGCCATTACTATACCCAAGGCACGACCAGCGACGTCACTGTTGATGGCACAACTGTTTACCTGGCTGACGGTGAGGGCGGATTGGTGATTCTTTCACAGAAATTGGTTTATCAGCGCCTGTTCATGCCTATCGCAAGTAAAGAAAATTTTTGATAATTAATCTGTCAGTTCAGTGATTTACAAAAAATGTTATAAGAAAAATCGTCCGCAGAGCGCGGAGCGCAGTACCATAGGTTCGCATATGGCCGCAGATTTTCACTGTAATCTGTGAAAATCCGTGTTAATCCGTGGCTTTTTCATCAATTCTTTTTGTTAACTACTTTCTAGGGATAGATTCGTCCACGAAAATTGAGCCTATTTCGTGGACTATTGTTACTAATTGGGGTTTTCATGAGTAGGGAGATCTTGCATTGCAGTTCAAGTTTATTTTGATCGCCGAGCGGTTTACGGCCGTCGATTAGGGATCACCCTCAACGTCAGGGCCTTTTTCATCCGCCATCGGCTGCTTCATCATATTTTCCAAAGCTTCCCGATCCTCTGCCGGGAACATATCCTTCGGTAGATGGTCCAGGACCGCCTTGTTTGCTTCAATTGCTCTTTCTGCCAACTCTTGCGGTACATGGTCAATGGCTGCCTGGAATTGCAGGGCCATATTCCACTGCTGGCCGCAGGTCCATGCACCAGGAGGCACCAAGTTGACGCAGGCTGTTTCATCACAACCGACGACCACCATCGTCGCGTGTGTAAAGAGGTTGTGATGACCACTGCTTCCCGTTCTGGCTCTTACGATGTAGCAGCCAGGAGGTACTTTGATTTCAGCGTGCCCATGGATTGTTCTATGGGCGCCATAATATCTCGTGCCGCACCAATACAGCGGCCGGCCATCGCAGACAAACACGTCTACAGACCAAACCCACCGCATATCGGGTTTGCAGGGATGATCTTTATCCCGCACCCACACGTTTAGTCGTGCAATACCCATTATATTTCTCCTTTATTTCGCCGCCGATCACGGCCGGCAGCGAATTGAATTCCAATTTGATCGTGACGATCCTGTTTGTGGGGATCTCAGGTCTCTTCTTCGCCAACAGGCTCGCCACGGGTGTGCAGGGAAACATTCCCGGGGATCCAAAAGACCGGTTTTTCATTGCGCAGCATATCGCTCAGAAACACCGCTTTCTCAATTGGTAGTTCATTTACCAATTGCCACCCGCTCTTTTTCGTGCTAATCCAGATGCGAACAGTTTCTGTCGCTGGTTTATAATTTAACCAATAGTCTCTAACGAGTTCGTCTGCCATGACGGTACCTCCTGTGTGTTTTCTCCCTACTCAAAGGCTCAACCGGATCAGGAGCATGAACTGCTACTGCTGAAAAGCAAAAAGACCCCCAACAATTTGTTAGCGGTCTTCTATGTAATACAGCTATGAACTTGTTCAGGCTGCCCGATACGCTTGAACAACCACCTGAAATGACACTCTTTAGCAACAGTTTTTTGATGTAATAAATATTATAAATTACCTTGATTTCATAATCAATACATGTGCCCGGCCGTCGATTTTCCGCTAATCTGAGGAGACCGGTTTGAAACGGCGGGTCTCATTTTTTGAGGCTGATGCGGCATATCACGGCCAAATTAGAGCTTGACCTGTAGCGCACTACAGGTTTTAAAATAGATTTATGGCGAAATACACCATTCAACAGGCAGCGGAAATAAGTGGCCTCAAGATTGAGGCCCTGCGCTATTACGAGCGTGAAGGCTTAATACGAGACGTGCATCGATTGCCCAACGGTCATCGTCGCTACAGCGAGCAGGATATCCAGTGGATCGAATTTTTGATCTGCATGCGTGACAGCGGCATGCCCATCCGAGATTTGAAGCGTTACGTTGACCTCTGCTACCAGAAAGGGACCGGGCATGAACGGTGCGATTTGCTCGAGGCACATCGAGATGCTGTCGAAGTGCAAATTGCCAAATATGAGGCGTATCTAGCTCGCATTGAGGACAAGATCGCCTGGTACCGGGAAAGGCTGCCCCGCCGGACCGAGCAGGATGAAGCCAACAAAAAGGAGTAACGATGGTCACAAGACGATTGGGCAAAAGCAATATCCAGGTAAGCGCGCTGGGGATGGGCTGTTGGGCCATCGGTGGGCCATTCCATCATGGTGACAGCGTGGTGGGTTATGGTCGGGTCGATGATGCGGAGTCGATCCGGGCGATCCATTTAGCTCTTGATTTGGGCGTAACGTTTTTTGATACGGCCGATGCTTACGGGTGCGGACACAGCGAGCGGATCCTGGGGCAAGCCGTCAGCGGCCGGCGGGATCAGGTAATCATCGCCACAAAGTTTGGATACATACCGAATGAAGCGACCAGGCAAATTGAAGGGGAAAGCGCCGACCCAGAGTATATTCGGCAGGCGTGTGAAGCCAGTTTGCGTCGCCTGCAAACCGATTATATTGATCTCTACCAGCTGCACATTTGGGATTACGCGATTGAGCGGCTGCCGGAAATCCGCGATACGCTCGAAGAGTTGGTTGCGGAGGGCAAAATCCGCTATTACGGCTTCAGCACGGATGATTTGGAGCGGGCGGAAGTGTTTACCTCGGGCGATCACTTTGTGGCCATGCAGCACGGTCTGAATGTTCTGGGTGAGGACCCGGGCTGCATCGATTTCTGTCAGGATCATCAATTGGCGAGCATCAACCGCGGACCTTTAGCGATGGGTATCTTGACGGGCAAATTTAAGGCTGATACCCAATTCGCTGCAGACGACATGCGCCATCGCTGGAATTTTCGTGAGGGGCGCATGGCGGACCGCTTGAAGACCCTTGACGACCTGCGGGAGATCCTGACGTCGAACGGCCGATCGCTGGCGCAGGGGGCGCTGGCGTGGATATGGGCGCGGAGCGGGCGGACGATTCCGATTCCGGGGTTTAAGTCGGTTGATCAGGTGCGGGAAAATGCG
>JASJCR010000155.1 GCA_030065875.1 Ardenticatenaceae bacterium | reverse complement strand
GGGAAATCCAAGAATCCACTGGTCGATCTGCCCCTGCCGGCTGCGGAGGTCGTTGCTGGGGTTGACCTGGTGATCGTTTCCCACCTGCACGGTGATCATTTTGACCAGGCGGCTCAGGACCTGCTGCCCAAAAACGCACCTCTACTCTGCTCACCGGTTGATGAACCGGCCCTTCAAGAGAAAGGATTCACACATTTGATTCCGGTGCAGGATCACGTGACGTGGCAGGGGATCACCGTTCACCGCACGGCCGGGCGGCACGGCACCAGCCCTAAAATTCTTCAGATGATGGGTCAGGTGATGGGATTTATCCTGCAGGCGGAAGGAGAACCGACCCTCTACTGGGCTGGGGATACCGTGTGGTACGATGAGATTGAGGCGGTGATTGCACGATTTGATCCGGATGTGATTGTCATTCATCCCTGCGGCGCGGTTTGGGGTGATGGTGAATTGATCGTCATGGATGCCGAGCAGGCTGTAAGTGTATGTCGGGCCGCCCCTCTGGCGATGGTAATCGCCACCCATATGGAGGCCCTTGATCATGCCACCATCACCCGCGACATGCTAAGGCGCACTGCCAGAGAAGCTGGCATCACCCCAGAGCAGCTTCGGATTCCCCAAGATGGAGATGAGGTCGGCAGTTTTAAATAATAAGGTTAACTCAAATTGGTACCCTAACCCCTGTCATTGCTCAGAATGAGCAGCACAGCGAGGAATCTCGTCAAGTGGCATTCAGGCCTATATGGTTGAAAATGAAAACGCTTCTCTTTTATATAAAAGGTTGCTTTCACTGGAAATTGACGGGATCCTTCGCTTCGCTCAGGATGACAGGAGGGCCGTGGGCGATGGAAACACGCAATGAATCTATTAACCAGTTATCTTGTAAACCTGCATAATTCATCAGGAAAGTATGGTAGCAACTTGAGTTAAGGTTAGGAGCCTGGAGTTCAATTTGATATGCTGCGAATTACTTCTTTGGAACTGGCGAAAAAACATCTGCCGTTTCTTCTTGATCTGTGGCACATACCGGAAGTGATGCGTTATGCAGATGAATTCCCTGGTCTAAGAGGCTGGACAAAAAAAGATGGTCCGCTGACCGCCTGGACAAAATATTGCGAGAAAAGGGCTGCCTTTGGGAAAGCATACACACAGTTCATCCTGCAGCTTCCTGATGGGAAACCCGTTGGCGAGTCGTTTTTTGCGCCCCTGCCCGAAGGATACAAATTTGGCAAATGGAAAAAGCCACCGGAGACCTTGTGCCTCATGGGTGATATCAAGCTTCTGAGGCCGTATTGGGGGCGTGGTCTGGGCACGGAAGCAATAAAGCAGGTGGTGGGATGGCTGTTTATGAATACGTTCTGCTCGCTGCTGCTGGTACCGCCTCACCGTAAAAATCCAGCGGCCGAACGCGTATATGAAAAAGCCGATTTTGAGCTGGTTTCAGAAACCAAGCTGCGTCGTGGGCATCGGTTGATGAGCTTGAGCCGGGAGCGGTATCAATTAGATACCTTGGATTAAAAGCCTATTGCGCTGGATGAAGTACAATGGAATCATGTCAGGAACCAAATCTCGTTGTCAACCGTTATGAGGGTACGATTACACATATTTGGAGAAGATCATGAGTCGCAAAAATTGGTGGGTTTTGGGGATTATTGTAAGTCTACTGCTGATTATCACCCTTGGGGGAACAACCTGGTATTTCGCAACGCTGCCGGAGCGGGTTAGCCAGCATGAAACCATCGTGCTGGGACAGTCCACTTTTGTGCCGGGTACCGAAGCGGCCCTGCGGGTCGTGGTTCGCGACAGCAGCAGCGGTGCTCCATTGGAAGATTCGCTGGTCCGCGTGGCCACCTCCGGAGGCGAGACGCTTTTTGAAGGGACCACCAACGAGCTGGGCACGGCCGATGTCCGCGTGCAGCTTCCCGATGAGGAGGGGAGCGAAACCCTCGTTTTTGAAACGGAGTCGGCGCTCGGCAGCGATGAATTTGAGCGAACGGTGACGCTGCAGCGAGATTACAAAATACTGCTGACGACAGACAAACCGCTCTATCAACCCGGTCAGATCATCCACATTCGGGCCCTGGCGCTGAGTACGTTTGACCGGCAGGCCGCTCAGGGACAGCCGCTGGAAATCATCGTGGCCGATGCCAAAGGGAACAAGGTGTTTCGCGAGACCTTCGAAACCGGTGAATTTGGCGTGGCTTCCGTTGATTTTCAGCTGGCGACCGAGGTCAATACCGGGAATTTCAATATTTCAGCCACAATCGGCAACACTACCAGCGAAAAAACGGTGGTCGTCGAAAATTACGCTCTCCCCAAATTTGATTTAAACATCGAAACAGAACGAGATTTTTATGCGCCGGGCGAGACGGTCAACGCATCGCTCAACGCCACCTATTTCTTTGGCAAACCGGTCAGCGAAAGTGAAATCAATATAGAAGGTTTTACGTTCGACTTCGAGCAGCAAACCCAGTTTGAGCTGCAGGGAGTAACCGACGCTGAAGGCAATTTTGACTTCTCTTTTGAGCTGCCTTCGTTTATTGCCGGCAGCGAATTTGAGCAGGGGCTGGGCCGCTTCTACCTGACCGTCAGCGTGACCGACCAGGCGGCCAGCACCGAAACCAAAAGCGCTTCTCTGGCCGTGGCTGAACAACCTTTGATTATCGAAGCGATTCCGGAAGGGGGACGCTTCCGGCCGGGTTTGGAAAACCTGCTCTACGTGCTGGTCAGCTACCCGGACGGCTCACCGGCCGCGGCCGATTTGCAGATCGATACCTACTATGATGGCCAAACCCGAACCGCCTCTACCGGCCAGTACGGCATCGCCGCCGTGCCGATGACGCCAAACGACAGCTATCAGGAGCTGTTTATTTTGGCCCGAGATGCGCAGGGCAATGAAAGCGGCCGGGATTTCTTTTTTGAAGGAACGTATGAAAACGAATATATTTTGCTGCGGCCGGATCGGGCTGCCTATCGGGTGGGGGAGACGCTCGAAGCCACGATCTTTACGACGGCGCAGAGCGGCAGCGTCTATCTGGACATCATCCGCGACGGGCAGACGATTTCCACTCGCGCGCTAGAAATCGAGAGTGGCCAAACTCCCGTCGCCGTTGATTTAACCCCTGATTTGTACGGCACCCTGACCCTCAACGCCTACCAGATTCAGCGCAGTGGTCACGTCGTGCGCGACAGCCGCCTGGTAATTGTCGATCAGGCCGATGAACTGGCCATCACCTTTGATGCCGATCAAGATGAGTATCGGCCGGGTGAGACCGCCAACATGAACATCAACGTCAGCGACGCGGCCGGAACAGGACAGGAAGCGGCCGTGGGCCTGGCCATCGTCGACGAAGCGGTCTTCGCCCTGGCCGAGCAGGACCCCGGCTTCGCCAAGCTGTATTTCCTGCTGGAAGCGGAGCTTCTGGAGCCCAAGTTTGAGCTGCGCGGCTTCAGCGTCCCAGACTTTTATGAACCGATTCCTTTTGAGGAGCCCGAGCTGGCCGCAGCCGTGAACGAAGCGGCGCAGGCCAATCTGGCGGCCGCGACACAGCCGGTGGCCTTTGGCCTGGAAGCCAATTCCCGTGAAGAAAATTTAAGCATCATAAACGATCGTCAGGATCAATACTTCAGCGGGCTGTCGGCCGGTTCTTTTTGGGCGATGGCCGCTCTCGGGGCGATCATGCTGCTCGTCAGTGGGGTATACGCCTGGCGCGAAAAGGTGCTGGGGCGCAGCCTGCTGATCACCCTGGGTCTGCTTGTGGCCGGGGTGATCCTGCTGATGGCGCTTGGCTTCCTCTTCTCTGAATTTTACTGGATCGATGATGACACGGTCATCCTTGCCTTTTTGGGAGTGGCCCTTCTCAGCCTGTTGGGAACCATTATTTACGCCGTGCGCCGCAAGGACGGTTCGATGGGCTGGTTGATTGGACTGCTTGCCGGCATTGTCGCTCTGGGATTTTTGGCAGCTTATGCTTTTGAATGGGCATTTGCTGATCCGCCGTTCACGGCCGTGATTATCCTGCTGGTTGGCACGGTCGTGGGCTGGCTGCTGAAATCAGCCACCTTCTTTGCCAAACGGCAGGTATTTATGGCGATTATCTCCAGCATTATCGCCCTGCCGCTGATCGGCGTCTCCGCTTTAGGGGTGATGGCATCCGGATTTGCCGGCGGGATGATGCAGCCTCAGGTGGTGGAAATGGTCATGGAAGTGGAAGAAACGGCCGCGATGGAAGCTGATTTTGAACGAGGGGCAGAGCCACAAGCTGCTGCTGGTGAAAATGCAGGGCAGGGTGAAGGCCCTCGACTGCGCCAGTTCTTCCCCGAGACGATGTTCTGGCTGCCGGAAGGGCAAACCGACGCGGCCGGGAATCTCAACCTCGACATACCCGTCGCCGACAGCATTACCACCTGGCGGTTAACCGCACTGGCTTCGACCCAGGACGGCCAGCTGGGTTCAGCCACGGGCAGCCTGCGGGTATTCCAGGATTTCTTTATCGATCTCAATCTGCCCCGAGCGCTGACCCAGGGTGATGAAGTCAGCATTCCGGTGGGGGTGTTTAACTATCTGCCTGAGGCTCAAACGGTGCGTCTGGAGGTCCAGCAGGAGAGCTGGTTTACCCTGCTCGACGACCCGGTTAAAGAGATCGAGATCGCCGGCAACGATATTTCCGTGGTTTACTTCCGCATTGCGGCCGATCAATTTGGCACGCATGGTTTTGAAGTGACCGCTATTGGTTCCCAGCTGTCTGATGCGATTCGGAAACCGCTGCGGGTCTTTCCCGACGGCAAGGAGCTGCGCTTTAGCGAATCGGATCGCCTCTCGGCCGAGAATCCGCTCAACACAACGGTAACCATTCCTCAGGACGCCGTGCCCGGTACGCAAAATCTGACCGTCAAGATTTACCCCGGCCTGGTCAGCCAGGTGGTTGAAGGGCTCGACAGCCTGCTGCAGATGCCCTACGGATGCTTCGAGCAGACGTCAAGCACCACTTATCCGAATGTGCTGGTGCTCGACTACCTGCAAACGTCGCAGCAGATTTCACCCGAGGTGCAGTTTAAAGCCGAAGAGTACATCAACCTCGGTTATCAGCGATTGACCACTTTTGAAGTCAGCCGCGGCGGCGGCTTCAGCCTCTTTGGCGACCCGCCACCCGACCCGATGTTGACCGCCTACGGGCTGCAGGAATTCCACGACATGAGCCAGGTGTACAACGTCGATCCCGATCTGATTGCGCGCACGGCCGAGTGGATCATGAGCCAGCAGGAAGGGGACGGCTCGTGGAGCAGCAGCTCTGGTTTCCGGGAGAGCCAGCTAACCAATCAGATCGAAAAAATCCCGGTCACAGCTTACGTGATCTGGGGGTTGGCCGATGCCGGTTTTGCTGAAGATGGGCGGGTGCAGCGCGGGGTGGAATTTCTACGCGAAAATATCAGCGGGGCAAACGATGCCTACCAGCTGGCTTTGGTGGCCAACGCCTTTGTTGCGTTTGACAACGCCCGTCAACAGGACCTGCATCCGGCTACGCAAGAGGTGCTGGAAAGATTGGCAGCCATGGCCACGGTCGAGGGAGACACCGTTTTCTGGGGCACGGAGCTCGATACGGTGATGGGCAGCTATGGCGACGTGGGCAATATCGAGACCACCGCGCTGGCCACGCTGGCCTTCGTGCGGGCCAATAATTTCCGGCCGGACATCGCCCAGGGTGGTCTGAATTATCTGATTCAGAACAAAGACAGCTTTGGGAACTGGCACACGACCCAGACGACGATTTTGTCGCTGAAGACCTTCCTCGAGGTTGCGCGCCGGGCCAGTGAAGATGTCGATGCCGTGGTGACGGTGACCTTGAATGGCAGCCAGCAGCGCACCGTCGAAATCACGCCGGAAAACTTTGACGTCGTGCAGCTGATTCAGTTTGACGACATCAACCTGGGTGACAACGTGGTTGATATTCAGGTTGAAGGTGAGGGGAATCTGATGTACCAGATTGCCGGCAGTTATTATCTCGACTGGGAGATTTTGCCAGAATATCCCGATTTGGTGGAAGAACAGCTGGTCAACATCGATGTGGCTTACGACCGCACCGAGTTAGCGGTTAACGATGAGGTGACGGTCAGCGTGGACGTTACGCTGGCTGAGGGCACGGCCGAGTGGGCGATTGTCGATCTGGGTATCCCACCGGGCTTTGCCGTCAACACCGAAGATTTGACGGTGCTGGTCGAACAGTCGAACCTCATCCCCGAAGAGACCTCTGAGGGACCGGTGACCCGCTTTGAGAAGTTTGAGACCACCGGCCGGCAGTTGACCGTTTATCTGGGCGATCTGACGAGCGACAAAACCTACAGCTTTAGCTATCGCATGACCGCCAGCTATCCGCTGCGGGCGCAGACCCCGTCGAGCAGCGCCTACGATTATTACAATCCGGCCGTTCAGGGTGAGGAACAGCCGCTGACCTTAGTGGTCACGGAGAGTTAACGGAGATGAACAAGGTCTTAATCATTCTCTACGAGGGATTTACGGAATACGAGTACCAAATTCCCGTATTGGCCTTCGATCATTATCGGGTCCCCTTTGAAACGGTTGGTGTAGAGGCCCCACATGTCACCGGCATGATGGGGCTCAGCACCACGCTTTCCAAAACTCTGGCCGATGTGAATCCGGATGTCTTTAGCACGCTGTTTTTACCTGGCGTTGATTCTTCAAAGCGGGAGAAGCTCATGAGTAATGAGCATCTATTAGATCTTGTCCGGTTGTTTGATCGATCGGGGAAGATTATCGCCGCGGTGTGTGGGGCCCCGGCCGTGCTGGCCCAGGCGGGTATTTTAACCGGCCGGCAGTTTTGCTCCGAAATCGATGCCCACCCGGTATTTGAGCAGGCGACGTCGCTGCCCCATTCGGCCGTGCGCGATGGCCACATCATTACCGGGTTGGGCGCCCGGATTTTTCACTTCACGACTCTTTTGCTCGAAGCTGTGGCCGGCCCGGAAGAGGCGCTGGCGTATAAGAAATGGGCCGGTATTTGATTTATTTCAAAGGCAAAGCAAAACAGGCTGCAAAAAAATCACACCTTTGAAAACAGCTCCAATCAGGTTGCTGAAAGAGCCATATATGGCGTGAAGCATGGTCAGTTTGTATGATTGCAGCAGGCTAAAGGCAGCTGAAGATATGCTATAATGAATTATTGATCCGGACATCCATTAATATCTAAGGCAAACCGCCGGAGAAAATCAAATGGCCGGCACTGTATGTGCCTGGAATCAGGCAATTTCCACGCAGCAGGCCATCTATCGCCTGCAGACCAGGGAGGGAGACACCACGGGCGCCGGATTGCTCCTTGGCCCAAACCGCGCCTTAATCTGCACCCGCAACATTGCCAAGATCGCCCCTGTAGACACAGTAATCACCAAACATAGAATCTTGGGTCATCCGTTTCCTGTTTCTGGAAAACCAGAAGCATACAAAATCGGATGGCCTTCTGGCCGGCTGCGAAAACAGGACACAAGGGAGCAAATGTCATTTCCACGTCGATGATTGTGAGCTGGGTGCCCGTGTGAGTTATCGATTTAGGTGCGGAGCTGCGATAGGCCAAACAACATCGGCCTCGATTATAAAAAAAAGGGAGGGAAAAATGGCCAATAAAACGTTCGATCCACCTAATCGCCATCGCTTATTTTTGCTTGTTATCTTCGTGACGACTTTCCTCTTTTTTACGCTGGTCGTCGCCAGCCTGGCCAGGGCACAAACCCATGGCGTCAGGTTCGATCTCGAGCAGTGTACTTGCGGCGACCTGCCCCTCAACGCGGAGCAAAGCTTTGCCATGGGCATTGTGCTGCACTGCGCCTACGAGTGGCCGGTTGTTACGGCCGGGGGAGCTTCCACAAGCCGGGCCGTTTTTGAGGTAAACTTCACTCAGGATTCCAACCTGGACAAGGTGCCTGCCCTGATGGAAGAGGAACGAGAGCTGGTGGCTGCATGGGAAGAAGCGCGTCGCTCCAATCCCTGTTCTACCGGTCTAACGATCCTGGAGAATACGGCGGATCACTACAGTATTGTGGGCAGCGTACCCGAAACATTTGGCATTGTTGACGGCGCTGAGTGCAACAACCCATCACCAGAACAGTGCTCTTTTGGAAAGGGGGTGATTCTGCTTCACGACCGGTACCGCCTCGAGAGTGAAATCAGGACCTGCGTCGACCCAGCCGAGCACGAGGCCAACGTGGCTCTGCTGCAGCAGCTGGAAACGTGCGCGGCCGCGGCCGCCGAGGCGCATCATCAGGCTTACCAGGCGGCACTGACCCCCGAGCCGGAGCCCACAGTAGAAGGCCCAACCTGTCAAGACTGGTGCCAGTCGCTGGATCCCGTTGGCTTTTGGATACCCAGCGACGAGACCCCGCCCAACTGTACCTGTGACTGCGGACCGGATGCCGTTTTCTTCGAGCAGGGATGCGCCACATGTGCCACCCTTTGTCAGGGGGAGGGGCAGGAGGTTTACCAAAAACCTGGCGGTGGTTGTTCCTGCCTTTGCACCGACCCGTCGGAGAAATGGGATGGGAAAACGGGGGTATGTGTGCCGGTGGAAGCGGAAGAACAAGGGGAAACCAACCGCTGCGAGATCGAACTGGGGGAGAACTGCCAAAACAGCAGCGACTGCGGCTGCAGTTTCACTTCGCCTGACGCTGCCTCATACAATCAATATCTCCGCTGTGAACCGGAGCACGCCAGGGCTGACATTTTTGGCTGTGTGTTTGAGGGGCCAGACGACGAGGAGATGCTGGCGATTGTCAAAGAGGAGTATCGTAAATGCACCGATGCGTGGTTGATGATGATGTTGCCCAACAGCCTGGCCGACAGCGACTTTTCGCAGGCGCAGCTCAACAACGTCATGGGGGGATTGGGCGGACTGGATCAGGTCTCCAACTGGCAGCAAAAGAGCGGCTGTTTGCCATCTGACAACGTCGGACAGTCTGGTGGGGTTGTCACGGGGCAGGAAGCGGCCGATCCCCTCGTTTGTCTGATGGAATACTGCCGCCGGGTTGTGGGTGGGGCGGTAAGAGAGTTAGAAGACAGGACCGGGCTGGGGCAGCAGCCGGTGGTTTGGGGGCCGGGGATCAAGGTTCAGCCAGGTACCGAGAGTTCCCCCGAAAAGCATCTGGAACAGATTGGATTAAACGCGGTGAGGGCATACGGCGGCTTTGATCTTTACGGGGATCGAGAAGCCACTGTCGAGACGAGCTATGGGATTGCGGCCGTTCACAGCAGGTATCTTTTACAAGTCGATCAAACAACAGGTCTCAAGGCGTACTTATTCGACGGCGTGATGACCTACTATTACTTTCACGAGGGGCAGATTTGGAGCGTAAACCTGGACCCGGGTCAAATGTTCTCGACAGACGCTGACGGTGTGCCCGAGGTGGTGGTTCCATTTGACCCGGCCGTGCTGGAGGATTGGTGGAGCGCTGCTGAATATGTGCTGGACTGCCCGGTGAACGCCCATCAGGAGGGAGCCGACTGCTACTGCGACAGCGGCTTTGAGGCTGCTTCGGACAACGCGGCCTGTGTAACGAGCGCTGAAGGGAGCGTTGCAGAGGTATCCCCTCTAAGCGGAGATGTGCCGGTTGGGCTACCCGAGTCACCCCCGACCGTTGGGGAGCCGCAAAGTGAACCGTTCATTCCGCCACTGTTGCTGATTTCAGCAGGATTGTTGGGTTGTGCGGCCGTTGGGATTCTGATCGTGATTTACCAGAAAATGCGGCAAAGCGGGGGGACCAGATAAATCTCCCGAGATTTATGTGATGTCAGCGACCCGGACCTGATTCGGTCAGCAGTGGGCCGCTGACATCTGATTTTCTTTTTCGCAGAAGTTCCGCATCGCCTCGTTTTTTTGGCGATCCTCATCGTGTCAGATGATCAGAATGAGGTGAACGACACCAAGCAGCGCCCCACCATAAATCCACAGGCGCGAGAACCAGTTGTTGAAGTTGATTTTGGGATGATTGCGCAACATCCAGTGCAGCCCGGCATGGACGATCAGAAAAATATCAAACCCCACCTGAAAGCCAAAGCTGTTCAGATTCAAGATAATGAGCACAAACGCCGGTACATGAAGAAACGTAAAAATCCGGTAGGCGGTTTCATCGCTGATAGATGTTGAAGCGAAAAAAAAGCGCCATTCTTTTCGATAAATGGCATCCAGTTCATGACCGATGACCAAAAAGGCGACGTTAAGTAAAAAAAGCGTGTTTAACATGTATATTTGAACCTTTGAAGTGATTTATAAAAATTTACAGAGCTTCACTAAACAAAGATTGACGGCTCAATCGTCGGTCGCGGTATGTCGCAGCCCTTCGGAAAGATTGCCGGTCAAAAACCGTTTGTTAGAGTTGTGCTGTACTTCCTCAAGCATAAGGATAAACACCGTGCCATTAAGAGAGAATAAAGTGCCAAATGGTGCCAATTCAGAAGAAATAAAAAAACCCCCCTTCTCAAATTATACGAAAAGAGGGGCTTTCTTAGCTGTGATAGATTCGTGGGGGAGACCGGACAACGCTATGGAAAAATGGCAAACTGCTGGTTGATGCAGGTGTTGATTTCGCAGCCGCCGCCGAGGGTCGTCAACTGAGCATAAGCTTGGTTCGGGATGAGCGGCCCGTGAGTGCGCAATACGGCGTGAATTTCCGCTTTATCCGCATCAAGCAGACCAGGCCCGGAAACGATCTCGCCCGGTGCTCCACCGACGTATAATTCTGTGCCAAAGCGGGCCCGACCCTTGTAGTCAGAAATCTGGCCTGCACCCCACAGTAAGGAAGCGGCTACATCGGGGTTGCTTAAATCATCTGAGCCGCAGGTGCCGGTGCAATATTCCGGATTGTTAAATACGACGTACCAAACCGTATAAGCTGCATTCGGTTCCAGCCCACTGGTGCGCAGATTAAGGATGACTCGGTTGTTTTTGCGTCTAAGGGTAGCTTTCCCGTACTCGGTACACTCCATTTCGCTGTCGCTGCAGCCCATAGGGCCATAAACTACGCTTTTCTGGCGCTGGCGATAATCTTCATGATAGGTCTGCCGGCCGTTAGCCAGGGCAGGGGAGATCATAACCATCAAAGAAAAGATAGCAAAAATCAGAAAAAATTTTCTTTTGTTGTTCATGATTATCTTGTTCATTTTAATCCCTTTCATTCTTTTTTTCTTTTTAACGCTTTATCGCTCTATAGGGACATCAATTAGGCTGCCGTATTCGGTCCATGAACCGTCGTAATTGCGGACTTTGGGGTAGCCGAGCAGATAAGAGAGCACAAACCAGGTGTGTGACGAGCGTTCGCCGATCCGGCAGTAGGCGATCACGTCTTTATCCGATGTAATCCCGTAGCCGGTGTACAGAGCGCGCAGTTCATCGGCCGTTTTAAACGTGCCGTCCTCGTTGACCGCCTTACCCCAGGGAATGTTGGCTGCACCAGGAATGTGACCCCCGCGCTGGGACCCTTCCTGTGGAAGGTTAGCCGGGGCCAGCAGCTTGCCGCTGAACTCATCCGGAGAGCGGACATCAACAAGGGCTCCGCCGCGGTGATTGAGATGGGCCAGCACCTCGTCACGGCGGGCACGCAGCGTGCTGTCGGGGGTCTGTGCCTTATAGTTGGTAGCGGCGTACTGCGGCACGGTCGTGGTCATTTCTCGCCCTTCAGCCTGCCACTTCTTGCGGCCGCCGTTCATCAAGCGGACGTCTGCATGACCGTAATATTTGAGCATCCACAAAGCGTAGGCGGCAAACCAGTTGTTCATATCACCGTACAAAACAACCGTGGTGTCGTTGGCGATCCCGGCGCTGCTCATCAAAGCTTCAAAGGCCGCCCGCCCCGGCATATCCCGACGCAGCGTGTCCTGGGTGTCCTTTTTCCAGCTCCATCCGATAGCGCCCGGAACGTGGCCGCTGTCATAGGCGGCTGTATCCACGCTGACCTCCACCAGCCGCGTGCGGCCGTCATCGAGGTGTGTGGCGACCCAATCGGTTGAGACCAGGGCCTCGCTGTGGGCATAGCTGCCATTGCTGTTTGTCGTCATTTTGAACTCCTTATCTTTAAAGAAAATGTATGTAGGCAGGAGCATAGCCTGTGGGTGTGTCCAAAGACGTGTCCAAAATTTGGGAACGGGATGATGGGTGCTGGGTGTTGGGTAGTAGGTGCTGGGTGTTGGGTGGTGGGTAAAGGGTATAAGCTGATGGAGATGGGAGGGGGTTTCTTACCTGACGGTCAGGACCGTAATGAAATTGTTCGAAAATGGGCAATCTCGTAATAATTTTTTAAGGGGGCGGTAAGAGCTGGGTAATGTTTGTGGCCCATACTCCTGATTATTGTTTCAGCCATCAACAGTGACCTTCAAGTGGTTGCAGAGTTTAAACCAGCGCCTATTTCTCTGAAACTTCTTGCGGGCTGCACAGGAGTAAGAAAATGAGGAAAAAATCAATTTTATATGTCGTATTTGGCCTTATGGCCGCTTTTCTGGTGTCGGCTAATGCCTATGCCACCTCAGGAACACAGAAGTTTATTGTTTCCGTTGACAATGTTGCCAATTACCGGTTTACCGATTCCGGAGCGTTTAATACGCCAGCTGGTGCAAATGGTCCGGGGCCGCTGCTGCCGGGTCAAAGTTACGAGTGGACCTTTTACGGCGGGGAAGGGGAGTATGTAAATTTTGCCACGATGTTTGTGCAGTCAAACGACTGGTTTTTTGGACCGGATGAGCGCGGAATTCCACTTTATGCCAACGGCCAGGCAAAATCGGGCGATGTAACTGATTATGTCAAGCTGTGGGATGCCGGTACGGAAGTGGATCAGGCGGTTGGTGAAGGAGCCGATCAGGCACCACGCCAGGCCGGGGCCAACAACGGCGCGGCCGACGCCAACAACCGGGTGCGACAAATTTTAACCGATGACCTGCCGGCCGTTGAGGAACTCATTCGAGTGACTTTGACGCCGGGCGCCAACGGCCGTTTCATCCTGCGCATTGCTAATATTTCCGGCCCCTCAAGCACCCCGACCCCGTTTGCCCCTGGTGTGGGCGTCGTTCACACCGATCCCGGCCCGCTTTTTGTGAACGGACAGGCGGATTTTGGACTGGGGTTGGAAGCGATCGCTGAAGACGGCAATCCGGCCGCCTTGGCCGCCTACCTGGCCAATCACACCGGTATCAACACCCCTCTGGCTCCTTCCGCCTGGCTGGTGCATCAAAATGCGGGTGAGCTGTTTGCGGCCGGCACGCGAGCTTCAGCCGGTTTGCAGGTCTTGGCTGAAGACGGCAGTCCGGCCGCCCTGGTAGGTTCTTTGGATGGGTTGAATGCCGGTGCAGCGGCCGTGGGACGCGGTGCAACCGGTCCTGGCCCGATCTTTGCCCCGACCGGCAACTATTCCTTTGAAATTACGGCCAGCCCTGGCGATCATCTCTCGCTGGCCAACATGTTTGTACAGTCAAACGATTGGTTCTTTGGCCTCAACAGCCTGCAGCTCTTTGATGAAAACGACCGGCCGATCAGCGGCAGCATCACCCACCACGTCACCCTTTATGATGCGGGAACCGAAGTGGATGAAACCCCAGGCTTTGGCCCAAACCAGGCGCCGCGCCAGGCCGGCCCCAACACCGGTGCTGCTCAGGGCGGCGTGATCCAGGCGGTGACCGATGCGCCTTTTAACAATGAAGCGGGTGTAATTCACGTTACGATTACCCCGGTTAATTAGCTCTGCTACCTGCAGCGTGACTCACCGTTCATAATCGAACTTTTCAAATTGGACCAATCTCTAAGATTGGTCCAATTTTTGACCCCATCCTGGGGGGGGAGTTTGTCGGTTTTAGTGCAGATCAGCTACCTAAATCGTTTCAAATGACCGCAAAACAAACTCAAGATCCTCCGCGGATAAGAATATGGATTGGAGAAAAGTGCATCAGCTGCTGGATAAAACGATATCTGACAGTGCTCCCCAGGCGATTTTTAGACGACCAAAAGCGGCCGCGGCCGCAGCGGTGACGGTCATTTCAAACACTTGCGCCTCCGACCATCCACCCTTCAGCAGACCCCCAACATCCTCATCGGTGATTTTGGCCGCCTTATGGCCGATCGCCGCCACAAAACCATCAACCAAATCCGGCAGAGCCGCTTTTGAGCGATCCAGCCCCAAATCGGCCAGGCCGTTGTTAAAAATCACCTGCCTCAAGCCCAGATCCAAATCACCCGGTCCGGTGGTGATGCTGCGGATTAGCGCGTCAATCTCTTCGGGGATAGCCCCTTTGAGGGGGATCATTTCTCCATCACGAAGGCGATCCTTTAACGGCCGCCGCCCTTCCAAATTTAACACCGCTCCGGCCCGCTTGATTTTGTCCTGGGGGATGTCCGCACCCAAAGCGTCGGCCATGCGATTTTGGTAGTTGAAAATGAAACCGCCAATGATCACCGCCTGCTCGATGGCAGCTAGTGGAATGCCTTGTCCGAGTAAAGGAACCATGTCAGCTGCCCCAAACTCAAGCGGCCGGCGGGTTAATTTGGCCAGCATGCCCAACGTGACTTTGACCTCCGGCCGGACGCGAGCTTTTGTCCAGTCGGCAAACGCCTCATAAACCACATCTTCACCCAAATAACGCGACGCAACTGCGCCGTGTGAAAGCATTCAGAAGTTGCAGCTGTTCTGGGCCGAGACAAAGGAAGCGAACAGCTCTGTTTCTCCCTTGGTCCACACCGGGCTGGCCCGATGCCAGGCCATCAACGTCCTGGGATAGGCGCTGATATCAAGCCGAGTTTTGGCAAACATCGTGCGCATGACGTCGGGGAGGAATCCAAACGCCTGTTTAAACGCCTGGTATTTCAGACGGTCACCTATAGATTGTGGTTCTAAAATTGATAATCGATTGGCCATACGCATTCCTCGGATCGTTGCATAGATTGCTCGACTTTTATTGAAAGTCATGACTTTCAATAAACTATAACATTTTCTTTTGCAAGTTTTGACTTGCAAAAGAAAGATTTCATGATTATGATCAGAGATTTGATTTGTGGTTTGGTTTGTTAGGGTTAAAATGCACCAAAGAAGAGGTTCCATGCCAAAAGTAATCCACGATGAAGATATCTTTGAGGTGACCATTAATGCCTTGCTGGCTCACGGATTCGCCGGAGCAAAAACGAAGGAGATTGCGGAAGCGGCCGGGGTGAGTGAAGTGACCCTATACCGCAAGTATGGGAGTAAGGCGCAGCTGGTGGCGGCCGCAATCAATTACCAGCTGCGGCCGTTTGAGGAAAACAATTTTCGCTACACGGGGGACCTGGCGGCCGATTTGAAGCGCATTATCGAGCTGTATGACCGGTCGACCGGCCGGGATATCGACCTGTTTCCCCAGATTTTTTCGGAAATGGTGCGCTATCCGGAACTGAAGGGGACATTGGCCGGACCGTTCTCCTTAATCTCTAATTTTGGGAAATTAATTACGCGCTACCAGTCTGAAGGAAAGCTGCGCGAGCAGCATCCTCTACACACCGTGGGGGCGCTGCTGGGCCCTCTCATCATCAACAAGATGCTGCGCAATGCCGACCCGGATATCCCCATCCCTCCGATTGATCTTGAGGCCCATATTGACCAGTTTATCGATGGTCATAAGCGTTGACAGCCAGAAATGACTCGCCGATTATCAATAACTGAAGACCAGGCAAGACCTGTTGAATCCGATTTTTGACCATACCGGGCACAAGAAACTGCCTCACGCCTTAAATTCCAAAAGTTTCGAAAACTTTTAGGTAAGTTACAAAAAGTTTTCTGAAGAAAGTGTCCGCAGATTGCGCAGATTTTCGCAGATTAAAGAGAGAAATCTGTGAAAATTCGTGTTAATCCGTGGCTTTTTTTAACAATTCTTTTTGTAAACTACTTA
>JASJCR010000154.1 GCA_030065875.1 Ardenticatenaceae bacterium | reverse complement strand
ATCGGGTCGGAAGTCGGCCGGGGACGCGGATGTGTCTGTGGGAAAGACAAGCCAGCTCAGATAAAGGGCGACGGCCAGACCCACCACCAGGCCGACGGCTTCAGGAGCGAAAAGTCGCCCTGTCCATAGCCAGCCTGTTCGCCATCGGCCTGGTGGTGGGTCTGGCCGTCGCCCTTTATCTGAGCTGGCTTGTCTTTCCCACAGACACATCCGCGTCCCCGGCCGACTTCCGACCCGATTTCAAAACAGATTACATTTATATGGTCAGTCAGGGTTATGCAAAAGATGGTGACCTGACCCGGGCAGAAACCCGTCTGGCTCTCCTTGAAGATCCCAATTTGTCCGAAACTCTGAGAGCCCAACTCGAAGATTATCTGCGGCAGGGACAGCCGGCCGATGCGGTACGCAATTTGGCCAACCTCTCCGTGGCCATGGGCGTTGAAGGGACGTCGATCGGGTTGTTTGGGCCGGGTGAAACGGCCGTCACCGCGACCCCAACTCCAACACCAACCCCCACGCCTCAGGTCACCCCCACCTTGCTGCCGCTGATCACCCCGACCCCATCACCATCCCCTTCCCCTCCCCCCTTGGCGGTGACGGCTGCCCCGACGGCCGAACCTATATATCGCTTGCTCGATCAGGAAGAAGTTTGCCGGCCGGCCGATCAACTCCCGCTCATCGCCGTCAACGTCCTCGACGCTTTTCTCGATGATCTGCCCGGCATCACGGTCGACGTCTCGTGGGCGGATGGAGAAGATCAATTTATCACCGGTTTTAAATCGGGAGAAGCGGCCGGCTACGGTGATTTTGCCATGTCGCCCGAGGTTACGTATACGGTCGTTTTGCCGGATGGCAGCGGTCCGGTTAGCGGATTAACAACCGGGCCGTGTTCGTTGAGCGGCAGCGAAGACGAAGGGCAAACCGGCTGGATTTTGACCTTTCAGAAACTCGTAGCCTCTGAAGATTAAAGAAGATTACCGCACAGATGAGCATTAAAAAGAGTTGGATACCATTTTTGATTTTACTGCTGCTCGGCGGGAGCTTGCTCCTGAGCGGCTGTCGCTCAGCTTCAGTTGAAGAAAATCCCCCTCCAACCGAAGCCGCCGAACCGGCCCCGCCGCCATCAACAGCGGCCGTCGAGGTTGAAAATCAGGCAGAACAGGAAGAGAGTGAAGACAGCACAGCTGAACCTGAGGAACTCGCCGCCCCACAGGAGGGCACCGGTTTGAGCGAAGGGGTTTATTTTCTGGAGCTTGAAAGCCGCAGCAGCAACAGTATTTTGGAAAATTTGGTGCTGGAAGTGCGCACCGCTCAGATCATGGGAGAAACTCTGCTGGTTTCGGTCGCCTTTTACAATATTGGCGACGAACCGCTCAGCCTCGTCGGTGCCCGCTTATCCCCCAGGCGACAAACGATTGTTGATGGAGACGGGACCACCTATGAAGCAGTAGATGTTTCTGAAAGCATCAGGCTGCTCTCCGATCCGGATCGACAGGGAATTCCCCCCGGCGGGGCGATTTTGGGTGACATTGCCTTTAACAGACCTGCAATTGCATCGTCTTTTACCTTTAATATAGCTGCTGAGCTAGAGTATGAGCCACTAAATGTGGCCCTGACAGACCCGGCCGCCAACCCGGAACCGCTGGTGTCCGCCCCTGAGGGCCGTTATCCCGTGGCGCAAAATCTTTACAGCTTTAACGAAAATTTGCGAACGATCGAGCTTCAGGTTGAAGCGGTCAGCGTGACGGCTGACAAACTCATTTTTGATGTGGCCTTTGCCAACACCGGCCGGCAGGGCTTCTCCCTATTTGGGCGCTTGAGCGGCGCCAACAGCTGGCTAATCGCCGGAGACAAGAGTTACGCACGGCCCACGATGGTCAGTCCAGAATTGGCTGAAGATATTCAGCCGCAAGATGGCTGGGCACCCGGCGCGGCCAGCCGTGGGCAGATTCACTTTGCCCGGCCGCAGGATATGAGTGCGGTTCGCTTTGGATTTGAAACATTTGTACCCCTCACCCTGCAGTTTGACGGCCGCGGCCTCGTTTTGGCGGATATCACCTCGGCCACCGGTGGCCCGCCAGAGCCGCCGCTCCCGCCCAGCCCAGCTGATGTGACCTTTGCCGAACTCAATGAGCTGCTGGCCGCTGAAGCCGCGCGATACATGGCTGAAGAGGCCCCTTCATTTATCGATAGCGCTGCCTTTGAACTGGCCCCCTCTGCGGTCATTGGAGAAAGTGCTCTTGAAAATGGTGAGCTCACCGATTTAAACGTCGTTCAGAGATACGTTTTGAATGTTGCCGCCGCTGACAATCCCTTTGTGTTTCGCGCAGCCTACGACTTTGAGCGATCTGAAGACCGGTGGCAAATAGCAGAGGCCAGGGGGACAGAAACGCCATTTTGGTTTGAACCTCAAATCAGTGAAGCGTCAGCCCATTTCACCATTTTTGCCCCGGCAGATCAGGCGGATTTGCTGCCCGATCTCATGATCGAGGCGGAAAATGCTTATGAAGCGCTTCAAAACCGCGGGCTCCCGCTGGAAGAGAGCTATCTCATGGTGTATTTAGATAGCCAGGAAACCTTTCAGACCATTACCGGGCAAAGCGGCCGAATTTTAGGGCTGGCTTTTTCGATGTATTCCCTCGACAGTGACCCGATTGAGGTTACCAATCGCGCTTTTTATCTTAATGGAGAGCTGTTGACAGACGGCAGCCAAACGGCCGAAGAGCGGCAGGATACGATTACCCACGAGCTGGTTCATCTGGCTCTGGCCTGGCAAACAAGACCGTTTACGCCTCCCTGGCTTTTAGAAGGGGCGGCCGTTTATTATGCCAATCAAGAAACAGCTCTGCGCGAGCTTTTACTCGACAGCGCCAGCCCGGAATCTCTCTCCCTGCCTTCCCTGACGAGGGCCGATTCACTGGGACGGCACGACTTTTTTGGCAATCGGGTCGGGCTAGAATATGCTTACTCTGGATCGCTGTTCGCTTATCTGGTGGAAACGTATGGGGAAGAGCAAGCGCTGGCATTTTATGCTCGCTATGCGGCCGTGCCCACAGCTGAAATTCAGGAAGAGCTGCCGCGCTTTTTTGCCAACTCCTTTGCGATTGGAGCTTCACTGCAAAATCTAAAAAGCGACCTGACCAGCGAGTTTGTCTCAGAATTTTTTGGCCTCACGCTGGAAGAACTGGAAGCTGATTTTGAGCAGTGGCTTTTTAATTCCTGAATTGTGAAGTACATTTGCCGTCCACACCTTTCAACTTAGCACTCAGGACTCAGCACTTATAACTCAGGACTCTCCTCATGGATTTTGACGCCATTATTATCGGTGCCGGACACAACGGCCTTATCTGCGCCGGCTATCTAGCCCAGGCCGGACTCAAAGTGCTCGTCGTTGAACGGCGGCACAAAGTCGGGGGCGCGGTTGTGACCGAAGAGATTATCCCCGGCTTTAAGTTTGATCTCGGTGGTTCAGCCCATATTCTGATTCACCACACGCCAATCATTTCCGATCTGAAGCTGACCGAGTTCGGACTGGAATACCTCGACGTCGATCCGCTGTTCTGGACTCCGTTTCCCGACGGCCGCTCGATCACCATGTACAAAGATCTCGATAAAACGTGCGAAAGCATCGCCCAAATTAACGAGCAGGACGCCGACAACTACCGCCAGTTTATCAAAACCTGGACCCCGCTGGCTCACGCCACAGTGGAAACGTTTACCAATCCACCAACGATGGGCAGCCTGGTGCGCAATCTCGGTTTTCGCAGCGGGTTGGGAGCCGGCAACTGGGAGCGGCTGACCGATATTTTTCGCGGTTATGGGCAGCTGCTGCGCCAGTCTTTTGACGGGGAGGAGCTGCCGGCCGTCATTGGCTGGATGGCCGCGCAGTCAGGTCCGCCACCAACCGAGCCGCTGTCGGCCCCGTTCGCCCTGTGGCATCCGATGTACCACGTTAGCGGTCTCAAGCGCCCCAAGGGGGGGTCCGGTATGCTCACCCAGGCGCTGCGCAAGATGATCGAGGCGCACGGTGGCACGATTTTAACCAGCCGGCCGGCGCAAAAA
Source organism: Ardenticatenaceae bacterium (assembly GCA_030065875.1). GTDB lineage: Bacteria > Chloroflexota > Anaerolineae > Promineifilales > Promineifilaceae > WTJY01. The sequence goes on along the minus strand of JASJCR010000154.1, from coordinate 11,533 downwards.
ATCCTGACCGAAAGCGGCCGGGCGGTCGGCGTCGAAGTTGTCGATCCGCAAACCGGCCAGAGCGAGCGGTATACCGGTAAACTGATCGCCTCCGGTGCCCATATCCACACCACCCTGAAACTTCTCGAAGGGGCCGACGTGCCCGCCCCCAAGCGGCGCATGATCGAAAACAGCCGCATCGGCAACGGTTTTGGCATGATCATCCGCTGCGCCATGGATGAGCTCCCCGACTACACGGCCACCGGCACGCCGCGCGGCCAGATCGGAGAGGAGCACATCGCCATGCAGTTTATCTGCCCCACGCTCGACTATCTCGACCGGGCATATGGCGATTTTCTGGGCAAGCGGCCGTCAACCGAACCGGCCCTGATCGGGATGACCTTTTCGGCCGTCGACCCGTCGCTGGCTCCGCCGGGCAAGCACACCCTGTTTATCTGGGGGCAATATTACCCGTACGAGCTGGCCAGCGGAGAAAATTGGGACGAGATCGCCGAGCGCGAGGGGGAAAGAATGCTCGACACGCTGGGGCGGTACGCCCCCAACGTCAAATCGGCCGTCATCGATAAGCTGGTAGAAACCCCCCTCTATTTGGAGCGGGAGCTGGGCCTTCTACAGGGGAATGTCATGCATCTGGAGATGTCGATCGACCAGATGTTTATGCTGCGGCCGGCGCTGACGATGAGCACCTATCGCGGGCCGGTCAAGGGGCTCTATTTAACCGGGGCCAGCACCCATCCGGGTGGGGGGATCATGGGCGCGGCCGGCCGCAATGCGGCCATGACGATTTTACGGGATCGAAGAAGATGGTTTTAATGGCTATTTGTTAATAGCCAATAGCTAATTGCTAAAGATGAGTGACCCAAGCCGACAATCTCCCCTCCCCGCGTCGGGGAGGGGCTGGGGGAGGGGTTAGTTGATCACCCACCCCCTAGCCCCCTTCCGAATCGGGAGGGGGATTTGACTCACAGTCATGCGGCTTGTGGTCCAAAGGGGGGCTGAAACAAGCTTCACCGACTTGGTGGGGGCTCTCCGTGGGGATAGCTGACCCAGAGTACAAAAGTTTTCAAAACTTTTGTACTCTGGGGGAGGGGTGAATGGACCTTCACCGACGCACAACCGGCAAAAAAACCGCCTGCCCATTGATGAGAACCACCGCCTTGGGCGTCACCTGCCCGGCCGTTCCGGCATCGATCAAAGCCGTGTTGGTCACCCAGCTACGGTCAGCCGAGGTCACGGTCGCCGCATAGGTAATTGTCACCAAGGGCACATCGCCCGGCTGGCCCGACCAGGTCAGCAGCGGCGGATTTGCATCGTTGATCGTGCCCAGCGACGCACTCATCGAGCCGGGCATGTAGGTCAGCTCGGCCGGTAGGGTATCAGAGACAAACACCGTTTCGGTCAGCGGCACGCCGCTGTTCTGAATGGTCACGGTATAGGTCACAACTTCTCCCTGGTCCGCTTCAGCCTGGCTGGCCATCTTGGTCGAGCCGCTTAAATCGGCCGTCAGCGCCCGGGGGCCGTACAGCGGCAGCGGCTCACCCCATTCAAATGCACCTAAATCGGGCAGGCCATTGACGATAAAGCCGTCGTTCAGATTGTCCAGTTCCGTCCCGGCGTTGATCATGTTCGAACCGTTCACCAGCCGCAGATCGCGGCTGCCGGGCACGGCCACGACATCCCAGTCGGCCGGTAGAGCGGCGTTGGTCAAATCGGCAAATGCGGCCGCTACCCCGTGATCTTCAACCCCGGCCGGCAGATCGCTAATTCGATCGTAGCGCACGTTGTCCCACTTAAAAAACGGCTGCGATCCGGGGCGAGTGGTCCCCCACCCGTTGTAGTCAAAATCGCGAAACCCCTCGTCCGGTACGGTGATAAATTCAAAGGCGTAGCGGGTTCCCAGGATCAGGTTATTACGGAAAATTGCGTTGCGCCACATCGACCCGTTGTCGCCGTGACCGTTGCCGTTTTTAGCGGCCGTGTTGTGGGCCACAATAAAACCGGTGGTGTAATTGTGCATCTTAAACGGCACGCTCTCCAAATTAAACAGCTCGTTGCGAATAACGTAAGCCGGCCCACCGCGGATCGGCTGCAGGCTGACCCCCATGCGGGCGTTCATCACCCGGTTACGCCACACGCGGACGTTGGCCTGGTTGTAATCAATTTCAATACCGTCATCCACGCAGTAGCTGACATCATTTCCATAAACGTCATTGCCATAAGAGGGACCGGTAAACGGCTGGACCGAAATGCAGTCACCAAAATTTTGCACCTCGTTATGGCAAACGATATGGCCAGTGCCGCGCAGATCGATGCCCCGTTCGCCGGGAATGCCACTGCCGGGCCAGGCGGTCCGGCCGGTGATCACGTTGTCACAAACAACCTGATTCAGCTCCCATCCATTTTGTCGCCGGTTATAAATGCCAAAATCGACGTCCTGGATCGTGTTGTGGTGGATATAAATGTGCTGCGTATTTTGGGCATCAATCCCCCAGCCCCCGTCCTGGATGGTCACCCCCTGAATAATGATGTGCCCGATCGTTTCATCAAAAACACCGAGGGTAATCACGCCCCGGTCGGTGCCGGCTCCATCGATGATGGCTGTGCCGTCATTGGGTCCCACAAACGAGACCGGCTGCCCTTCGCTGCCGCCCCGTACCAGGTTAAAAGCCGCGTAGGTGCCGGAGGCGATGTAATATGTGTCGCCCGGCTGCGCCTGATCGGCGGCCGCCTGCAGCCCTTTAAACGGATTCCCCTGGCTGCCGTCTCCCCCGCCGCTGCCGGGTACGACGTAAAGCTGACGGCCGGTGGGATTTGGCTGCGGCCAGTCGCGGGTGGTGGTGGTCACCGTCTGGGTTTGCCCGCCTCCGTCGGGGTCGTTCAGGGTCAGCCGCAGTTCGTATGTCGTGTCCGCTTCGAGAAAAAGCGCGCTGGCCGCCCAGTAATTTAAGTCGAGCGGGTCATCGTTAACTCGAATCGTCGGATAGGCGCGCATGGCCGGTGCACCGGGCTGCCAGGTCGCGCTCCCCTGCGGCCGAAATTCGAGGGTCATGGTACTGTCGAGATCGCTGTCGCCACTGACCTCCCACAGCACGCCGATGTGGTTGATCGTGGCATCGGCGCGAATGGCGCCGGGCGTGACGGCGCTGGCGGTCGCGACCGTATTGGCCCGAGCGGCCGTTCCGATCCATAGAAAAACGGCCGCAGAAAGTCCAACCAGAAGCAATAAATGAACCCGATTACGCACGGTTACCCCCTATAAATTTCTCATCAGGTATTTTCACCACATCAACACAAAAGACACAAAAAGTTTAGCACGCAAATTTTACTATTCAGCAAACTATTTATCTCTGAGCAATATTTCAATCCAGATTTTGTGTTTTTTGTGCTTTTGTGGTGATCTTCCCGGGATTGCTGCATACTTGAGTTGAGGATCAGCAAGATGGAAATCGCTCTCGAGTTTGTTCAATACGACAGTCCGGCGTGGCATGAGGCCCGTCGGCTGCGCTACGCGCTGTTTTTTGCGCCCCACGATCTTGCTCCCTCCTTCTTGGATGATGAGCAGGAGACAGCGGCCGCTCATCTCGTCGCCATTGAGGAGGGCCACGTCATCGGCTGCGGCCGTTTGGTTGACCGTGGCCAGGATATCTTTCAGATTTCCCAAATGGCGGTTAATCCCGCCTATCAGGGTCGGGGTATTGGCAAAATGCTGCTTCGGCGATTGATTCAAAAAGCCAAAGAGCAAGGCGGTTTGGCAATTGTGTTGAGCGCTCGCCTCACGGCCGTGTCTCTTTATGAACGCGCCGGGTTTCAAAAAGAGGGTGAGGTTTACCCCTCAGCATCCACAGATGTGCCGCACATCAAAATGAGTTACGAGTTAAACAGGGAGTAAATATGGCCTAATTTTCGGCCAATCCTGCCGTTTTCAATATTGGTAAATAACATTTTTCTGAGTATTTGCTTATGATGCACCTTATCTTCAATTAAACCGTAATGGTTATGGTAAAATCCCCCAGGCTGGAAAAGCAACGGTGCTATATAATACCCCAGTCATCACACAAGTTTAGGAGATCATATTTCGAATGGCCAAAACAGTCCCCTCTGATGTGTCCTCTATTGCGCCCGCATTTTCGGCGCTCCCCCCCATTAACCCAAAAGCAAGTTATGCGGAATTAAAAAAACGGGTAAAAGAAAAAGGGTTGTTGGAAAAGCAGTCAGGATATGTTGTACGTCGAACCATTGCGAATTTCATCATGTTCGCGGCCAGTATGGCAATATTGTTTGCCACAGACAACATCTGGATTCAAATTCTAAACGCTTTGTTTCTGGGCTTTATCTATGGGCAGTTTGGATTTATCGCCCATGATGTCGGGCATCGACAAGCTTTTCGCAAAACAAAAACCGCTGATATCTTTGGCTTGATTCACGGGCCGCTGATGTTGGGCATGAGCTTCGGCTGGTGGATGGATAAGCACAATCAGCACCACGCCCACCCCAACGAGCATGATGTTGATCCGGATATCGATTTTCCGTTTATCGCTTTTTGTCAGCAGGATGCGTTAGAGAAACGCGGGCTGTTCCGCTGGATGGTCAAAAATCAGGCGTATCTGTTTCCATTCCTGGTCATGTTTGAGTCATTCAGCTTGCTTTACAGCAGCATCGATTTTTTGATTACCCGGAAGTCAAAATACCGGATGACTGAAGTGGTTTTGATGGTTGTGCATTACGTTTGGTTTTTTGCCGCCATCTTTGCTGCCCTGCCTTTGGGAACAGCGCTGGTATTCCTGGCCGTGCAGCAGGCGTTTTTTGGTCTTTATCTGGCATCCGTTTTTGCTCCCAACCACAAGGGTATGTTGATTGTTGAAGAGCACATGAAGCTGGATTTTATGATGCAGCAGATTTTAACCGCCCGCAACGTCAAAGCTCATCCGATAACCGATTATTGGTATGGTGGACTTAATTATCAAATTGAGCACCATTTATTTCCAACAATGGCTGAAAACAAGCTGCGGGAGGCACAAAAAATTATCAAAGAGTATTGCGCCGAATATCATATTCCTTATTATGAGACCAGCGTTTTTCGATCCTATGTAGAAATTTTGCAATATCTGCACGCGATTGGCAGCACCCTGAAGTTAAAAACGGTTGCCAATCACGGATAACCGGAAAGATCAATCTCGCAGAGAGCATGGTCAAAGAATCAATTTCAATTGAAAATTTACTAAAAAATGCGGATTTGAACTGTCTTCCAAAACAGGTCCGTCATCCCCGCGTAGGCGGGGATCCATCGGTGGCAAGCCAATGGATTCCCGCTTTCGCGGGAATGACACCGTGATGTCGGTGTTTATCTGTCAAAATTCAATTAAAATTGAAACCCCAAGTGAAGCCGTTTTTGCCTTGATTCACGATTATGATCAGCGGCTTGAGTGGGACACCATGCTCTCTAAAGCAGCCATCCGTCATGCGGCCCTTTCCCCAAGTCGATCCCGACTGACTTACACCTATTTGTTTCGGGCACGCCCAAAATTTTTGAGCGTTGTCCTTGAACCGCTTATAAATTGGGCCCTGCGTCGTGAAACACGCAGCCGTCTGCATGCGCTTCAAGGTTTTATGACCCGCCAGCAAAGGCAAAACAACCTCTGATCCATTGACTCTTCTTTTGCTTTTTTCTCTTCTTCTCTGAGGAAAACACATATGCCCCATCTTCAGGTAAATGACGCCAACATCCATTATGAAGATGTCGGCCGCGGCCCGGAAACCATCGTTTTTTCTCACGGTCTGCTGTGGAGCGGCCACATGTTTCACAATCAGGTTGCTGCGTTCAAAGATCGGTATCGCTGCGTCACCTTTGACCACCGCGGGCAAGGGCAAAGTGAGGTAACCTCGGCGGGGTATGATATGGACACGCTCTATCGCGATGCGGCCGCTCTAATCGAAGCGCTTGACTGCGTGCCGTGCCACTTTGTCGGTCTATCGATGGGTGGCTTTATCGGTTTGCGACTGGCCATTCGACGGCCGGATTTGCTCAAATCGCTGATTTTGCTGGAATCATCGGCCGGGCCTGAACCACAGGAAAATATCCCCCGCTATCGCCTGCTCAACTTCGTCGCTCGCTGGATCGGCCTGCGCCCTGTGGCCGGCCGGGTGATGCCCATCATGTTTGGCGAAAAATTTCTCAACGATTCCAGCCGATCTGATCTCAAAAGGGAATGGCAGGAACGCCTGATCGCCAACGATCGCCTGGGCATTACCAGAGCGACAACCGGCGTCATCTCCCGTCAGGGGGTGACCGATCATCTTGACAAAATAAGCACGCCCACCCTGATCGTCGTGGGCGACCAGGATGTGGCAACCGTCCCGGCCAAATCAAAACGAATGCACGAGCGCATCGCCGATTCTGAAATGGTCATTATTCCCGGTGCAGGACATACATCAACGGTTGAGGAGCCAGCGGCGGTTAATGATGCCGTGCTGGCTTTTCTCAAAAAACAAAAAAGTGAGGATTAATCATGCGTATCGCCGCCCTTTATGACATACACGGCAATTTACCCGCCCTGGAAGCGGTATTGTCAGAAATCGAACGCGAAAATGTAGACCTCATTGTGGTCGGGGGCGACATCGTAGCCGGTCCGCTTCCCAATGAGTGTTTGGACAGGCTCCGTAGCGTAGCTATCCCCACTCAATGCCTCCATGGGAACGGGGAGTCTGAAACGATTCGCTATCTTAAAACCGGTGTGCCAGGTGGCATCACGCCGGCCGGCGATGAATCGGCTCGCTGGGTCGGCGATCAGCTTACGGCCGAACATCAAACCTGGATTGCCAGCTGGCCGACCACAGTGCATGTTAACGTTCAGGGGCTGGGTGAGATTCTTTTTTGCCACGCGACACCGCATGATGATGTCACTATTTTTACCCGCCTTACCGGCCAGGAGCGCCTGGCCTCAATTTTTGAAGGCACAACGGCCGATCTGGTTGTCTGTGGTCACGTGCACATCCAGGGGGATGAATGGCAAATCGGCAAGACACGCGTCGTGCGCGCCGGCAGCATAGGCATGCCGTACGGTCAGACCGGGGCAGCCTGGCTGCTTATTGACAGTGAAGACGGGCTTCATTATCGACACACCCCTTATGATCTGGAGGCCGCAGCCGCGGCCGTCCGGCAAACTTCCTATCCCGGCGCAGCATCCTTCGCCGACAACAACATCCTCTCCGTCCCTCCTGCCGACAAGGCCCTGGAGATGATTTCTGCGCTGGAAGCCAAACAAATCGCGGCCGGGTAAGTGCCTGGATTTTAGAAAAAATCCAGGCACTTCATGCAAAGCTAGCAACAAAATGCCCATCTTACGCCCAATCACACCTGATGATTCGGATTTTCTGGCCGAGATGCTTTACCAGGCGATCTTTGTCAGTGAAGGGATGGCCCCACCACCGCGAAAGATCATACGCCAGCCGGAACTGGCCCAATACATCGAAAATTGGGGGCGCACAGGTGATCTTGGCCTGCTGGCCCTTGATGAAACCACCCAAGCCCGTATCGGGGCAGCCTGGCTGCGCCTGCTTCCCAACGGGTATGGCTTTGTCGCGGCCGATATCCCGGAGCTTAGTATTGCGGTGGATGCCTCATTTCGCGGCCGGGGAATCGGCCGTCAGCTCATGGATGCTCTTCTCCAAAAGGCAGCTGCACAATTTGAAGCGGTCTCGCTGAGCGTGAACGCTCAAAACCAGGCCGCTGCCCTCTACCAACAGTTGGGTTTTATAACGGTCAAACGCAATCAAACAACCTTGACGATGAAACGAATTTTCCCTTAAACTGACGCTTATCAAATCTCGCTTACTTTTAAGTTAAGTGGATCTCAACAGATTTTTCTCTCGCCCCTTCAATTCGCTGCAAACCTCTGTGAATCTGTGCTTTGCGCTCTGCGGACAAATATGTTTTTGCAAATCACCTAAATAGACAAAACCTGAGGGAAATGAATGACTCAACCCAATAATTTCTCCAAACATCTCAAGATTTTTTTGCTGGGTGACCTTGATCATTTTCGGCGCACCTGGAAACAAAACGAGACAATTTTATATATCTCTCTCTCGATGATCGCTCTTGGCCTAATTTTGATCGGCGCAGCAAATTCGATACGTTCTGTTGGATTCCAGGGTGAAAACTTTTATATGAGCACGACGGCCGACAACATATTGAGCCTGGGAATGGAGCTGTTTATTCCGGCACTTTTCATTGTCACCCGATTTTTTTATCCTTCTAAATCTTATTGGGTTGCTTTGATTGCGGTCACCGAATTACTGCTGCTGCTGTACATCTCCCTGAATTTCGATTTGATTTCTACGATAGTAGAGCCAAACATTTTTGCCAGCGCTGATACTTACAGAGCTTATTTCCGTCTCGAGGTCGCCACCATCGTGTCTATTGAGCTTTTTGGAACCTTTATCGTTTTTTCTCTCATCGATAACGTTCGGGACCTTACGCAGTCGAGCCCGACGGAGGAATCAGCGTAGCTCAATCAACTGCTGTTAACTTTCTTCCCGTATTAGGTAAGTTACAAAAAGTTTTCTGAAGAAGGTGTCCGCAGATTACCCAGATTTTCGCAGATTACAGAGAAAAATCTGCGGCCATCTGCGTAATCTGCGGATAGTTTATTTTTGAGAAGTTTCTGTAAATCACTTAATTTTAACTCGAGCTGCTACCTTCATACGCAGCCGAATAAATCCAACTGCCAGGAAAACCGAAACGCGATAAATCGCGTTAATAAACCGGATATTGAAGATTTACAAATGAATGCGGATATAAACCATCCTCCCAAACAGGCCTGTCATCCCCGCGTAGGCGGGGATCCATCGGTGACAATCCAATGGATTCCCGCTTTCGCGGGAATGACGACGAGATGTCGGTATTTATTTGTCAAAACTCAAAATCCGGTTTCGATCCCTTTGGCCGATGAATAAATTCATCGGGAAGGTAAGGTAGCAACTTGAGTTAATTTTAGCAAAATGGAACCTCATCTCGCTGATCGGTGTATCTTATACAGATGATCGGTACCGCAGTTGATTTAATCGATCGCGCCCGGGCCGGTGACGACCGCGCCTGGCAGCAGCTGATTGAACCGCTCCAGCAGGATCTTTTCCGGCTGGCGTATCTCGTTCTGCGCGACCCGGCCGAAGCGGCCGATGTCCAGCAGGAAGCGCTGCTGCGCGCCTGGCTCAAGCTCGAGCAATTTGATTCAAGCCGGCCGCTGCGGCCGTGGCTGATGCAAATCGCCCTCAATCTGGCCCGCAACCGCCGCCGCACTCTGCGCCGCGCCTGGGCCAGGGTGACCCGCCTGATACGCAGCGAGAGCCAGCCGGAACCGGCGGCAGGGCTTAGCGAACGGGCCATTGTCCGTGAACAAGCCCAACAGCTGTGGCGGGCGGTGCAGCAGCTGCCGGTTAAAGGGCAAACGATTGTTTACCTGCGCTACTTCCTCGACCTGACGGAAGAGGAAGCGGCCGCCGTACTCGAAATTCCCAAAGGAACGGTCAAATCCCGGACCTCCCGGGCCCTGACCCAGCTGCGGGGCATTATCCAGCGCGATTTTGTAGAACTGGAGGCAGATTTTGTCGGAAAATTCCCAAAACGGCTTTGAACAGTGGCTTGCCGAAACCGCTCGTGAATTTCCATATCCACCTCAACCGGATAGGTCGGTTTCCCCATCCATCACTCATCGTCGTTTGACTCCCCGCCTGGCGGCCGTAATGGTCGCGATCCTGCTTGTCCTGGGATTGCTCCTGGTGCCACCGGTACGAGCAACTTTGCGGGAGTGGTTCTCGATCGGATCGGTATCGATTTTAATCGACACAACCGCCCCCACACCATCGGCAACGGCCGTCCCGCTGAGCAACCTGCCAAATCTGCCCGGCCGCACCACCCTGGCCGAAGCGCAAGCACAGGCAAACTTTTCCCTGGCGATCCCCGACGAGCTCGGCCCGCCAACCGCCGTTTATCTGCATGATGGGGTAGGGCAAATGGTCACGCTGATCTGGGTCGATCGGCCGCTGCTGCTGCACGTAATCGACCAAAATATGATTCTGACCAAAATCGGCCCGCAGAGTTACAGCGAACCGGTCTCCGTCAATGGGCAGGCCGCCTATTGGGTATCCGGCACGCGCCAGCTCGATCTATACGATCAGTATATGGAACCGATTGAAGGATTTCGTCGCGTTGTTGATGGCCCGGTCCTCATTTGGACCAACGACAACGTCACGTATCGTCTGGAGAGTGACCTGTCGCCAGATGAAGCGATTAAGCTTGCTGAAACATTTATCCTGAGCCCTTAACGTTAACTCCTTACTTAGGACTCAGCCCTTTCAACTCAGGACCTATCTGGAGTTCCTCATGTCTAAAAAACATTATTTTCCTTTACTTCTTTTTGCTTTGCTTCTGTTTGCCTGTCAGGCGGCCGAAAACACTCATCCGGCCGTCGTCAAAACCAATCCGCCCAACATTATTTTGTACGTTGAAGATGCACTGCTCATGCAAAACGTGCCTGGTGATCCGACAGCCGTGTTTAATCAGCGCACCGGCCGCTTTGTGAGGCAGCTGCCGGCCGGCCGTCTTTCTGCCAACGGCCAAACCTATCTGGCGGCAAATCCACAGCAGGGGCATACCCTGATCGAACAATACCAACCCCACCAGGCGGATCCCGTCATCAGCTTTAAGGCCAACGACAAAGCCGACGTGAGTGCGATCTCCGCCAACGGCCAGTGGGCGGTTTTGACCATCAATTCCACCAGTGAGTTTAAAAATCTTGCAAAACCGGTCACCGTCATCCAGCTGCTCGATCTTGAGACGGGTGAATTATCTGAGGCGATTCCCTTGACGGGTTCGTTTGAGGTTGAGGGAATTGACAACCTGGGTCATTCGGTATATTTAATTGAACATTTACCCGAAATGGGAAACGGAAATCATTACCGCGTCCGTTTATTTGACGCCCGGGATTACCTACTCGACCCCAATCCGATTCGCGATAAACGATTTCTCGATGAGGTGATGGCCGGCTATGCCTGGGGAACCGCCACCGATCCGCAAGGTCGCTGGTTAACCACACTTTATGTCAATACGCTTAGCGACCAGGCGTTTATCCATGCCCTTAACTTAAAAGACGGTTGGGCACTATGTCTGGCCCTTCCCTCTGACGTCGAACACCTGGATCACCTGAGATATTACGCCTTGACTCTTTCTCCAGATGGAAATGTGGTTCTGGCTGTTAATCCGCTGCTGGGAACGGTTACAGAGATCAACCTGGATGATCCCTCGCAGCAAAAAACCACTTCTTTTGATCCTGTAATCACGCCATTGACCGATACATTTCAGGAAAATATGCCGCCGGAATGGCTGCTCTCCACCGCGATCTCACCAGACAGCCAAACCTTGTTTTTCGCCTTTGACCAGCAGGTTTGGCGTTATGAGCGGCAAACCAAGCAGGTAAGCGGCCCCTTCGCAGCTGATAAATCAATCGCCGCTCTGGCCGTCTCTCCGAGCAATACCAAT
>JASJCR010000043.1 GCA_030065875.1 Ardenticatenaceae bacterium | reverse complement strand
TTCAGACCACAGACTTCAGACCACAGACTTCAGACCACAGACTTCAGACCACAGACTTCAGACCACAGACTTCAGACCACAGACTTCAGACCACAGACTTCAGACCACAGACTTCAGACCACAGACTTCAGACCACTTTAAAAAGTTTAACCTACTCCCACCTTATGTCAACCCCCTGATGTCTGACGTCTGTGGTCTGATGTCTGACATCTGCTCTAGGCGAAGCGAACTGAATAAATCGGTGGCAAATTACCAGAAATCAATTCCCAATGATCCCCCCCGTTTGAGGAGACGTACAAATTGCCGGTTGTGCTGCCAAAGGCCAGCAAATCACCCTGGCTGTGAAATGCGTGGCGAAAAACAACATCGTAACAATTTTCCTGAGGTAAACCAGTGCGCAATTCTTCCCAGGTTTCCCCACCGTCGCTGGTGCGCGCCACAAACAGCGCCCCATCAATGGCCATGCGCATATCGTCTGATTTGGCCGGAATCACCCACGCCGTATTGGGGTTTTGTGGATGAACCTCGATCGGGAAGCCAAATTTGATCCCCTGTTCCGGGCTCGAAATATCGTCCCAGCTGCGCCCCCCGTTGGTAGAGCGAAATACGCCGCAGTGGTTTTGCTGCCACAATACATCTGGATGGGAAGGAGACAGGGTCAAATAATGGGGATCATGGCCGTATTCAGCATGAGGGTCCGGCAAATATTCGGCAATTAACCCCTTATTCCGGCCGTCCCACGTTTTCCCACCATCGGTGGACTCAAAAACCCCACCAACGCTAACCCCCACATAAAGATGATCCGCGTCGCGAGGATCAATGACGATAGAACAAGAGCCGGCTTGATCCCGGCCGCCGCCAAACCAATTTTGGGGGCGTGACGGATGATTCCAAAACGCTTCGTTTAAATAAAAAGATTCTCCCCCATCATCGCTTTGAAACAGGGCCCCCGGCTCAGTGCCAACATAGAGCCGTTCCGGCTGATCATCCGCACCGGGCACAATGGTCCAGATATAAGTCACCGCGGCTGGTGTTTCGGCCGGTGGATCCTGCCATACATCCCACTTTGTGGCCCCTTCAGGGTATGTGGGACCGGGTACTTCAGTTAGAGTTTCTCCCTCATCGAGGGATTTGTACAGCTTTTGCCCCCAATGACCGTGATCGGCAGCCACCCAAATTGTGTCGGTTCGCTGATCCCGCACCGCATAGCTCAGAGGCACTCCAGGAAATGCCTCTACTTTGCGCTGCCAGCGGTGGCCATCGTGTTTTAAAATGATCAATCCCTTACGGGTGCCTAGAATAAGTGTGGGGTTGGACATAATTCCTCCCAAAAAAGCTAATTGCTAAAATTAATAGCTAATCGCTAAATAGTTCAGTTATTTGACAATTAGCTACTAGCCATTAGTAGTTATCTATTGTTTATCCGCCAGAAAGCGCCTGAAAAATGTGCACCGTCGCGGCCGTATCGACGGAATCGCTTAGCAATTCTCGATCGTGAATCATCTCTCCATCAACAAAAATATTGACGTGCTTCCTCAAACGGCCGTGCTCATCAACCAGATAACCGCCTAATCCGGGAAATTGATCCTCTAAATTGGCGACAATATCGCTGACTCTCTCTCCCTCTACCTGGAGAACCTCATGATTGGCCAGATCAGGGAAAAATCGTACCAAATGACGCGTGTATTTCACTTCAACCATGATTTATCCAATGTCTAAATACAAATTTGATGTAAAAATATTTTTGATTGGTAGGAGATAACCCAAAAGAAAAGCGAAACCCATATCAAAATAGCACATTTGTTCGCTATTTGTCAATTTTCCGTTTGCCCCATCACCTTTGACCGAATCTTGCCAAACGTTATTGACAGTGCCCGGCTTTAAATGGTAAGCTGGGTCCAGAAAATTATATCTAATATCTAATTTTCAGGGCATGTTCCACGGCACATAGCATACTACCCCAAATAAATGCTATTTGTGCCACACAATGAGGTGAGCTATTTGGAAATTGCCGGTCGCCAGGGCATTTCGTTCATGGACGAAAGAGGAAGGTGCCAGTTGGCTGAGACCCATCATTATCCACATAAACAACTTCGAGCGGTCATCACGGATGAACTGCGCCATGCGATCCAGCGTGGTGATTTCATGCCGGGGCAGTGGCTGAGGCAAGAGGCCGTTGCCGACCGTTTTGGCGTTAGCCAGATGCCGGTGCGCGAGGCGATCAAAACCCTGGTGGCTGAAGGATTGGTCGAACATATTCCCTATCGGGGGGCCCGCGTGGTCACCCTCACGGCCGAGGATATCCTTGACCTGCACGCTCAACGAGCGGTCCTGGAAGAGCGAGCCACGGCCGCAGCTGCCTTGCGCCTGACCAAAATTCAAATTTCTCGCCTGCAGGAAATCGTGGCCACCATGGAAAATCACATGGCCACGGCCGATCTACCTCTCTATCGCGACCTGAATCGCCAATTTCATTCCACCATTTACCAGGCCAGCGGGCGATCGTTCTTAATCCGCACCCTCGACCAGCTTTGGGGGGTCTTTCCCACGATGCTGTGGGGAATGTATTCAGTCACGGCCAACGCTTCTCTACCAGAGCGGGATGCTGATGATCTGATTGAACATCGTCGGATTGTGGAGGCGTTAATCAACGGTGATGCTCAAGCCGCAGCCAAAAATATGGCCTATCACATTCAGGCTGCCGGTCATCACTTTGCGGCCGCTTTGCGAAACGCGGCCGCATAATTTTTGCGGTTTTACAGCAAACCAGTTTGTTCCAAAAACACACCCAACCCGGTGTGTTTTGATAAAAGGCATAGTGAAAAATTTCAAGGAGGAGATTTTGAAATGAAAAAACTATTGCGCCAAATGACTGTCTTATTCGCCATTTTTGTCCTGATCAGCACAGGATTAATCGCCTGCGGCGGCGGGGAAGTTGCCGCCCCGGAAGGGGAAGGTGGACCAGAAGCGGTGGATTCAGGGGGGGAGGAGACCGCAGTAGAGCCGGCCGAGCGAAAAGTCGCTACGTTTGTCTTTACTCAGGAGTGGGATTCGCTGAACCCCATCTACACCAACATGTGGTTCTCCACCATAACCACCCAAATTTGGAACGCGGCCGCCTGGGACTTCGATGCCGAAAATAACCTGCGTCCGGTTCTGGTATCTGAAATTCCCACCATGGAAAATGGCGGTCTCTCAGATGAAGGCCGGGTCATCACCATCAATCTGCGGGACGACATCATGTGGTCTGATGGGGAACCGATTACCGCCGAAGATTTCCTGTTTACTTATGAGATGACGATCAACCCCAGCAATACCGTTGGCTCAACCTATCCCTACGATCTAATTGAATCGGTTGAAATACCGGATGAGCAAACGGTCATCGCCACTTTCGCTGACCCGTTTGTTCCCTGGGCCGCGACGTTGTGGACCTATGTGCTGCCGGAGCATACTCTACGGCCGGTCTTTGACGCCGAAGGCACGCTCGATACGGCCGAATGGAATCGCAACCCGGTCCCCAGCGCCGGTCCTTTTGTCATGGCGGAATGGGAGTCCGGCAGCTTTGCCCGCTTTGAGCAAAATCCCTCATATTATGGGGATACACCAAACCTCGATGAAATCTTTATCCGCTTTGTTCCGGATGATGCCGGTCAAATCGCAGCTCTGCGTACCGGTGAGGCTGACCTTGGCACCTTTATCTCTTACTCCGATGTGCCAACGCTTCAGGATGCCGGCGTGAATATCGCTTCCGTGCCGTCGGGTTACAACGAAGGGTGGTTTATTCACTTTGGTGAAAATGCCCACCCGGCTCTCTCCGATGTCAAGGTGCGCCAGGCGATCGCGATGGGGTTTGACCGCTTTGCGATCAACGAGGATCTTTTGCTTGGCTTAACCGAACCGGCCGTGACCTTTTGGGATAACTCTCCCTACGCTCCTGCAGACCTCGAAGCGTGGCCGTATGATCCGGAAATGGCCAACGCTTTGCTGGATGAAGCAGGCTGGGTAGACAGCAACGGTGATGGGGTTCGCGACAAAGACGGCGTTGAGCTGGTTCTCGTCCACGGCACAACCACGCGCGAAGTGCGGGCGGATACCCAGGCGGTTGCCCAACAGCAGCTGGCGGAGATCGGCATCAAGCTCGACATTCAAGGGTTTGATTCCAGCGTCTTTTTCGCCAGCTATGGTGAAGGTGGCCCGTGTGCCACCGGCGAGCTTGATATCTGTGAAATGTCAAACTCCCCATCCTTCCCGGATCCAAACACCAGCCGCTGGTTATGCAGCGAAATTCCGAATGATGAAGCCCCAGACGGCAATAACGATCAGTGGCTCTGTGATGAAGAACTGGATGCGCTGTTCCAGCAGCAGTCCACGCAGGTTGATTTTGCCGAACGGCAGGCTACATTTGACGAAATTAGCCGCATTATGTACGAAAATGTGTACTGGCTCGGCATCTGGCGCGATCCTGATATTTGGGCTCTGAGCGGCCGCCTGACCGATACAGAATTATCCGGGGCAACCCCATTTTACAATATTGTTAATTGGGATATTGCCGAATAATTTTATTCAAACGGTCATTCATTTGATCTGCTGCTAAGTCAATATACCCCCTCCCAGCAGGAGGGGGTTAGGGGGAAGGGTCGTTCAACGTGAACGCCCCCTTCCCCCACTTCCTTCCAAGGTGGCGTGGTGATCACGCTTAACAACCTGTTTACCTCTGTCGTTGGGGAAAAGAAAAGAGAGGCTTTCTTATGGGACGTTATGTAATTCGACGGTTACTCCAGGCGATTCCCCTGCTGTTTATTATCAGCATCATTCTCTTTGTATTAATGCAAAATATGGGAGACCCCCTGGCAACGTTAGGCGGCCGGCAGCCTACTCGCTCAGAGGATCGAGCACGCCTGGCTCGCCAGTTGGGGTTAGACAAGCCGCTTTATACCCAATACTTCTACTGGTTGGTCGGCAACGATTGGACGATGATCGACGTGGATGGCGATGGGGTCGCCGAAACGGAGGGGCGGCGAAAAGGGGTCCTTCGCGGCGATTTTGGCACGTCGCTGGTCAGCCGCGGCCGGTCGGCCACAGAAATTATCTTTGAACGGATACCCAATACGCTTCTGCTCATGATACCGGCCGAACTGATCACCATCGTGATCGCCCTGGTGATCGGCATATACTCGGCCCTGCGCCAATATTCAGCCATCGACAACGTGGTAACAACGATCTCGTTTGTCGGTTTGGCAATGCCCATCTTTTTTGTGGCCCTGGGGTTGGTTTACGTATTTGCGATCTTGTTCCAGAGGTGGGGGCTGCCCAGCCTCCCGGCCAACGGCATGTTTGATCCCCGCATCGGCCGTTCTCCCGGTCAGCTTTTGATCCACATGATCTTGCCAATCACCACCATCGCCTTTATCAGTTTTGCCGGTTACAGCCGCTATATTCGCAGCGCCATGCTCGAAGTGATCTCCCAGGATTACATTCGCACGGCGCGGGCCAAAGGGTTAAGCAGCCGCTATGTTCTCTACACTCACGCCCTCAAAAACGCGGCTTTGCCCATCGTCACCCTCATCGGCTTAAATTTGCCGTTCCTCCTGGCCGGGGCGGTCGTCACCGAAAGTATATTTGCCTGGCCGGGCATGGGGCGGCTCTTCCTCGATCATCTCGGCCGCTCTGATACCCCGGTTGTGATGGGTATTTTGCTTTTAACGGCAATTGCCGTCATCGTTTTTCAGCTTCTAACCGATATTACCTATGCCCTTCTCGATCCGCGCATTCGGTATGATTAGGTTAAAGATAGAGAAGAGACAGACAAGGAGAAAATGATATGGCTCAAGGCACGTTACCCCTTAAACCACCGGCCGAAGTTGAGGCGCCTCCCCTAACCCTGGGGCAGATGGCCTGGCGCCGTTTTCGACGGCATAAGCTGGCCATGGCCGGCTCGGTGGTGATGATCCTGCTGCTTGTGTACGCCTTCGGAGGCGCTTTCTTCTTATCCGAAGAATACGCCAACTTTACCGACACCTCAATTCGCCTGATCGGCCCAACCGCCGGTCATCTGTTTGGCACCGACACCGTCGGCCGCGATATTTTAGCTCGCACCATTTACGGGGGACAGATCTCTCTGCTGATCGGTCTCGCGGCCGCCATCGTACAGGTCATTCTCGGTATCGTCATCGGGGCGTTCTCCGGCTATTACGGTGGCTGGATTGACAGCGTCTTAATGCGCTTTGCCGAAGCGATCATGATTGTCCCCACGCTGTTCCTGCTGCTGGTGATGGCCAAATTTTTTGGCGGCCAAATTCCGGAGTTGACCATACTTGGCCGGACATTTAGCGGCAGCGTCGTTGTCATTATTTTAATTATCGGGTTAACCAGCTGGCCGCGCCTGGCCCGCATCGTGCGTGCTGAGTTTCTAGCCCTCAAAGAAAACGAGTTTGTCGTCGCCGCTCGAGCCATCGGCACCCGGCCGCTCGAAATAATTTTTCGTCACATCCTGCCCAACACCATTGCTCCCATCGTCGTGACCGCCACCTTAGGGGTAGCCAACGCCATTTTAGCGGAAGCGTACATCAGCTTCCTTGGATTAGGGGTTCAACCTCCAACCGCAACCTGGGGCAATATGATCACCGGGGCCACCAACTACATCGAATCCGCGTGGTGGCTGTGGTTTTTCCCCGGCCTGCTTATTTTGTTTACCGTTTTGAGCATCAATTTTATCGGTGACGGGCTGCGAGACGCCCTGGATCCACGCAGCCGGCCCAGCTAGCACAATTGAAAATGACCTCAAATATCAACAGTCAGGAAAGAAACCCGATATGAGCAATCCCACCACAAACGGAACGATGTTATCGGTAGATGATCTATGGGTACAGTTCAATACCCCCGAAGGAACGATCCACGCCGTGAACGGCATTTCGTACAAAATTAATGAGGGCGAAGTTGTGGCCGTTGTTGGCGAAAGCGGCTGTGGAAAATCAGTCAGCGTCATGTCTTTGCTCCAACTTATACCCATGCCACCGGGGGAAATTACCCGCGGTACCGCCAACTTTCTAAACGAAGATCTACTCAAAATGGACTCGCAGCGGCTGGAAGAGGTCCGCGGCCGGGAAATCGGCTTGATTTTTCAAGACCCGATGACCTCTCTCAACCCGGTGTTGACTTTGCGCCGCCAGCTCACGGAAGCGCTCATCAAACATATGAATATGAACCCGGATGAGGCCGCTGCCCGAGCGGTTGAATTAATGGCTCTTGTCGGCATTCCCGATCCGGAAAAGCGGCTGGACAACTATCCGCACGAGTTTTCCGGCGGCATGCGCCAGCGGGTAATGATCGCCATGATGTTGGCCTGTAACCCATCTCTCTTAATTGCTGATGAGCCAACCACCGCCCTCGATGTCACCATCCAGGCTCAAATCGTCGATCTGGTCATTCGCATGCGGGAATTATTGGGGATGGCCATGATCTGGATTACCCACGATTTAGGGGTTGTGGCCGGTATGGCTGATCGGGTGATCGTCATGTATGCCGGCCGGATTGTCGAAGAGGCGGATGTTTTTAGCCTGTATGAACAACCCCAACATCCGTATACTCACGCCCTGCTGGCCGCTCTCCCTCGAGCAGACCAGGCACGTGACAAACAGCTTGAATGGATTTCCGGTTCCCCTCCAAATTTGCTCGTGAAGCCGACCGGCTGCTCATTTGCCCCCCGATGCAAATTTGTGCAGGAAAAATGCCTAACTGAAACACCTGAATTAGAGCCGGTGAGTGGATCACACAAAATCGCCTGCTGGGTCGATATCAATACAGGAGCATACCGATGACGGAAAGAGAAAATGCGGAAGCGTTGGTCCAGGTCAACAACTTAAAGAAATTTTTCCCCATTCGCAAAGGAATTTTGGTCCAGCGGCAGGTGGGGGCGGTCCGTGCGGTCGACGGGGTGTCGTTTTCGATTCAGAAGGGTGAAACGCTGGGTCTGGTTGGGGAAAGCGGCTGTGGCAAAAGCACGGTCGGCCGAACGCTGTTGGGCCTTTACGATATCACCGACGGCTCGGCCGCCATTGACGGGCTAGATATCGCCTCGGCCAACAATCGCACAATGATGGCCGTACGCCGTAAAGCGCAAATGATATTTCAAGATCCATACGCCTGTCTCAACCCCCGTTGGACCGTCGATGCCATCGTTGGAGAGCCACTGCGGGTCCACAAAATAATCACCAATCGACGAAGCCGCTCCGAACGCGTTAAAGAGTTGCTGGAACTTGTCGGGCTGTCAGGCCGCCACGTTAACCGCTTTCCGCATGAATTTTCCGGGGGCCAGCGGCAGCGAATCGGGATTGCTCGAGCTCTGGCCAGCGACCCCCTGTTTATCGTTTGCGATGAGCCGATCGCCGCACTTGATGTTTCAATTCAGGCTCAAGTTGTCAGCCTGCTGGAACAGCTTCAGGAGCAGTTTGGGTTAACGTATCTCTTTATCGCCCACGATCTGAGCATGGTCCGCTACCTTTGTGATCGCGTGGCCGTGATGTACCTGGGGAATTTGATGGAGCTGGCCGACAGCGATACGCTCTACGACCATCCCCTTCACCCCTATACGCAAGCGTTGCTCTCGGCCGTGCCCATTCCCGATCCGCGCGTGGCTCGTCAGCGTCAAAGGGTGGTGCTTGAAGGAGACGTGCCCAGCCCAATCAATCCACCGGCCGGCTGTCGTTTCCACACCCGCTGCCCCATCGCTCAACCCCACTGCGCTCAGGTCGAACCGGCGTGGCGGGAAGCCCAACCAGGTCACTGGGTTAAGTGCCATGAAGTTGAACCGAAACACGTCCCTGAGATAACCGCCTAATAGAAAATCAGCCGTAGATTGCATCGATTAACCTGGATTTTTCTCTAATCCATACGCGAAACTCAGGACAAAATCCGCGGACCTCTAGTTCACCCCTACGAGGTCTGCGGACATATAAATCCCTTAACTCTTTATAATTCACTTCATTTTTCACAAAAATTATGATTAAAATCGGTACCGCCCAATCAACCCCGGGCACCATTCAGACCGGCCACTATGAAGCGTTTACCCACCCAACAGGCCAATCTGAATTTTTACCGGTTGTCATTGCTCAGGGGCGTGCTGAGGGTCCCTGCATGTGGCTGACGGCCGGTATTCATGGAAATGAACACGCCGGCCCAGCACTCATTTACGAGCTCATCAATCAGAAATTGGTCGATCACCTCCAGGGTACAATTGTAGCCCTGCCGCTGCTTTCTCCGGCCGGTATTCGCACCATGAAACGGATTCCATACCATGATCAAACCGATCCCAATCGCTTATGGCCCGATCACAGTGAAGAAGTGGATGAAACCGGTGACAAACCCCCTCCCTCTGCGCTTGAGAAAACATACGCCCGGCTGTTTGACCAGATTGCCAAAACGGCCGACTACCTGATCGATTATCACAATTATTCGATCGGCTCTCTTTCATTTGCCCTGCAGGATCCGGTTTTCTACAATGCGGATGAGGAAGCGGAGACCAATCATGCGCGGGCCACCAAACTCGCCGATCAGCAAGCCCAACTCCTGGCGGCATATGGCCACACCATCGTCCGTGAATACGCAGCCGAAACCTATCTAAAGGCAAAACTACATCGCTCAACGTCGGCCGCGGCCATGCTGCTGGCCGGAATTCCCGCATTTACCGCCGAATTGGGGGTGGGGCCGGTTCCCGACTGGAATATCGTACAAGCTGGGGCGGCCGGTACGCGCAACGTCCTGCGATGGGCCGGCATGCTGCGCAATTCCCCTGAACCGATAACCGGCATTCCCGTCGTAAATCCCGGTTATCCGGTACGACGCATGCGCACACCTCGCGTCCCCACCGGCTGTGCGGTTCTCTTCCGGGTCGCTGCTGGGGACAAGGTGCAAAAAGGGGAAATTTTGGCGGAACTGCGTGATGGGTGGGGGCGGCCGATTGATCCACCGGCCATGCACGCCGAGCATGACGGGTTTGTCATTGGTCGGGCTCACGGCATATTTTTTAATCCCGGCGAGGCGATTTTGAGTATGGCCATTCGCGATGATTCGCTGCTGGTGCTGCCTTATCCTGAGAAGCAATCGTGATCAGGACGCGGTCATATTCAGCACCGCTTTAAACAAACCGGGTTTGCCGGCGGTTAAATCGCGGAAAGCCTGTTCCGTGTCCGCAAACTCATAAATCGTGACCAGCGGCTCGGTCACGATTTGACCTTGCGACATGAGCTCGATCCCCTGGCGCATCGCCGCCACTTTTTCATCCTGGCGGCGTACGTGACCGTTGATCACGTCAATCGCCTTGTAATTCCATCGCTCCATATTCACCGTCCGCAAACCGTTATTTGACTGATGATACCCAACCAGGATGATTCGGCCGTGCTCGGTCACCAGGTCTGTACACAAATCGACGGCGCTTTGCACACCTGCAGCCTCAATAACCACATCAAACTCGCCATGGTTTGCTAATATCTCTGTTGAATTGTGTCTTGATGGGTCATAAGTGACGTCGGCACCCATCCGTTCACCCATTTGCCGGCGTTCGGCGACCGGATCGATGGCGCACACCAACCCGGCTCCTTGATATTTGACCAGCTGCAAGCAAACAAGCCCCATAAAACCACATCCCACAACGGCTGCCCGATCACCGGGCCGGATGCCAAAACGATTCGCCGCGTGGACACAGCAGGCGATCGCTTCCCCCAGCGCATAAAGCGGATCAACGTTGGAGGGTAACTTGACCAGCATATCTTGAGAGGCCGCAAAATAATCCGCATACGCGGGGAGGGCCAGAGCGGTCACCGTATCTCCAACTTTGAAATCATCAACCGAACGGCCGACAGCCATCACCAAGCCGCTGGCCTCATGCCCCAGGCGATTGTAGGTGGCCGCATATCGTGCCCGATTTTGATAGACAAAGACATCCCCGCTGCATACACCGCAGGCCAGAGTTTTGACCAGCACTTCGTGGTCGGCAATCGACGGTTTTGGCGCTTCTTGAATCTCAAATCCGGCAGTGGTTAATACGGCCGCTTTCATATGATGCTTTCCTTTTACTTCTCTTTTCTGTGGCGACTGATCAATTTGCCGCTTATCGCTCCCCTTCCAATCCAACGCGGACAATACGGGTCACCCGTTCGATCAACTGATCAACGTTATCAATTTGCAAATGTTGATCAATTAACAGGAGAGAAAGGCCGTGACAGGCGGACCACACGGTCATCCCCACGTCTCGCGGGTGATAAGTTTTTAGGAAACCGGCCGCTTTACACTCTTGAATCATCTCGATTAATTCATCAAGCGTTCTTCGGACGACCTCGCGCACTTCCGGATGATCCTCAGCCCGTACTGCATCCGCCCCGTACATCAAGCGGTAGGCGGTTGGCTGAGCAATGGCAAATTGCACATAACTCATACCCATCTTCTCAAAACGGATGATGGGTGAAAGTGTAGGATCAGCGGTTCGAGCGCAGCGTAAATGCTTGATTAACTCTTCAAACCCTTCCTGAGCTACAGCTGCCAAGAGGGCGGCCTTGTTTTCAAAATGACGGTAAGGGGCTGTGCGGGATACACCGATGCGCTGCGCAAGGCCACGCATCGTTACCCCTTCAACACCCTCCTCGGCAATCATCTGGCGGGTTGTTTCCAAGAGTGCCTGACGCAAATCGCCGTGGTGATAACTTTTGGAATCTGACGTGCTCATCATTCCCATCCCCTTTGATCCATTTTCCATTATTGTACGCTATATCTAACGTACTTCATATTGACGAGGATAACATTGCCAATTAATATGTGGACACAGTCAACATTTAAATTTAAAAGAGGATCAGTTATGTCAACTTATGGCAACCAGGACCCCCCCTTGCCGTTAAAATTAATTCGAGGCGGATTTCAGACAATCGGCGCTTTTTCGCCCAAGCTGGCCGGCCGACTGGGATATGAGCTGTTTAGAACCCCGCTGAAGCGATCACCGCACAAAACCAAACACAAACTGATGCAGAACGCGGATAAAACGGTCATTCCCTTTCAAAATGGGTCAATCACCACGTTTAGCTGGCCAAATTCCGGTCCAACCGTTCTACTGATCCACGGGTGGGAATCAAATGCCAGCCGCTGGCTCCCCCTGCTCCCCAAGTTGCTGGCAAAAAACTTTCGGGTCATCGCTTTCGACGCCCCGGCCCACGGCAAATCAAGCGGCCGGCAGCTCCCTTTTGATCGATACGCGGCCGCTATCGATGCGGTCTCGCAGCATTTTGACCCTATTGACATGATCGTGGCTCACTCATTTGGCGTCGTGGGCAGCTCGTACTATCTCTCGCAATATAAACCGGCATCCCTGAAGCGAGTGGTCTTTTCCAGCGGCCCAAACCTGGCAAAAGATGTGCTTCTAAATTTTGCCCAGATCGTCAACATCCCCTCTGGCGCGGTGCCATTTATGCTCGATGCCCTTGTCTCTGATGTCCAAATGCCGCTAGACGAGATCGGCGTCGCCCACCTGATGCAAAACTCCACCCTGCCGGGCTTGATCTTACACGATCGTGACGATCAAGTTGTGCCGTTTTCAGCTGGAGAGTCTGTGGCCGCCAGCTGGCCGGGAGTAACCTTTCATCCCACCAACGGTCTCGGCCACAGGCGCATTTTACGCGATCCGCAGATCCTCGACTCGATTGTGGGTTTCCTCGCCGTGGACAAGGCCGTTCACGTTTAGGTAAGTAAGAATAAGTGAGAAGCAAATAAATTTGCTTCTCACTTTCTAACAGCTACTCATCCTCAGAAACAGACGTCGGAGCAGGTGTATTCACGGCCGTGGGTGTAACCACGGGCGCGGCGGAAGTCGGCGTCGGACGTGGGCCATCAGGCACCGGCGTCGGGGTTCCGTCCGCACTGAGCGATGTCCCCGTCACCGTAAACGCATGCTCTGCACAGCCACCCAAACGATTGTTGCTCTCGTTTGACTCATCTACCACCTCGTCGGTGTCCACCTGTGCGTAAATCCAATACTCGCCTGACTGGCTAAAACTCGTTTGCGCCGAATAGGTGCGCGTTTCTCCCGCACCCAGGTCGCGCCCTTGGATACCCCAGAACACCGGACCCTGCTCTTTGGGATCGGGCACGTTGTTATAGTACGCATCCAAATAGAAGTTGTTGCCAAACGTCACGTCCGTTTCCCCTTGATTGCGGATTGACAACCGCACGGTGACAGATTGCCCCACGGTTGGATTGTTGGGAATCACCTCAGCGGAGACCACAACCAAATCGACACCAGCCATCTGGCCATATTGAGGCCGGATACAGGTGGGGATGTGCGTGACGGGGGTTGCGGTTGGCGTCGGTGAAGGGGGCGGATTAACCCCACCGGAGCTTTGGCGAATGACCGGCAGATAGATCAAGGTTCCGGCTTCGACCACCGTGGTTGTGTTCACGGCCGTGGCCTGCTCAGAGCTATCATTGCCAGAGGTTGCCGTCACCGTCGTGCGGTCGGTTGAACCACCGGCTGCCGCAGCCGGTATTTGCACGGTCACGACAACCGGCGCTTGCTGACCCGCGCCTAGCGTGGCTCTTCTTGGATCAACCGTCACCGTCCAGCCGTTATCCGAAACAGCCTCGAGCGAGATTGTATCCACCTGGTTACCCTGATTAATCAGGGTGTGGGTGTACGTAACCATTTCGCCCGGCGCCCCATCTTGGGCGTTTGCCGTGGGCGTGAGCGCAAGCTGGACCACGGCCGTATCGGTGATCGTCGTCGTGTTCACGGCCGTGTCAAAGACCATCGCATCGGCCGAGTTTGTGGCCGTAACGACCGTTATATCAACTGTCCCCACCGTGGCTCCACCGGGAACCGTCAGGCTGACCTCCACCTGGACAGCTTCACTGGCCGCCAGGTTTAGGCTGACATTGTCCAGCACCGCTGTCCAACCCTCGCTCGAAGACACGTCGAGATCAATGGTGGCGGGGTTGCTGCCCGTGTTGGTCACGGTGTGATAATAGAAGATCGTTTGCCCGGCCGTCACCGTTGTCGCATTATCCGGATCGATCTCCACGCCCAGAATCGGCGCCGTTTGGGTAATGACCGTGGTCGTGTCGGCCGCTGAGTCGGTGACGGTGACCACATTGGTTGAGGTCGCCGTTACCGTGGTCACGTCAACCGTACCGACCGGCGTGCCCGGAGGAACGGTCACCGAAACCGTCACGGGGATGCTTTCACCGGCCGCCAGGCTGCCGCTGGTAAGCGGGTCGATGGTAAACGTCCAGCCCTGGCTTGAATTCGCGCTCAGCGTAAAGCTGTCGGTCACGTTACCGCTGTTGGTCAGGGTGTGGGCGAAAACGGCGGTTTGCCCGGCCGTCGTCGAAATGGCCTGGCTGGGTTCAAGCGTCACGCTGCGCACCGTTTGCACGGTGGTCGTGTTTATGGCCGTGGCCTGCACCTCGGTGCTGAACGCCGAGGTCGCCCTCACAGTCATCGTGTGAACGAGCCCGGTGCTGCCTGCCGGGACATTAACCGAAACGGAAATCACGGCTGAACCGAAGGGAACCAGCTCCACACTTGGCGTGCTGGTACCCACTAACCAAGCCGGTCCCGCTCCAAAGACGTCAACGGTCACCGTATCGGTTACGTTGCTTTGGCTGGTCAGAGTATGGGTGTAAACGGCGGTTTGCCCATCCGGCACCGTATAGCCGGCCGCGGTTGGGTCGATAATTAACCCGAAAACCGGCAAAATGGTTGTCGTGTCGGTGACGGTATCACTGATGGCCGGATCGACGACCGAAACAGCGGTGATTTCCGCCACGTGCACCGTTCCGGACAGGGCATCGGCCGGTGGTGTAACCGTGACGGTCACCGGCGTACTTTCGTTTGGCAGCAGCTGGGCCGTGGTCGTCGGCACAACCGTTACACTCCACGGGGCCGTTTGACCGGTTACGGTCAGGTCGAAGCTGTCTGGTCCGTTACCGGTGTTGGTCAGCGTGTGGGTGTAAGTGATGGTGCTGTCCGGCTCTGTCCCACCCGAACGCGGCGGTTCGAGTAAAACGCCGGCCGTTTGAGAGATCGTCGTCGTGGCCGTCACCACGCGCGTCAGGTTTGGATCGGTAACCGAGGCGGCCGTGAGGTTGGTCACATCGACAAATCCAGGTGATCCGCCGGTGATTGTCAAGGTGACGGTCACCGCCTCACCCACAGGAAGGCTGTTTACGGCCGTCGGAATCACCTCATACCCCCAGCCGGTCCCGCCGTTGGGCGTGCTGAGGCGGTCGATGGTGTAGTCGTCCGTAAATTCACCCGTGTTTGTCAGGGTGAAGGTGTATGTGTGAACCGCACCACTGTCAATCGTAGCCGTCAAGTTTTCCGGCAGGAATAGGAAGTTTGGCTCCTGGAAAAACTCATCCGCCCCGATATCAATGGCCACGCCCATGCGTCGCGGCTGGCCATCGATATCCAGGCCTGTAAAGACGGCCGAGGTCCCGGCGTCGATGGCCGGAGACCCTGCAGGCAGGTCGAAATCGTCAATGTCCACAAACTGCGGATCGGTCACGATTTCGGTGGCCAGCAGGGGCAGGTTGGCCTCGTTTGCGTCGTAGATGTTGTACCCACGATCAATCACGTTGACGGTCGAGGTGACAAAGTAAGCTGAGGTCGGATCGCCGCCGCTATCAGGGTAATTATTAGCCTGATTTGAGCTGAAGATGTTGTTCAGCAACGTGAGCGACCCGCCTTCCTGATAGAACCCGCCGCCATAACCACCGGCTGTGCCAATTGGCGGCACATCTGATGAGATGAAGATGGTTCTGTTGCTGCGGAAGGTGTTGTTTTCCAACACCAAATCACCACCATTAATATACATCCCGGCCCCGTTGCCTTCTAAACCGCTGAGGTTGTTATTCTCAAAAAAGACCGAGCTGTTCACGAACAGGCGGCCGCTCTCGTGGTAAATGCCGCTGCCAAAGGTAGCGGTGTTAGACACAACCACAACTCCTTTGAGGGAGAGATCTGCTCCCTGGTTAAAGATACCGCCGCCCGCCAGGTCGTTAAAGCCATTGCTGATAAAGACGCCTTCTAGGGTGGCGGTAATGCCATCCGTCACGTAGACAGCGCGCCAATCCTCATCTCCGTCAATGCGCACGGCGTTGGTGATCGGTTGGAACTGGGTGAACAAATCACTCGAATCAAAACCACCCACGATGGTAATCGGTTTGTTGATCAGGAGTGTTTGGGTGACCACTTCGCTGTTAATGGTGGCGGTCACCACGTTGGTGTACACCCCTGTAGAAACATGTACGGAATCACCAGCCGAGGCCTGGTCAACGGCATGCTGCATGGTGGCACACGGGTTGATTGCCAGCGTACAGTTGTTGTTGATGTCAGCCGTGTCCCCCTGAGCCACGTAACGAGTCCCGGTCGTGAAGTCGATCAAGATCGGGTTCTGGGCCGCGTCGGTCACGGTTGGATCGGTTGTCGAGCGCACGACCGCCCCAGGTGTGGCAATCCCACCCTGTGGCGCGGTATCGAGCACCGTCACCTGCAGCGTAAAGGAGATGTCTTCGCCCACGTTGAGCGGGAAAGTGAGTTCGGCCGGAGTTAGCGGCACACCACTTTCGTCTACAAAGACCGCATTGGCGAAGTTCGGGCCGGGGCTAGCGATCAATTCAAACGTGTCCGCCCCGTTGCCCACGTTGGTAATCACATGGGTGTAGGTAATCACATCACCGGGTTTTCTGGTGATTTGCGGATGGTCCGGTTCGATCACCACACCAGGCGATTCGGCAATGACGGTCACGTAACTCGATTGAATTTTGGCGCCCGTCGTGGCCGACTCGCAGGAAATAACGGTTGTTTCCGTCTCATCAACCAGCGCGGTGAGCGGGGTCTGTACAGAAACGGTAAAATTGGCGTCTTCAAAGAAGTCCAGCTCCACCGTTTGCACGTCGCCACCCACGAGCGTCCCCCAACCCTGGCTGGTGCTTTCTAAACGGACCGTGATGCGGTCGCGATAGCCCATTCGGCCATATGCCGTATCCTGCCCGGCGTTGAGCACCCGAATCTCATAAAGCTGCTCGCTGCCGGCAACCACGGTGACCGGGTTGGGGTCGAGGGGTGTGATCTCACACGCATACCGCTTGATGTGTTCATACGCCCCGATGTCGCTGCGGTAGGGAGAAACCTCCGCCCCGGCGTTTTCAGGGCCGCCATCCGGCCGAGGCTCAGCACGAAGATCGATTTCAAACCGAGGATCAGCGGTCACCAGAGACGGGTCAGCCTGGTCGATGACCGGTGAATCCACGTCGAGCAGAACAGAGCCGAAGAGCAGCGGGTCTTCGAGAATGACGTTGCTGCCAAAGCCGATGCTCGACTGTTGAGGGGTGTTGGCGAAGAAGTTGTTGTAATCCAGGCCAACATCGTTGTTGGTGACGTGATTGACCGACTGGATCGCCCCATTGTTGCCGGTCGTGGCCTCATTGCCGTAGAAAATGGTGCTGTTGATGGTGAAATCGTCTTCCAGATTGTACAGACCACCACCTTCACTCGCGCTGTTTTGGTTAAAGGTTCCGTGGTGCAGCAGCAGGGTCACGCCATCGCTGTGGTACATGCCCCCACCGTTTCCGGAGGCAGCATTATCGTAGAACCCAACGTTCGTAAATTGCGAGTTGAGCGCGTTGGGGGTGTTGTACAGACCACCACCGTCTCCGAATAACGCTTCGTTGGTTCGAATCAGGGCGTTTCGAATATCGAGCTGCCCGTTGTTGTAAACTCCGCCGCCCACCTGGGCCAGGCCATCGTACACACCGACGCCACCCAGCTGCATACTGCCGTCATTATAGACGACGCCCCCGTTTTGGGTAGCAAAGCCACCGCCCTCGAGAGGCAGAATTTCATTTGATATTTCTGTGCCGTCATCAGCTTCGACGATGATGCGCACGATACAAGAGCCGAGGCGCACGGTTGTCCCGGAAACGTCTACGGTGCCAGCAGGCGCATTGTAAAGAATGCCACCGTTCTCGGCGATCCCTTCACACATGGCGATATCGGTAAAAGCGCTGTTACCGGCGTTGTAAATGATGCCCCCATTTTCACCCAACGCCTGTCCGCCGATAAAGGCGATGTTTTCAAAAGTTGGGTTAGCACCGGGAGCAATGTAGAGAACGCGGCCGTCAGAGGTCGCATTGAAAAGAGTGCTCGGCGTATATAGCCCATCCATATTGTAATCGTCAGTCTGGGCAAAATCCGGCCGGGCACGGGACCCGTAAAAGTTCAAATCGCTGTTAATGTAGCCCAACTGAGTCTGGCCGTTTCGCTCGCGCACCCCGGTACATTCACCACGGGCCACGAGCAGTTCCGTCAGGCCGTTGGCTTCGGCGTAGTCGATGGCGTCCTGCAGCACGCCAAAATCTTGCGTGGGTGTACTGCCATCTCCAACGACGCGAATCAAGCAGGAGCCAACCTCATCCGCACCGATATCAAAGCCCAGATTGATGGGTCGAATATCCCCATCAATGTCATCGACAATCGGGGAGTTGGGATCACCTACATCAATCCCGGCCGAACCATCGAGCAGATGGAAATCCGATCCTCCGACGTATGTGGGGACGGCTGAGATGCCACCCTGAACGTCGGCCGCCTGGCCAGAGTAGTTGCCGTTGGTGTTGGCGACAACGTTGTTGTAGCGGATGTTGCCCCCGGCCAAGAGGGCATGGATACCGGAGCCAATATTGGCATCAACGATATTGCTTCCAATTGTACCGCTGTTCGTTTCAACAAAGATACCGGCACCTAAATTACTAGTTGCCGTGTTGGCGACAAGCGTATTGTGCCAGATATTGGCGGTGGCATCGGTGCGATAGATGCCCGCACCGTTGACGGCCTGGTTGTCAAACATGAAGTTATTTTGCACGTCTGTCGTACCGTCAATGTAAATCGCCCCACCGTTCCCCGTCGCGATGTTGTTGTTGAAGCTGCTCCGTTCTACCAAACCGCTGCCGGCCTGATAGAAGCCTGCCCCATCCGTTCCGGCATTATTGCGCAGCTGGCTTTGGGATAGGGTCAGCGCCCCGGCGTTGTACACACCGCCGCCCAACCCGGCCGCAAAGCCGGCACTGTTGGCATCGCCGTTAATAAGGTGCAGGCTGCGCACTTCGGCCGTCACGCCCGGGGCAACATAGAGGACACGTCCTTTCCCCTCAGCATCAATAACGGTGATAATACGATCGGTCAGGCCGGAATCCCAGCTGCCGTCGAGGATGATATCCTTGTCGATGTAGAGAGCCTGGGTGCTGGGAACGGCGTTAATCGTTTGCTGATTAACACCCATACACAAGCCATCAATCTCAACTGTATCACCCGCCTGGGCCGCGTCGATGGCCACCTGAGCCGAGTAATAAATTTGGCCTTGGCCAACGATACGGGCATAACAGTCGCCCACTTCGTCAGCACCCATATCGTGATACTGTTGCGAGGGGCGGACATCCCCTTCGTAATCTTCAGAAACGGTCGAGTTGGGGTCACCGGCGTTGGCCACGGGCGAGCCCAAACTGATGGTGTAATCACCAGCCGTGATGTTAGTAAAGCCCGGATCGACGGCCAGGTCACCGGTCCCAGCGGCGACCGTGCCCCCCACGCTGTTGCCAAAGAAATCGTTGTACCCCACCACCGGAGAGCTGCCGGTCTGGCCAAACGCACCACTGCCGGTGGTTGCGGTGTTGGAAACGAAGATGGAGCTGCGTACCTGCGGCGAAGCAGCGGCAATGTAGATGCCACCACCGTTGTTGACGGCCGCGTTCGCGTGCAGCGTGTTGTGGCGCCACAGGTTGTTCCCGGCCTCATTATAAAAACCGCCACCGTTGTTGGTCACGGTGTTGCTAAAGACAAAGTTGTTGTGGATTTGGGCGATGCCGGTGCTGTTGTTGACGTAGATCGCCCCCCCGTTGACGGCCGTATTCTCAGAAATACGGTTGCCCATCTGCACGACGGCCGAAGCGTTGGCGATGTAAATGCCGCCACCGTGAGTGGCGTTGTTTTCAAAGATGTTGAGCATTTCCAGCGTCGCATCAGCCTGATCGACATAGACACCGCCTCCGTGACCGTTTCCGCCGGCTATCGTGGCATCGCCGCCGCGAAGGTCGATGTTTTGCAGGGTGGCGGTAATACCGGGAGCGATGTAAACAACCCGGCCGAGGCCAAGGGCGTCAAACGT
Organism: Ardenticatenaceae bacterium; assembly: GCA_030065875.1. Classification (GTDB taxonomy): domain Bacteria; phylum Chloroflexota; class Anaerolineae; order Promineifilales; family Promineifilaceae; genus WTJY01. The sequence continues at coordinate 41,226 of JASJCR010000043.1, read as the reverse complement.
GGTAACTGCATCCTGCTGAGAGAAATCATCGCGCCAGCCGCCCAAGAAAGTCACGCTCTTGCTGATATACACCGTCTGACTAATGGTGCCCAGTGGCCCGCCGGTGTTGACGGTATTGACCCCCAGACAAAGCCCGGCGACATCGATTTGATCTCCCGTGTCGGCATTTTGCAGGGCAACCTGCGGGCTACCATAGATGATGCCGTCAACCCGCGCATAACACCCGGCCAGTTCATCCGCCCCCAGGTCAAAGCCCTGGTTGGAGGGGCGCAAATCATCTTCAAAGTCAACCAGAAACGGCGTGGCCGGATCGCCAATATCAATTGCAGCACTGGTTGATTCGAGGCGGAAATCGCCCAAACCTGGAGCGAGCAGCCCAGGAGGCGTGGCGCTGTCCAGGGAGTTTGCGCCCAGCGATGTGCCGGTAACCGGCGCACCCGTATGGGCATGATAATAGTTGTAGTCAAAGTCAGGGCCGGTGGCATTGTGGAAAATGGCTGGGCCGCTGGTGGCAGCCGTATTTTCCTGGAAGATATTGTTGTGTAGGGTGGCGCTGCTACCCGCGTTGTAGAAAGCACCACCGTTTGCAGCCTCATTTTGATAAAAGGTCTGATGCCAGATTTGCGCATTAGAAGCGCTGTTATACAGGCCGCCACCGTCACCGCTGGCCACGTTTTGGTAAAGCACGTTGTTGACCAGGGTTGCGGCCGTGTCGGTATCGAGATACACGCCGGCGCCGGTCACCGCATCGTTCCAGCGCACAAACGCGTGACTGAGGGTCAGAGTGCCGCTGTAGCTGTACAGCGCCCCACCGATTGTGGCCTGGTTATAAGCCAAATCGCTGACGCGTACCTCGCCCGTGTTCTCCAGAACCGTCTCGTGGTCACCAATGATCGTAAAGACCGGGGCACCCTCATGGTTGTAGAAGCCACCACCGATGGTCGCCGTACTGCTGTAGATGCCAACCTGACTAAAGGTAGGTGCGCCGCTGGCCACATAAATGCCGCCGCCGGCGTCCTCATCGGCCGGGCCACCGCCCAAGCCCTCGGCTGTACCGCTGATAATGGCAATCGACTCGATCGTTGGAGAAGCGCCATCACCGATGTAAATACCGCGTCCCAATCCCTGCGGATTAATAAAGGTCTCTACGGGATCCTCGGTCACGTCATTGTCAAAATCAGCATTCCATCCACCCTGGATGGTCACGCTTTCCGTAATATAGACGGTTTGGCTAACGGGCGTGCCGTCAGCCACAAACGTATTGACGCCGCGGCAAATACCCGAAACCTGAATCAAGTTACTGCCGCCAGCCTCAAGCGCCTCTTGAATGCTGAAATAAATGGTGCTGTCTCGTTGTGCCCTACACCCTGCAAGCTCATACCAGCCCAGGTCAAAGCCCTGGTCGCTGGGGCGCGGATTGCCCTCAAAGTCATCATCGACAGGGGCGTTGGGATCACCGATGTCGAGCAGGAGAGATGTGGGGGCGAGGCGATACAAATTGTCGGTGTAAAGCGGATCGAGGGTGGTGCTGTTTGCACCGGCCGGCTGGTTGCGGACCGGGGTGCTGTTGTTCCAGAAATTGTTGTGGTCGGCATCGTAGGACCCGGCCGCGCTGTGAATCGCGCTGCTTTGAGGGGCGCTGTTGCTGGTGAAATTGTTGTTCCGGGCAATCAGCGTGCCACCAGCCTGATAAACCACGCCACCGGTTTGGGCTTCATTGTCATGCGCCGTATTGTGCCAAAAGGCGACAGCGGCCGGGCTGCTGGCATAAATTGCGCCACCTTCATCACCGGCGAGGTTGGATTCAAACAGGTTGTTGAACGAATTCAGGGTCCCTTCGCTGTAGATGGCACCGCCATCGGTGACCGACTGGTTGCGGCGGAAGCGGCTGCCGGTGATCGTGGCCGTTGTGCCTGCTTCCATGTAGACAGCCCCGCCGCGCGTGGCCTGGTTGTCCAAAAAGGCGATGCTGCTTAAGGTGGCCTGAGCGCCATTCCGCAGGAAAATCGCGCCACCCGAGGTGCGATTGCCGTCTCTCAAGGTTACAAATTCCATTGTCAGGTTGGTTGCCCCACCTGAAACATTAAATAAACGATCTTGCCCGGCAGCGGAAATGACCGTGCCGTTCTGCTCATCCAGCTCTTCGGATTGTTCGGTAAATAAGTTATCCCAGCCCCCGCGCACAGACAGGGTGGTGTTGATGGCCATCTCTACCGTTTCCTGATAGTTACCGACGGCGATATGAACTTCATCACCGGTGGAAGCCTGACTGACACCTCGGGCAACGGTACGACAGGGATTCGTGGCCACGCGACAATTATTGTCGGTGTCATTTCCCTGGGTAGAAACATAGCGCGTGCCAACCGTGGCCTTGGCGGTGACGGTATCGGTTACCGTATCCTGCACGGCCGGCTCCGCCAGGGAGTACGCTTGCAAAAGGAGTTCGTTGGCGAACCCGGCCGGAGCGAATTCCGGAACGTCGATGCGCACAAATGATTGGGTTGTCTCTCCGGAAGCGATGACCACATCGTATTGCCCATCAGATTCTTCGATCAAATCGGCCGTAAACAGCGTGCCCCATCCAAACGGATCATCCAAAATTTGGACGCGGAAGGTATCGGTGAACTCACCGGTGTTTTCGATAGTGTGCTCAAAAGTGATCACCTCCCCGGGGAGGAGGGTCTCAGAGTAAACGGGGGTGACGGTTACCCCGCGAATGGGGATGACGTTAAGCTGCACCGTTGCCACCGCCTGGGCGTTGGTATTAAGCTGAGAGGTGGCGGTAAAGGTGAGTGTTTCCGGCGTCAACGGCGTGGCCCCAACCGGAGCGGTGACCACAACACCCAAATCTACCTGGGCGCCAGCGGCCAAATTAGAAATCTGAGCTGGAAAGCTGAGCGACCACCCCTGCACCTGCTGCACGATAATGTCCCAGTTTCCCGCCAGTGTCCCATCGTTGATCAGGTCAAGCGGAACGTTCAAGGTGGTGCCGCGCTCTATGTCAATCGTGCTGCTGGCAGGGTTGAAGCGGACGGAAGGATAGCTATTGGCTTCATCCGCACCGGCATCCGGCCGTTGGCCTCGTGGACGGGGATCCCCTTCAAAGTCGCTATTCAGGGTGGCATTGGGATCACCAAAATCGAGGGCGGGTGAGGTGGAAGTGATCCGGTAATCCCCGCCCGGTGCGTCGACAAACAGAGGGTCTACACCAATGAGGTTAAAAGCGGTGATCAGGCCGCCGCTGGTGGGCGTCCCCGTATTGTCGTAAATAATGTTGTTTTGAACCGTGCCGTTTGCAGCGAGGTTAACCCCATCGCCGCTGTTGTCCACAATCGTGTTAAATTCCACGCTGGGTGCCGTGCCCGTCTCACCGGCGATTGCCCCACCGCTGGTGGCGGTATTGTTGAAGACCACGTTGTTGTAAATCTGGGGGCTGCTGCCGGTTACGTGAACGGCCGCGCCGGTTGTGGCATTGCCGTTGGTTAGGCGGAGGCTGTCAACTGTAGGGGAACCGGCCGTAATCACGATCAGGCGGCGGCTATTTTCCCCATCCAACAGCGTGGGCACCTGGCCTCGTTCGCTGGGAAGCCAGTTGGTGAGCTGATAGCCGCCCTGAAGGGTGACTTCCTCGTCTATGGTGACGATTTCCGTGCCGGTGCCGGTACAGACACCAGCAATTTTGATCAAATCACCGGTTTGAGCCTGGTCAACGGCGGTCTGCAGGTCGACAAACACCTCGCCATCCCCTGTGCCGTCATTTACACGGGCAAAACAGGTTGCTCCGGCCGGGTAATATTCATCCGCACCAGCGTCAGCGACTCCATTAAAGGGTCTGGGTTGGCGTTCAAAATCGATATCGGACGAAAAGGCGGCCGTGGCTGCGTCCTGGCTGGGGCTAGTATCCTGAATGCGGTAATCATCTGCGGCGGCGTTGACAAAGAGTGGGTCCCCTGAAATCGGATCGGTCAGGGTTACATTGGTGGTATTGTTAAACAGGTTGTTGTGGCTGCCGGTAACGGTGGGATTACCGCCGAATGAAGTATCAATAACCAGACCCGCATCCCCTCCGGCGGCCGTGTTGTTGGCGATGATATTATTGTAAACGGTTACCGTTCCATCAAAGAGGCCAATACCACCACCACCAGTGGTAGAAGCAGCTGCCTGATTGCTGACGATTGTATTGTGCCAAATATTGAGCGTGCCCGTGCTTTGGGAACCCACACCGCCACCACCACTAGGGTTAAAAGTCGCGCTGTTGTCGTAAATAACATTGCTAATCAGATTAATCGTGCCGCCAGAACGGCTAAACACACCACCACCTAAGCTAGCCGTGTTATTGTAAATCTGGTTGGCAAGCACCGTGGCCTGGCCCAGAATCTCAACTCCACCCCCCGTAGTAACGCCATTGACATTGACAGTAGTGGAATCATTATCGTGAATGCGATTAAAAGCGACAACCTGAGTGGCGTTGGCGTCCACGTAGATACCACCACCATTGTCCTCGTTGATTAAACCGTTGCGAACGGTAAACCCTTCCAGAGAGCCAATGCCGCTCTGCAGCCAGACGACCCGTCGGGTATTTTGGCCATCCAAAATAGTCACGTTCACTTCTGGGTTAAAGTCGGTCCAGTTGGTGGTTGTGAACCCACCCAGTATGGTGAGGCTTTTATTGATGTAGAGGGTCGGCAAGTTGGTCACGCCGCCGACGGCATGCTCCTGGTCATAGAGGCCGGCCGCAGCGCGAATTTCGTATCCGTTGGCGGCCTGGTCCACGGCCGTGTGCAAATAACACGGTTGCGCGATGGAACATTGTGTGCCGGTGCCATCGGCCGTGACGTAAAGTACGTTGGGATTGGCGAGAGCGGCTTCGGGCGGACTAGAATCGATGGCTGTTTCACCGGCACCGGGGGCAAAGGCCGCGGCCGTCTGACTATCCATCGCCGCCAGCGAAAAGGCCAGAAGCCCAAAAGAGGTGGCTAATGTCCATATTAAAGCTTGAAAATTACGAGTGGAGGGACCAAAAGAAGCAAAGCGTTTCATGCGATTGTCCTAATAAGAGGCAGCCACGGTCACGTTAATCCCCGTGGCGTTAATTTTGTTAAGGCGGAGTGTTTGGGCACGTTGGAGAGAAATAACAAAAGGGCAGGAGTTTGTTCTTCTCCTGCCCGGAATTTGGGAGTTTAGTAATTGGTATTGCGCGAGCTGCCACCGGCGCTAATTGTTACGCTACCTGAGCAATTGCCCGATACCGTTTGAGCTCCAAAAGAAGCCTGTCCACTGGCATCCGTTGTGGCTGAAGCAGAACCAGAGGCCCCCCCAGTTGCGGAGATAGAAACGGAAACGGTTTGTCCAGCGGCTGCAGGTGAGCCGTTTTGTAATACGGTGACGACAAAAGTGGATGTTTGGACAGAGCAAACTGCAGGGCCACCACTGCTGGAAGCGGAGAATCCACCAACGACATATTCGGTGCCGTTGCCGGTGATCGTTTGGCCGCTAAGAGCCGCATCAACCTGCCAGAAAACACCGCCGATACTGTCCCCTAAAAGTGAAAGAGTAATGATGACAGCGATAGAAACCAAGACCAAAATAAGGGCATATTCAATTAGCCCCTGGCCTTCTTCCAATCGCTTGTGGGAAAATTTGATGAACATGAAAGGACTCCTTTTACAAATAAATCAATAATATTTTGTGGATAAAAAATAATTACTTAATCATGAAAAAATATGTTGGCAAAGTAAATCAGAAGATGGCTCTCCCGGCTTGAGCACGGATAAGAGCCAATAATAATGAAGATGTGAGGGCAGCCGTGGTGAGAGCGGATGAAAATCTTTGATGAGCTGCTCCTTCCTGTTAAAACAACTCAACGTCTCATCTTAATTAATTATGCTCCACCGCGTTTCTTTAACTGAACCACACCACCGGCAATGATTAACAGCAAGCCGGCCGCCAGAGCGACATGGTAAAAGAAGTTGTTGGCCGCCGCCCCAGACGCTGGAAGAAGAGTAGTGGAAGTAACGGGGCCGCTCGTTTCCTGAACACAGAAATCGATATTTAGGGCCAGCGGTTCTTCCTTACTGATGAAAACACTCTGAGAATTGGCCGACGTAACGACAAAATCATTGGCATTCGGCCGGGCGCTTACTGTCCAGGTACCATAACCGGCCGCAACCAAACCATAAGTACCGTTGTCGCCAGTAGCTAGAAATGTGGAAAATTGGCCGTCATCACTGACAAACTCAATGGGGACACCGGCATGGGTTGGTTCACCGGTATCAACACATTGGCCATCCCCGTTTTGATCTAAATAAGCGGTCCCCCGAATCGAGCCATTGGGAGCTGAATCCTGTGAATTGATATCACCTGGTTCGTTTGTGGGAGTTGGACGCGGTGTTTGAGCCAGGACTAGCGAAGCTTGCATCAAAATTACGATAAATGATAAAGAAAAAACCCAACAAACTCGCTTCATGAGGCACTCCTATGCTTAAGGGATTGTTTTAATAAATCTGAGGTTGACGCGCTGGTGTAAACTTTCTTAAGCAATTTCTAAGATTGTACACAATTAGCGGAGTAAATCCAAAAAGGACCTTTGGGTCTTGCTGCAGAAAACCACTAAAGATACACGTTCAAAAAATGATACATTAAACAGATTTAATATGATAATTGGCACCTTGATTTATCTGCCGCTTTTGCTTGATATATTTGACTGTAGCTTTCTATTTAGGCGAGAAAGAAATCACCAACGCTAATTTAACCTTATGTTGTAGTATAGTTAAAACTTTGTGAAAATTCTTACTAAACACCCCCTCCTATATAGGAAAAAAGTTCTATATTCTTTTGGCAAATCACCCTTTAATTTCCTTGAAAATCAATACAACCGGTCCCGTTAAACGCTGTTGGTAAAACATGTGCCTCGAGAATGCAGGTAATCTCGGCCCATTTGTCGTTTGTTGGCTTCTCGACGCTCATTTTCAGATCAAAACTTGTAATAGACACCTAGATTGTCTTTCACTTGCTAAACAACCATGTCTTTTGCCAGATCTGTCACGCTTTGCTCAACTCGTTGAATATCAGGATGGTCAATTGGCAAATTCTTCTTGTAAATGGTTCGTGCTTTTTCAAAATTTTCCATAGCTAATCTATTATTCTGTTTTGCCTGATGCCACCGCCCCAGTAACATCAATGATCGAGCTCTATCCAAACTTTCTTCTTTATGAACCTGGCTCCAAATCTCCAATGCTCGATCTAGAAACGGCCGTGCGGTCGTCATCTCCTCTTGTTCCATATAAAGTTCACCCAGTAAGCTTGAAACCAAGGCCGTTTGTGCGTGAATCGGCTTAAGCATTTTCTGAATCTCTAACGCTTCCAGCAACACCATTTGTGCCGCTTGACGATCCCCCGTGCGAAACAACCAGTTGCCCCAGTGGATCATTCCCCGCACCATCTGCAAATGCTGACGACCCAACCTCTCTTCTAGAGTAGAGAGTGACTTCTCAAAATACGGCCGAGCCGCTTCAAACTCTCCAAGATTTGTCAGGATGCTCCCAAGTGTCAACATACTGCTGGCCATATAATAATGATTTTCGCTGAAAATCCTCTGGCGAATTTGAAAAGCCCGTTCGGCATGCTTTCTGGCCGTGGCGTAATCTCCCAGCAGGTTATATGTTGTCGCTAAATTACTTAGTAGACGGGCACCAACCGATTCTTCTTGATCTTCAGATTGTTCATAAATCTCCAGGGACTGCTCTTGAAAAAATCTGGCTTGGTTGTATTGCCCCATCGAGCCGTAGATACTGCCGATTGTGTTCAAGCTTTGGGCAACGAGCGGATGTGTTGACCCAAAATGTTGACGACGCAAGGCTAACTCTCGCTCGTGGTAAGCCAGTGCTTTGTCATGTTCAGTCAGCCGCCAATACAATGCGCCTAAGTCCCGCAAAGCAATGGCCAATTCGGCTAAATTTGGTTCCGGCTGCAATTCACGAATCGCTAAAATTTGTTCAAATATCGGTGCTGCTTCGTCGAATTTACCTAAGCGGTATAGTAGCCAGCCGATATGGGTTAGGCTTTCCAAAACCTCTGGGTCTGTGGGTTCTAGCAGCTGCTGCCGGACCCTTAAGGCATGTTCAAGATACGGCCGCGCGCGGTCGTACTCAGAAGAGGTAAATAGATGTGATCCCCATAAGGCGGCCAACCGGCCGCTTTGCAAATCTTCCTTCACAAGCGCTTTACGCGTAATCGAACGCAGATGAACAGCCGCAAACGGCAGGCGGATAAAATATTGATCACCTTCTTGCTTGTAGGCAGTAAGCGTGTCGATCACGGCCGCTTCCACGTCTTTTTGGGCCGGCTGATGATCAACATCATTCTCCAAAACGTTTTCCACAAAAGCGGCGACCAAACGGTGTATCATGATTGTTTCATCCGCCCCTACGGTCAAAAAGCCAATTCCCACCAACCGTCTCAAGCCTGCTTCAGCTAATCTTTTTAACCCCAAAGGTACTGGGGAAGCTCTCAAGACGGCCGATAGCAGCAGAGCCTTCGGTATGGGATTCCCAGGCGTGAAGACTGCTGTCCGCGCCAGCAACTTTCGCGCCATCTCATCTACAGGATCAGCCACATCCAGTCGCTGAAAACTCAGATAAAAAGTCTGGGCTACATGCAGCTCATGACCGGTAGGCGAATAGCGGCTAAATTTCCCCTGCAGGGAATCATGATGTAGCAATGCGGCTGCTTCAAGCTGGGTCAAATAATCGCTTGGTTGTACCTGTTTATGCCTCTGTAAATAATGACCGGCCATTTGCAGCGCAAGAGGCAGGCTGCCCAATTCTGCCGCGATCTCGGCCGCATCTTGGGCAGACAATCGCCTTACCATCCCCTGCAAAAAGGCAACACTTGCAGACGATGATAAAGTGCTTAAAGGCAGCTCAGCCAGCGGCATTTCCAACGGCCATGCACCCCGACGACTGGTAACCAAGACGCTGCATCCCCCGGTCACCGGTAACCACTCCGTCAGCAACAACTCATCTTCACAGTTGTCAAAAATGAGGAGTCTTGCCTCCGACTCCTGCCAAGCATTTTGTACTTTGGCGATCTGTTGAGATTGGGTCAACTTGTCTGACTGCTGATACAGCTTCATGCCGCGCTCTCCCCCAATAAAAGCCACTTCTTCGATGACGTTTTCAGCATCAGCAAAGCTTAGCCAGAAAACGCCACCGGGATAGAAACGGCCGTAGCGATACGCGTACTCTACCGCCAATTGGCTCTTCCCTAAACCGCCAATGCCAGAGATAACAGCCGTCTGCGGCAGGCGGTGCTCCACCCCCTGCGGTGGCAACAGCAACTTGGCCACCTGCTTTAATTCATCTGACCGTCCCGTAAATGCCGCATTACGGTGAAACGGCAAATAGGCATTGGGCGGGAGCGCCCCCGGAGCTGGCAAATTCCCCGCCGCCGGCCGTATCATCTGCTCAATCTGCGCGGCTAGATTCGTCGTTGCTTTCTCCGGCTCAATCCCCAGTTCATCTCGTATGATCTGTTGGCAAGATGCATATTGCTGAAGTGCTGCGTCGACTTGACCATCGGCCGCGAGAAACCGCATCAGCCGCCGATGAATCACCTCATCAAGATTATCTAAAGTTAACCAGTGGCGGATGAGATCAATCCCCTGTGGCCACAGCCGGCGAGTCTCATATCCCAGACAAACTTGATGAAACCGATCCCAGACCCGCTGCCGCAACTGCTCCCGGGCCACGAGCAGCCACTCGTTAAAACGAGGGGCATCATGCAGATAAAAGTCGGCCAGTAGATCCCCTTTGTAAAGCCGCAACCCCGCATCAATTTGCTCCAGATTGCGACTAACAAACGCTTCTTCCATCTGGTACAAGTCAACAAACGTTTCCGTAACGGCCGTAAACGTCAGGCGCTTGCGCTCGATCTGCAATTCAGCCACTTTGCCACGTAAAACGGAGGAAAGAAGCTGTCTTAGATTTTGCAGGGCTTTCCTCGTCGATTCTGCATCCCATACCAAATCAGCTACTTTTTCACGCGGTTGTGTCTCACCCATGACAATCAGATAGGCTAAGAGCGCACACCCTTTGTCACTTTTCAGCAGCTCAGATGGCTGACCGTTTTCTTCAATTGTAAAAGACCCCAACAATTTATATTGTGCCAATTTGATAACCTACTGAGTGGTTGCTCCCCGTCGATGTTATTTGCACCCACTATCATTTTATAAAGTTGTCAAGTTGTTTAGACTGTATACCAGAATCAAAATATTTTGCATTTGAGCATGCACATCCCGGTTAAGCATCGGATCAAAACGCTTCAATTTAAAGCTCCCAACCATTGGTAAAGCGCAAGATCGGATTGGTAAGCAACCCCTGTATTGGACCTTATCTAGTATATCTGAAAAAAATCACGCTCAAATAGATTTGGGCTGCTAATTGGCTATCACCTCACGTTAAATCACGTCACCTCACGTTCACCTCACGCTTCATTAGTACTATTGTACCGATATCTGCGGATCGGTCTCAAGCGTAATTTGATCATTACAGCAAAAGCACCGTCCTACAGTGTCGCGTTTGAACCAAAGCATACATCTATAACTTTGGGCAGCTAACAACCTTCCAAAATTGCTCTTCACAATTTATATTCAGGAAACCAATAATATGAAACATTTTCGCTTTTTTTCTTTCGTTTTTCTTTCTATTATTGTCAGTATTATCCTATTTGGCACAGCCGGTTCCACCTCGGCCGCTCCCGGAGAGGTCGGTTCAGAAACAGCCGTACGCCAAGAAAGCAGTTCACCCTCCGCCCAGGAAGCGGTGGAGCTTGCTTGGGAATTGGCCTATGAAAGCGGCAGCTATGCCTTCCGCACAAACATGTTGCAGACCACCGTTCCGGCCAACAGCTTGGAAAACGCCGGCCGAGATAACCGCCAAGATCGCATTTATGTGGAGGGTGAAGCAGACCGGCTAAACGAAGAGCTGCTCACGAAATTGTGGCGAGCAGGTTTTGAAGAGCAAGCCGTTTCTATGCGCGTTGTCAATGGTAAAAGCTACGGCCGTGTCGGTCTCAACGAATGGGAAGAGGTTGATGGATACACGGATATGTTCGCCCCGGCCGGTGACCCGATGGCATTTTTGGCTGGTGCGGTCAATATCCAGCTCGGTGATGAAGAAACCCGCAGTTTTACCAAACCAGACGGCAGCGACCTCACGTTGTCTTTTACTCGTTACACCTTTGATGTTGATGGGCAGGCCTTTGCTCAGTATGTCAGAGACGACATGGAAGCCGCCCTACGAGCCTCAGGTGAGCTACCCAACGGTATTTCACTCGGTGTGTCAGATCATCTAAAAGAGGCGACAGGGCAAGGGGAAATTTGGATCAACCCAGAGGGGTTGCCCAGCTATTTGGCGATCGATTTAGAACTCCCTCGGCAACCAAACGGGGATGAAATTACCGCCCGTATTCAAACTGAGTTTATGGATTATGACATGGCGCGGCTCACGGCCGCGCAGACGGGGTTGGTAGAAGACCCGTCCGTTTGGTTTACCCATCGTTTGCCGGCCACGATCCAAAACGACCTCATCGCCTCAGCCATACTGCTCTTCGCCTTCATGGCCATAGCGCTCTGGGCGTACCAACATTGGGACCCTAAAGTAATTTACCGTATCGTCGTCCTTGTCGTGACCGGCACCATGGTTGCCGGCCCGCTCCTGCAAAGCACCCAAGTCCATGCCTTTTATGACGCGCAGTTCACCCGCCAAACAGAAAATCAGGCCGTGCAGGAAGAAGCGCGGGAAAATCAAGAAATTATTGCCTCTCAATACGAATCAGATTTTGATCCCCACAGCAACCCGCTGGACACCCCGTCTGATTATGCGCTTCAAAAAGAGTTTGATGCACAGACATCAGACCCCTTCACCATAGAAAATTACGGGCTGGCCGATGTCAGTGCGGTGACGCTCCAAAGCTCCACACCCATCACTTCCACGGACACGGACAATGACGGTCTAAGCGACGCCGACGAAGATTTTTGGGACAGCTGTGCTTATCTTGGTGCCCCCACTAACTGCTCAGGGGTCACCGATTCAACCGATACCGATGGGGATGGCCTGTCTGATGGCGACGAGGTGAACTTCATCGGCACAGAACCTGCCTATGAAGACACAGACGGGGATGGGATTAGTGACTTTTATGAGGTAACCGGTTTTACAGATAGTAGTGGTGTGATGTGGTACCTCGATCCAAGACGGGACGATAGCAATCGAGATGGCATTGCGGATGGTTCAGAATGCCCCACTTTGGCCGCCGCTGATACCAGCTTTGACCCGACCAAAGGCTGTGCCGATACCGATGGGGACGGCACACCAGATATATTTGATGGGGACAACGATAACGACAACATTTCTGATGACATCGACCTCTCTCCGTATACCCCTCCGGCCGGTAATTTCAGCGGAGATAAAAAATTCAAAGTTAATTTCCAGAACCTTACGATAGACACGCCGACCTATGTCGATATGCAGATTGTTCCGGCCGATTCACACAACCTCACGCTGTTTGGCAATGTTTATGATTGGCCGAGTGGGGACAGAGAAGGGCAGATTCAGCGGGTGCTAGACACCACCTTCGCCAACGCCATTGACACAAATAACCGCAGTAGCGCCGCCAACGCTGGAGACGGCGATGTGCGGATTGTGCCGTTTTTAGAGATTTACATTCCTTATGAAGCAGGCCACTATGGTAATTTGCCGGTTAAAACAGCTTTTGAAGACCAGCCCCGCACACTCGGCACGCCCGTGAGCCAATGGCTAGATGACTCTGAACTCAGCCAATTTGGCATTGGTGTAACCGACGCAGATGCAACCTCCGGCGATCTACAGGTGCTTGTGCCCTTAAATATTGTGACCAGCGATAGAGACAACAGCCCTGTCGCCTTCTCTGCTAAGATGTTTTACTACCCCGAACAAGGCACCAGCAACGTGGTGAACTGGGGGAAAGACCATGAAATGCGGCTGGTCTGGATGGTGCAGATGTTAACCGACAACTGCCCCCAAGCTAAACCAAACTGCACCGATGCAGAACGGGTTGAGTCATTACAGGTGATACATGTTTATGATGATCAGTGGAGACTGGGTGGTATCTCCGCCTCTCAGGATTATGGCTTAGATGTGGCCTTGCTGTATGAAGACCCAGCCATTGACACAGACCGCACCACAGATGACTTCTTATGGGCTAGTTCAGCCTTTCTGAGCAACGCATTTATTCGCGGTATTGACTGCCCTGTCATTACCAATAATGGTCTATGCGATAGTTCTGCCCAAGACGGCCGACGGGATGTGACCCTGGCCAATGCTGTTACCGCCATTGACACCTGGTCTGGGGGAATCAGCAACATAGCTGGAAAAACATTCTCCTATGACCATGAAGCCTACTTGACCCACATTTGGATCACTGAAACAGTTGCCCTGCTGGATGAAAAGTTTACTCCTTACCAAAACAACGCCAACGAAACGGTTAACCCCACAATCATGACGCTCAAGGAGGGTACCAAACAGACGGTTAACCTGGACGCTACTGCACAGATTACTGATACCGTAACCAGCTTTGATTTTGATGACACCAAAGTGCCCAAACTCACCGTGGTCAGCATGAACTGGGCCACCTACTATGATGCAGATGCCACAAATGAAGTTAAGTGGGCTAAATATGATCTGGAAAGTTATCTAACCCTGCTTGACTATCAGCTCCAAACCCAAGAATATTTCCAAGCGGCCAGCAATAGTCTGCTAGACGCTGATGCCGCTGAAGGCAAGCGCCTCTTTGTTCAGCTTTACTATCAGGCGATGTATCGAGGGGCTATTGGCATGGTGGAAACTGATGGGAAAGTAGCCTGGGTAGAAAGCAGCGAAATTAAAGAGGCTGGTTATGAGCCCGGTTTTCCAACGGCCACATGGAAAGGCACAGTCTACGTATCACTAATCTATCTCCTTTCCGCTGGTAGTGCCCTCAAAACAAAAATTCAAAATTCAAGTACCGCATTCTGGGCGAATTTCAAGAGCACCTATTCCTTCTTGTATAATAATGCCCTTGCGGACTATGCCAGATTCTCGGGTTACAAGACCAAGCTGGCTTTTGCAGGAGCCTTTGCGACGGCCCACGCCCTAATTGTCATTGGCGCAGCGTTGGTCTTGGCCGGTTATATCACCGGCAATGAAGTGGTTAAAAAGGTCGGCATCATTGTCTTAAATGTCAGTTCAGTCATCGTTTTGTCGATGTTTCTATCAACTTTGTCATTTCAGCTAGCAAGCGCCGGCCTTGCTTTAAATGCTTCGTTTAAATCTCTAACCGCCATCGCCAAGGGTTTTCAGTTGTTTGGCGTTATCCCGTTTATCTTTACAGTGGTGCTTAGTCTCACATTTGCTGGGATAGCTGCTGGCTTAACCGGTGCCCAAGCGGGGAGTATTGAATTTACGCTGATTTGGGTGTCGGCAGTTGCTCAAATTATCGTCGGGTTGCTTCTCCTGGTGATCACCCTCTCCTTAGGGTGGATTGGTGCCCTTATCAGCCTCATCATTCTTCTCGTAGATGCGGCATTGGCGATCTTTGGTCAAGGAGGGTTCCAGGAGTGGTTAACAAACGCCATTGCCAAAGCCATTTATAAAACAGACCTGCTGGTTCACAATCTCTCAGACGGAAACCGGCTGGGGATAGGGTTTGACCAAGTTAGGCTCTCTAATCCAGAGCAGGGGTTTGTTGTTGGAAACAGCTTGCTGATCACATCCGTGGTAACCTCGACATTAGATGTCCGCTCACGCGTTGATATCATCAACAAAACCGGGTTTGATGAGACATTCTTCAAGTATTCCCTCACCCAAGACCCCGTACTGGAGAAACTGTCAATTAATGATGGTAGCCCAGAGATTGCTGCGCTAATTAACACGTTTAGTGATGGTAGGGGCTGGAAAATTGTTGAGCCTGCGTATCATCAAGAGCCGATTTTTTGTAATGCTACTGGCGATTTCTGTAGCTATTTACCTTGGCATTACATTCGCAATGTACAGAATATTACCAACACTCAGGCGATTCCCTTAAGCGCAGTTGGCTCTGGGGTTAACCGCACCATGGAAGGTGAGGTCTGGCTGAATGAGTACTTCCGCGTTTTCTATGAAGGCTGTTGGAAAATCGCCTGGACATTTGGGTGTACGTTCTACCCAGTCGAGGACAACTCGACGATTCCAATAGGTGAATATCTTGTCTTTGATGTTTTGCCCAACACGGTCACGGAGTTTTCCAGAGTCTACGCCTGGGACAACCACCCTAGTAGTGTGGCCTTCCCCATCCAAACTGACCTGGACAACGACGGCCTGCTGAGCATTACTCAGGGTGGTACAGACACCAATGACGGCCTAGTAGACAGCGATGGGGATAAATTAAGTGATCCTTTTGAACTGGCGCGTGGTCTAAATGAAGGCAGTGTTGATACAGACGGGGATGGCTTAAACGACTATGATGAATTTGTCTATGAAACCAATCCGCTCTCGGCCGACAGCGACGGCGATGGGTTAACCGACTACACAGAAGTGGTTACCGGTTGGTTGGTACCGATCAACGCGGCCGCTACCAGCTTCACCCGCGTCTGGTCAAACCCCAACCTGGCCGATGAAGACAACGACAGCCTAACAGACCTTGAAGAGTTGACCTTTGCCACCAACCCATATGTCCCGACCGACCCTTCTATTTTGCGCACGTTTGTGACCTTTGAAGGGCTAGGGGTTGCTGAAAAATCCACCCCAATCGTCTACTTGCCCTTTGAAGAAACCGGCACTGGCGCGTTCTTTAGCGATGTGTCCGGCTTTGGTCTGCGCTTTGAATGTAATCAAGCAGGTGGCACTTGCCCCACGGCCGACCAACCAGGTCAAATCGGCCGCGCGGCCGATTTCAGCCCCGGTGACAACATCACTTTAATTGGACAAGAAGTTGACCTCGACACAGAAGTGACGCTGGCGGCCTGGATTAACCCAGATGCCCTCAGCAGCATAGACCCAATCATCAATATTGGTGATCAAGATGCAGTACTGGAAATTTCAGCCAACCAACTGGTCTTTACCATCAAGATAAACGGCTTATCTGAATCTGTTATTGTCCCCGGCGTTGTGCAAACTGGCGTTTACCAGCACGTCGCCGGAACCTATGATGGCACCACGATGCGCCTGTACCTCAATGGGAGTGAAGTTGGCTCTACCCCCGTCTCCGGTGCCATTAACCATCGTAGTGGCTTTATGACCATTGGTGTCGCGCCGATAAACGAGACATTTGACGGCCGGATTGACGAAGTGGCCGTCTTTGAAGCCGCGCTCAGCGAAACTGAAATCAGTGGGCTGATGGTCGGCCGTTATGAATCCAACGACCTGATCATTGCCCCCGGCGCAGAACTTAGCTACGGCGTGACGGTCACCAACAGCCATCCTGTCCTAAACGCGGCCGGTCGGCTAGCGGCGACCAGCCAATACGCCCAACCCGCCATCCCAGACCCAGAGATGGTGCTCAACTTCGAGCCAGACGAATATATCATCACCGTTCCCAACAGTAGTGGTGAAGGTAGCCAGGTCAACTGTATCGGTGATGGCTCCTGCCCCACATCAACGGCTGGCAAATATGGGCGTGCCATCGAGTTTGATGGACAAAATGACGTCCTCAGCCTGCCGCCGTTTATCTACGGCCGTACCAATGCCACCGTTGCTTTCTGGATCAAGATAGATGCCCTTCCGGCCGCTAACCAGCGTATGACCATCATCGACACCGTACGAAGCGCAGATGGCGCACCCGTAGCTGGAGATGTGGATGTCTGGCTTGACTCCAGCGGCTACCTCTGGTTTGACATTGAAGGGGATACGCCCAACAGCCTTTCCACAAGCTGTTCAACCGGAAACAATGGCGATAATTGTGGCACAATTGACAGTAGTTGGACTCAGCCACACCGCAGTGATACACAGCTTGTTGCCGGTGCGGATTACGTTCACGTTCTTTGGTCTGGGTCAAAACTCTACATCAACGGAGACTTTGATAGCTGGTATATTAGCAACGGTAGACCCAATTTACATGTTGGCCCTGGAACCTTTGGCAACAACAACGCCAGCACCAGTGACCTTGATGGTGCCATTGACGAACTGGCCATTTATCAACAAATCATGGACCGTGACGAATCAAATATTGACCGCGTACTCCGCGTGTTTAACGGCGACTACTATATGTTTGGTGGTGGTGTCAGCGACTCCATTCCCGTAGCGCTTTATGATTTCAATGAATACCAAGCTTTTGGCCCAAGTGTCGCTAACGACACATTTGAGAACGCGGCCGGTGACCCGCTGGTCTGTGCCAGCCTTGACACCTGTCCAGCACTCGTTAGCGATGGTCAAGTCGGTGATTCCATTGACTTTGATGGGGCAAATGACTCTCTCCCATTTGTGGCCAAAGTTAATCAAGATACGGTTGACATTACCATGTATGTCAAGCCGCATACATTGCCTGCGGCGAATCAGGTTTCTTTCTTGATAGAATCGGAGTATGTTAGCTTCGGTAGCGCTGTTACCCCCGCTAACTTTGGCCTCAATAATCAGGGTCAGTTACTTCATGTATATGCCCCTGACCTTGATCCAACCCAGTTTGGACAAGTCGTATCTGATTTCAACTTTGGTTCCGCACTGAATCAGTGGACCAAGATTCAGTTCGCTTTTGCTACAAATCGTACATCGGGTTGTTTCTATGAGCTAACAGTGACGGTCGATGATGACACAAACAATGCTAAGGAGACGTATCTCAGTGATTGTGGGGGTAGTGTACTCGTTGGCAACGGCCGCTTGGGTAGCCGCCTTGACGGAACCGGTAACTTTGACGGCCAAATTGATGAGTTCAAAGTAACCTATTTTGACGACACACCCGGCGTCAACGAGACAAAAACCCTTTACGACGTCTCCTTCGTCGCCCCAAAAATTACCACTGAATTCGGCTGGTTAGACAGTATCACCAGAGGGCGCACCGCGTTCTGTGAAACGGCTGTCAGCTGCCCAGATCACACCGTCGCCGGCAAATATGGCAACGGGGTCGCCTTTGACGGTGCCGATGACTACTTGTTCGCCAATGAAGTGGCTCTGAACAATCGCTCCTTTACGCTGGCGGGCTGGTTTAAACGGGATAGTGTCGGCAGGTATGACTTCTTGGTTCATCAAGGAATCTTGGCCAACAATCAAGGGTTACATTTCGGGTTCCTACCAAATAACCAGTTCACGTGCGCCTTCTATGGCAATGACTTGAACACGGCCGCATACACAGACACAGAGTGGCACCATTGGGCTTGTACCTACGATGTAGACAGCAACACCCGTACCATCTACCGTGATGGCGTGCAAGTCGCTCAGGATAATCCTAGCAGCCCGTATTTGGGCAGTGGTGTCATTCAAATTGGTAGAGCAACAAATGGTGTATACACGGACGGAACCCTAGATGACCTATACATTCTGCCTGACGCACTTGACAGAGACGGGATTGCCGCCCTTATGACCAACGCCTATCCGGCCATCACCTTCCCCAATCCGTTTGTCACCTTCACCGCCGGGCCGCGCACAAGCGTTTATGCGGAAGGAACCGCACAGGTCGCGTCACAGGTCACAAACAGTCAGCACACCTTTGACACAGAAGTGGACGTGGGGTTACAAACACAGCCCATTCCCTATCCGGTAGTCGATAACAACAGCGGCAACCTCATCATGTACATGCCGTTTGACGATCTGCCGCTTAGCACAAGCTTTGACAACGTTATCGGTGTTGATATGTCCTGCATGGATAGTGACACGGAACGGTGTCCAGAGGCTGGGTTACGCGGCCGGGTTAACCGTACCGTCTACTTTGACGGCACCAGCGACCTGCTCTATTCAGGCAACGGCCTGAGCGCCGACGATGGTATGACCATCGCCGCATGGGTCAAAGCAGACCGAGGCACCGTATTTAGCGCCGGTCCGATGGAACTAGACATCGGCCGCGTGGGGCTACGCAATATGTGTCGTACGCCTAATGACGTCATTCCCGGTCTCGTCTTTGAAGAGTTCTCCTTTGATATGCCGGAAAACGAGTGGGTACACGTGGCCGCGACCATCAGCAAGAGCTCCGGTACCGCCAGCGTCTATGTGAACGGTGTGCCAGCCGGTACCTTTGATTCTTGCCTCAACGACTATCCCAATAACGCCCTGAACACAACCTTTTTCACCGATCTGACCGTTGGTGGCAACACGCCCGCGCTGGGGTTTGACCCATTGCTGGGGTATGTGGATGACCTCCGTGTGTACAATGCGGAGCTAAACCAAGCGGCCGTGCAGAACCTCTTTAACAACTCAGCGGCCGTAATGCAGTTTGAGTTTGATGAAGGTGATGAAGCGACAGCCTACATTGATGCCACCCAAAATGGCTATGTTGGTATACCGACATTGATCACCGCGACGCCAGCCCCGGTCTATGACCCCAGCCCCGGCACCAAGGGTCAAATCGGCAACACTGCTCTGTTTAACGGTGGCGGTTCCATTACGGTGGCTGACGCCGCTCCAAACATCAACTTCAGCCAAGATTTCACCATTATGACGTGGATCAACACCACCGCCTCAAACGTGAAAATCCTGACGGAAACAGATGGTGACGCGATTTGGGAAACAGGTGAGAAGGCGTTTTACATCGACCCGCAAGGAAAGTTGGTGTTTAACGGGTTTGCTAACGGGGTGATTACGACCGACGCGGCCGTGAATGATGGCCTCTGGAAGCATGTCGCCTTTACCTGGTCTAGCACTGGGAATACTCCCCGGATGTATATCAACGGCAAGCTGGTTGGTAGCAGTGGCTTCTACGTGGCTAATCAGGAAGACATCGCTACAAACATTATCAAAATTGGCGCGGCGGCCCATGGCTTTGGCAACTTTGACGGCCAGCTTGATGAGCTAGCCATTTACCAACGGGCGCTCACTCAAGACGAAATGCGTAACGTTTACAGCCGTGAGCTGATCTGGTACAGAGATACCGCTTCAACCATCATAACAGTTGATGCCGATAACCCAATCGTGCGCTTCCTGAGCGGCACCTACCATGACAACATGCCAATTGACCTGGTCTTCTCGGCCGTTGATGCCACCTCAGATATTCAACAAGTTCAGTTTGGTCTCAAAGCACCATCTGCTAGTGACTATACCTGGACCATAGTAGAACCATGTGAAAGTCAAGCAGCTCTATTCAACAGCGCCATTTATTGCGTAGAAATTGACCCAAGTTCCGGTGAACTAGATGGTGAAGGGAAATACGACCTGAAGCTGCGCGCATATGACGCTGTCGGCAACATGTCCGAACTCACAGACTTTGTCTATGTCGATGATACGGCTCCTGTTGTCACAACACAGTTCAACGGCGAATGGGTCGCGGCGGTTGAGCCGGATGATAATACCAACAGTTGGACAGTTACCATTGAGGGTACAGCCACTGATCCAAACATCAGCGGTGGCTTCCCCGGTAGTGGGTTAGCAAATAACGGCCAGAGCGGCATTGCCGTGACGGTTTATAACGAGTGGGGTGATCCAGTTGGCGATGGCCCTCAGCAGGGCCTGCTAAACCAAGATGGCAGCTGGTCCGTGGACTATCGCTTCCTCGGGTTACCGCCACAGGGCCGCTTTGTTATCGAAGGGATTGTGTTGGATCAAGTAGGCAATCAATCGGCCGCGTTTACCCTGCCGATAATCGGCACCGCCAACACCTTCCGTATGGATGAACAGCCGGCGGAACCAGAAATCAACCTCTGGAACATGTCTGAAAATATCACCGGAACGTTTGTCATCTCTGGGACAGTCGTTGATCAGCTTGACCCAGCCAGTGCTGTTGTCCAGTACCGCTTTGAAGAACAAGCTGGGGCGACCATCTTCTATGACAGCAGTGGTGAAAATGCACACGGGCTTTGCGACCAATGCCCCACGGCCGGGGTGGCCGGAAAATACGGCCAAGCGGCTGGGTTTGACAACGGCAAATACATCACTGTTACCGGTACTGACGATGCGATTACTGACACGCTCACCAGCGGTCTTAACCCAATCTCAAACACATTTAGTGTCGCCACTTGGGTCAATTTGGAAGCCATCGTCAATCCACAAACGATCTTGTCTCAGCAAGATGGCACCGGCACCGGCACAGACTGGTTATGGGTGGATGCCAATGGGTATCTGAGTAGTTCGCTGGGCAATGCAGCACTCCACACCACAGCACCACTCACAATTAATGAATGGTACCATGTGGCCCTGACTTATGACGGCACTGATCTCAGCCTATATATCAACGGTACGCTTGCAGCCATCGCGGCCGAGAGCATGACAGCGGCCGATGGAAATTGGCTTGTCGGTATCAGTAAAGATGGCGTCACCGCCCCGCTCTTTGGTCAACTAGATGAGTTTATCATCGCTGATCAGCCACTCTCAGTGGAAGAGATCCGAGCGTTGGCAGAAGCTGATGTCAGCGGTGTTGCCACGACTGAGGTTTGGTTAGAACCATTCACCTCATTTACAGAGACAATCGGTATTCCCGTCTGGGAAAATGCGACGCTGATTGGTAATGTAGGTGACAAAGTTGGCCAGTGGCAATATGCCATTCCAGATAATCTAGAAGGGTTCCATCGCATCCACCTGCGCGGAGGAGATGCGACGGGTAACGGTAGCGGTCTACGCACTGTTTGGAGCGGCGTGATTGACACGGCCGCACCAGCCATTGACTTCACTGCGCAGATCGTTGGTGAAGATACATTCCGTGCTTACGAATACACCATTGACATTACCGACTTTGCCCTTGTTGAGTCGCGCATCACCCACCCGTGCGACGACGCAGATTTGACCTATAGCTATTATGACCGGCCGGGTCAACCGCTTGACGGGCTGGCATATGCAGCCTACGCCACCTGCCGCGTGCCGGTTGATAACGGCAATCCGGCCGCTATCCCATCAATTACGGTCAAGGCGTGTGATGCCTTAGGCAACTGCAGTGAGGTCACCCGTCAACCATCACCTATTGGGGTATCAAACTTGGTGATCACGGCCCCGACGGATGGCTCAAGCGCCCCATTTGCCAGTCCGTTTACGATTAGCGGCGGGATTGTGACGGTTGAAGAGCAGGTTCTGGATGTTGCCGTGACCGTGAACGGGGTGGTGATTGGCAATTTCTTGCCAACGATTGATGTCTCTGGCACCTGGTCAACAGACCTGTGGACGCCAAGTGAACCAGGACCGTACACCATCACGGTGGAGGCACAAATGTCTAGCGGCAATTCTATTAAGGATACCGTTGTCGTTGAACTTATCCCCTCTGAGTCTGCTGCCCCCACGGCCGTTGACGATGTCGTCGTCACCACCCAAGACACAACAACAACGATTGATGTACTCGTCAACGACTCTGACCCTGACGGTGACCCCATCAGCCTGGTCAGCCTCACCCAGCCACAAAACGGTACGGCCGCGATCTCTGGTTCGCAGGTGGTGTATACGCCAACGGCCGGGTACACAGGTGCGGACAGCTTCACCTACACGATTCAAGATGACACGGGTCTGACAAGTTCTGCGACCGTTTCTGTGACGGTCAATGATCCGGCTATCGGTCAGATCGAAGTTGCGGTTTGGGATGACCAAAATGGCGATGGCAAAAAGCAAAATGATGAGCCGCCCATCAACGGTGTGGTGATTAATCTGCTTGATGCGGGTACAAACGAGGTCATCGCCGCCGGCATTAGCGCTGACGGGCTAGCCGTGTTACCCTCGCCCGCTGGTACTTACCGGATTGAGGCCGTTAAGCCAGACGGGCATGCGTTCACGCTCTACAACAAGGGCAGCAATGAAAACATCGACAGCGATGTGCGCCGGAACAACGGCCGTTCCGCTACCTTCACCTTGGCCGCAGACCAACTCATCTCCAACATCGATGTTGGCTTGTGGTCACCAGCCACCGTTCAGGCCGAAGTTTGGGATGACCAAAATGGTGATGGCAAGAAGCAGGCTGGTGAACCATTGATTATGACCCCTGTCATGGTCAAGCTGCTAGACAGCGGGAACAACGAACTGCAAGCGGCCGAGACAATTAGCGGTGTGGTGACCTTCACCGGCGTTCCGGCCGATACGCTGGTCAAGCTGGAGTTTGCTGAGCCATCTGGGTATGCGTTGACGCAGTACAACAAGGGCAGTAACGAGAACATCGACAGCGATGCCCGCCGCAGCAACGGCCGCACCGACACCTTCAAATCAACCAAAGGTGCGCAACTGATCTCCAATATGGACGCTGGGTACTGGTCCCCGGCCAGCGTACAGGCTCAAATCTGGGACGACCGAAACGGTGATGGCAAGCGGCAGAGCAATGAACCACTCATTACCACAGAGGTAACGGTCAACTTGCTAGACAGCAGCAACGCGCTGCTCCAAACGACAAAAAGTGTTAACGGTCTGGCCACGTTTACCGGCATTCCAGCTGACACGGATGTCAAACTGGAGTTTGTTTTGCCCCAAGATCATGCCTTCACGCTGTATAACCAAGGCGGTAATGAGGCCATCGACAGTGACGCGCGGCGTACCAACGGCCGGACAGACGTCTTCAAGTCAAGCCGTGGTGCCCAGCTGATCACCAACATGGATGTGGGTCTGTGGTCACCGGGGCAAATTGAAGCGGAGACGTGGGATGATCAGAATGGAGATGGCAAACGCCAAAATGGCGAGCCACCAGTGACTGGTATTACCGTCGCTCTGCTGTATGCGGACAACACACCGGTTATCGATCCCGCCACCTCTGAGCCGGTTACCGGCACAAGTGACGTGGCCGGTATCGCTCTGTTGAGCTATGTGCCAGCTGACGTGGACGTGAAGCTAGAGTTTGTTGATTCAGTCAACGGCTACCCGCTGACGCAGTTCAACAAAGGCAGCAACGAGAACATCGACAGCGATGCGCGGCGCACCAACGGCCGAACTGACACCTTCAGGACAAGTAAAGGTGCGGAGACCATCACCAACATGGATGCCGGCTTTTGGTCACCGGCCACCGTCCAGGCTGAGATCTGGGATGACCTCAACGGCGACGGCAAGAAACAAAACGGTGAACCACTGATCCTAATTCCGGTCACGGTCAACTTGCTGGACGCTGGCAACAATCTCATCCAGACCACGACCTCGGTTGATGGGGTGGCCACGTTCACCGGGGTGCCGGCCGATACCGAGGTCAAGCTCGAGTTCGTCTTGCCCAATGACCATGCTTTCACGCTGTTCAATCAGGGTCGTAATGAGACCATTGACAGCGATGCACGACGTAGCAACGGCCGGACTGACACCTTCAAATCAAACAGAGGGGCTCAGCTCATCACCCATGTTGATGCCGGCCTGTGGTCGCCGGGGCAAGTAGAGGCTGAGGTGTGGCTCGATGCCAATGGGGACGGCAAGCAGCAAAATAGCGAGGCTCCTATTGCCGGCGTGACGACTAATTTGCTGTACGCCAACAATACGCCGGTTCTTGATCCTGACGGTAACCCGGTCACGGCCGTTACTGATAGTTCGGGGGTGGCGACCTTGAGCTATGTCCCAGCCGATGTGAGCGTCAAGCTGGAGTTTGACGCTCCGGATGGGTATGACTTCACCTTGTACAACCAAGGCAACAACGAGCGCATTGATAGTGATGCGCGGCGGAGCAACGGCCGCACCAACCCTTTCAAAACCACCAAAGGCCAACACACCATTACTGACTGGGATGCCGGTTTGCTCACCCCATAGACCTCACCTCAGTTGCCCCAAAAGCAGGTTCCTCCTGCAGTTTATCTACTGTAGGAGGAACCACAGGTGTCTTTAGAAAATGGAATTACCTTCCCTTTGGCCGATGAATATTGAGTTTTAACAAATTAATACCGATACAGCGCCGTCATTCCCGCGAAAGCGGGAATCCATTAGATCGCCACCGATGGATCCCCGCCTGCGCGGGGATGACGGGCTTGTTTTGAGAGTCGGTTCATATCCGTATTTATTTGTAAATCTTCAAAATTCATCGGGAGGGTTTGGGTGCAGCTTGAGTTACGATTAACTAATTTGGTCAGAAGGGATCAAAGTTTGCGATTGTATGTGGATCCAAACACTGATATCACGTCAAATATTGAACTTACTAAGCTTCAGTATGATGGAATATCTTGGGACAATGCATGGGCGGATCGTGAACAGGTTAATAGTGACCGAAGCTACCCAAGCCATCGATTTTCATCTGATTGAGGTTGAGTATTTGGGATACGATCCCAATTCGTAGCTTTGGGTGAAAAATTCAATTGAAAAAAGAGGTGGTAATGGAATACAAAAATCTTGGAAAATCTGGTTTAAAAGTATCTCGCATTTGTTTGGGCATGATGACCTATGGCACCCCGACCTGGCGAGATTGGGTATTGACTGAGGACGAGGGGCGGCCGTTTGTCAAGAAAGCGATTGAGGCCGGCATCAACTTCTTTGATACGGCCGATATGTACTCGTTGGGGGTCAGTGAAGAGGTGACCGGCCGGCTGCTCAAAGAGTTTTCTACACGTGAAGAGGTGGTTATCGCCACCAAAGTGTATTTTCCTATCGGCAAAGGCCCAAACGGGGGTGGATTGTCGCGCAAGCACATTATGGATGCCATCGACAACTCACTGCGCCGGCTGGGGACCGATTACGTTGACCTTTATCAAATTCACCGGTGGGATTATGAAACGCCAATCGAAGAAACCATGGAAGCGCTGCATGATGTCGTTAAGGCAGGCAAGGCGCGCTACATCGGTGCTTCGAGCATGTTTGCCTGGCAATTTGCCCGCGCCCAGTACGTCGCTCAGACCAACGGCTGGACCAAATTTGCGTCGATGCAAAATCACTACAATCTCGTTTATCGCGAAGAAGAGCGTGAGATGATTCCTCAGTGCATCGATATGGGTGTCGGTCTGATTCCCTGGTCCCCCTTAGCTCGTGGCTTCCTGGCCGGCAATCGCTCCCGCGAGGATCACACCCCCACCAAACGATCGAAAAGCGACGATTTTGCTCACCATATGTATTATCAGGATGCCGATTTTGATATCGTAGACCAGGTCAAAAATTTAGCGGCCGCTAGAGGGGTCAAACCCGCCCAAATCGCCCTGGCCTGGCTGTTACACAAACCAGGCGTCACCGCCCCAATCGTCGGTGCCAGCAAGATGTACCAGCTTGAAGAGGCGATTGCCGCCACTGAGATCAAGCTGTCTGAAGAAGAAATTGAGCGTCTTGAGGAACCCTACATACCCCATCAGATTTTTGGGCATGGTTAAATCTCCCAGGTGGGTTTCATCTCTTAGATGAGACCCACCTAAACAAACTAAACCCTTCAACTTCCAAGTCTTTGCAGGTATTCATCCACATAACGAATGTACATTTCAACCGAGCCAAAGAAAGAAGTCACAAACTCAGGAACAACAAGTTTCCCGCGACGAGCGCCTACCCAGTCAAGATAATTTGAATATGGCCACTCTGCTGGGTGAGAAACAATCCTGTGCTTAACCGGATTGGCATGGATGTAACGACATAAGTGGCGTAGATGTGATTCCTGTTTTATCAATTCAATTTCAAAGGGTCCCTCAAATAGGGTTCCGCTGTGACTATATCTTTTATTGTACGCCTTGGAGTAACTGTTGAACGTGTGCTGGGCCAGCAAGCCGACACGCATGTCGTTATTCTGACGGGCAAGTAAATGATAATGATTCGGCAACAAGCAATAAACAATCAAAGATATGTTGTACTTCTGAACGTATTTTTTTAGCTGCCCAATCACAAATAAATAGTTGGTGGGTTCATGAAAAATCGAGGCTTTATGCGCCCCTCGATTGTAGATATGGTAATAGTGGCCAGGCATGTAAGGCGGTCGCCTTGCTTTGGACATGATGTCTCCCTCGTT
Organism: Ardenticatenaceae bacterium; assembly: GCA_030065875.1. GTDB lineage: Bacteria > Chloroflexota > Anaerolineae > Promineifilales > Promineifilaceae > WTJY01. Next base: position 14,256 of record JASJCR010000043.1, on the reverse strand, counting down.
GTGTAGGTTTTATGTGGGACTCACCTCTTAGATGAAACCCACCTTTGAAATATACCAGGAAATGACATCTTATCCTACATCTCCACAATTAAATTAATGATCAAATCACGATTGCTGATTAAAGTAAACGTGTCGTCTTTTCGCTCATCTTTAGCCCTCTACTCCAAAAAGGCAGGACTAATGGATGGTGAAAACTTCACATTTATTGTGTTTAATTTTATTGTTACAAAATTGAAAAAATAAATTCTAGTTATGCTCAATCAAAGTCACAATCAACCTACGATCAAAGTTAGTGCTCGTCGCAGTTTCTCTGCGGCTGCAAAAACCACAACATACCGTCAGCGGCTGCTGGAAGCGATAGCCACTACGATCTTATGCCTTCTTCTGCAAGGCTTTGCCCTGATTGGCTGGATACGCCTGACAGAATTTTGGCACTCCGGTCGTCTTGTGCCGATCATCGCTCTCATTATCTTTAACGGCCTCATCGCTAGCGGATTTATCGGCAATATTAAGCAGTATCTTAATTTGCGTCATTAAATCCAGCCCAAACAGGCCCAAACTCCCCTTTTTTGGGATATTTTCACCCCTTTAGTACTACAGACAACACCCCTTTTCTCACCGGTTGCCTATGATAAGCTCCGGTTCCATTGGCGTTGCACAGTAAAACATCTCGAACGGTAGGAGTATCCCATGCTACCAATTCTTATATTGTTGTTTGCCGGACTACTTTTAATTTTGAGTATCCTAATTCCGGTGGTTGTGTCCAGAGCGGCACGATTTCGAAGTTTATCGATCTTTCTAGGTATCCTCACAGCCGGTGTGATGCTGGCATCGATCTCATTTTACACGGTCCCTTCGGGCCAGGTTGGGCATTTAAGCCGCATTTATTTTGGCCAGCCTTTACCGGAAGGGCAGCTGATCGCCTTACCCGGTCAAAACGGCCCTCAAGCGGACACCCTCGGACCGGGCATACATTTTAAACCTCTCCTAAAAGTAATTTATCAGGTAGAAACTTTTCCCGTGATCTCGATTCCGAACGATCAGTACGGAATCATCACGGCCAAGGCGGGCGTACCGCTTTCCCAGGGCAGCTACCTGGCTGAAGCGTGGCCCGAAGAGGAAACGGCCGAGATGCTGCAAGCCGCCTACTTTATCCAAAACGGAGGGGTTAAAGGCACTCAGCTGACCATTCTGCAACCCGGACAATACCGCCTCAACCGCTACTTATTTGACGTCTCCCTACAGCCGGCCCTCGATGTCGAGGCCGGATCGGTCGCGGTGATCAAATCAAACGTGCAGGAATCGGCCGATTGTCCGGACCCTATTTCTTCGTCAAATCCCGCATTCACCGACAGCCAGGCATTAGCGGTCAATCTCGTCCCGCAGGGATGCAGCGGTATTTGGGAACAGCCTCTTCTGCCCGGCCGCTACTACCTCAATCGCCTCGCTTATCAGGCCACAATCATCCCCACTCAGGCCCAGTCGCTGCTTTACCGCGGCGGTCACGAGCGCTATGCGGTCGACTTAACGGTTGATCAACAGGGCAAAATCAGCGAGCAGGTCTCCAGCCAGACGGTCGAGGTACCGGACGAGGCGGCCGGCAGCGCAATCGTCGTCAACATCGAAGGTTGGCCGGTTCCGCTGGAAATTCAGGCGGTTATACAGGTCGATGCCCTGCAAGCACCTATTTTGCTGGCCAGCGTGGGAGATTTAAACACCCTCGAAAAAACCCTGATTACCCCAACCTTGCGCAACGCCGTCCGCGATGTGCTGGAAACCGATGAACGGCGCGTGCTCGACTTAATTGAAGATCGGGCAGCCCTCGAAGCGGCCGTGGAAGAAGCGATGCAAAGCTATGGCCAAACGATTGGAGTAACGGTGCACGCCGTTAACTTTGGCGACGTGGCTCTGCCAGCGGAGCTGCAGGCGGTTCAGCAGCGGCAGCTGCTCGCAGCACAGCTGCAAACCACCTACGAACAGGAAGAACGGACGCAGCAAACCCGTATCGAAGCTGAAAATACGGCCGCTCTAGCCGATCAGCAGGCCAACCTGGTAGCCGCGGAGCTGGCGGTTGAAATCGCCGCCCTCGAAGCCCAGGCCGCCCAAAAGCTTGGAGAAGGGGAACGTCTACGGTACCTCGAAATTGTTGAGGTTCTTTCTGAGGATGGGGTGCTCCAGCTGGTTTTACTTGAAGAACTGCTGGCCGCAGCTCAGGTAAACCCGGATCTTATCAAAGTACCCATGGTCTATGTGACCGGTGATGCCGAAGGACTGGCCGGGCAGGCGGCCGTCCTCGGTGCCGGAAACCTACTCGAATTTATGAACATTCAGGCGGAAGCACAAGATGAAAGTTCGGCGACAGAGTAGCGGCCCGGCCACCCTGAGCCGCTTCATCATGCTTCTCCTTTTTATCAGCGGCTCGCTGTCATACGTGCAGGCCCAGGGCAACACGCCTCAGATTACCTTGGAGGCACGTCTCATCGCCGTTGGCCTCCCTGCGGTTGGTGGCGTGCGCCAGGTCGGGGCGTTTCACAGCGGTGGGGCCATCCCCAGCAATCCGGAATTTGCCGCGGCCACCGAACCCGGCAAAATTTTGGACCCTGACCGCCTTTTGGTAGCCAGCGGCTCAAATTTTGGTGCTCCCTTGGGGGTGGCCAGTCAGGCGGCCGGGGCGATTCTTTCGATTAATCCGGCCGCTGCTCAACCGCTGCTCATTCCGCCCGATTTTGCCGCTCAAAACGGACAGGCAGCAATCCTTAATGGGGACGTGCAATTTTTTACCGGGCAAACCCCAGATTTTTTGAACCGTCACCACAATCCTGCAGCGGTGACCGCCATGCAGCCGGCCGTGGCCAATCCGCGTTACATCTCAATTAACAACGCTTTTGGCCGGCCGTGGTTTGCCAACGTCCCCGAAGGGATCGGCGGTTTGGGAACCAGTACCGTGATTGACCCCACCGGTCATCCGCTGGCCGGACCCCCAAGCCCCACTGCAGGCGGCGTTTTTGCCGGGGCACAAACCAATCGCGAGGTGCCCATCATCGAAGGGGCGCTTTACCCGGCCGCAGCCGGAACGGCCTTTATGGGCATTTCCCCCGATGACAGCGGCTTTGCCGTTTTTGCCGTCGTCCAAATGGATGGCAGTGTCGTTCAGGTTCACGTGGCGGATGGGGTTGATGGGCTGGCCTCGGCCGAAACGGTTTCTTCACTCGACATCGACCCGAAAACCACAAACGGGATTGAAAACGGAGGTGTGATCGGCATCGCCTTCAACTGGATTCCCTCATCCATCCTGTTTATTGCCGATGGATCGCAAAATCGACTGGCCAAACTTACCCTGACCGATGACGGCCAGGTTTTTAAGGTCGCCTCAACCGCTTATTTAAATCCGCCTGAATTGAATAATCCGGTTGACCTCTCACCCACCCTGCCGGAAATCGCCAATCCCCGCTTTAGCAGTCACACCACCCTGGCCGGTGGCTCTGACCTCTATGTCGCCAATCGCGGGGATGGATCACTGGTGCGCTTGACTCAGGACGGTCTGGTGATCGCCCAGGCCCGCATCAACCTGCCGGGGATAGGAGTCCTGTCTGCAAATCAGCTGCAGGGGATGGCGGTTTCAGCTGATGGGCAGCGCCTTTTTTTGACCCTCTCGGCCGCCCACCCGGACTTCCCGGGTTATGAAGGCATGTTGATCGAGGTGTCGGCCTTCGATCAACATGGACCGCTTTCTAACCAAAATCGCTACGACACCGCTCAAACTGATCTCGATCCGGCCTTAATCGCCGCAGGGGAAGTCGCTTTTTCTCAGGAATTTACGGCCGCTGACGGGTTAGGCCCGCTCTTCAACCAAACATCCTGCGTGGCCTGCCACAGCCATCCCACCACCGGCGGTATGGGGGCAAACGAGGAAACGATGGTGGCCCGAGTCGGATTTTGGGATGAAAACAGCGACACCTTTGATCCGCTGATTTCTCAGGGAGGTCCGGTGGTCCGCTCCCACGTGATTCAGCCCGCCGCTGAGCATTTTGACTTAACGGTCGGAATTCCGGATCAGGCCAACGTGGTTTCTCTGCGTACCGCGCCTGCGCTTTACGGTCTTGATCTCATCGATCAAATTCCGGATGAGGTGATATTGGCCCAGGCGGTTGATAAGGGAGACGGTATTTACGGCCGGGCTCACATCATCACCCAGGCAGATGGGTCGACAACGGTCGGCCGGTTTGGCTGGAAAGCGGACGTGGCCACCTTGGATGAAATGATCGGGGTAGCCATGGCCAACGAATTGGGTATCACCAATCCACACGCCGCAGTCACCCAGCGGAGACCAAACTCTCAGTCCGGCGAAGATCCGATCGAAGTGGAGGATGACGGGACCCTGATCACCGCCCTAAAAGCGTTTATCGCGTCCCTTTCATTTCCAAACCCGGATTCATAATGTTTCCAAAAGAAGTTATGAAAAATCGTCCACAGATCCCGTAGTTGAAGGGGTCATTCGCCCTCCCCTCATTCCCCTCCCAATGGGAGGGGAGGCAGGCATCCTCCCCCCGTGGGGGAGGATTGAGGTGGGGGTTGGGTGTCACCCTCAGTTATTCACCGGGAAGATAAGGTAGCAACTAGCATTAAAAATCGTATCGCATGAGTTCACTCCAACTTTCAAAATACATCAATCGGGATCGCTTTCAGGAGCTCCGGCCGGGGGTTCTGGCCGCATTTGCCCTCGGCGCGGTCGCCGTATTTTTATCCCGCGGGTTGGGCGGTGTTTTTGCTCAAAGCCCGCTCCTCATCGCCATTATTGTGGGTCTGCTGATCGGCTCCAGCTTTGGCACCCCGGCCGCCCTTGACCCAGGCTTAACCTTTGTCGTGAAAAAGATTTTGCGTCTTTCGGTGGCTCTGGTCGGCTTCCGGGTGACCCTGCAGCAGGTAGCCGACATCGGCCTGCTCCCCTTTTTGATTGCGGCCGTTGTATTAAGCGCCACCTACTTCTTTACCCTGTGGCTGGCCCGCAAAGTTTTCAAAGTAGAAGATGAAATGGCCCACGTGCTGGCGGCCGGCACCTCAGTCTGTGGCGCTTCGGCCATTTTGGCCGTAGCGGCCATCATCAAGCCCCAACCGCGCCAGGCAACCGTGGGCATCACCCTGATTACTCTTCTGGGCACGGTGACCCTGCTCAGCTATCCCCTGCTCTATGTGAGTGGTCTTTTGCCCGGCTTAACCGATCACACCTACGGCATTTTTATCGGCTCCACCATTTATGAGGTGGCTCAGGTCGTGGGTGCCGGATACAGCGTTTCGGAGGCGGCCGGGAATACGGCCGTGGTTATCAAGCTCAGCAAGGTGCTGATGTTGATTCCCCTCCTCATCATTTTGGGCATACACCAGCGGCGTCAGGAGCCGGATCGGGAAAGCGCTCCTCCCTTGATCCCCTGGTTCGTGGTGGCCTTCGTGGTATTGCTCCTCATAAACACCCTCAGCGTCATTCCTTCACTTTGGGTTGACGGGATCAATCAGGCCAACGTCTTTTTGCTGACGGCCGTGATGGTCGCCCTGGGGCTGCGCACCCCGGTCAGCCGCCTCCAAACGCTGCGGTGGGCGATGCGACCCACGCTGGCCTCCCTGGTCATCTTCGTCTTCGGCATCATGTTGGGATACACCCTCGTCTGGGGATCAACCCCCTTTTTAGGAGAGGTCGAAGCGACTTCAAACCCTGGCTATTCTGCGGCAGCCTTGAGCGGTGGATCCACCCAGATTACGGCTGGCGAAGCGATTTTTATCGACATCGGCTGCGCCAAATGCCACGTCCCCACCTTAACCACAGCTGACGGACGGCCGGTTCACCTCTACTCAGATCTGCTGCTGCACGATTTGGGTCCGGCTCTCGATGACAAAGTCGTCCAGGGAGAGGCAACCGGCCGCGAGTGGCGCACAACCCCGCTTTGGGGGTTGGGATCACGTCATCAATATTTGCACGACGGCCGGGCCCGTACAATTCACGATGCCATTGTGGCCCACGGCGGTGAAGCGGCTGTTGTCACCTCTCGATATACTTCTCTCACCCCAGAAGAGGTTGAAGCGTTGACCGCGTTTTTACAATCGCGGTAATTGCCTGAACGATTGTGCAACCTGATCTTTAAACCCCCGTATTGAAGATCAGTAACCCTTTTCCAGGCTGTCTTCGGCCGGTGTGTGTTCCATGCGCCGGCCGGGGGCAGCCTACGGGACCAAAGTATTAGCTTGACTCGATACACTCTCTGTTACAATTGCCATGGATAATAGCTAATTGTTAAAGCTAATTGCTTATAGCTAAAAAGGCGGCCGTTCTATAGGTTCAGTTTTAGCTATTAGCCATTGGAAATTAGCCGTTAGTAATTGTCAATATCTAATGCTAATTGCTTATAGCTAAAAAGGTGGACTTTCTTCAGGTTCGGTTTTAGCTAATAGCTATTGGAATTTAGCCATTAGCAATTTTTGATATTAGAAAGTAGCAATTAAACAATATGGAGGGTTATTTATGGAGTCATTGACCAATCGATTTGGAACCATTCGTCGGGTAGGTGTGTGGGTCGTGGGCATCGTCATTATCTTGTTTGCCCTTTCGTTCCTCGGTAATTTCGCCTACTTCTTTGAAACCGTTCAGGAACAGGAAATCGGGGTACGCTTTCGCCAGGGGCAAATCCGCGAAGTGGTTGGGCCAGGAGTCTACAGCGACATCGGCCTGTTTGTCGACATTCAGCGCGTCTCTACCCAGGCGATCCCCTTTACCGTACAGGATGATGAAATCATTACCCAGGACAAGCAGCGTATCGGCCTGATCGTCAGCGGGGATATTTTCCGGCCGAACGACACGATCCAAATTCGCGACAACTGGTCGCGCTATCGGGGCATTTATCTCCAGGATAATTTGGCTCTGGATCGGGTATCTGATCTGGCTCGCCAGGCGATGAAAGTGTGTATCGGTGATCGAACCTTTGATGAAAATATCATTGGTACCGCCCGCGATGAGCTGCGCGCCTGTGTGGATTCTGAGCTCAACGATGCGGTTGATGCGTTTGGCCTCAGCATTGAAAATCTGGTAGTGCCGGAAGTGATTTTATCTCCAGAAGTGCAGGTGGCCCTCGACGCCATCGTCCAAAGCCGGCTAGCGACTGAGAAAGCGGCCCAGGACGAGCTGCGCGAAAGAGCGCAGGCTCAGGCTGAGCAGGCCCGTCAGGAAGGTGAAATTCGCGTCGAGCAAAGCCGTTTGCAGGAGCAAACCCGTCAGCAAACCTTGCTGGCCGAGCTCGAGCAGCAGCGTCTGGGAGCCCAGCTGGCCGTCATCGAGGCTGAGCGGACCAATGACCTGGCTCAACTGGAATCAGAGAGACAGTTAATTGACTCTCGCAAGGCCAACGAGCTCCTGGCCGCTGAGCGCGACCTGGCGATTAACACCGCTTTGGCCGATGCGGCTGAAGAGCAGGCGCGGGCCGATCTGGCCAACCAGACGGTTTTGGCCAACCTGCTGGCCACAAACCCGGATTACTTGCAGCTCCGAGTTCTGCAGGTCAATGCCGATGCCCTTAACCCAACCGACAAGGTCATCTTTACGCCAGAAGGAACAACGCCCACGCTGGTGCTGCCTGGACCGGGCATCGTTCCCACGGTGGATACCACCGGCACCCAAACATCCCAGCCGGCCGAGCCCCCAGCCACCGATTCCGGCAATTAAGACAACCGACATCAGACTACAGACTACAGAGCTGGTTGGAAGGTCTTTGAACCTTCCAACCAGCTTCTCTGCTATCTAACCAGATCCTCTGAGGTCTGAAGTCTGTAGTCTGCCGTCTTCATGCAACCTTTCCTCCCCAAATCCGTAAAGCCCCTAGCGAAGAGGAAAAAACAAATGAATCCACAAAACAATCACTCCATGATTGGAGTAGGCTTCTCTTTGGGAATTGGAATCGGAGCCGCATTTGGTATCATCTTTGACAATATAGCACTGGGTGTTAGCCTTGGTGCCGGATTTGGAATTATTTTAGGACAGGCTTTGTCATCCTATCGCAAGGAATGAGACACATTTCAATATTTAGGGTTTAGGGTTATGAAAATCAATCGTACGGCACAAAAAACGGTTCAATCGCTTCCTGACAAGTCCAGTTTAGACGCTTTTTTTCAGGGATGGCTGCATTCATTGACGGCCGACAGCGATCTCTCTCAGACGGGCGCCCGCGCCATCCTGCGTGCGGCCGGACTGCTTGATGATGCGCTGCTGGGTGACTTTCAGCGAGTCATGAGCACCGAAACCGGTTTACGGCTGGCCCTGTATGATCTTCTGACCCATTATCACCCCCACCTCGGGCAGGTGGAGCCCCGTCAGCCTACCCAAGGGATCCCATGGGAGCTGCTTTTGCTCTCTCTCTTTGCCGATAAAAACGGCTATGATCTCACCCAATTTGACGTTCATTCGCCACCGGCCGCCTATACCCCGGCCGGGATGGCGCTGCAGGCGACGATCCAGTATATGCGCACCCAAACCCAGCGTTCAGCCACCGAACGCGATCGGCTGGCGCGGCAGCTGGCTTATTCGGGTGAATCATCGGTGCCCTCACTCGACCAGCTGTCCTCAACCGGCGGTCAGGTTGCCCCGGCACCTCCCCATTACCGCACCCCAATTCCGGTCCAATATCCCGAATACAATCAGGAAATCAACATTTCAACCGATGAGGCGGTTGGGGAATCTAACCACACGGTGCCGCTGCAGCGAGGAGCGGAAATAAAAATCACGCCGGAGGATTTGCCGGCCGCTCCCCCACCTCCACAACCTCGGCCACAGCCGCCGCGGCCTGCGCCTCGCCGTCAGCCGACACCCCAACCACCGCCTCAGAGCAGCTTTGCCCGCTCGATTCGACAGCTGTTTCGCAATGAACAGCTCAAAACGACGCGGCTGCGAATTGTCGTCCAGGATTATCCGGACGGCCCCGGTATTTATGGGCTGCAGGTCACCGTTTCCAGTAAAAGTATCAAGAGTTACGTGGCCGGAACCACCGACCGTCAGGGACGCTTTTTGTGCGAACTCCCGGTTCGTCTAACCAGCGGTCTGACCTACGATATTGACGTGTCGTGGCCTGAGGATTTAGGCGGCCGCATCGAGCGCAAGTCGATCACCATCAATGCGGATCGCACAGAATTTACCCTGCCGTTTTACAGGCGATCGCTCCTTTAGGTGAGTAAGTTACAAGAAGCTTTCTGAAGAAGGTGTCCACAGAGCGCGTAGCGCAGAACCAAAGGTTCGCAGATGACAGATGGAAATCTGTGATAATCCGTGGCTGGTTTTTAACAGTGATGCGCTCAAACCCTTTCTCCCTCGACCATCAACTCAGCGAGCAGCCGATCCTTGGCGATCCATAACTCATTGACCCAGGCCTGGAACCGCCGACGATATCCTTCATCATTCATGTAATCCCCGGTACGAAACTCGAGGGGGATTTTTATTTTTTCTACCCGAATGACGATATTGGTCACGCGGCCGCTCAAATAATCCCAAAAGCTGAGCGCCCGATCGACATATTGTGGATAGGCAATCGTCACGTTGAGCAACGTGTCAATTTGATCACCCATGAGCGACAACACGTATCCAATCCCCCCCGCTTTCGGCTTGAGAAGATGTGAAAAAGGAGCCTGCTGCTGCGCATTTTTGCTTTGAGTAAAGCGGGTCCCCTCTAAAAATATAATGACCGATGAAGGAAAAAGACGAAAATTTTGGGTCGCCTTGCGCGTGGTTTCTAAATCTTTTCCCTGCTTCTCCGGATGTTTGGCCAGATACTCCTTTGAGTAACGCTTCATAAACGGAAAATCCAGCGCCCACCAGGCAAACCCCATCAGGGGCACCCAAATCAGCTCCTGTTTCAGAAAAAACTTCAGCATCGGTATGCGGCGGTTAAAGATGCGCTGCAGCACCAGAATGTCCGCCCATGATCGATGGTTCGAACCGACGATGTACCAATCATCGGTCGTTAAATCAGTGAGTTCGAGCGCATCAACCCCCTGAACATCCCACGTCGGCCGGCGCGTCAATTCATACCACCAGCTGTTGCCGGCCACCCACCAGGCCACTAATTCTTCAAGCCAAAGGGAAAACATCCGTCTCAACGAAGGGATCGGCGTCAACAATTTTAGTATCGCTATGAGAAAAAAAGGGGGGAAAATCACCACCGTATTGAGGACCAGCAGCAGCAGAGACAAAACCCCTTTTATAGGGCGGGGCAAAAAAGAAAGCATTTGTGTTATCTCCAAGAGTTTATGCAATTATGGCGTTCACAAACAAAAGCGCAACGTTAAAACCGGTTTAAGGTTCGATAAGGGGTATGTTATAATCGATTGTTAAGCTGTGGTGAGTGTAAACCTACTGCCGACAACCCAATTTACCAGACATTTTGGAGACGATGAATCCTCAAAGCTGGGTCGGAGAAACGATCAATAATCGCTATCGGATTGACGAACTGCTCGGTCAGGGTGGCATGTCAACCGTGTACAAAGGCTTTGATCCAAACCTGGAACGGCCGGTGGCCATCAAAATTGTCCACAGCTTCTTGGCTCTCCACGATAAATTTGTGCAGCGTTTTCAGCGGGAAGCATCCTCGGTAGCCCGGCTGCGACACCCCAATATCGTACAGGTCTACGATTTTAATCAAATAGAGGACACCTATTTCATGGTGATGGAGTATATCGAAGGGGTTACGCTGCAAAATACGATCGATGGCATTCGCAGCGGTGAAGCCGGGGTGGTGCCGATCCACGATCTCATCGGCAAAGGCGAAAAGCTGGCTTCGGCCATGGATTATGCCCATCGCGCCGGTTTAATTCATCGCGATGTTAAGCCGGCCAACATCATGATCCAGCCGGATGGCGAACCGCTCCTGATGGATTTTGGCATCGCCAAGCTGGTGGATACCGCTCAAAATATCACCAATACCGGGGCGGTGATGGGTACCGTTTCCTACATGTCACCGGAGCAGGTCCGTGGTGAGGAGATTGACGGCCGGGCCGATCAATACGCCCTGGGCGTCATCCTATACGAGCTGATGAGCGGGCGTCGGCCGTTTGAAGGGGATACCACCTTTCAAACGATGATGAAACACATTCACGACCCGGTTCCCAAACTACAATCTTTGTACCCGCCCGAACCGGTCTCCCAGGCCCTTATCGAGGTGGTGTATCAGACCTTGGCCAAAAAACCGGCCGATCGGTACCCGGATAGCGCGGCCCTGGTCGCGGCGCTGCAGCTTTGCCGTCGGGCGGAAACCCACACGGCGGATACTCGTCTCGAATTATCGACCCCCATCATCTCTCCACCGCCACAAACGATCACCCGGCCACAAACCCCGCGGGAACAGCGGCAAATGGCCGAGCAGCGCATCAAAGAACTTCAGGCCATCCTTTTGAGCGAACCGCTCAAAGAAGATTTGCAGCTAGAGCTGATGGATCTTTTGGCGCGTCGGGGTGATTTCTTGACCGCCCTCAAACAGTACAACAGCTATCAAAAATTATTGGATCACGAGCTGGGGGTTGAGCCGATGCCGGACACCGTGCGCCATCGCGATCAAATCATGAGCGCCCGCATGACCCCCTGGAACAATCTCAAACCGGAGATCACTCCCTTTCTCGGCCGTAGTGAGGAAATTCGCCGTTTGAGTGCGATGATCACTCATCCAGACACGCGCCTGCTGACAATTTCCGGCAGCGGCGGTATGGGCAAAACCCGTCTGGCACGCCGCCTCATTCGACAGCTCGGCAGCCATCAGTGGCGCTACTTCATGCACGGCGTATTGTTTGTCCCGCTGGCCATGCTGGACAGCGAAGCCGACATCATTTATGCCATCGCCTCGGCCTGTGATATCGTTTTAGCCGGTCAGGATGAGCCGTTAACGCTGCTGGCCAAGACGCTCAAACAGCGCGAAATTTTGCTGGTGCTCGATAATTTTGAGCATTTGACCGCTCACGCCCCACTCGTTTTTCAGCTCCTGCAGGAAGCCCCCAAGCTCAAGGTGCTGGTTACCAGCCGGCACCGGCTCAATCTCCCGGGGGAGACGGTATTTCCGCTCAGCGGCTTGACCTACAGTCAATTTGACAACGACTTTGACGCCACGGCCGAGCTGGATGACGGGCCGCGTCTGTTTATGCAGGCCAGCCGCAAGCTCAACCCGGAATTTTCAATGAGCGAAACCGACCACTTCAACATTTTTCGCATTTGCGAGATTGTGGACGGCATCCCGTTGGGCATCGAGCTGGCGGCCAGCTGGACCAGGGTTTTGACCTGTCGGGAAATTGTCGAGCGTTTGGAAGCAGATTTAAAGCTGTTGACCAATGACCAGACGCCGGTTACCGAGCGTCATCGGGATTTGCGGGCGGTTTTTCAATATTCGTGGGACTTACTATCCCCAGAAGAACAGTCGATTTTGGCGGCACTATCTATCTTCCGCGGTCCGTTTGAATTTCAAGCGGCGGCCGACATCGCCGGAGCCACGGCCGATGGGGTGGCCGGGCTGGTCGATAAGTCGCTTCTGCAGGCGGTGGTGTTGCGAGACACGACTCAAGTTGCTCTGGGTCGCATCTACAGCGTTCACGAAATCGTGCGTTACTACGCGCAGGAGATGCTGGCCGCTGATCCATCGCGGCAAGAGTCAATAACGGCCGCTCATCTCGAATATTACGCCAGCTACACGGCCGCGCAGGACACCCCGCTGCGCAGCGCCGGGCAGCGCGAGGCGTGGGAAGGGATGCAGCGCAACATCAGCAACATTCGTCAGGCGTGGCAGAACGGGCTGCGCGGCGGCCGATTTAATCTGATTAGCCAGATGCTCGAGCCGATTTATCGCTATTACGAGATGGGCGCCCTCTACCTCGAAGGGAAACAATTTTTTAGTGAAGCGATTGCCGCGCTGCCCCTCGATCCCCCATTTGAGCTGTTTCATCAGCTGCACGGCCGGCTGGCCGCCTTTAACATGCGGCTGGCCAACTACGACGAAGTGAATCGCGTTTGCAACGGCTGCGTAGAAAGCTGGGAGCAGTACGAGCCGGACTCCTTCCTATCTAAGAAGGAACGAGCTTTCTTGTTAAGCATCCATGCTGAAATGTTCAACAAGCAGGGGAATTTTGCCGAAGCGGCAAAGCTGATCAAGCAGGCCAAACAGCTGTACGAAGAAATTGATTGGTCATTTGGCATTGCGGCCGCGACCCACCGCTTGGGGATTGTCGATTATTTGCAGGGCAACTTCATGCAGGCGTATATCGAATATGAAGAGGCCCTGCGCCGCTATCGGGAGATGGGGGAAGAAGTCAACGCCGCCCACATTCAGGCCAATCTCGCTTTGTTTCAGATCGCCATGCAGCAGTTTGAAGAGGGAAAAAAGGGGTTAAAAGCCAATTTGGAGATTACCCGCCAGTGGCACAACAAACAGCGCATCGGCACCAATCTGCTTAATTTGGCCTTTACCAACATGGCGCTGCAGCAGTTTGAAGAGGGGAAACAGGAAATCGAGGAAAGTTTACTCTATTTTCGGGAGACCGGTGATCGCGAAAGTGAGGCCACGGCGCTGCTGGTGCAGGGGCAAATTGAGTGGGAGTTGGAGAATAAATCAATCGCCCGCCGCATCTTTTTTAACGGGTTGAACATGGCCCTCGACATCGGGGCTACCCCCAAGGTGCTCGAATTTTTGGCCACGCTGTGCGTGCTGCTGATTGAAGACGGCCGTTTTGATGAAGCGTGGCCGTACCTGCGTTTTGTGGATCAACATCCGCAGGCCAATCAGATGGCTCACGTCCGGGCGAAGGCGCTGCTGATGCGCACCGAGGATCATCTCGCACCGGAGAAAATGCCGGAACTCGAACAGACGATTGAGGCATTGACGGTGGAGGGGATTGCCGAGGCGCTGCGCGAAGGATATCAGATATGATATACGAGGGACGATATACGAAATACGAGATTTTGGATTTGCGATTTTTGATTGGGTTTCCTGCGTTGGGGTTGAATTTTGAACAATAATTTGGCTGTGCGGAATCATCTAAGTCTTGGACGTGGCGTAAGGGTTTATCCGCAAGCAGGTCATTGACCATTGACTATTGGCAATTGATAATTGACCATTGATTATTCTCCTCGTCTTGGCTATAATTCTCTTCGCTCAATTGGGCAAACGGTGATGTAGCTCAGCTGGTTAGAGCACAGAACTCATAATTCTGGGGTCACTGGTTCAAGTCCAGTCATCACCACAAAAAAAGCGCTGC
>JASJCR010000153.1 GCA_030065875.1 Ardenticatenaceae bacterium | reverse complement strand
ATTTTCTGAAATAAGGTATCCGCAGAGCGCGTAGCGCAGAACCGTAGGTTCGCAGATTTTCGCAGATTAGAGAGAGAAATCTGTGAAAATCCGTGTTAATCCGTGGCTTATTTTAACAATTCTTTTTGTAAACCACTTAACTCGATATTGACAAACGAGAATAATATCCGCTACGATTTTTTTATAGAACGTTCGCGATTCTCATCCATCACTGCAGCCGAGTCGACACCGGGAAGTCACTCGTCGACTCCCAGGCCGCACATCACTACAAAATGAGCTGCGGCTGCCTCGGCGTGGCAGGCGTTTGAACACCATTTTACTAAAATAAGAATAAACAGGAGAAATATCATGTCGCGTAATGGGTATTTGACCAGCAGGCGATTTTGGTTGGTTGTTGCCGCCATCATTTTGGCTCTTCTCCTCCTTGGCACAACGGCGATCAAAACGGCCGCCCAAACCACACCGTCTTTCTCGATTGTTTCAGTTCAAAGAGATACCTCCGTGACCATTGAAACGGCCAATTTTCCACCCAATCAAACTTTTACGGTGACCATGGGGGCGATGGGCACCCGGGGGGTCAATGGGGTGAATGTGGGCACGTTGGATTCCGGTGCAGGAGGCGTGTTGACCGCCACTTTTAACATTCCAGACCAGTTAAAAGGAGCGCGGACGATCGCCGTGAGAGCATCCACCGCTCATTCCAATCCTTACTTCGCCTTTAACTGGTTCTACAACAATACGGCTGCCATTTCGAGCCCGCCACCGGGGGACACAACCCCGTCTCCGGGAACCGATGCGGCCGGCATTCCCACCTTTGTGGTAACCGGCGTTCGACAAGGTGAATCCGTGACGATTTCCACCAGCAACTTCCCGGCCAACCAGACATTTTCGGTGACGATGGGGGCCATGGGTTCACGGGGCTTGGGCGGCTTCCCGGCCGGGACCTGGAATTCGGGAGCTGGGGGTGCGCAGTCTGTCACTTTCGACATTCCAGCTGAGATGAGCAATACCGGCCGGATCGCCATTCGCCTTTCAACGGCGCACACCAACCCCTACTTCGCCTTCAACTGGTTTTGGAACAGGACCACAGGCTCATAAAAAATCATACGTCAGGTGGTGAAAAGTAGTAAGCTTAAAGCGAACCCCTCACAGCACGTCGTCTTTCTTAACACTTTATACCTTTGACTTTGAGTGTCTTAATACAGAAGATCAACTTTTCTGAGAAGTTGATCTTCTGTAAAATAATACCTATATGGATACCTTGGGGCCCTGGGTTGTGCTGTTTTCAGCACTGCTCGTCATCGTGCTCGCCGCCCGGCAAATGGGGGAGATCTTTGCCCGGTTCAAGCTGCCCTTAATCAGCGGCTTTTTGTTTGTCGGAATTATTACCGGTCCGTTTGTCCTCGATTTTATTCACACCGAAAACATCCCTCAGTTTTTGCTTCTCGATGAAATGGCCCTAGCTTTTATCGCCTTTGCGGCCGGCGCAGAGCTGGAGATGCACGTGATCCGAGGGTATTTTCGCAGCATCATCTCCATCATCAGCGGACAGGTCATCGTCGTCTTTGCCATCGGCATAACCATTTTTATTCTGATCAAAGATATGATCCCCTTTATGGCTCCTTTACCGCAGCCTGAAGTCTGGGCTGTGGCCTTGCTGGGGGCCACCATCATGATCGCGCGCTCTCCCTCATCAGCCCTGGCCATCATCAAAGAGCTGCGCGCCCGCGGTCCCTTCACCCATAAGGTTTTGGGAGCCACGGTGTTGAAAGACGCCGTGGTGATCGTCATTTTTGCGGCCGCTGTTTCGGTGGCGGCCGTGCTCGTTGAAGGAAGCGCCTTTAACTTCCTTCTGCTCTTCCAGGTGGTGTTTGAAATTGGCATTGATATTGGCCTGGGTATTCTCATCGGACTGCTCCTGCGGATGATTTCGATGATTCCCTTTCGATTGGTTAAAAGCGCTCTGATTCTCATCCTCGGTTTGAGCGTATTTGTGATTTCTACGGAGCTGCACGATCCTCAACTGATTTCCCTGCCAATTGGGCTGTTTTCAGAGCCGCTGTTAATCTGCATGACGGCCGGTTTTTACGTAACCAACTTCACCCGTCTGGCTTCCGATTTCCAGTACACCATTGAGGAGATGTCACCGGCCGTTTTCCTCGTTTTCTTCACTCTGGTTGGCATCGAGCTGGAGCTCGATGTTCTGGGGCAAACGTGGCTCATCGTGCTGATTCTGGTTGTGGTGCGCATCGTTGGTATCTTTGTCGGCAGCTTTGCCGGCACGGCGATTGCCGGTGATCGCAGCCGCGAGAACGCTCTGCTCGGGTTTGGCTTTATCACGCAGGCCGGCGTCAGCGTCGGTTTAGCCAAAGAGATCGGGGTCGAGTTTGATTCCTGGGGTCCGGAACTGGCTACCCTGTCTATCGGGGTGATTGTCATTAACCAAATTCTCGGTCCCCCTTTACTCAAATGGACGATCAACCGGGTCGGGGAATCATACACGCAGGCGGCCCGTGCGGATTTTGATGGCATTCGTGATGCCCTCATCTTTGGAGTCGAAAACCAATCTTTGGCCCTGGCACGCCAGCTCAACAATCACGGTTGGCAGGCGGTATTGGTTTCACGAAGTCAGGAAAACGGCACCACTTTGGCAGAGGAAGATCCAAAAATTAAATACCTGCCAAAAATCACGGGCGATGAGCTCCGCGCACTCGAAATGAGCAGGGCGGACAGCGTGGTCCTGCTGCTCACTGATGATGAAAATTACGCCATCTGCGAATTAATTTATGAACAGTTTGGCGTTGAAAATGTCATCGTCCGGCTGGAAGATCGCGCCAACTTTGAAAAATTCTATGAATTGGGGGCGAACATCATCCAGCCGGGAACCACCATGGTCAGCCTGCTCGATCAATTTGTTCGCTCACCCTCGACCGCGTCCCTACTTTTAGGAATGGATCCTCAAGAGCAGTTTCTGGAGATTCAGATGAACAATCCCGAGTTAAACGGGATGGCCGTCCGCGACATCAATTTCCCGCACGATACACTGCTGCTGTCAATTTCCCGCCAGGGGGATCGAGTGGTTTCACATGGCTACACCCGCCTGAAAATAGGCGATCAAATTACGGTCGTTGGCTCGCCTGACAGCCTGGCGGAGTTGGAGGTCAAATTTGAGGGATGATAGAGACGACAGACTACAGACCTCAGACCTCAGACTTCAGACTACAGAGGCTAAATTCTGAAGTCTGAGGTCTGACGTCTATTCAAGGGGTTTTAAATCATCCAAAATCCACGGCATCAGCTCAGACACGGTGGGGTGAGCCAATACCGCTCTACGAAACAGCTTATACGATTGGCCGGTGTACATAAAAGCGGTAAACAAATTGATAATTTCATCACCGCCGATCCCCAAAATGGCCGCACCCAAAAACTCTTCGCTGTCGGCATCGACGAGTATTTTCACCAACCCGGCCGTTTCGTCTTTCTCTTTGGCCCGCGAAATATATTTCATCGGCCGGGTGGCCATCAGCACGCTGCGGCCGCTTTCCCGCGCCTCTTTTTCGCTCATACCCACCCGCCCTAATGGCGGATCGATAAACAGGGCGTAGGTAGGGATGCGCTGTTTTAGCGAGCGGTCATCGTCACCGCTGTAGTGATCCCAAAAGATTTCGCCATCGTTGACTGCGGTGTGGGTAAACGCCCCTTCCCCATTGATGTCCCCGACGGCAAAGATGTGCGGCACATTGGTCTGCATGACGTCGTTGACCTCAATGTATCCGCGCGCATCCACTTCAACACCGGCCGCTTTCAAGTTGAGCCGATCGCTGTTGGGAACACGGCCGACGGCCAGCAGCAGATGGGAGCCGATGATCCGTTTTTGCTCCCCTTGGTGCTCGAACGAGACCTCAATCTTATTTTTACCCAGCTGGCTCAGCCGCTCAACTTTGGCTTCCAGGCAAATTTCGATCCCTTCATTTTCCAATATTTCCAGCGATGCGGCCGCAATATCTTCGTCTTCGCGGCTCATCAGCTGCGACCCTCGTTCCAAAACGGTAACGGCACTGCCCAATCGACGAAAGATTTGGGCAAACTCCAAACCGATGTAGCTACCACCGGCGATTACCAGATGCTCCGGAAGTTCTTTTAAGTTGAGCAGGCGAGCGTTGTCCAGCCAATCGACCTCATCGATCCCGTCAATTTGCACCACGCGGGAGCGGCCGCCGGCGTTAATAACGATCGTCTCAGCGGAAATAATTTCTTTACCCACGCGCACGGTATTGGGGCCCTCAAATTGAGCGTATTCGCGATATAAATCGACGTTTTTCATGTTGGAGAACCAATTCTCCATGCCGTCGCTTGATCCGTGACGCATGTTGTTTTGACGGGCCATCACTTTGTCAAAGTCGATTTTGACCTCGCCGGTCATGACGCCAAAATCAGGGCCGCGCCGGGCCATGTAGGCTGCTCGAGCGCTGGCCACCATCGTTTTAGTGGGGGTACATCCGTAATTGACGCAGCTGCCTCCAAAGCGGCCGCCTTCAGCGATGGCCACGGTTTTTCCGGCTTTGGCTAGACGGGGCACAACGGTTCCTGTTGCCTGCCCGGTGCCGATCCAAATTACATCATATCGTTTCATTTGACTTTTCCTTCATGAGATGAGGCCTTCTTTGAAGCCTTGATTAAACGATGATGAGTGCGTGGTTTATCTTACTCAACCGGATTTAAGAGATGAGGCACCTGGTTGCTTTGTTAAGTTGTACTTTTTTCCTTTTCCCCATCCCCCGAATCGGTTCAGGGGCGGACAGTTCGCTTGAAGAATGAGAAAATGCGCTTTTCACTCCGACAAATTCCCCCTCCCGCGTCGGGAGGGGGTTAGGGGGTGGGTCTTCTGGCACTCAACTTACCCCTCCCCCATCCCCTAATCCCCTTCCCTGGGGAAGGGGGCGGCTTGTTCAACGGAGACCAGTGGTCCAAGGGCGATTTAACCAATCCACGCTGGTAGGGGCTTGGCTAGCCAAGCCCTTACACCAAGGCTGCAGCAAACATCAAAGATCAGAAATTTATGGAAGAGTGTCACGCAAAAAAAGGTGACCAAATCAACTGGTCACCGCCGTAGAGATCGTGGATACTATTTTCTAGTTAAGATTAAATTTTTCGCAGGTTTTCAACATTTTTCATCAACTCATGTGCAAACTTAACCAAAAAGTGTGATAACCTCAACGTGATAGGTTGTTTCCACCCTCAAAAACAGGATCCAATATGAAAAGCAAAGCTGAATGGGAAGCCCAAGCGGTTGACCCGATTATTAAAAAATACCCGGAGCGCAAAGAAACATTTACCACCTCATCAGATATTCCGGTAGAGCGGCTGTTTGCCCCGGACGAGCTCGACCAAACGTATGAAGATAAGCTCGGCTTTCCCGGTGAATATCCGTTTACACGCGGGGTCCAACCGACCATGTACCGCAGTCGTTTCTGGACGATGCGCCAGTACGCCGGGTTTAGCACCGCAAAAGAGTCAAACAAACGCTATAAATTTTTGCTCGATCAGGGACAAACCGGTCTCTCTGTGGCCTTCGATCTACCAACTCAGATCGGTTATGACAGCGATGACCCCATGGCTCTGGGAGAAGTTGGCAAAGTCGGCGTCAGCATTCCCTCTTTGGCTGATATGCGCATCCTGCTTGACGGTATTCCTTTGGACAAAGTGAGCATCAGCATGACCATCAACGCCCCGGCCGCCGTGCTGCTGGCGATGGTCGTGGCCGTCGGCAAAGAGCAGGGGGTGGATCCGAAACAGCTGCGCGGCACGATCCAGAACGATATTTTGAAAGAGTATATCGCTCGCGGCACCTATATTTACCCTCCAAAGCCGTCAATGCGCCTGATTACAGATATTTTTGATTACTGCAGCCGCGAAGTGCCGCGCTGGAACACGATCTCGATCAGCGGTTACCATATACGTGAAGCCGGCAGCACGGCCGTGCAGGAAGTGGCCTTCACGCTGGCCAACGGCATCGCCTACGTCGAAACCGCCATGAAGGCCGGTCTCGATGTCGATCAATTTGCCCGGCAGCTGTCGTTTTTCTTTAACGCCCACAACAACTTTTTAGAAGAAATTGCCAAATTCCGGGCGGCCCGCCGCATGTGGGCCACCATTATGCGCGAGCGTTTTGGGGCCAAAAATCCTCGCAGCTGGCGGCTGCGCTTTCATACCCAGACCGGGGGCAGCACCCTGACCGCCCAACAGCCGGAAAATAACGTGGTGCGGGTGGCCATCCAGGCGCTGGCGGCCGTGTTAGGCGGCACCCAAAGCCTGCACACCAACGGCCGTGATGAGGCCCTCTCGCTACCAACGGAAGAGGCGGTGCAGATCGCTCTGCGCACCCAGCAAATCATCGCCCACGAAAGCGGCGTGGCCGACACCGTTGATCCGCTCGGCGGTTCCTTCGCCATTGAAGCGCTGACCGATCAGATTGAGGAGCAGGCGTGGTCGTACATCTCCCGGATCGATGAGATGGGGGGAGCGATTGCGGCCGTTGAAAACGGCTATGTCCAGGATGAAATTCACGAAGCGGCGTATCGCTTCCAGCGCGAGCTGGAAGCAGGGGAAGAATCGGTGGTGGGAGTTAACAAATTTACCACCGATGAACCGCTCAAAATGCAGACGCTCAAGCTAGATCCCGCTATCGAAGAGGGGCAAAGAGCCCATTTGGCCCATTTGCGAGCCAGTCGAGACAACAGCAGGGTAGCGGAATTGCGCGGTCAGCTTGCCGTAGCGGCCAGAAGCAGCGATAACCTGATGCCGCTGCTGGTAACCTGCGTGGAAAACGACGTCACGCTGGGAGAAATCTGCCACACGCTGCGGGACGAGTGGGGTGAATACCGACCCTCTTAATCTGCCGAAAGAGACAAGCGTGGCGGATGCGATTCAGCCCAGGCCGGCTTTACGGGCGCGAACAATCGCCTGAGCCCGATCCGCCACCTGCAGCTTGCTCAGGATGACGGTCACATAATTGCGCACTGTTTTAGGGCTAAGGACTAATTTCTGGGCGATCTCGCCATTGCTGTGTCCCTGAGCAATCAGCTGCAGCACCTCCAGCTCACGCTGAGTTAATTCTGTAAATTCATCAGCCGCGACAGGGGGAGGGGCGTTTTTAAAGAAGTCCATCAGGCGCGCGGCAATGGTGGGGCTAAATATCGCTTCACCGCGGGCGATGGCCCGAATCGCCCGCAGCATCTCATCATGATCCGCGCCTTTTAGGATATAGCCGCGTGCCCCCGCCCGCATAGCTGCAAAAACCGCCTGATCTTCTTCTGACATGGTCAGGATCAGAATGTTGATTTGGGGATGATCACCGATAATCTGACGCGTTGCTTCAATGCCTGTCAGATGAGGCATATGTATATCCATCAAGATCAGATCGGGCTGCAGCTTTTGAGCCATGGCGACCGCCTCCCGGCCGTCTTTGGCCTCTCCCACGACTTCCAAATCGGCCTCACCTGAAATCAAAACGCGCAGGCCGTCCCGAAAAATCATGTGGTCGTCCGCAATTAAAATTTTGGTGATCATATCTTACCCTCGTCCATCTGTCTTTCTTCTCATTTTCGTGTTTTTATTGTTCCCTAACTCAAGTTGCTACCTTACCTTCCCGATGAATAATGAAGTTTTACAAATTAAACGGGCAATAAGCTAAAGGTGCCTAACCCGCCCCTGCTGGGTGAAGGCAGTCGAATTTATTCGGCTGCGAATGAAGGCCGCAACTTAAGTTATCCATCAGAAAAATCATTCTCAATGGGCAAAATGGCCTGAACCTGCGTGCCGCCGGTGCCCAACGATTGAATATAACAATTCCCCCCCAATTCATTTGCTCGGGCACGCATCGATCCCAGCCCTACCCCTTTTCTCCGACCAAAACTGGATGGGGATAAACCGTTCCCATTGTCGGTAACCGTTAAATGAAAGTGGCGGTTGACTTCGATATGTACCACACACTTGGAGGCCTTGGCATGTTTCAACACGTTATTTAACGCTTCTAAGGCGATCCGATAAGCAGCCACTTCAACCGCGGCCGGTAAATCGGGCAGGGGCTGAGAGACATCTAAGTGAATTTCCAGGTCGCTCGACTGCCGGGTGTTGAGGACCCATTCCTCCAAAGCGCCCAACAATCCCAATTGATCCAACGTCGAAGGGCGCAAATTGTTGATCACAACGCGCAGCTCTTCCAAAGTTCGCTTGACGTCGCTTTCCAGGCTGTCCAGCAGCACGTCGACGTCCTCTGGCTTACGCTGCAGCAGCTTGCGCACCGAGCCGATTTTGAGCACGTGGCTGGCCAGGGACGGGCCAACCCCGTCGTGCAAATCACGGCGCAATCGCCGCCGCTCTTCTTCACGGGCAGAAATTAGGTGGCGGCGAGAAGCTTGTAAATCAGCGTAGAGCTGTACGGCGTGGACGGCCGCTCCGGCCTGCAGGCTGACGTTTTCCAACAGCTGCAAATCGGCCGCACTGAGCGGCTCCTGTGGTGAACGTGGAGAGACGGTCAGCCGGCCGATCGTCTCGGTTTGGTAAATAAGGGGAAAATAATGTTTTTTTTCCAGGGGCTTGCCATAAGTAGCCACCACCTCAAACCACCCGTCTCCATGAGCAAAACTAATCGCCACAAACGACAGCTTGAGCGTCTCCCCAATCGTGGCAACCAGCGTCGGTAGTGTTTCATCGGGGTGCAGGGAAAATTTTAAGCGCTCTCCCAAATGCCGCAGCATGCGCACCGGATCATCACGCTCGCCAAACATCAGGCGATTGACCCAGCGCTGTAGATTTTCGCGCAGCGGCTGAAAAATGACAGTCACAAATGCGGTGGCCACCAGTGAAACCCACAAATTGTTTTGCGCCTGGAAGAGGGCGTTCAGTGAGCCAACCAGCAGGATGTAGGCGGCCACAATGATCGTCGTCAGCGACGTATAAACCAGCGTGCGGTTGATAAGAATGTCGATATCCCACAGCCGGTAGCGAAATATGGCGATAGCAATCGAAGCGGGTAGGGCCAAAACAAGCAGGTTGGCTAGCGGCAAGATAAACAGGTTGCGGCTCATCCGCAGAGAACCGGAAGTGGCCAGTTCCTCTGACAAAAGCGGGGGCAAATAAAAAATTGTTCCGGCCGTAGCCGTGGCCGCAAACCCCATCACGATCCACTTGGTTTGCTGTTTGGCCACAAAGTCAGACACCTTGATATAGCGGTAAAATTGGGAGAATACGCCGATGTTAAACAGGATAAGGGCAAAAATCGTTGATGCCAGGGGGGTTTGACCCCATACTTCCCCGTCAAGCATGTTAAGCGGCACGGACGGGAACAGAAACCAGAAGAAAACCAGCAGGCACCATCCCTGAACGAGCCACTTTGACCACGTCGGCACAAAGCGGCCGTTGGGAAATATGAAAAATAAGGACACCATACCGGCCGTGCCAATCGCCTGAATCATCTCCATTACCCAAAACCAGCTGCTATCTGCGGGGACAGCAAAATCGGCCAGTCCACCACCGGTTACGCCAAAAGCGATCAATGCCAAGGAGACACACCAGGCCAACCAATCGTCTGTTTTGCGTGAATATATAAAAATTCCAATGGAAATAAAGCCCAGGGCAAAAATTAATTCATTGAGAACGATAAACCAGATATAAAAGTTTTTTGAGACCCCTAATGCGGTTAACGCGGCCAAATCAGCCGAGGAGAGGCGCATATCGGTAATCGCATTTGGCAAAACAAGTTTGGTCAATGAGTCATAGCGGGTGAAAATCCCGAGCAGGATAAATACCGCACTTTGAGCCACGACAACCAGCCAGATAATTTTGGGAAGCACCGACTTGGAGGATAAACGGAAATCAATTTGCGACAGGGGGTTGTGCATCTCAACAGTATAAACGATCTGCCAACAATTTGAAGACCCTCACTCACCGCAGAGAAACAGAGAACGCTGAGATATCCTCACGTGGCGTAATCTCGGTGTTCTCTGTACTCTCCGCGGTGAATTCTAGGTGGTGTCAGTCAACCGGTTTCGTCCGCGGCTAAAAATCAGCGAAGGACGGTGGGCAGGAAGATCTGCTGTGGCAGGAAGAAGAGCGTGTTCGACTGTCCACCGGGAGCGGGATTAACTACCTGGATCACGCTGCCGCCGTTGCCAAAATCACCGCTGACCATGCTGTAAGTGAGCCGGGCGCTGTTAACAAAGGTGGCGGACCGCGGTTGACCGTTAACCAGCACGATTGAATCCGGTCTAAAGTTCAGTCCGTTCAGTTGAACGGTCTTGCTTCCCTGGGCAATAAAAAGCACCTGCGAGATATAGGGTACCTGGGCCGGGTCCAGGCCCGTCACGGTTAGACCGGCCGTATTAGACTGCCCGCCACCCGGTTCCGAGTTAAACACATTGATGTCGATCGTCCCAGCCCCCAGGATCGCCGCGGCCGATACCGGCACGTGCAGTTCTCCTGCGCTGACGAACTGGGTGGTTTGGTCAACGCCATCGAACCTCACAGTCGAGTCCGGCAGAAAGCTGCTGCCCTGTACGACGAGGGTAAACGGTTCATCGCCGGCGGTCACGGCCGTTGGCGCGGTCGAGCTGATGACCGGCAGGGGATTTTCATTGGGGGCCAGCACCTCAAACAAAACGACGTTTGAGTCACCACCACCCGGTCCCGGATTGGTGACCAGCAGCGTATTTCCCCCTACACCGCTGAGATCGACCGCGGTAAGCGACAGCTGCAGCGTCTCGCTGTTGACAAAGGTCACCGGCCGAGTTTGACCGTTCCATTTTGCCTGCGAGGTGGGCATAAACTGGGTTCCATTAATGGTTAGGGTCAAATTAGGGGTGCCAACCAAGATGCTCGGTGGGGTCAATTCGGCGACGGCCGGAATCGGATTGGTGTTGACGGCCGAGATCGTAAAGGTTAATCCATCCGAAATACCGCCACCGGGGCCAGGATTATCGATGGTGACGGTGCGGGGGCCGGCCGTCGTCAACAGGCCGGCCGAGACGGTGGCCTGCAGTTCTGATCCGTTTACAAACGTCGTTGGCAAAGGCGTGCCGTTCCAGCGCACCGCACTTTCGGCGATAAAATCTTCCCCACTCAAGGTGATTTGCACCGGTCCGCTGCCGGCTTCGGCCGATGTGGGCAGCATATTCAGCAGAACCGGGCTGGGATTGGCCTCGCGAAACGGCACGATGGCGTTGTCGCCCGTGGCCGTCACGTAAACCCCCCGGTTGTCCGGAGCGACGACCGGCATAAACGGGATGCCAAGCGTGGCCACATCTACCCCATCCAGGTAGGTCACCTGATAAATCAGCTGGCCGCTGCCCGGATTGCGGTTAAAGATGGTCAAACCATCAAAGGCGCTGGTCACGTAGGCGTTTAATCCATCTGGACTGATGGCCACGCCGCGCGCGCCATTTAGGCCGGTTAAGCCACCAACCCCATCACGATAATTGTCGAGCACGGTTAACTCCCCGCTCACTACGTTGCGGCGAAAAGCAACAATCGCATCATCATTGAGTGAAGCAACGTAAACAAACGACCCATCCGGGCTTAAGGTTACGGCACTGGCACCACTGAGATAGCGAGGGGAACGGCCCAACGTCAAGCGACTGTAGGCGGTTACAAAGGTCAAGCGGCCGGTTTGCACATTGCGAGCAAAAACCGTCACGTAATCGGCCGTGCCGGGGCCGTCGCTGGCCACGTAAACATGCTGACCGTCCGGGGAAACAGACACCGAACGTGCCCCATCCAAACCAGTTACCCCATTCCCATTTTTGATTGTCTGACGGTATCGCAGCGTGTCGGTCGTGCTCCTGCGCTGAAAGACAACCACGGCGTCGTCAACCGAACTGGCCACATAGATAAACTGACCATCAGGGCTGGTGGCGACATCGGTCGCCCCATCCAACCCATCAATGAGGCAAGGCGGATTGCCGGGAATGGTAATGCATGTATAAGGGTCTCCTTCCTCAATCGCCTCAAACGAGGAGAGAAACCCGTTGGTGTTGTTTCGCTCAAAAACCACGATGGCATCTTTTACCGCATTGGCCACGTATACAAATTGACCGTCCGGACCGATTGTCAGACCGCGCGGCCCATTCATGTCGAGGTTGGTGATGCTCATAATGGGCGACAGGACCTGGGTTTCAGGATTTCGGCCGTAGACAAAGACCTGATCGTTCGGAGAATCCTGCACGGCATAGAGGTGCCGGCCGTCAGGGCTGAGGTCCAGGCCGTACGGGTTGCCGATACCGGTTTGAGGCGTGCCAGGCACCAGTGAAGCTTCCGGCGGCTTGATCCCTTCACAGCTCAAGGCATAGGAGATCGACGTCTGGTCGGGATCATTGGTGGTTAGGGAAAGGGTCGCGGTGCGCAGACCGACTGCCGTGGGTTGACAGTTAACGGTCAGGGTTTGATCTGCCCCTCCGTTGACAATCGAAAGCGGCAGGGCGGTTAACAGTGAAAAATCACCCGCGTTTGGACCGCTCAACCCGCCACCGGAAACGGTCAGGGTGGCGCTGCCCACTTCCTGAATGACGATATCCTGGTTCACAGGTGTATTGACTAGAGTCACCCCAAAATCGAGCGGGCCAGGTGGGGCGGGGGCGGCCGAGAAGCCGGCCTGCGGGGCAGCCACACCGGTGCACGTCAAATCATAGGTGACCGTCGGTTGATTGGGATCGGTTGTGGTAAAGGTCAGGGTGCCACTGCGCTGCCCCACAGCGGCCGGCTGGCAGGTCAATGACAGCGAAACAGGTGGGTCAAAATCCTGAATGGTGATCGGAAAAGCGGTGTTGAGCGAAAAATCGGCTGCCTGAGGACCGCCAATAACCGGATTGCTCAAAACCACTTCCTTGTTCCCCGTTTCAAAAACATTAAACGTCGTGGATGTTGAATTTCCAACCACCGCGCTGCCCAAATCAATTGGTCCCGGGGGATAGGGAGTCGAGCCAAACCCGGCAACAAGCCCTTCCGTTTCCACGGCGCCGATATCACAGGTGGCGGTTCCGTCGCCGTCTCCATCTTCGGGGCGAGCTTCGCCGCGCTGGTCTTCATTGTTGACAATTGGCGTCAGGCAAACGGTGTTGTTGCCGGCGTCGATCGCCGGGCTGTTTTTATTGGGTTTCTGAGTCAGCAGTGAACCGATCGAGCCGCCGTTGAAAGCCGGGTTACCGAGCTGGGGATCGGCCGTGGGGATACTGGAACCGCAGTCATCTCCTGGAAACTGCAGATTGCTGGTCAAATTGACCGGTTCATCCCCGGAACAGGTTCCACCCGTGCCGTTCCCTTCACTAACGATGGTGTTGCTCAACTCCAGCTCACCGACCCCTTTGACGTGCAGGGCGCCTCCTTCAAAAGCGGTGTTGTCCGAGAGGGTGACGTTAAACAAAGCGTGAGGTGGGTAGTTAAATGGGTTGTCATCCGCGATGTAAATGCCGCCGCCCTTGCCACCGGCGGCCGAGTTGGCGAAAAAGGAGCTGTTGGCAATCACCATAAACTGCTTTTTATCGTGATAAATCGCCCCGCCTTCTCCCTGGCCAGAGGCGATATTGCCGTTAAAGGTGGTGCGCTGCACGGTCAGCTGATCGATGGTATAGATCGCCCCACCCCGGCCGTTGGTATTAAAATCGCCGGAAATGTTGCCGTTAAAGGCGGAATCCTTGATCGTCGGCTTGGGGCCAAAAGCAAAATAGAGCGCGCCGCCACCGCCGTTGGGAGCAAGATTGCCGTTGAAGGCCACCCGTTCGAAGGTTGATTCACCCCCTTGCCGTTGAGCGATCGCTCCGCCACCCACATTGTAATCATCGTCCTCACCGTTGGCGATATTGCCGGAAAAGACCGAATCAGAAACGTTAAATATCCCCCCATTTCCCGAGTAACTGTAATAAATTGCCCCACCGCTCTCTTTGGCTATGTTGCCGCTAAAGTTTGAGCCGCTGATTTCCACCTGGCGGCCGCCGGAAATCACACCGCCGTTGCCGCTGGTCGCTTCATTACCGGCAAAGGTGGAGCCGATAATTTCGACGTTGGTAATCCCGCCAAAAGCGGCACCAAAATCGGCCGTATTGTTTTGAAAAGAGGATGTGACCAATTTCAGAGAGGTGTTGCTGTTGCCGAGAATCGCTGCACCCAGACCGCTTGTAAACCCATCCTGCATGGTGACGTTGATCAGGGTTAAGGACACACCGGGATTCATGCGAAAGATGCGCTCGCTGCCCCCGCCGCTCAGAATAACCGGTCCCTCGATTGTGACTGATTCACTCAGGTTGATCTGACTATCCACAGTTAAGGTACCGGCCGCGCTAAAAGTAATCAATGCCTGGCCGTTTCCGGCCGGGCAGTCCGGATAAGTGTTGTTGTTGGTTTTGTTGACGTTGAAGGTGGCTTCCCGCAGTGAACATTGCCCATCCTGCAGATCTGGATGGGAATACGGGAAATCGGTCAACGTTGTCACAACCATCGGCGTGGCGGCCTGGGTGGGGGTTATAAATGAGGTTGAATAAAGGATTGCGACCAGCAGTAGGATCGCAACAAACAACATGCGGGCATTTTTTTTATATTTCATGATCGCTCCAGAATGATTGGGGGTTTTTCAAGAGGGCAAAGATCAATTCCAGGCTAGAATCACGCGACTTTGATCCTGGGGATCGATCTTTACCGCAATTTGGTTGCCGACCTGGAGCTGCGCCAGGTGCAGCTGGTTGACAACCGCTTTGGTTTCCACTTCATAGGGGTTTCCCTGAGTAGGAAATACCTTGAGGTGTAGACCGATTTGGGGGTTGTGATTGACGATGACGCCTGTTTGCCATGCTTTTAACACCGTGGCCTGCGCCGGTAGGCCACCTGCTACCAGATCGGAATTGGGGAAAAAGGCCTGTCTGACATACCTGATTAAAAAATAGGTGATTAGAAGCCCAGCGATCATCATAGTGAATAAAGTAGAAATGATCGCCACAGCTCCCATCCCTGCTGTCAGGTTATCCATATCAGTCATCCTTTTTGATTGCGTTGAGATTTAATTCAATGGTAAAGGGGACTGTGTCCTGCCGTCATGGGACCAGGGTCCTATATTTGTCCTGGTTGGGTGTTGGGTGTTGGGTGTTGGGTGTTGGGTGTTGGGTGTTGGGTGTTGGGTGTTGGGTGTTGGGTGTTGGGTGTTGGGTGTTGGGTGTTGGGTGTTGGGTGTTG
>JASJCR010000152.1 GCA_030065875.1 Ardenticatenaceae bacterium | reverse complement strand
TTCGGTGTGGGGCAGTTGGGGTGATGCGTTTACCCTGATCGTCAACGGCGAGCAGTCGGCTGAAGATGCCTTGACCAACGGTGGAGAGCAGATTCGGGCTTTGATCGCCGGTGAAGAACTCCCCGAAGAAGAAATGGCCGAAGAAGAGGAGATGGCTGAAGAGGAGATGATGGGGGTTTCATGTGATGTTGATCTGACCGGTGAAACCTTGGTTGTCTATCAGCAAGCCGGCCGTGAAGGGCCGTTGGCGGCCATTTTGGGGCAGGGCTTTGCTTACGCTACCGAAGATGCCGTTAATTACATCAACGACAACGGCGGCATTTGTGGCGCTGAAGTAGAAGTGGTCTTTGGTGAAACCAACTACGATGTTGAGCAGGAAATCTCCGTTTACGAGCAGTTCCGGGTCGCTGATCCAAAGCCGTTTGTGCTGATGACTTATGGCTCAGGGGCCACCGTGGCGTTGAAAGATCGAGTTGTTGAAGACGAAATCGTTAACTTCGCGGCCGGGCTGAACGCCGAAGCGATTTATAACCCTGCCAATGGATACACGATCGGTTTGGCACCGATTTACTCCGATCAATTTGCCGGTTACGCCCAGTGGTTAACCGACAATTGGGATGAAGTGAAGCCGGAAGGTGCCGGTGATGACATCGTGATTGGGGTCATCGGCTGGCCAAACGCCTTTGGTGCCGGGGCTACAACCCCCGAAGCGCTGGCTTATGCCGAATCAATTGGGGTCGAGGTGCTCGAGCTTCAGGAAGCTGCCCTCTCTCCAGATGCGGACCTGAGCGGAGCGGTTCAGAATCTGCTCCTTGAAGGGGCCAACGTGATCTACAACCAAAGTCTATCCTTTACCGTTGCCCAGGCTGTCGGTACGGTCCGAGCGCTCGGCGTGTGGGATCAGGTTATTGTCGGTGGTGTAAACTGGTCGATGCACGATGACGTGCCCAACTTCCTGGGTGAAAATCCGGAGTTAATGGATGGCTACTGCGGCATGTTCCCTTACCAATATTGGAGTGATACCGATGTTGAGGGCGTGCAGCTGGCCAGCGAGGCGTTTGAAGCCTCCGGCCGGCCGGAAGAAGACCGCAGCACGACGTATTTGACCACATTCGCCCAGCTTCTGGCCATACGAGATGCGGCGATTGTGGCCGTGAACGCGGTTGGTTCGGCCGACATCTCCGGTGCTGATTTCCTGGCGGCGCTCGAGTCGATGGAAAACATCGATGCGGCCGGGATTACCACCTACACCGTCACGGCTGACGGCATCCGCTCCGCCCGCGAATCGCAGATTCGCTGCATTCGCTGGGATGGTGAGCAGTTGAACTGGGAAGTCGAAGAAGATTTCTTCGAGCTGCCGGATACCGCCCCAAGCGGTAATTAAGGCATTGTAAGAGTGATCGTAGGGGCATGGCTTGCCATGCCCCTACACAACATTGACCATGCTCAAAGTCAACAACATTGAAGTCGTTTATAGTGATGTTATTCTGGTTTTGCGCGGCGTAACCCTGGAAGTTGGCCAGGGGCAGCTCGTATCGCTGCTGGGTGCCAACGGTGCCGGAAAATCCACTACCCTCAAGGCGATATCCGGACTGCTCCATTCGCAGCAGGGGGCGGTCACCCGCGGCAATATCGAGTTTAACGGGCAGCGGATCGACAAGCTGACGCCGGATGAAATTGTGCGCATGGGCATTGTGCAGGTGCTTGAAGGACGGCCACTTTTTCAACACCTGACTGTGGAAGAAAATTTACGAACCGGGGCGCTGTTTCGCTCTCCACCGGCCGCTCAAATTCGGCAGGATATTGACGAGGTTTATCATTTCTTTCCGCGCCTCAAAGAATTCCGCAACCGGACCTCCGGCTATCTCTCCGGAGGGGAACAGCAAATGGTGGTCATTGGCCGGGCGATGATGTCCAAGCCCAAATTGATGCTCCTCGATGAACCGTCATTGGGGCTAGCCCCCATGCTCGTACAGCAAATATTTGAAATTGTGCGTCAAATTAATCAGGAGTCAGGCGTGTCAATGCTGATCGTGGAGCAAAACGCCAACATCGCTCTCCAATCGACGGAGTATGCCTACGTCATGGAAACCGGCCGAATTGTGATGGATGGATCGGCAAGTGACCTGCGGGAAAATGCGGACATCAAAGAATTTTATTTGGGATTAACTTCGGTGGGTGAGCGCAAAAGCTATCGGGACGTCAAGCACTACAAGCGCCGTAAACGATGGCTGGGCTAAACTAATTTCTTTTAATCTGCGTAGATTTGAGCGGAATGGACTTCCAAAAAGGCGGGTAGGGCAGCCAGCTCGCGATGGATTTCTTCGAGCTTGGCTTCGGCCGCTGTCCGCCCGGCGGCGATTAGCGCCTCCCTCTGACGAAAATCAAAAAAGGTTGCCTCACCCAACTCCGGAATGATTAAACAGTCGGTTTCTTCGCGCCCGTTGCCCGAGCGTTGAACCATCATCTCCACCGCCCTCAACCCATAGCGCAGCGGACCCAGTACGCGGCGGTTGGTTGGATAAAAGACATCCACACCAATCACGTAATCAGCTCCCAGTGCGCGCACCGCTTCACCCGGCGTATTTTTGGTTACCCCGCCGTCGGCAAGCAGATGCCCTTCAACCCATGTGGGGGCGACAAAGCCAGGGACCGAACAGCTGGCCCGAACGGCCGGAGCAACCCGCCCGCTGCTGATCGAATAGGGTTCACATGTTTCCATGTCTGTAGCGGAGACAACAAAAGGATGCACCAGATCCTCAAAATGAAGATCTCCCAACAGCTCAATCAGCCATCGCTCCAATTTTTCAAACGAAACGAAGCCGTTATAGGGGAGAATCGGAGAAGCCATTTTGCCCCAGCCGAGGTCGCTTGAAAGCTGATCAATTTCTGAAATTGACAAACCGGCCGCCAGCAAATACCCAATTAATGATCCGACGCTTGATCCACCGACAATGTGCAGGGGAATGTCGTTTTCATCCAGCACCTGAAGAACGCCCAAATGGACAAACCCGCGTACGATACCGCCGCTCAGGGCGATCCCAACTGTTGGAGATGTGTTACTGCTCATAGGTACAGTTTAGCAAAAAATGACGATAATTTCATCAAGGAGATATGTGATTTACGAAATACGATTTACGATTAGGACTTTTTCATCATACACAGCAAACCAATAAACGAATATACCAATACACTAATAACTGATAACCAAAAACCAGCCCCTTTAATCAACACATCCAATCTTCCGCATCGCGTCATGGGTGGTTAGATGGATGTGATCTTCTCCAAAATGGCGGGTGAACCCGGCCGTTTCAAGCTTGTCGAGTACCGGTCCTTTAATGGCCGCCAGGTGAAATTCGACCCCACTGTCACGCAGCTCATCAAGCAGCAGTTCGAGCGTTTCCAAGGCGCTGGCGTCGATAAAATTGATGGCCGTACCAATCAGCACAAAATGCTTTACCTGCGGCCGCTCGGCGATTAATCCCAAGACCATCTCTTCCAGGGCTCGAGTATTGGCAAAATAAAGGCTCTCGTCAATTCGCAGGGTCAGCACCTGCGGATAGGTTTGTACATCGTGGCGCAGAATATTGCGATAAATTTCGCTGTTGTCGAGCCGGCCGACGATAGCCATGTGTGGCTGGCTGCTGCGCCATATGTAGAAGACCATGGCGATCCCCGCACCGTATAAAATTCCGGTTTCCACCCCAACCGTTAGCACGGCCAGAAATGTAACCAGCAGCGAGATCCCATCTCCTTTGTTGTAGCGCCATGTTTTAATAAATGTTTGAAAATCGATCATCCCGACAACCGCCACAATGATGATCGCCCCCAAAATTGCCCTCGGCAAAAAGAAAAAAATCGGGGTTAAAAACAGAACGGTCAGCAAGATAAACCCGGCCGTGATCAACGAGGCCATGCCGGTTCGCGCACCGGCGGTGAAGTTGACGACCGAGCGGCTGATTCCACCGGTGACCGGATACCCTCCCGAAAACGCCGCGCCTAAATTCGCCATCCCCAGGGCCAGCAGCTCCTGATCCGGTTCGACTTTCTCCCGCCGCTTTGAGGCCAGCGATTTGGCCACCGAGATGCTTTCCATGTAGCCTACCAGGCTGATGGCCAGAGCGGTTGGTAAAAGCAGCTGCCAGGTTCCCCAATCAGCGGTTGGCATGGATAAGCTGGGAGCTCCAGCGGGAACGCTCCCGACAATTTGAACGCCGGCGTATTGATTTAATTCAAACCACCAGACGATGGTTGTTCCAAACACCACAGCCACCAGCGGACCAATTTTGCTGATGGGCAATATCCAGCTTTCGCCAACCCCCATTCTTTTTAGGAGAGGGACCGTACCATATTTAAAGAACAGCAATATGGCAATCGCTGAAATCGCCAGCGAGGCGGTGACCCCATTGGTTTGCGGCAGCCTCTCAATGATGGCGATCGTTTGAGCAAAGAACGATTCGGTTGATGGCAGCGAGATACCCAGCAGGTGTTTGAGCTGGCTAAACCCGATAATGATGGCGGCCGCGCTGGTAAACCCCGATAAAACCGGGTGGCTGAGAAAGTTGACGATGAAGCCGATACGCAAAATTCCCATCAGCGTTTGTATCAGGCCAACAATCAGAGCCAGGGTCAGAGCCAGCTGAATAAAGGTTGCGATGTCACCGGCCGCCAGGGGAGCCAATCCACTGGCTACCAACAGGGAAACCATGGCCACTGGCCCGACAGCCAGCGAGCGGCTGCTGCCCATCAGGCCATAGATAACGAGGGGGACAATACTGGCATATAAACCGACTTCCGGTGGCAAACCGGCCAGGAGGGCATACGCCATTCCCTGAGGAACCAGCATGATGGCTACAATCGTGCCGGCCAATAAATCATTGGAGAACAGCGACCGGTTGTAGGTAGAGAGCCAATTTAAGGCCGGTAAATAACGATGCCAAAACGATTTATGTTCTGAGGTAGGTATCGACAATGTTTTATTCATAAAAATAGTGTAACAGCCTTGCTGCTGTTTTCTTGTAAGGGTTCTGTAAAGGTCAAAACCATTTTGAAAATGAGGGTTTAAAATAAAAAAGTGCAAAAGAGGAAATTTGATTTGACTATTGACAATACATAATCAAGCATTAAAGATTAATTCACCCCCTATGTGATTTGGAGAGACGCGAATGTTATTAAAATATTTCTACAATGAAAAATTGGCCCAGGCATCTTATATGGTTGGCTGTCAAAAAACCGGTGAAGCGATTATGATTGATCCCGGCCGCGATATCCAGCCCTATTTAGAAGCTGCTGAAAAAGAAGATATGAAGATCGTGGCCACAACGGAAACCCACATTCACGCTGACTACATTTCCGGTTCCCGAGAGCTAGCCGATCGAGCTGGCGCGACCCTTTACTTATCGGATGAGGGTGGCGAGGGTTGGCAATACTTATTTATGGATGGCTACCCGCATCAAAAACTTTACGATGGCTCCACCTTTATGATCGGCAATATTAAATTTGAGGTGATGCACACCCCAGGGCATACCCCGGAACATATTTCCTTTATCCTGACCGACACGGCCGGGGCCAACAAACCGATGGGTATCTTTACCGGTGACTTTGTTTTTGTGGGGTCGATCGGCCGACCGGATCTCCTGGAAAAGGCGGCTAAAATCAAAGATACGGCCGAGAAAGGGGCCAAGCAGATGTACGATTCGGTGCAGCGATTTAAAGCGCTACCGGATTATCTGCAGGTTTGGCCCGGCCACGGGGCGGGCAGCGCCTGCGGCAAAGGTTTAGGAGCGATCCCCTCATCCACTGTGGGGTATGAAAAATTATTTAATCCGATGTTGAATATCGAGGATGAGCGGGAATTTATTGATGCTCTGCTGGCCGGACAGCCGGAACCGCCCACTTACTTCGCGATGATGAAAAAGCTCAATAAAGAAGGACCGGCCGTCATCGGTGACGTTCAGCCTCCTGAAAAAATGCCGTTTTCAGTCCTAAAAGAAACGCTGGCTGAAGCGCTCGTGATTGACACTCGTTCGGCCGAAGCGTTTGCCGCCGGGCATATTCCCGGATCGATTAATATTCCGGCCGGAAACGCTTTTACCAACTGGGCCGGCTGGTTTTTATCGTTTGATGAACCGTTTTATTTGATCACCGGTCAGGCGATGGATGTCAATATCGATTTGCAAACCATCGGCCTCGATAATCTTGGAGGTTACTTTGACCTGAGCGTTCTTGATCAGTGGGGAGAATTACAAAGTTACCAGACGATGGATGCGCCAAAGTTGGCCGAGGCTATTGCCAAAGGTGATGTGACTCTGGTGGACGTGCGCAATCAATCTGAGTGGGAAGAAGGGCACATCGCCCAGGCCACCCATATCATGCTTGGTTATCTTCCGGAGCGGGTAGGGGAAGTCCCGGTAAGCAACGGCAACCCGGTGGCGCTGTTGTGCCGCTCGGGGAATCGTTCGGCCATTGCGGCCAGTATTTTGCAGGCCAAAGGAATTGAAAACGTGATTAATATGGAAGGCGGAATCAATCTTTGGTCGAGAAAACAATTGCCGGTGGTTCATTAACGAGTTATGATTCGGTCGTTCATTTTATGAAGACCGAGTTATCCACGATGACAAACAGACAAACGCACTCTCAATCTATCTCACCTTCCCTCGGGATGTGCTGCTGTTGTTTGTGCCTGCCCATACGGCCTGGATACGCGATTTTTTGAAGACGCAGCGCGTTTTTAAGATGTGAAAGTAGACCGGGTTTCCAAACCCGGTCTTTTTTTTTGGAATACAGGAAAGTTAGGAGTGAAAGATGAATTTTTTGTTGCAGCCTTGGCCCTGGTATATCGCTGGGCCGTTAATTGGGTTGACCGTCCCTTTGCTGCTGCTGCTGGCGAATAAGCAGCTCGGGATTTCTTCCAGTTTTCGCCATCTAGGAGCGATTTGCACCCCGAAAAGCCGTTTCCCATATTTGTCAGCTTACAATTGGCGACGCCACAGCTGGAATTTAATCTTTGTGGGCGGGGTATTGATCGGCGCTTTTTTGGCCACTCAATTTTTATCGGCCGAACCGGTGACGATGCTGCCGGAGTCGGCGGGAACGCCGTGGGGATTGGTAAAATTGGGGATCGGCGGCGTGTTGGTGGGCTTTGGCACGCGCTACGCCAACGGTTGCACCTCAGGTCATACGATCATGGGAATCTCAATGCTCAACCGCGGGAGCATGGTAGCTACCGTCTTTTTCTTTGTGGGGGGATTAATCACGACCTATTTGCTAGGGTTTATTTTCTAATGAGGTTGACGAAATGAAACAATTAACCATATTGCTGCTAGGAATTTATTTTGGCGTCATATTGGTCAAATCGGAGGTGGCCTCCTGGTTTCGCATTCAAGAGATGTTTTTGTTTAACGAAGCCCACATGTACCTGGTAATTGTCTCCGCCATTGCGGTTGGGGCGTTTTCACTGTGGTTAATTCGCCGCTTTGAAGCGCGCACAATTCAGCGCGAGCCGATCGTTCTAAAACCAAAGCCGTTTCAGTACGGGGTGATTTTTGGCGGCATTATTTTTGGGATGGGGTGGGCGATTACCGGAGCTTGCCCGGGGCCAATTTATGCTCAGATTGGTGCCGGAGAGTGGCCGGCATTTGTCACGTTTTTAGGGGCGATGTTGGGAATGTATGGGTATGCCTGGCTGCAGCCTCTGCTGCCCCATGGGGAGTTCAAATTTGGCCGGCAAGGAGCCTCAAACCACGCGGCTGGTTCGGCCGTTGGCGCAGGAGATTGATAGCATAATAGCACGGCCCGCAGGGCCTTGCAGCGCGCCGCTTCGCGGCTCTTAGCTGTCAGCTGTTAGCTGAGAGGGGCGAAGCCCCGAGCTAAAAGGTTCGCAGCACCGCGCTAAATTGCTAACAGGCCCGCAGGGCCGTGCTAATATACAAAAAAACGCCCCTGACGCTTCTCCAATCGTCGGGGGCGTTTTGTGTTGGGTAAATGCTCTCCTCAAGCGGCGAGATTATTCAGCGAGCAATTCCTCTGATGGCCGGACAACCAGCATGTTTCGATTGGAGTGACGCAGAACTTTTTCAGTGACGCTCCCATACATCCAGCGGCGCAGTCCATCTCGGCCGTGGGTTGCCATGGCGATAATCGTGTTATCGATCTTCTTCCCAAAACGCAGGATTTCACCGGCCGCCTCGCCTTCGGTGGGGATAATTTTGACTTCTAAATCGGCGCTGTCGAAGCGGATTTTGACTTCCTCGAGATAATGCTCTGACCGATGATAGAGCTCTTCCACGATCCGCCGACCCATACCCGGATCAAGCCGTTCAATTTGCTCGATTTCAGTCATATTTTGAATAATCAAGCCTGGTTCAGACCGCAGCAGATAAACCTTGAGGTTAAGCATCCGCGCCAGTTTGAAGCTCATTTCCAGCACTTCTTCCGACATGGTTGAGCCGTCCAGAGCCACGAGAATATTTTCGGCCGGTTCCGGCGAGCGGATCACCAAGACCGGGCAGACAGCATGACGCAACACTTTTTCGGTTACGCTGCCCAAAATCCAGCGCTGCAACCCGGAGTAGCCGTGTGAAGACATGATGATCATATCAAACTCTTGCTCTGCGGAGGTATCTAGGATCACTCCGGCCGGATCACCTTCAATAATCGTTGTGGAAATTGTGACGCCCGGCTGGCCGTAAAAATTTACCGCATTATTGAGGTATTCTTCTGCGTTTTTTAGCTGATCTTCAACCCACTGACTGGGCAGCGGCATCGGCATAGCCAGGTAATCGGGGACCAAAATCTCTTCGGTTTCCAACACTTTCAAAAAGACAATATCCGCTTTTGCTTTTTTTGCGATTTCAACGGCTGTTGAAATGGCTTGTTCGGCTAAATCAGAACCATCCAACGGCACCAATATTTTGCGCAACATGGGAACCTCCTTGAGGTAAAAGAGGTTGACCGTTCTCCTTCTCTATTGAGAGCCAGACATCCTCTCTTTTAGGTAAATGTCGATTAACTGATAATAAATTTTTAAATTCTACCTGTATTTTCTCAGACGAGAGGGGGATGTTGATAGTGACAAACGTCAACCAGTTGGGGGATGGATATCATCAAAGAAGGGAGTGAAAAGTTCAAAGTGTAAAGGCAAATTGATCCAAGAGCATAATGGGTTCTCTAACATCCGCAAGAGTTGGAGTTTGCTGCTTTCTCAAGAATCACAACTTCGAGCATATCAAGAAGCAATTTTAGACTGTTTTATCTAATGTGATGCATTTAAACTTTGAGCTGAGGAATTAATAATTAACCCAAGTTGCGGCCTTTTGACGCGACCGAATAAATCCGGTCGCTATGGAAACCGAAACCGAAAATTGAAGATTTACCAATAAATGCGGATATGAACCATCTTCCAAAACAGACCCGTCATCCTGGCCCCCGTCTTCACGGGGGTAAACTACGGCGGGGATCCACCGGTGGCAACCCAATGGATTCCCGCTTTCGCGGGCATGACAACACGATATCGGTAATTATTTATCAAAACTCAAAATCCGGTTAACGCGATTTATCGCGTTTCGGTCCCTTTGGCCGATGAATTTATTCATCGGAAAGGTAAGGTAGCAACTTCGGTTAATAATTAGGATTTCCGGGGGAGAGTCAGCGTAAACGTGCTGCCTTGATTTTGACCTGGACTTGCTGCGGTAAGCTCCCCGCCCATAATCCAGGCCAGATGACGGGAGATCGTTAGCCCTACCCCGCTGCCGCCGCTTTCTCTTGATCGAGAGCCGTCCACTCGGTAAAAGCGCTCAAACACATAAGGTAGAGCCTCGGCCGGAATACCGATACCGGTATCGCTGACGATTATCGCTGCCGTTCCTGCTCCCTGATGATTGATTTGCAGCTGTACCTCCCCTCCCTCAGACGTGTAGCGCAGCGCATTCCCCACCAGGTTGGTCAAAATTTGGATGGTGCGGTCCTGATCGGCCATTACCAGGATCTGTTCTCCCTTGTCTCCGCGGTAAACCAGGTCAACATGCTGCTGGTTGGCCTGAGGTTGAAATTGAAACACCACCTGTTCAACGATCTCGCTGAGGTTAATCGGTTGGATGTCGAGCTTGATTGCCCGGGATTCCACTTTGGAAAGTGTTTGGATATCCTCAACGAGGCGGCTTAAGCGGTCAACTTCGTTTTGTAAAATCGCCAGGGTTTCAGCATTGGGTTCAAACAGGCCATCCTGCAGCCCTTCGAGATAACCTCGCAGGCTGGTCAGCGGCGTGCGCAGTTCATGGGTGACGTTACCGATGAGGGCGACACGCTTATTTTCAACCGTTTCAAGCGCGTCGGCCATTTGGTTGAAGTTGGTCACCACCTGGGTTATCGCTTCTCCGACATTTTGCTGCGGCATTTCAACCCGCTCTTCATATCGGCCGTTGGCGATGCGCTGGCTGCTGGCGGCGATATTGCGCAGGGGTACAACGAGAGAAGACCATAAAATGACGCTGTAGATGACGCCCGTGGTCATGGCAAAGATGGCCGCAATGAGGACAGACCGAATCAAAACGGAGCGAAAAGTTTCCAGCAGTAACCCTTGAGTGCGTTCAATTTGATCCGGATTTTCAAGAAGGACGATCAGCTGCTGGTTGAGTAGGTCGGGTGCAAGCTGAAAGGCAATTATATAGGTGAGGACCAGCATGCACGAGGTGCCGACAATCGCCACGAGCAGGGGCGCGCCAATTAAACGCCAGCGAAGCCGCCTGTAAAAATACATCCTTAGTTGACCTCATCGACAAATTTGTAACCCACACCGCGGACGGTTTCGATGAGCGTGCAGCCGCACGCCTCTTCGATTTTGCGCCTCACCTGGCCGACATAGACATCGACTACCCGATCGTTTCCGTAATAATCACCACCCCAAACCCGCTTCAGGAGGTATTCTCTCCCCAGAACCTCTTCCCGCTTTTCCATTAAGGTCCATAAAAGTTTAAATTCTGTGGGGGTCAAGTCAAGCAGCTTTCCGCCGGCCTTTGCTTCATGACGAAGCAGATTGATCTCGGTATGGTGATAGGAGATTTCATTAATTTGAACCACCTGCTGCCGCTTTCGGCGCAGCAAAGCCTCGACGCGAGCGACCATCTCACGCGGGCTAAATGGCTTGGTGAGATAATCATCCGCTCC
Organism: Ardenticatenaceae bacterium; assembly: GCA_030065875.1. GTDB lineage: Bacteria > Chloroflexota > Anaerolineae > Promineifilales > Promineifilaceae > WTJY01. The sequence continues at coordinate 4,022 of JASJCR010000152.1, read as the reverse complement.
GCTTTTTAAACCGGTGATGCGATCATCTTCCTCTGCCCGGGCGGTGAGCATCAAAATATAAACATCTGAGGTCTGGCGAAGGCGATAGGCCAGCTCCAACCCGTCCATGTACGGCAAATTGAGGTCTAAAACGATAAGGTCGGGATTTTCACGCTGAAATACATCCAGCCCGGCCGTTCCCGTATCGGCCGTCAGCACTCGATATCCCTCGTTTTCCAAATACGCTTTAACCAGATTCTGAATCGTTTTTTCATCTTCAATGACCAAGATTTTTTCCATCATCACATGGTAGCTAAAAATCCGCCGGGTGCCAAAAGCATTACCAAATCCTTGCACATTTTTTGATGAGTAACCCCTTTAAGTGGATCACAACTAAAAACTAGCCGTGGATTTCACGGCCGGTTTTTCTCTTTAATCGAGGAAAATCCGGGCCATCTGCGGCTAGTTTTTGATAGTAATCCAGAAAAGGGCAAAAAATGGGCAAAACCGGGCCGCTGCTCCTTTTAAGATATTTCCGGTAAAGGGCAATCAAACTTAACGGGAGACAAACCAATGCAAAAAATTCGAGAAATCCAAAATAGTAAATCAACCTGGCTGGTGTGGGGAATTATTGCGGCCGCGCTTCTGACCGTAACGATACCTTTCTGGTCACCGACCCCGGCCGTTGAAGCGGAAGAGGCGGTGATTCAAGCGCTTCTGGCCCAGCTCAATGAAGACCAGCAGCTATCTGCGGCCGACGAGCTTGTTTATACATCACAGGGGTTTGATGTCGATATTTCCGGGAACACGGCGATTATCGGGGCCCCCTTTCGCCATGTGGCCGGCATAAACTCCGGCACCGCGTATATCATGGTGCGCAGCGGCAGTTCCTGGTCTTTGCAAAGCGAGCTGATCCCGGCCGACCTCGGTCCAAATGACGAGTTTGGAACCCGGGTCACGGTGGATAACAACACGGCCGCTGTGTACGCGTCAACTCCTGAAGAAGTGTTCATTTTTGAACGCAGCGGCACCACCTGGAGTGAACAGGCTGCGCTCAATCTTTCAACTTTTGTTGATGCCATCAATTTGGCCGGAAATACGCTGGTGATTGGACAACCGAGCAGCGCTTCGACAGGCACGGCCGCGGTATATTTTCGGAGCGGGAGCAGCTGGTCTATCCAGGGCACCCTGACCGCCAATGATGGGGCCAGCGGTGATAATTTTGGCCGGGATGTGGCCATTGATGGAGACACGATCGTTGTGGGTGCGTATACCGATGATGATGGTGGGAACGGGTCTGGTTCAGCGTATGTGTTTACGCGCAGCGGTTCCTCCTGGACACAGCAGGCCAAGTTGACGGCTAGTGACGCCGCGGCAGATGATTTGTTTGGTCATGGCGTGGCTTTAAGCGGAGATACGACGATTATCGGGGCCCCCGGAGACGATGGGAGCGGCTCTGCTTATGTTTTTGTGCGTTCGGGCACAACCTGGAGCCAGCAGGCGAAACTGACCGCGGCCGCCCTTTCTCCAGCAGATCAATTTGGTGGCTATGTGGGGCTCGACGGCAACACGGCGGTGATTTCGGCGGTAGCAGATGATACTAGAGGGGATGGTGCCGGGGCGGTTTATGTGTTTACCCGCAGCGGTGTGACCTGGTCGGAACAGACCAAGCTGACCGCTGGGGAGACGGCCGCCTTTAACTTCTTTGGCTGGCAGGTGGCCCTGGATAACGGCACGGCCGTCATGGGGGCAGTGCTGGGCAATGGTCAGATCCCAATCTCAGGCTCGGCCTATGTATTTGCCGGTTCTGGAGCGACGTGGGAAGAGCAGGGTGAGCTGGTTCCCCTGGATTGGGCAGCCGGGGATTTTTATGGCCATTCGACGGCCCTGTATGATAAAAACACCGCCCTGATTGGCGCGATTGAAGCCGATGGAAATGCCCCCGATTCCGGAGCAGTCTATGTGTTTCGAAAAGTGGGCGGTACCTGGTCATATGCTCAAAAGCTGTCTGGAAACGATAGTCAAACCGGCGATCGTTTTGGCCGCTTCATCGTTGTGGATGGAGATACCGCTCTCATCGGGGCGGATCGGGAGAGTTCAAACGGCAGCGAGGCCGGCGCAGTTTACGTCTTATTTCGCGGCAGCAACGGCCGATGGACCCAACAAGCCAAGCTGTTGGCCAACGACGGCCAGCCAGGCGACCGCTTTGGGATCTCGGGTGATCTCGATGGCGATACGGCCGTCGTTGGCGCTTATGATGACGACGGAAACGGATCGGCCTACATTTTTACCCGCAGCGGCAGCAGCTGGACCCAGCAATCAAAGCTGATCGGCTCTAGTGTGGGGAGTGGTGACCGAATCGGCTGGTCGGTGGCGCTGAGCGGGGATACGGCCGTCGTTGGGGCGATTTTTGATGATGATTTAGGAAGCAACGCTGGTGCGGCCTACATTTTTAATCGCAGCGGCAGCAGCTGGTCCTTGGCCCAGAAATTGACCCGCGGTGACGGATCTGATTGGTTTGGACGAGCGCTGGCCATCGAGGACGATGTTCTGCTGATCGGGTCTCCGCGGGCCGGTGCGGGCAGCCGGGGTCTTGTGTATGAGTATGTTTTAAACGGCAGCACTTGGGAATACAAAGACACCCTAGCTGGAAACGGCAATGACGGAAGCTTTGGACATGCTCTGTCGTTTGATGGTACAACCGCTCTGATAGGCACGATCGGCTATGATGTGCCGTTCCTCAATACCGGCCGGGTGGCTGTTTATGAACGGGGTGATGGGCACTGGGTTGCGATTCACTCCCTGACATCCAGCGATGGAGCGGGTAACGATCATTTGGGCAGTGCTGTGGCCCTGGCCGGTCAGACCGCGCTGGTGGGAGCCGATCAAAATGATGATTGGGGTGACAACTCCGGGTCAGCTTACCTCTTTACTTTGCCGGAGCCAAATCGCATCGCGATTATTGAAAACACCGTCTTGAGAAGCGAAGGGAACGATGGCAATACGTCTTACACGTTTACCGTCACCCGAACCGGTCAAATCACGGGCACGCTCAACGTGCCATATACGGTGAACGGGAGCGGCAGCAACCCGGCTGACGCCAGCGATTTTGGTGGAAGTTTTCCCAGCGGGACGGCAGCTTTTGCCAGCGGCGAAAGCGCTAAGCAAATTACAATCGATGTTCAAGGAGATGGCCAAGTCGAGGCGGATGAACAGTTTACGGTGTCATTGACCCCGGTCAGCGGTGTGGTGACCCAAGAAGCAGCGGCCGTGGGCACCATCGAAAATGATGATGCGGCCGGTATCCAAATCGACGTCGATGGGGGGCTTGGGGTCTCCGAAGATGGGCAGACGGATACGCTGACCATTTCCCTGACCAGTGAACCCACTTCAACAGTCGAGGTGATCCTCGATCCTGATGGGCAGCTGGATGTGGGCAGTGGCCCCGGTCAGCCAGTGACGCAAACGTTTACTGCTGGCGGGTGGAACATCGCCCAGACGGTAACGGTTTTGGCCGTTGATGATGCCGATCAGGAAAATAATCATCAAGGGGTGATCACGTTCACCGTTTCCAGTGGAGACGGCAGCTATGATGGCATAAATCTCCCGGCGGAAACCGTCGCCATTGTGGACAATGATGGTTATGATCTTTTCCTGCCGATGATTATTCGCTAGAAAAAAAGCAATCCGGCTGATTGTTAAGAGCTGCCAGACACCAACTGGCAGCTCTTTTTGTGCTGGGATGTGGCCGGTGGATGAAAATATGGCTATAGTGATGATGTTTGTAATGGTTGTGTAATGTTCAATTGATTTTTCATCGCGCTTCTCAACACATCAATGTAATATTCAATAGTCAGTTGTCAATAATTAATGGTCAAGTTAGTTGACATAAATCGTTATGTATTTTATTTTTGAGAAAATTGCTAATTGCTAATTGCTAATTGCTAATTGCTAATTGCTAATTGCTAATTGCTAATTGCTAATTGCTAATTGCTAATTGCTAATTGCTAATTGCTAATTGCTAATTGCTAATTGCTAATTGC
>JASJCR010000151.1 GCA_030065875.1 Ardenticatenaceae bacterium | reverse complement strand
GGGTCATATCTGGGTCATATTGTCGTAAATATTCTTGCTTCATCGGCCTGGTGGCTTGACCGTCACCTGTTCTGTTGCCATTCGCCCTTCTTCACAGATAAGAGCCACCGCGCCACCCTGCAAAACTCGATCGCGGTCTTCAAAATCAAAAAGGCGTTTGCCGTCGACCCACCCCTGTAAACGGCCGCCGGTGACCAGCAGCCGCAGCTCATACGTCTGACGCAGGCGCCAATTTATTCTCGCTTCAGCCAAAATTTGGATGCCATCCAATGCTTTGACCAGCTGGGCCTGGCCATCAGAACCCAGAAGCAGACCGTAGTAGCGACGCATCCCCTGAACGCGAGCGCCAATCCCGGATGATTGGACCATGTGTGGGGTGATGGCGGCGCTGACCTCATAATCTGTCCAGGAGTGAGTGCCCTGCATTAGCAGGCCAACACCCTCATTGTGCACCAGCCGAAACGCCTCCGGATATTGGGGATCAAATAGATCGATGCCGTTCACCCAGGCCCGACGCCACATCTCCCCGGCATGATCAGGACGTTTAAAGGTTACTTCTGGGGCACCATCCCAGGTTAAATAATCGAGATAGATGACGCCATCGGCCGCCTCGCCGCTGCTGATTTCAATACCCACCTTGGCGATCGGGCCATCCTCAATGAGGGCTAAGGGCCAGGTGAGTTCCTGATAAGCACCGGGCGCTAACGTGACGGCTGGGCCGCGAACGATTTGGAGCTTGTCCTCCGCGCCATAGATCGTCAGGAACAAAGCCGCTGTTAAGGGCTGCTCATTATTTTCTCCGGCCATCAACCCGCTGCGAACGACTTGGCCGCTGTAGAGGGTTGGTGAAGCCAGCAAGGAGTAACCGGGTTTATCGAAGTAGGCGGCGATTTCTTTTGAAGGAATAAATGTGGGTGTGGCCACGCGAGCTTTTCGACCCGGCGCCAGGCGATGACACTGAATGGCTAAACTTCTGTCCCCTTTCTGACTGCCCCCCTTGACGTTATTTAAAATAGCCGTCCCTTTTGATTCGATCGTGTTTTCTACCTGAAACCCCTGAACCGATCCCGGCAGTTCAAAGTGGTATCGGGCCCCATTTTTGGGAGCCAGTGGAGGCTCCCCCGCCATTCCTCGGGCTGTGTTGACGACTTCATAGGTAACGGTCACCGCATCGTTAATCGCCCGGCCGCCATCAGCCGTTGGCAAATACAGGCGATCAGCGACCGGCCCGCGCCAGTCGGGGCCGTCATCAATACCCGCCAGACCATTTTTTATGCCCAGCAAACAGCCCAGATTTCCTGAGTTGCAGTCGGTATCCCAGCCCGATGTGTTGACAATCTTGAGTGATTCCTGGAAGTTATCATCCCCGTAGAGCAGTGAGTGGATGATTAAGCCATGGTTGGGTACCATGTGGCAGTTGCCGCCGTATTTGTCATACCCGTAGCGGGCCGCCAGCTTCTGGCGAGCCACACGCCAATCCGGTTCGGCCGCGTGCCAATCCCGGATTTCGTTGATCATCTGATAGATGATCGAGTGGTTTGGTATAAAAGACAACCCCACATCGATCAATTTGTTGATGTCACTTTCAACAAATGCCTGAGCTTCCATGGCCGCCAGGACCTGAGCACCGTATAGCGCTTCACCATCATGGCTGACGCTGCCGGCACGACGAGCGAGGTCTGCGGCCAGCTCGGGGTCCCCCGGAGCAACCATCGCCCAACCGTCAATGAAAATTTGTGCCCCAATTTGTTCGGCCACGACTTTGCTGTTGACGGCCATCGAGCCGCTTTCGGGGGCCTGAATCCCATTTTTTAGACGCAAGTAAGCGGTGTGTTCAGTCGAATTACCTAATCCGCCCCACCAAAGAACGGTGCGCTCTTCAATAAGGTAGTTCAGCCAGGTTTGACCAATTTGGGCCGGCGTTAGCGCCGTGCTGTGACCGTAATCGGGAAGTGCGCGCAAGAAGATGAACGTGCCGCTGATGTCATCATCGGTAACGATGAGCGGCACCCCCAACTGCTCATGGACATAGTAATTAATCTCTCCGAGGCGCTTGGTAATCTGGGCATAAGACCAACCTTCAAACGGCCGTCCTAAATAAACCCCGATGAGTTTTCCCAGCACGCCTGCGTATACTTTTTCGACGTAATCGTTTGTGGATAACATCTTTTGATCACCTCCTGGTAAAAATTTTGACCAGCGCCAAAGGATTCAATTAATTATTCCCGCCCTTGGAGGCGGTTATCATATGGGGTTTTATAGATCCTGCCAAAGCAATGTGGTTGATGACGGCAGGCTCTGTATTTGGCTGCACCGGCTATGCTGCGGCCCTACGGTTTATGGGTGATCGGTCAGGTTTTGTTTGTTGCAGCAAGTAGGTAAACTTTTTGGTCGGCCGTTAGGGAAGCGATAAAAATGGGGTGAACGTAAAACAGACTTATCATACGCGCCTTAAAAAAGAGTATAATTTGCGGCAGACAACCTATTCAAGCAATATCAAAACATAGACCTATGGCGACACCACCACAATTTAGCCGATATCACATTAAACACGAACTGGGACGAGGCGGCATGGCCACCCTTTATTTGGCTCATGACCCCAACTTTAATCGCGAAGTTGCGATCAAGGTTTTGCCCAGCCAGTTTACGCACGATCCGCAATTTCTGGCCCGCTTTCGCCGGGAAGCGCAGGCGATCGCTTCGCTCGAGCATCCGGCGATTGTCCCGGTTTATGATTTTGGTGAGGAGGAGAACCAGCCCTTTTTGGTGATGCGCTATATGGATGGGGGCACCTTGCGTGAACGCATCAACGCGGCCGGCGGCCGTCTCTCAACAGGCGAATGTGCCCGCATCTTTCAGCAAATCGGTCCCGGTTTAGAATTAGCCCATGAGGAAGGGATTATTCATCGCGATCTCAAACCGGCCAATATTTTGTTTGATAAAAAAGGAAACGCCTACATTTCGGATTTTGGGATCGCCAAGCTGGCTGAGGCAACGGCCAACTTTACCGGCAGCGCCATTATCGGCACTCCGGCGTATATGAGCCCCGAACAGGTCAAGGGTGACGACGCGATCGACGGCCGTTCGGATGTCTACGCTCTGGGGGTGCTGCTCTTTGAGATGTTAACCGGTGATCAGCCGTTTAAAGGGGATACCCCGACCAAGCAGCTAATGAAACACGTTTTGGATCCGGTGCCGGACATTCGGCAGGTGATGCCGGAAATATCTCCTGCTTTGGCCGCTGTAGTGACTCGCGCGCTGGCCAAAGAGCGAGACGATCGCTTTGCTAATCCTACCGTCATGGCCCAGGCGCTGGCGCAGGCGGCCGGGGTGACAACGGCCGCTGTCGAGCCGACGGAGGTGATGCAAACGGTCGTCGCTGATGATTTGACGGTCAGACAGCCTTCTCGTTTAGCTGATCCCCCAACACCAACACCGCTTCCCCAGGTTGAGGCGGCCGATCCGACCCCCGAAAAGAAAACGGGTGGCGTGTCGCTGAGAATAATTGTGGGCATCGTGGCGCTGTTGGCCATTCTCCTTTTGGGTGGGGCATACGGTTCAGGTTTGTTTGGGGATGGTGGGGAAGATGGATCTACGGCTGCAGGCACGCCGTCAGCGGAGGAGGGCGAAGAAGTGGCTGCGGTTCAAAATGTAGAGTTTACGGAAACCACCAGAGAAACCTCAGACCCGGAGGATACACCCCTGCCGATATTGACCGATACCCCATCACCTCGATCCACCAACACACCGGCCGCTCCTGTTTCAACAGCTGCCCCGGTGGCCACGGAAACCGCTCAAAGTGGGTTAAGCGGCAGCAGCGGTGGCAGCGACTCCCCTTCATCATCAGGATCAGGCGGGGGAGATGGGGGAATCAACCCCTTTGACAATCCCGATCCGGAACTCTCCAATTTCCCAGTGCCGGCAAGTTTACCTCCGAATGCTGGAAGCTTTGCGGTCCCCCTGCCGGGTACATGGACGGCAACCGACTTTGCCGGACAAATGGTGTGCGGTGGCAGAACGATCCCCATGCCGGCCCAGGAATCTGGTGCAGGTACGCTGGAAGTGGTTGATGGAGGAGCAAAGATTATCGTCAGCGGCATCGGCGATGCACAGGAGGTGTCGATCGAATTGAACGCTGAACCGACCATAACCGGCCGCTACAGAGGCTTCCTCCAAATGACGGAAGACGGAGTGCCCTTTACTCTTAATTACATCTGGCAGCTGGTGACAGATGAATATATCGTGGGATTTTTCACCTCAGACGTCACCGCAGAAGGGATTAGCTGTACGATTTCACGGCCGTTTGAGCTGGTCTATGTCGGGCCATGATTTTCATTTAATTAGTTCATTTCTCAAGTTCTTAAACAAATTTAGCCACGGATTAACACGGATTTTCACAGAGCTCCGAAGGAGCAAGAGAGAAATCGGTGTTAATCTGTGGCTATTTAGTTAATTAGGAAACTGACTGTTTAAGTGGCTTGCAAAAGGTCTTTACCTTCATTTCTGTCAGTGTGATCTGAAAATCCCTTAATCATTAGCCAAAGTGGCAGGATTAGTTCAAAGCAACCGCGGAAGATATCTCTCCGCGGTTCATAAATCGACTTTTAACAAACTTAATTTCAGGTCGGCTGAGGTAGAGGCAAGATAGATGTCCGGCCGTAGGCGATAAAAGCGGACAGTGCACCCAAAATAATGGGCATAATCATACTGCCAAATGGATCACCAATGGCGACGTGGGTAATCACCGCCCCAATCATCGTTAAGGTGAGACCAATTGCCGCCCAGCGCACTAGCTGGGGCTGGATGCCTGTCAGCCAGGGCAATATCAACCCCAGCCCACCTAAAAATTCAAGCACGCCGATCACGGTCACGGCAAAGGCGGGGAAAAAAGTGACCCAGGCCATTTGCTGGGCCAGTTGATCCACCGGAGTGATAACTTTAACCCCCCCGAAAAACAGGAAACCAACCCCGACTAAAATTTGTAAAACAATTAAAGCGTATTTCATTTTTCCTCCTACTTTCAAGAATTGGAAGCCCTACCCTGACAGCTTAAACAGCCATCATCAAAATGCCTATCGAGTCAGTATAGCAAATAATCGCCGCTGATTGTTGAATTTTTTGTGAACCTGCGGCAGGAGAAGTTTTCAGACACCATATGTCATTATCAACGCGTGACATATATCACTGGCATATAATGATGCTCAAAAATTAAGCTGTGTGTGAAGGTGAAGTCAGATGCAAGGAGAGGTGTCCATGAAAATAGCCCAGCTTTTCCCCAAAAAAACCAAAATTATTTGTACGATCGGTCCCGCTTCTCAATCACCGGAAGTGCTGGAAAGCATGATTTTAAAAGGGATGAATATCGCCCGCATCAACTTTGCCCATGGTGATTTTGACGGTCACCGACAGGTAATCGCCAACATCCGCGCGGCCGCTCAGGCGGTCGGCCGGCGCGTGGCGATTTTTGGTGATTTGCCCGGCCCCAAGATGCGTATCGGGATGATCGCCAACGAACCGATTTTTCTCGAGCGAGGGCAGTCGTTTATTTTGCAGACTGAAAAAATTATCGGTGATCAGCAGCGAGTGTCGATGAGTTTCAAGGAATTGTCGTCGGTTGTCGAACCGGGCGACAGTATCTTCTTGAATGATGGCTATATTCACTTACGGGTTGATGAGGTAAAGAAGAGTGAGGTTCACTGTCGAGTGAAGGTCGGTGGTGAGCTGCGTTCACGCAAAGGGATCAATTTACCCGATGTCGATCTGGGCATTAGCGCCTTTACCGAGCGCGATAAGCGGTTTTTGCAATTTGCGGCCGAGCAGCGGCTAGACGGCGTCAGCCAGTCGTTTGTCGAATGCGCCGAAGATATCAAAGCGGTTCGGGCAGCAGCGATGTCGTTTAATTATGATCCATTTATCATTGCCAAAATTGAACGCTCTCGGGCCCTCAACAACCTCAAATCGATTCTGGAATCGGTGGACGGCATTATGGTGGCTCGCGGCGATTTGGGAGTTGAAATCCCCATCGAACGCATTGCCAAGACCCAGAAGCGCATCATTTCGGAAGCCAACATGCTCGGCGTGCCGGTCATCACGGCCACCCACATGCTGGAGTCGATGATCGACAATCAGCGCCCCACCCGGGCCGAGGCCACCGATGTGGCCAACGCAATTCTCGACGGGACGGATTGCGTCATGCTGTCTGGGGAAACGGCGATTGGGCAATATCCCGAAGAGGCGGTGAGCGTAATGGCTCGCATTGCCCAGGAAACCGAGTCGGATGCGGGAAGCATGGGGGTGGCCGACCTGCTCCAGGTCCGGCAGGCACGCGGTGAAATTACCAAAGAAGATCTGATTTCTTTTAATATTTTTCAAAGCGCTCAGACGCTTAAACCGGCCATCGTCTTTGTTCCCAGCGCCAGCGGGGCAACCGCTCTGCGCGTGACCCGTTTTCGGCTGCCGCAGTGGATTGTGGCTGTGTCCCTGAATGAAAAAACCTGTCAGAAGCTGCAGTTTGCTTATGGCGTTTATCCCGAATTTGTGACCTCCAACCCGCTAAGCTGGCCCCATTATGCGCAGAGCTGGCTGTACCAGCACGAGCTGGAAAGCGATTTGGTATTGGTGATTGAGGGCGCCGGCACGGTCAAGGCGGGGGATACCACCCGGGTGGATATTATCGATCTGGCCTAGGTCCGTGAAAGCGGCTGTTAGGATCGGTTAAAGGGCGTGTAAGGCCTTATGGGAATCTATCCTTCAGAGTGAACCGCCCTTCTTTAAACTTTTTACTTTAAACTTTAAACTGGGAAGTACTAGTGGAGTTTGATAATTTAGATATGCACACTTTACCTGCTAAAAAAACCAAAATAATTGCCACCATCGGCCCGGCATCTCAATCCGTGGAAATGCTGGTAGAGATGATCAAAAACGGCATGAATATCGCCCGCATCAACTTTGCCCACGGCGATTTTGACAGCCACCGGCAGACGATCGCCAACGTGCGCACGGCCGCCCAGCTGGCGGAGCGACGCGTAGCCATCTTTGGTGATCTGCCCGGCCCCAAGATGCGCATTGGCAAGCTGGCCCAGGAGCCGATTACCCTCGCGGTTGGACAGCCGTTTACCCTGCAGACCGAGTCGGTTGTGGGCGATCACTCACGCGCCTCAATCTCGTTTGACGGGCTAACCGAGGCGGTCAAACCAGGTGACCGCATCTACATGAATGACGGCTATGTCCATTTGCGGGTTGACGAGGTGACCCCATCGGCCGTGCTCTGCGAGGTGCGGGTGGGTGGGGAACTGCGCTCGTACAAAGGGGTCAATTTTCCCGGCATTGAGCTGGGCATTTCCGCTTTTACCGAAAGTGACCTGGAGTTCCTGACCTTTGCCGCCGAACAAAAATTGGACGCCGTAAGCCAATCGTTTGTGTCAACCCCGGAAGATATCGCCGCGGTACGGGCTGCCGCGGCCGCCCTCAACTATGATCCTCTTCTGATTGCTAAAATCGAGCGGGCCGGAGCCATCGAAAACCTGAAAGCGATTATTGCCGCCTCTGATGGCATCATGGTGGCTCGGGGCGACCTGGGGGTGGAGATTCCCATTGAAGATATTCCGGCTATCCAGAAACACATTATTCTGCAGACCAACCTGGCCGGCAAGCCGGTTATCACCGCCACGCAGATGCTCGAGTCGATGACCCACAACCGGCGACCGACCCGGGCAGAGGTGACCGATGTGGCCAACGCCATCCTGGACGGCACTGACTGCGTCATGCTGTCCGGGGAAACGGCCATCGGCCGCTATCCGGCCGAGGCGGTGGCGACGATGACTCGCGTTGCTCAAGCGACAGAAAAGACCGTGGATCGCGAAACGATCGGCCTGGTTGATGTGCTCAAAGCGCAGCGGGCCAAGGGGCAAATCACAACCAACGAGTTGATCTCGTTTTCGGTCTTTCGCATGGCCAAACGGCTGCAGCCCACCGCCGTCATTGTGCCCTCCCGCAGCGGAGCCAGCGCTCGCCGCACCACCCGCTTTCGCCTGCCGCAGTGGATTCTGGCCCCCAGCTATATCCCAGCCTGCTGCCAGAAGCTGCAGTTCTCGTACGGGGTGTTTCCGGTTGACATGCCGCAGCAAGTGACCGATTGGCAAGGACATTTTCGCCAGCTGGCGGCTGAATTTGGCTTAGACAATGGGCTGCTGATGCTGGTCGAAGGGGCTGGAACGCTCGATTATGCAGACACCAGGCGGATTGATATTATCGATTTAAGTGCGGCAGCAAAATAATTTTAGCCGCCGATGACACGGATTTTCTCCAAACCGATCCTGAGCGCAGTCGAAGGATTAAAGACAAAAATCGGTGATTATCCGCGAAATCCGCGGCTTTTTTCGGAGATTACTCAAAAGGTGTCGGTTTCAGGCTGACGGCCGCATAAATTTCTCCCAGAAAGCGGCTCGGTCGGCTGGCCAGCCGCTGTGTCCCTACAAATCCGCTGCCGCGAGCCATCGTTTCCCAGGTGGTATACGAAAATGGATGGGGTACCCAGATATTGCCGCGGTCCACGTTGTACTCGACCACGATCAACCGGCCACCCGGCCGCAGGTAATTGTGGATCAGCTGCAGCACGCGATCGGGCCGGCGGTGGAAGTGCAGGGCGTTGGCCATGAGCGCCCCGTCCAGCAGCGGCAGGTCGAGCGGCCGGGAAAAATCAGCCTGAAGATAATTAACCTGCAGGTCGGGAAAGCGGCCGCGCATCGCCTCTTCCTGCCGCCGCAGCGATCTCCTATTTTTATCAACTGAGATAATTTGCCCCGTCGGGCCGATGAGGTCGGCCAAGGCCAGAGTAAAAGCGCCTGTCCCCGAGCCAAAGTCGGCCCAGGTGCCACCCGGGCCGGGTACGCCGTCTTTGATGAGGGTCACGTGATCCGCATGATTCATAGATGAGTAGGCTGGGTTTACCGACTAATTCCACCCCAATCGCTTTTTAGCAAAGAGATCACTTCTGAGCGGGTCGTGGTGACCATATCCCCATGTTGGGTCAAGGCCAGAGCGCTTAGCACGCTGCCTCGTTTCATCCCGGCAATGATATCTCCATCCAAAAAGCCATCGATAACCCCGGCCGTATACGCATCTCCGGCTCCAATGCGATCGACGATTTCGGCCGGTTCCGCCTCAATGGTGACAACTTCTCCATCGAGCAGCGTTGATGATCCACGGCTGGATTGGGTCAGGATGACGTGCCGTGCGCCGGACAGCTTGTTCATGGCATTTAAAAGATGTTGCGTTGGTCCAGAGATCCCAAACACCGTTTCCATATCCCCTTCACCACAAATCAAAATATCAACCATTGGCAGAATCGCGGTCAATTGTTCTCGGGCGGTTTGGGGAGACCAGAGCTTGTGGCGATAGTTCACGTCAAAACACACCTGAACCTGCTTTTCTTTGGCTCGCCGGCACGCTTCGAGCACGATGTCGTAACACCCTTGGCTCAAGGCAGGGGTGATGCCGGTGAGAAGAAGCACGGTGGTGTTGAGGAGATACTCCCAGTCGATTTGGGCTGGGGTCAGCCGGCTGACGGCCGAATGGGCTCGATCGTAAATGACGTTGATGGGGCGGGGAGCGGCCGCAAATTCAACATAGTACGCCCCCAGGCGATCCTGGCTGGTTAAAACGGCCGAGGTGTCGATTTTTGCGGCGGCCATTTCGCGCAAAACAAACCGCCCCAAATCGTTATCGGGTAAGGCGCTAACCCAGCCGCAGCGGCGGCCCAGCGCGCTCAATGAGGCCAGCGCATTTGATTCAGCACCCCCCACGTGAATATCTAAGCGGCGCAATTTTGCCAGCCGTTCCCCGGCCGGCACGCTGCAGCGGAGCATCGTTTCGCCTACGGCCGTGACGTCGAATTTATTCATGGGAACGGGCCTCATCTAAGGCGGCTTTGAGGGCGGTGGCGCGCGCCGTCAGGGCAGTCAGTTCCCGGTTGTAGATCGGAACGTTTTTAACCAGGGCGCTGCCAACCCCAAAAGCAACCGCTCCCGCCTGGTGGAAGTCGTTAATCGAAGCGGAATTGACGCCGCCGGTAGGGATAAAATCAATATGATCCAGGGGAGCCCGCAGCGCTCTTAAATACTTGGGGCCGAAGGCATCGGCCGGGAACAGCTTTACCGTCCGGCAGCCGGCCACAAAGGCGGCCTGGGCTTCCGTAGCCGTAAAAATTCCCGGAATCAGCAGGCGCTGGTGGCGGGCGGCCTCTTTGACGGCCGGTAAATCGAGGCAAGGGGCAATTAAATACAAGCTGCCGGCGTCAACCGCTTTTTTGACGTCTTCGGCCGTGCGCACCGTTCCCGCGCCGATCAGAACATCATCTCCAAACGCCCGTCGACATGCGGCGATGCCTGCCAGCGCGTGACGGCTGTTCAGGGTGATTTCGATGCAGCGCACCCCACCTTTGAGCAGCGCCTCAGCGATATTGGTTAATTCGACAACCGTAAAATCGCCGCGGATAATGCTAATTAAGCCGTGGTTGTATAGTTGTGTTATGGTGTCCATATCGTTCCGTCTGGCCAGCGGCTTTGTGTCCATTGAATCGGTTCGATGGTGATGGGGTATTTTGCCGCTTTACTTTCATCGATGTCAATTCCCAGGCCGGGTTGGTCGTTGGGCCACAGATAGCCGCCGCGCAGTTCAGGGGTCCCGGGAAAAACTTCGTATAGAGCCTCGCCAAAATGAATCACTTCCTGAATGCCAAAGTTGTGACAGGCCAGGTCAAGGTGTAAATTAGCGGCGTGGCCAATCGGGGAAACGTCCCCCGGGCCGTGCCAGGCGGTGCGCACCTCATATGCTTCGCACAGTGCGGCCAATTTGCGGGCCGGGGTGAGACCGCCCAGCTGTGAAATGTGAGCCCGAATAAAATCGATGAGCTGTTCGCTGATTAATGTTCGCCATTCCAGCGGATGATTGTGCAGTTCACCCATGGCGATGGGGGTGGCGCACTGCTCTCGAAGACGGCGAAACCATTCTATCTGATCGGGAGCCAGCGGATCTTCAAGAAAAAACAGCCGATAGGGTTCTAGGGCTTTGCCCATGCGGATCGCGTCAATCGGCGCCAGGCGCTCGTGAATGTCGTGCAGCAGGAAGAGATCGTACCCGATTTCAGACCGGATGTAGTCAAACATTTCCACGATCGATCGCGCGTATTTGTCTGGATCGTAGTAAGCTCCGGGGAAATTGCTGTTGAGTTTGTCCATCATTTGCAGGCGATGGGTTGCTTGCGGAGCGGCAGCGCCCGGCTGGGCGGTTTCACCGGTGATTTCGTTAACCCGGCCGCCGTACCCGCCCATCTGACAGCGAACCGCCAGGTGCCCTTCTTCCTGGTATTTGATCACATTGTCTAACACTTCCTGCGGCTCCCGGCCGTCAGCATGGCGATAAACCATCGCCGCCTCTCGGCATTTGCCGCCCAGCAGATCGTAAACCGGCATGTTGGCGACTTTGCCCTTGATATCCCACAGGGCCATATCCACACCGCTGATGGCATTATTCAAGACCGGACCGTTGCGCCAATACGAGTTGACGTACATCATGTGCCACAAATCTTCGATATTGCCCGGATTGCGTCCCTGCAGCAGGGGATGAAGGTACTCGTCAACCGCTTGCGCGACCAGGGTGGGTCTCTGGGTAAACGTGGCGCAGCCCAAGCCGTATAGGCCAGGCTGATCGGTTTCAACTTTGACAACCACCAGGGCGATGCCGTCGGGGGCGGTCAGGATAGATTTGACGTTTGTAATTTTCATGAAGAAGAAGTTCCCAAACCGTCATTCCCGCGAAAGCGGGAATCTATCGGATTGCTACCGATGGATCCCCGCCTACGCGGGGATGACGGACCTGTTTTAGAAGATAGTTCATATCTGTATTTATTGATAATACTTCAATAATTCATCATAAAAGTTAGCTAGTCACCTGGATGCTGCGGCCGGTCTTTGACCGTGCCGCTGCGTGGTTCGGTGAGGACACCGGCCACAGCAGCGATCAAAAGGGG
This sequence comes from Ardenticatenaceae bacterium, assembly GCA_030065875.1. GTDB lineage: Bacteria > Chloroflexota > Anaerolineae > Promineifilales > Promineifilaceae > WTJY01. The sequence goes on along the minus strand of JASJCR010000151.1, from coordinate 3,017 downwards.
CCGTTCCTTTATGACCACAAGCGATCCCAGCTGCGCTCCCGATCCCATTCCGGGGTTGGCTCAAATAACCCCTGGTCATCGGCTACGAGATGTTCTTTGATCGTCTCTTCATTCACCTCAAAACCCAGGCCGGGGGTGTCCGGTACGGCGATATAGCCATCCTGGATAATCGGTTTAGATCCGATATCAATGAAGTCATCCCAGAAGGGCACATCGGCAAAGTGGTGTTCGAGGGCGATAAAATTTTCCGTGGCGGCCGCGCACTGTACGCTGGCCATGGTGCTGATCGGAGTCCCTGCCATATGCAGGGCCATGCTGATGCCGTGTTCCTGGGCGAAATCCCCGATTTTTTTTGTCTCTAAAATTCCGCCGCTGGTGGCCAGATCCGGATGAATGACGTTGACCGCCCCGGCTTCAATTAACGGTTTGAACCCCTCTTTTAGATAGATATCTTCCCCGGTACATACCGGTGTTTTGAGCGACCGTTCCAGGCGGACCCATTGATCGGTGTACTGCCAGGGGACCATATCTTCGAGCCAGGCCAGATTAAACGGTTCCAGCGCCTCGCCCAGCCGGATGCAGTCGTCAATGCCGATGTGGCCAAAGTGATCGGCCGCGATGGGCACTTCGTACCCCACCACCGAGCGCACCTGCTCCACATACTCGACCAACAGCTGAATCCCTTTGGGGGTTAAGCGCACGTGGGTGAACGCATGCTGAATGGTGTTGATATCCAGCATGCGGTCCAGAGGCGTGCCGTCGCTCACTTCCAACATCCCGGCCGGATAGGTCAACGCATCTTTGATGCCGATCAAGGGTTGAATGCCCACATCCATTTTGAGCATCGTAAACCCGCGCGCCATCCGCTTTTTCAATTTTTCCCCCATCGCCTTGCCGGTTGGCTCATTTGGCGTGTCGCAGTAGATGCGGATTTGATCGCGAAACTTGCCGCCGCACAACACATAGGCCGGGACGCCGTACGCCTTGCCGGCCAAATCCATCAGGGCCATTTCTATCCCGCAAACCCCACCCCCCTGCCGGGCGTGATGGCCAAACTGCTTGATTTTTCGAAACAGTTTGTCGACATGACAGGGATTCTCGCCAACCAGGCGGTTTTTGAGCATCAGGGCGTACGTTTTGCTGGCCCCATCGCGCACTTCCCCATATCCGCTCAGTCCCTGATTGGTATCGATGCGAATCAACGGAAAGCGCCATCCGTCCCAGCCCACGGTGGCGGTTCGGATATCGGTTATTTTTAAATCATTCGGCCGGCTGTACTGCCTTACGTGTTCCTCCGGGGGAGGATTGTGATTGCTGCTCATGGGTCACCTTAACTGCTGTTTTTTGCTTCGCGCCAGGAGATAAAATCAGCTTCGATATCTTCGCGCCACTCCGGCACGTCAATTTCTCCACTCGTATATTTGCCTTCGGCCAGCCGCTGCTTGCCAAATTCATCGCGGACGCGAATTTCCTCACTGGTTTCAACCACTTCCAGGGCAAGATGGGGAGGAATAAAAATGGCCCCGGTCGGCGTGCCCAGAACCACGTCACCGGGCAGAACCGTCACCCCCCCGATCCGAATCGGAATATTAATGCCGGCCAGGGTGACGTCGGCGATGGCTGTGGGGTCCATCCCTCTCATAAAAAAATTGACGTTGGGCAGTTGAACCAACCCGTCATAATCCCGGATACCACCATCGATAATCGCCCCGGCCTGCGTGCGAGATTGCACGGCCGTGCCGAGATTATCCCCAATAACGGTACCGTCTTTCACTTTGCCAAAGATGTCAACCACCATGACGTCATTTTTTTGTAGGGTTTCAATAATCCAGGAGTTTTGGCCGCCAATATTTGACCGCCCTTCAGCCAGACCGGCCTGTTGAACCGCCTCATGATAATCGGGGCGATGGGGCAGAAATTGGGCCGTTACCGCCCGGCCGACGAGCCGCTGGCCCAAATGGGTTTGCTGCCAATCCCCCTCAAATTGGCGATGGTAACCGTGGTTACGCAGGACGACCCACGCCTCTTCTGTGGTGACCAGCTTCATCCGTTCGAGCAGGTCATCGGGAACTTTTGGCCGGCCGTCATCAAAACGGTCAAACGGATTGAGCGCTGTGAGCTCGATCATCCCCTCATGGTCTGGTTGAATATGCATTAATCTACTCCGGTACCCTGTTAATTTATGGTTGATGGTGCCAACCGAGTAAACGTTCGGCCTTCTCGCAGTTAAAAAACCCCCTGTTTTCACTCAGATCCCCGGTGACGGGAACCTTGGGGAAATGTTTTTCTTTTAATTCCAGCGAAGGAGTTTCCATCATCGTGTTTGGGGCGACAATATAAAACGATTCGTGACCGGAAAAATCGGCCGTAATACCCAGCAAGCAGGCCAGGGCGGCCGCCTCTCTCAGGGTATAGCCCCACAAATGTTTGGCCACGATATTGTTTGATATGCTTTCCCAGCGCCGGGTCTCGGGGCGGTTCGCCACCACCCCGTGAATGCGCAGGCTGGCCACGGTCAACGACTCAAATCGGCGCACCATGGAGTCGGCCTGCCGCTCACAAATCCACTTCGACAAGCTATACGGGTCCTCGTTGTAAGTGGGATGGTGTTCATCAACCGGGAAGTAATCGTAGCGGGGCCACCGGCTGTATGCGCCCCCGATGGCGTTGATGCTCGACGCCTGGCAGACCCGGGTGATCCCCACTTCAACCGCACCTCGTAAGGCGTTGTAACTGGAGACCGTGTTGTTGTTGTGCACCACGTGGTCGGGATGGTGCCCAGGGGCGGCAATCGCGGCCAGATGGATCAGCGCCTCACACCCATCGAGGGCTTTGACAAACGAGTCAAAATCGGTGGCGTCGGCCTGCTGGTAGGATACGTTTGACTGTTCGATGTCGGGCGGTACGCGATCGATGTTGACAATCGTATGGCCCTGGTCGAGGGCCAATTCGATGACCGCTTTTCCTATCCGGCCGTTCCCGCCTGATAATGCAATTTTCATGAAAGTAACCTTTTA
>JASJCR010000150.1 GCA_030065875.1 Ardenticatenaceae bacterium | reverse complement strand
CATCACCCTGGGACTGGTGGCCCTGGGAGCGGCTATCGGCATCGTCTCCATCGCTCAGCTGCTGGGTTGGCTGTTTAAAAATTATCACGATGTCACTGTGGCCTCATTAATCGGGTTGATGGCCGGCAGTTTGCGCAAAGTCTGGCCGTGGAAAAATGATGTCGCCTGGCTAACGGATGAAGCCGGCAATTTTATCCTCAACGATGGGCATCGCATCGTTATCGACCAGCAAAATTACCTTCCTTCTCTTACGGTCAACGGTCCATCGGAAATTGCAATTGCCGCCGTTTTGGCCCTGGTTGGTTTTGGTCTGGTTGTTTTTATCGAACGACTGGCGAATAACAATTAACTCAAATTGCGGCCTGTCTTCCCGATGAATAATTTATTTGAGAAATTAAATGAATATAAACCCATGTCATTCCGAGCAAAGCGAGGAATCTCGTCAAGTTGCGTTCGGGCCTAGATGGCCGAAAATGGAAGCGCTTATCTACTAATATAAAAGTATAAAAGGCTACTTTCACTGGAAATTGACGGGATCCTTCGCGAAGCCTGTCCTGAGCGAAGTCGAAGGGCTCAGGATGACAGGGGAGCCGCGGGCGATGGAAATTCTCAATGAATCTATTAACCAGTTAAACCTCCAAAATTCATCGGCTAATGAGACCGAAACGTGATAAATCACGGTAAAAAACTATCCAGTTTCGGTTTACCTGGCGGCTATTCGGTTGTCCGATAAAGTCTCTCTTGAGTTAACAATTAACAATTACTAATCAATAATTAATAATTGTTAATTAGTAAATGATATTTATGAAAGCAAATAAAAACATAAAAGCGGTTATTTTTGATTTGGACGACACTTTGATCGATTGGTCGGGAGCCCGCATGAGCTTTCGCCAATTTATGGACCCCAAGCTGGTTAATGTGCACCAATACTTAACCGATCTGGGTTTTGAGGTAGAGGATCCGCCTGAACTGGCCAATCGCGTTCACGATCATACGCGGTTTGTGTGGCAGAGAGCCCTCGAAACCGGCTCCGGTGCTTCACTGGTCAACGCCTTAAAAATGACGCTTGACGATTATGACATTCCGGTCGAAGCGGTCGACATGGATGAAATGCTGCGCGCCTATCAGTGGGGAAAATTTCCCGGTGTTGAGCCCTTTGACGACATGCACCGTGTTCTGGACACCCTCAAAGATCAAGGATACAAAATCGGTCTGGTGACCAACGCCTATCAGCCGATGTGGATGCGGGACGTTGAGCTGGAAGAATACGACATGATTGACTACTTTGACGCTCGTATTACTTCCGGAGACACCGGCTTTATCAAACCTCACCCGGCAATTTACTGGCGAATGCTGGGTCTTCTCGATTTGATGCCCGACGAAGCGATTTTTGTGGGAGACCGGCCGGATCAAGATATCAAAGGTGCCCACAGCGTCAACATGCGCGGCGTGCTCATGTCACCACCTCATCTCAATCGGGAGTTAAACGGAGTGCGGCCCGACCACACGGTCAGCTCCCTTTCTGAGCTTCTTCCTATTTTGGATGACCTGGCTTAATCGCGACAGCCGTTATTAATTTCGGTATTGTAGGAACAAAATACGGTTTACGATTTTTGATTTTCCATCTACTATAAGAAGGTCACAGACAGCAACGACGAACTCTGTGGTCTGAAGTCTGAAGTCTGAGGTCTTAACGAATATGGTAGAAGAAAAAAAATTAGATAAAAAAGCGCTCCGTGAAGCACGCAAAAAACAAAAGCAGCTGCAAAAAGCGGCCAACACCCTGCGGCGCAAGATGATCGTTTACTGCCGAGATGAGCGATTTGCCCTGGCCCTGGCCGCGGCCGTTCCCACCTACTGGAACGATTTTTACACGATTGAAACGGCCGATGAAATGGATCAAAATGAATCCCTGCGCTTCTTTGACTGGTTTTTCTTTGATTACCAGCATGAAGGTGAACCACGGCTGATTGAGCGCTTTTACGATGAGCATTTTGACGAGCTCGAGGAAAATCAGCAAGCGGTTTTGTCGGGCTGGCTCGATGCCCAGCCGGCCGCGGCTTATGAATATCTCGACTTTGACGCGTTTACCAATCGCTTTAAGCTGCGCGATTTTCTAACCCAGGAAGAATACGTGGCCAGCTCTACCGCAGGAAGCGGCTACGCCACAAAAGGGGATTTAATCCTGGCTAGATTGGTGCCTGTCGGTGAAGAGTTGATCTTTAGCACCGTGGGAGCGTTTATTCCCGATGATGAAATTACCGATTTAGCTGAAAAAATGGCCGCCGCCAAAGAAGAATTTCTGGCCGACCAGCCGGATGGCGATCACACGGCGTTTATGCGCCGCCATGGCCATTTGATTATTCATCACGCCATGCACGAGTCGGTTGAAAATGATCGCTTCGCCGTCACCCGGCTCGATCCCACCCGCGTGGACAAAGCGGTCAAACGGCAGGTGAAAAAAGCGGTGAAGAAGCTGCGGAAAAGAAAAAAATAGATACAAGATACGAAATAGGAGATACGAGATACGATCCCTAAATGTTTGACTCATCGTATTTCGTATTTCTAATTTCGTGAATCGTTAGAGCCAACCCCTCATCCAATAAACCCCCATCCCAATATACTCCTTGAGCGCCTTTGTGGTGCGATCCAAATACTCACTTTGGGGCAGCAAATAAAAAATAGCGGTGGCCAAATCGTCGGGCGATTCTCCGACGGCGCGCTCCGTTTCCGTCACAAAATAATCGGCCGGGGCCGGCACGACCTCAAAGCCCTGTTTTTCAAAAATCGCCACGGAGCGGGGCATATGGTAAGCTGAAGTCACCAGAATCATGCGCGTAATCTCTTTTTCAGCCAGGATTTCTTGAGTATAAAGCGCATTTTCGTAGGTATTTTGCGAAAGCCCTTCCTGCCAGATCGCTTCCTCCGGCACCCCTAACATCCCCAAAATAACCGTCATATCGTTCGCCTCGGTTTCGAAATCACGCCCAGCCAGCCATTCAACTCGCCCCCCGGTCACCAGAATTTGCTCGGCCGCGCCTTCGCGATAAAGCTGGGCTGCGTAGAGCAGGCGATCCCCCTCTTCCCGCACCTCCGGGTGCTGGCGCGGTGGAAGTGCGGGATGCGTACCGCCTCCCAGCACAACAATGACCTCGGCCGTGCTGTCGGCCGGCAGCGGTGGATAAACCCGCTCCAGTGAGTAGGTAATCGAGTGGGCCACATAATGATTCCCTCCCAGAGCCAGGACAAGAAAAACCAGGATATAAACGACGGTACGCCACGACCAGGCGCGGGTCCAGGTATCAACCCCGATCAAACCGATCATAAGCAGGGTGGACAACCCCAATGGATAAACCAGCAGCGGCAGTATTTTAGAAAGATAAATAAACATGGGGCAATTGTAGCCTAACGTTGCGCGACTGCCGGGCATGCCAGATAATTTAGGGGATTAGCTCGGCCCTGCGGGCCTTTAGCCGTCAGCCCGGTGCTGCGCACCTTTCAGCTTACAGCTAAATAGCTGAGAGGCCCGAAGGGCCGAGCTAATGGCTATGAGGGGCGAAGCCCCGACCTGGGAAGCTAACAGGCGCGAAAGCGCCGGGCTAGAATGCTAATCTGCTAAAAAGGTACCACTATGTCTAACTTCAACCTCCGTCAAGATATCGAACAGCGCTTTTTACGCTACGTCCAGATCGATACGACCAGTAATGAATTTTCAACAGCCGTGCCTAGTACGGCGATCCAGTACGATCTGCTCAACCTATTGGCGGCCGAATTAGAGGACATGGGTGCAGCTGAGGTTACCATTACCGATTACGCCTGCGTTTACGCCACCATTCCGGCCACGGTCAACCATGACGTTCCGGTCCTGTCGTTTTGGGCCCATGTCGATACGTCACCGGCCTTTAGCGGTAAAGACGTCAAACCGCAGGTGCATCGCCACTACGATGGCCGGCCGATCACGCTGCCGGGCAATCCAACGCTGACGCTTGATCCGACCGAATTTCCCTATCTCCAACAAAAAATCGGTGAAGATCTGGTAACCAGCGACGGGACAACCCTATTGGGAGCGGATGACAAGGCTGGGGTGGCAATTTGCATGAGCTTTGGCAAATACCTGCTTGACCATCCGGAAATCCCCCACGGAAAAATTCGGCTGTGCTTCACGCCGGACGAAGAAATCGGCCGGGGAGTGTCCAACGTCAAGCTTGAAGACGTTGGCGCGGATATTGGGTACACGCTCGACGGCGGCCGGCTGGGAGCAATTGTGTATGAAACATTTTCAGCCGACAAGGCGGTGGTGCGCATCGAAGGAGTCGCTGCGCATCCCGGTTACGCCAAAGGAGTAATGGTTAACGCCCTGCATCTGGCCGGCAAATTTGTCGAGAAGCTGCCGCAGGATCATCGTACGCCCGAAACCACGTCCGGTACCGAAGGGTTTATCCACGTTTACGAAATGCGCGGTACCGCCACGGCCGTCGATCTTTATCTCATTTTGCGCGATTTTGAACGGGATGGGCTGGCCGCTCACGGGGATTTGGTGCGCGATATCGCCGCTGAAATTCAGGCCCTTGAACCTCGGGCCAAAGTTACCGTTGAAATCTCCGCCCAATATCGCAACATGCGCTACTGGCTGGAAAATGACATGCAGCCGGTCGAGCTGGCCCGTCAGGCAGCCAAAAGGTTGGGCATTGACGTATTTAGCTCCCCCACTCGCGGCGGTACGGATGGGTCTCGTTTGACCGAAATGGGATTACCAACCCCGAATCTGTTTACCGGAATGCAAAATTTTCACGGCCCAACCGAGTGGGTCAGCCTGCACGATATGGAAAAGGCGGCGGAGTTGTGCCTCAATATGGCCCAACTCGCTGCCAAATAATTGATTTACCCCCACCCCTGCCCCTCCCCCGCTGTCGGGGGAGGGAGAATGATAAGCGTGAGCGGGGCGCAATGCGCCCCGCTCACGCTTAGGACAAAGCCCCCTTCCTTGGGGAAGGGGGTTGGGGGATGAGGAGAAAAGTGAAGGACTTTATGAAAGTTGTCATTTATGGTGCGGGCGGGGTCGGCGGCTACTTTGGCGGCCGCCTGGTCCAGGCCGGGGCCGACGTCACCTTTATCGCCCGGGGTGAACACCTCAAGGCGCTGCAAACCAGCGGCTTAAAAGTCGACAGCATCAGCGGTGATTTTCACCTGTCTGAGGTTCAGGCCACCGATACCCCGGCCGAAATTGGTGAGGTTGACGTGGTCATTTCCTGCGTCAAAATGGCGCAGCTGGCTGAGACAACAGAGAAGCTCAAGCCGCTGCTCAAGCCATCAACCCTGATAGTACCGCTGCAAAATGGGGTCGACGCACCCCGCATCATCACCGAAATTTTGGGCCGGGAGCACGCTGGGGTGGGGCTTTGTCGCGTGGTGAGCTTTATCGCCGGTCCTGGCCACATTCGCCACGTGGCCGCCGAGCCGACCATCGTCTTTGGCGAAATCGACAATCGGAGCACCGAGCGCATTTACGAGCTGCAGAAGCTGCTCAATCGAGCCGAAGGGGTTACGGCCGAGATTCCACCCGACATTCAGGTGGCCCTGTGGCGTAAATTTGTGCTCATTGTAGCCGGGAGCAGCATGGGCTCGATCACCCGCGCCCCCATCGATCTCGTTCGCGAACGGCCGGAAACACGGGCGATGCTGATTCAGCTCATGCGGGAAACCATTGCCGTAGGGCAGGCCCACCACGTCAGGCTGTCGGCCGACGACATCGACCGGGCGCTGGCCTTTGTCGATGGGCTGCCTCCCAACAGCACCACATCAATGCAGCGAGACATCATCGAGCGGCGCCCGTCCGAGCTTGAATACAAGTGCGGGGCGGTGGTGCGCCTGGGACAGGAAGTGTCTGTGCCCACGCCGCTCAACGCTTTTATCTATCACAGCCTGCTGCTGCAGGAGCAGCGTGCGCGAGGGGAGGTTGGGTTTTAGGTGTTGGGTGCTAGGTGATAGGTGTTGGGTGATGGATGTCATCTCCTGTGCCGCAGCGTGAACCACGTCATACCAAACAAACCGGCAAACAAAGCACCCAACGCAGCCAGGAAGCCGCTGCTGCCTGAATTTACATCGCTTAACTTGACGGCCGTTGGCCCGACATTGTCCCCGATCGTCCAGTCAGACAGGCTGGTGATCCCGCTGCGGGTCACCGTTGTGGCATTGGAGCTGGTTCGATCACAATCCCACGTTGGCCCGCTGACGTGCCTGCATATTTTGGCGTCGGTATCTGGTGAAACCGCATGCGGCAGGGTCATATCGAGGCTAAAATCCTGGGCAGCTTGTGAAGTTCTGTCACTCTGTAATCCTTCAATGGTCCAAAATACACCGGTTTGTAAATTGGGCGTGGCGCTGGGGTGATCGGCAGGGGTTTCGGTGAGCAGTAAACAATCCAGGTTGGTGCCGTCATTAACAATGTTCAACCCCACATTGGTAAAGAAATTGTAGTTAGCCGGTTCACCGGCCGCCTGAATACCACACTGCAAATCGCCAACTTCAAAAGCACCGATGTCGCACACTCCCCGATTGATAGTGTTGCGCTGATCCTGGGTAATTCCGCTGGCGGTGCAGTCAGCCGTACTGCCGGCGTCAACGGCGTTGCTCTGCGGGGTGATGGCATGGGTCTGGGTGGGACCACCGTTATTACCCAACGAGGCGTTAAAATTGGTCACTGTCCCAATGCTGCCCACACAGGTAGCGTCATCAACGAGATTGTTGTTGCCGGTCAGGCCAGCTCCAGTACATTCGCTGTTTTGGTTATTGGTGACGATGGTGTTTTTTAAAATCACCGTCCCTCCGGTGTAAAGATAGACCCCGTTCCCTTCCCCCACTCCGGCCGTTGTATTGCCGGTAATGGTGGCGTTGACCAGTTCAATAGAAGCATTTTGGGAAGCGTATACTCCTGCCGAACCAAAGGCTGCGTTGGTATTATTGTTGCCGGAAATCGTGGTATTTCTGACAGTAACACTGCTCGAGGAGCCGGTGGCAAACAAACCACCCCCATAGTTGGCGGCGTTGTTGTGAATCAGAGAATCGGACACAACTGCGGTGCCTGAGACCCGTATACCACCGCCGCTGGCGGAGGCATTATTGCCCGAAATTGTGCTGGTTGACAAGTTTAGATTTCCGTCGGCGAGAAGGTTTACCCCGGCCCCATTTCCTGAAGAAGCCGAATTTCCCGTAACGGTGGTATTTGAAATGTCAACTGTTGATCCGGGCCGGCTGATGGTAATGCCACCCCCTTCATTGGCGCCGTTGCCGTTGATCGTGGTGTTGGCGATCGTTACGGTGGCCGAGGCATCATTCCCCGGCACAACGGCAATCCCACCACCGCTACCGCCCGTGGCAGTATTAGACATGATTGTGGCCCCATCAATATCGAGCGTCCCGCTGGATTGATCGTAGGACACTTCCATGATGCCCGCCCCCTGGCGGCTCTGATTGTCCGATATTTGCCCACCGTTAATATAAAACTGAGCTGAATTCCCGCTGCCTTTCCCCCAGGTAGAAATTCCACCACCGCCAGCATATGAGCGATTATTGGTGACGCTGCTGTTGTTTAGGGTGACGTTGCCATTGGCGTTGTCGATCCCGCCGCTAAATCCATCATAAGCATTACCGCTGCTGCCCAAGGCGGTATTGCCGGTAATCACGCTGTCATTGACGACCAGCGTGCCCGCCCGAACGGCAATCCCACCGCCCAGCCCCTGACCGGTGTTGTTGCCCACGGCCAATCCATGGCGAATGGTGGCGTTGTTGAGGGTTAAATTACCCATCACGTGAAGGACGCGATCGATGCCGTTGCCTACCGTGCCGGTGCCGTCATCGGGGGTCGTTCCGGCCTGAATAATCGTCGCGGCCGCGCTTTGACCGGTAATCGTCACCGTTGTGCCGTTAAGAATATCCAGATCGTTGATGCCGTTGTTGTGCGCCGGTCCCTGCAAATAGCCGTCGTTTTCAGTCCCGGTTAAGGAAAGGGTGATGGTTCCTGAAGGCACGGAAATGACCGTTGCTGCCAGGGTGCCGCAGCCGCGATCCGTCAAATCCCCATTGGCCAGCTGGATCGCTTCGCGCAGCGAACATGCCCCGTTGTTGCTGCCGCTGAATTCATCATTTAACGTCGTCACGGTGACGGGAACCTGCACGGCCGCCTGCATCACCGGTGGTCCGCTCAAAAAAGAGACCGCTCCGACAGCCAGCATAAAAGCGGCCGTCACCAACGCTGCCTGGGTTTTTAGCCAGCGCCACCAGCGCTTTCCTCTGGCAAATAAGCGAAGCAAAGAACCCAGTTCAACAATTTTATTGAGCTGTTTCTGGTACCAGGTTTGAAAAAATAGCCGCTGCCAGGCTAATGGTTCATCAGCAGGGGAATCTACTTTATGTTTCATGTCGGGCGCTCCGGGTCTAGGATGGAGAAACAATTAAAACTGGTTACCTTATAAAGTAACTTTGAACCTAGAAAATCCAAATAGCCGATAAGTACCAGAGAGACTTCAGACTACAGACTTCAGACATCAAAAGAGAGACCGGAGACAAGAGATGTGCATCTGCAGCCTTAACCCATCACCCACTCCCCATCATTGACATCTCACATAACCCTAAGTAAACTATGCATATATGCCTAATTTACTTATGCAGTCATACGGGCACCTGCCTTTTGCACAACGCCCGTCATACGACCGGCTAAAAATGATTGAAAGCGCCTTCTACTTTGTGCTACAACCGTGGCCAAATGATTAAACAACGCAGAACCTTTCTACCGCCAAAGTGCGTCGCGGTTGATATTTAAAAACAGGATGACACGAATTAAAAGGTTTATTTCTTTGAAAAAGAGAAATTCGTGTCATTCGTGAAATCTTGATTGTGAATAATGACGACGATTGAAACGAAATTTGAGATATTCAAAGGCTCAAACACCCTTCAAATAGCCTTGAACCTGCTGATCTGGCTGGCCTGGGGCTGGCTGTACTGGCCGCTGGCCGAGTATTTGCAAATCATTTTTACCCGCCAGGATTTTCGCACCAATCAGATTTTGCTGGTGGGCATTGTCATTTTAATCGTCATCCAAATTAAACAGCAGGGTTGGCATCTTCGTCTCAATCGTTCTCCTTCCCCCGCATTCTATCCACTGGTCCTCGTTCTGGGTGGCTCGGCCGGGTTTTTGCTGACCGAGCGCTTTCTCGACGTCCACACGCTGGCCGCTTCGCTCTTTGGTTTGGCCACTTATGGATTAATTGGGCTGTGGCTCGCCCCGGAACGATGGCGACAGGGGCTGCCGGCCGCCCTGCTGCTGATCGGCACCCTACCCTTTGGGGCTCACCTGCAGACATTTGTCGGCTACCCCATGCGCATCGCCACGGCCGCCATCGTGCGCGACGGTCTGGCCGCGGCCGGTGTTGGCTCGGTGGGTATCGATACGATCCTGGTTTTTGAAAACGGTGTGGCTCACGTCGATCTGCCGTGCAGCGGGGTGCAAAGTTTGTGGACCGGGGCGCTGTTTTTGCTGGCTGCGTCGTGGATCGAGCGCCGGCCGCTCAACGTTCGCTGGGTGATGGTGGCGGCCGTGTATGTCATCCTGCTTTTTATCGCCAATCTGACTCGCGTGGGGGTTTTAATCACCGTTGGTGAGGTTTGGGGGTGGCGGCTGCTGGCCGAAATGCTCCACGTCCCTCTGGGCGTTCTGGGGTTTGCCGGAGCGTGTGCGGCAGCGGTTCTGCTGCTGCGCTGGGTCGGTGAAAGCCGGGCAGCCGAGCATACCGCCACCCGATCGAGCCAAAAACCCAAACAGCGACATCTATTTTCGCTGGGGCTGATGATTACCTTTGCCGTCATGGCTCTGCTGTACGCTCCCCGGCCGCAAATCGGCCTGGCGGGCGATTCACCAGCAGCGTGGCGGTTTCCGGCGGGTCTCGAGGTCGAGCCGCTGCCGCTCAAACCGGACGAACAGGAGTGGCTCACCCGCGACGGCGCAGAAGCGGCCGATCGCTATCGCTTTACCTGGGGCGAGTACAGCGGCTCAATGATTCTAATCACCAGCCGCACCTGGCGAGCCCACCACCGGCCGGAACGCTGTTTTGAAGTGTACGGCCTGTCGCTCGACAGCTCACAAACTTTTCTCGTCTCGCCTACCCAACCGATCCGCCAGGTTGCCCTGAGCGATGACTCCGGGCAAAGACACCTCTCCGCCGCCTACTGGTTCCAGTCGGCCGAGCAAACAACCGATGATTACGCCACCCGCATCTGGGCCGATCTTGCCCCCCAGCGGCAGCGCTGGGTGCTGGTGTCGGTGGTATTTGACGAAACTGTAGAGGGTGAAGGGGAAGATGTTGGAGCGTTTTATAGGATGTTGGAAGAAGTGATTAATAGCTATTTGTTAATTGCCAATAACTAATAGCTAAAGATGTTAACCGCTAGCTATTAGAAATTAATTTTAGCAATTATCAATTATTCTGGAGGGTTCATGAAAAAATTACTGCGCTTTTTTTCCAGCCGGCGCGGCTGGTCGTACTTTTTGTTCTGGTCGTGGAATATCATTTTTTTAGCCTTTATGGCGTTTGGCTTTGCCCCCACGATCCTGCCGGAGATGCAGCTGGCGGTTTCTAGCGGTGAGATTCCGGCCGCCTTTCTAGTCTATGCCGTCATTCTGACCGCGATTCCGGTGGTGGCCGTGATTCTGGGGCTAACCGTCTTTCGCAAAAAGCCGTTTCATCTTTTCTCGTTTGGCTACGTGGTTGAAGGGCCGCTGATGCTGCTGCTGGCCGTGCGCTTTTTTGTGGTGCGGCAGGCGACACCGGCCGTCATTTTGCTGTTGACGGTGGCCGCGGTCGGCGTCCTGGCCTATTTGTGGGTGCTGCTCGATCGCAAAATCGAGCAGCGATCGGTGGGGCTGTCCGGCGTGAGGCTCTTTGGGCTGACGCTGCTGCTGCTCACCGGGGTCTACGTCAGCATCTGGATCGCTTTTTATGCGGTTCCACTGGGTGTTTCGGCCGTTGAAAATATCGACGACTTTTTTACTGAAGTGTGGTGGTCGATCACCAATATCGAATGGAGCAGCATTCAATGGCGCATGGTCCCCTTCACGATTTTGGGGATCACGCTGGCGATTTATTCCGGCACGCTCTTTGTGCTGATGCCTATCGCCGTCACTTTTCTGTGTTTGCGCGCCTGGGGCCGCAGCATCCGTCAGATGTTTACCCGGTTTGACGGCCGGCTGGCGGCCGCCATTCCCCTGATCACTATCCTTCTCGTGGGCACCGGTGTGGTGTTAACCAATCGTCAATCGCAGCATCTGGCATTTGAGCTGCTGGAGAGCACGCCGTCCAGCGCAGCCGACATCGAAACCCTGCTGAGGCAGGAAGAGCGAATTCGAGGGGGGCTCCTTAACGCCTACCTGGCCCCGCAGCGCTATATCAGCTCGATGGGTGAGGTACAGCACGTCAGCGCCATGTATGAGGATTTGCTGGATTTATCGCCTGAGGAAGCCGTTCGCGTACAAAACGCTTATGAGACCGTGGTCCAGCCGATTCTCTATCAGCCGGTAGAGCCAATCCCGGCCGATGAAATCACCTGGACGAATACGACCTTTACCAACGAGCCGCTCCGGGCGGCAGAACTTTACGAGCGATATTTTGATGAGCCGATCAACAAGGGGGAGCGGGAAACAGTCGTGCAGGCGGTACGCTCTACCTGGTCTGTTGATCAGGCGGTGACCGGCTGGCAGGCGGTTGACGACCGGGAGATATGGCTGGCCGAGCAGGCGGTGACCATCAGTGAAAATGGGGACTGGGCGGAAATCGAGCTGTACGAAGTGTATGAAAATCAAACCGATCAGCGACAGGAAGTGATTTACTATCTCTCGCTCCCCGAGTCGGCCGTGGTCACCGGCGTCTGGCTGGGCAACTCCGCCGAGCGCAGCGAACGGTTTGAGCACCGGGTCGCTCCTCGCGGCGCGGCGCAGCAGGTGTACCAGGAGCAGGTGCAGCGGCAGATTGACCCCGCTCTGGTAGAGCAGATCGGACCGAGCCAGTACCGGCTGCGGGTCTTTCCCATCGAGCCACGCCAGTGGGATTGGGACGATGATCGCGGCCGCTCGACCTTAAAAGACGGCCCTCCACTCCATCTGTGGCTGACCTATCGGGTGATGATTGATGAAGGAGGGCGGTGGCCACTGCCCTACCTATCGGAAAAATTAAACGTTTTCTGGACGGCCGATTCGGTGCGCACCATCAACGGCCAGCCCATGCTGGCGGACAGCGAAACCTGGCTGCCGGAAAGCGCTGCGCCCGCCCAGGCGACAGCGCCACAAAGCCATCAGGTGACCTTTGCCGACGGCACCACCGTCAGCGCCCGGCCGGTGATGCCGACCGACACCCCATCTCCAAGAGGCGATCTGAACTTGGCCGTCGTGCTCGACCGCTCACGCAGCATGGTTGATCTGGAAAGTGACGTCATTACTGCGCTGGCTCAAATCGAGCTGTGGGGCACGGCCGATGTGTATTTAACTTCGTCCGAGTTCCGCGGTGAACCACCTTCACGAACGACGCTTGACCAGCTCATCGTCAATGAAATCGTCTATTTTGGCGGTCAGAATCCCGGTGAGCTGCTGACCCAGTTTGCCGATCTTTACCAGAATGAGCGGTATGACGCGGTGCTGGTCTTAACCGACGGGGCTGGCTACGAGCTGGGTGAGGCCCAAAGCTCGATTCCCCGCCTCGATATCCCAATCTGGATGGTCCATCTGAACAGTGAGTATCCGATCGGCTATACCGACGACCATCTGGCGGCGATCCAGGCCAGCGGCGGCGGCACTGTGGGCAACGTCCAGTCAGCCATGACGCGCCTGCTGGCTGGGGAGACAATCGATATTGTTGACGGGTACGTCTGGGCGGTAAATGAGCCGGCTCCGGCCGGGGCGCTCGTTCACGACGCAACCGCTCCGTTTGCGGCTCTGGCCGCCCGGCGGGTTATTTTGGCCGAGATGGCCGCCAACCGGCAAACGCTTGATCAGCTCGACACCCTTGATGCCCTGCATGCCCTGGCCGTTGATCAAAGCATCGTCACCCCTTACTCATCGATGATTGTGTTGGTGACTCGAGCCCAGGAACAGCGGCTCAATCAGCTTGAAAATGCAGATGATCGGTTTGAGCGCGAATTTGAAGCCATCGGTGAAACCACAGCTCCGGTCAACGTCACCGGCGTCCCCGAACCGCATGAGTGGCTGCTGATTGCTTTGGCTGTGGTGATGTTGATGTGGTTTGTGAGGAGACAACAGACCACAGACTTCAGACAACAGAAGGTAAATCTGTAGTCTGTGGTCTGAAGTCTGACGTCTTACTCTTGACTTTAACACTGTGTCAACCTCTATAGTTGGTTTGGGTGCAAAATCAACTGATGAGGATTTGACATGGATACGGTATTAAAAACAGAAAAAAGACCATTTTGGAAACAGCCGGCCGTCTGGCTCGGGGCGGCCGGCTGGCTGGGGGCGCTGGCGATCATCGTTCTTTTTGACGGCCGCAGCGACGTGCAGCTCAGCGGCGGCGGCCTGGCTAATGAACTGATCGGTCAGGCGATGAGCATGCTGTTCGCCTTACTTTTGGTGGGGATCACCGTGCTGATCACGCGGCGGCGGCCGGCCGTCAGCTGGTCTGAGCGCACCGCTTCGCGGGCACAAACGCGAATAGAAACCGCCGCCTTTTGGGGGTATTTGGCGGTCGGTCTGCTGATCGGCAGCCAGCTGGGGCTGGGACTGCACCTGCACGGCACGATTTTTGGGCCGCGCCGGGTCGTCGCCATTAGCGAAGTGTGGGCCTGGACCGCCTTTAACTTTGTCTACTTCGCGGTGATTCCTTATCTCGTCTTTCGCTATCTGGGATACAGCAACCGGCAAATGGGGCTGCTGTCGGGCAACCGCAAAGCCGACGTGCTGTTGATCGTCGTCATTTTGGTTATCGAGTCGATTGGTGAGCTGACTGGCGTCAGCGCCGCCATCTTTGATTTGACGCTGCGGCAGTTTTTATTGGGCGGGGCGCTGTCATTTGGTCTGCACCTTTTTGGCACCGGTCTGCCGGTGATGGTCAGCATTTACGCCATCCTGATGCCGCGTTACGTGCAGCTGACCGGCTCATCGGTCGCGGCGGCCGTTTTGGGTGGTCTCTCCTACGCCATTTTTCACCTGACCGAGTTTTGGGCGGTCTATGATTCCCCAATCAATACTCTGGTTTCAGCGGCCTTCGTTTTTAGCCAGTTTTTTGGACCCGGCCTGGTCAAATCCGCCCTAACCGTGACTACCGGCAACGCCTGGGTACACGTGTGGGCGTATCACGCCATCGCTCCCCACGTGACGCTGGACACCCCGCTGATTGTGAGGTTTTTTAGATTGTAGGTGTTGGGTGTTGGGTGTTGGGTGTTGGGTGTTGGGTGTTGGGTGTTGGGTGTTGGGTGTTGGCCAGGATAAATCGAGACTGTGCCAAATATTGTGTAAATGAAATACCTCAGTACAATTTTGAACAGAGGTAAAGAGATGAAACCAGAAAATCCCAAGAAAAACAAGCAGGTCGAGATGCCCGCAGC
>JASJCR010000149.1 GCA_030065875.1 Ardenticatenaceae bacterium | reverse complement strand
GGTCATCCTGGCGAGGAATGTCAAACGCTTCGCGAATGGCCAGGAAGGTTTCCGCCTGCTTGACGGTGTCGACGCCGAGATCGGCTTCGAGATCGAGGTCGAGATCGAGCATGTCGGTGGGGTAGCCGGTTTGTTCGGCAACGATGGCCAACACCTTCTCAACGACTTCGTCTACTGCGGGCGCGGCTGGAGCTGCAGGTCTCTCGTCTCCCGTCTCTGGTCTCTGGTCTGCGACCGATGTATCGGGCACGGCAAGCCGTGCCCCTACTGGTGTTGGGTCGGCGGCCGCAGCATGCTGCGGCCCTACAGGGTCGGGCCTTTTTTCTGTGCTTTCCAGCGTAACCGGCTGATAACTCTTGACAAACGCCTCCGCCTGAGCGGCCGGGGTCGGCGTTGGCGCTGGTGCTGGTGGGGGAGCCTCAACCCTCTGGTCTCTTGTCTCCGGTCTCTGGTCTGACGTCTGTGGTCTGACGTCTGTGGTCTGAGGTCTCACCTCACCCATGGGCGCAAACGCCGCTCTGACCACCGGTCCGGTGCCATAGCGCCAATCGTTGGCGGCAGCCGGTCGTGGTGGCGGGCCTTCGGCTTTGATGCGCAGCACCCGTTTTTCGACTTCAGTTTGAGCGAAATTGTACCCGCTGATGTCATCGAGCCACTGCTGGTAGCGAGGTTTCTCGTCGATGCGATTCATCGCGCCAGGGATCCTTCTCAAAAAGGTGAAGGCGATTTGCGAGCCAAAGCCGGCCGCCAGGTGCAGCGCGTACTGGACCGGGTAGCGGCCGCCGCGGCTTAAGTTTAAGCGGCCGAGATCGGGATCTTCTTCTTTGTAGTTGGGAACCGGAGGCACAATGCCGTGCTCCAAGATTTTGATGGCGATGACGTCTTCCACGCCGACCCCCATCGGATGGCCGGTGAATCCCTTGGTGTTGGCCACGATGATGTCGCTGGCTGCGCTGCCAAACGTCTCCCGCAGGGCCACGACCTCAGCCGAGGCGCTGCCGCCGCGGGCCGGGGTAAATGTTTCGTGGGACATGAATACCGTCTGCCCGGCAATGGCGTAACGATTGAGGCCAAAGCGGCGTTCGGCCGCGCTGACCAGGTTTTCCATGACCTGGGAGATGTGTTCGACATCGAGGCGGGTGCCGTGGAAGGCGCTGTTGCTGGTTTCGCTGCTGAGCAGCTCAACAATGCCGCGCATACCGCGTTCACGGACCGCATCTTCACTTTCAACGATGATTCCGCACGCTCCCATGCCCAAAATCGTGCCGTGGCGGCGTCTATCAAACGGCAGAGCCGCGTCAGCCACTTTTTCTTCCGTGGTTACCGCGCCAACGGCCAGGAATCCGGCTCCGACCCACTCCATCAGGTGGTCACCGGTGACATCGTCAGCCGCCACGACCACTACACGTCGACAGCGGCCGGAGCGAATCCAATCCTCGGCGATTGATACCGCCTGGGCGGTGCTGGCACAAGCGGCGTTGACGTGGGTGTTGGGGCCGCGGGCACCGATGTATTGGGCAAATTGACTGTGCCCCATGGCCAGGATGCGGAAGAGGAAGCGGCGATCAAAGATATAGGGATCAGCCTGGGCTTCTTCACGTAGGGTGTTGAGGCGGCGGGTAATTTCCTGCAGCGTTTGCTCATCAGAAGTTGCTCGACGCAAATCTTCGAGCATGGCGATTTGATCAAGCTGATTTTGGAAGGCGTAATATCGTTTAAACTCATCGGCAAAGCGGTCACCACCGGGGAAGGCGCTGGCAAAAATAACGCCGGTATCATCACGCAGCGCTTCAGGCAGCACCCATCTTTCCGGCAGATAGCGGCCGGTGGTGGTACGCTTATACATCTGGACAAGAGGAATACCCGCTTCACGCAGGGCATCGAGCCCGGCGGCGATGGCCAATTGGGTGGTGATATCGAGGGCATCGACGAGCTTCTCCGGCACGCCGTATTCGGCCGCCAGGTCAAACGTGCCCGGTCTGCCGGCTAATTTAACGACGTCGGCCGGGTCATCGATGGTGGCAAAGCTGCCGGAACCATCTTCTCCTTTGACGACGCGCACGATACGCTTATCGACGATTTTCTGGCGGAACCGTTCCGGAATCAGATCGATAAATTGTTCGCCGTGCAGGATACGCAGGGCGTTTTCCGGATCCATGACCGATTTTTCCGCTCCCGGCAATCCTAAACCGGTGCCGCTGATGACCACCGAGCCGTCCGGCTCGCTGTTGCGGTCATAGGGGCCGGCCGCGGGCTGACTCTGGGGCTGCTGGTTGATCTGACCCAGCGCCTGCGAGAAGAGGTTTACCAGCTGGGCCATATCGCCGCCCGTCTGGCCATTGTCCACGGCTGGCGCGCTTTTTTGTAGTGTTTCTTCAACCAAGCTCTTCTGTCTGAGGTCTGTGGTCTGTGGTCTGTCGTCTGTCCCGTATCCGGCCGCAAACAAGCTGCACAACGCCTGGTTAAAGGCGGCCATTTCGCCGGTTTTGGGGTGATTGGTCAGCATGGCGGTGACGTCTTTTTGCCCCTTGAAGATGTCGTTGGCGAAACCGCGCAGTGCGCGCTTGGGTCCTACTTCCAAAAAGAAACGGGCACCGGTTTCGTGGAGCGTTTGCATCCCTTTGACCCACTGTACCGGGGAGGCGATTTGCTTCTCCAGCATATCTTTGATTGGTTCAACTTCAGTGGGGTAGTAGCGGCCGGTGACGTTGGCTACGAGCGGCAGCTGCGGCGGGCGCACGTGCATCCGATTAAGGACCTGACGCAGGGGAGCGCTGGCGGGGGCGACAATTTCGGTGTGAAAGGCGTGGCTGACCGGGAGCTGTATCGCCTGATACCCTCGTTCGGCAAAGATGGCCATCGCCTCATCCACCCCACTGCTGCTGCCGCCGATAACGCACTGGCTGCGGCTGTTGATGTTGGCCGGGACCACATATCCATTGACCTCATTTAAGATGGCGATCAACTCATCATAGGGGGCCATCACGGCCGCCATCTTGCCGTTGTCCGGCACGTCGATGACGCTCATTTCCCGGCCCCGGGCGGCGGAGGCCTCAAGGGCTTCTGAAAAGGGCAAAATCCCGGCGGCGATCAAACCGGCGTATTCACCGAGGGAGTGGCCGATGACCATATCCGGCTGGAAGCCAAACTGTTCGAGCAGACGGAAAATCGCCGTGTCGAGGGTCAACATGGCCGGTTGGGTGATGGCGGTTTGCATCAGGTCAACCATCGCCTGGTTGACGGCCGCCTTGTCGTCGGGATCGACAAAGAGGTAGCTGCTGAGCGGTTTGCCCAAAATGGGGGTCATCACCTCATCGGCTTCGGCGATGGTTTCGGCCACGATCGGATATTTTTCAGCCAGCTCCCGCCCCATATTGACGTACTGGCTCCCCTGACCGGGGAACATGAAGGCGATTTTGCCGTTGGGACGGCCGCTGCCGCGGAAGATCCCCTGATTTTGCATCGCTTTCCACGCCTCAGGGGTATCAAAGCCCATCACTTTGCGCGCTTTTTGCAGGCGGTCGAGGAGCTCTTCCCGATCGCCAAAATCGATAAAGAGCCGTTCGGCGGCCTGCCGGGTTTTTATATCTGGCAGAGCGGTGGGTGGGGTCCAGCCTCCTTCAACCTGTTTGAGCAGGGCGTCGACCTGTTCCTTGAGCGCGGCGGGTGAGTTAGCCCCGATCGACAAAATACCGCGGGCCGGTGGAAGGGAGGGGGGCGTGGTCCGGCCGCTGCCGTTCGTCATCGTGGATCGGGTTTGGGCGGTGAGTGCTTCACTTTCTTTTTTGATCTGGCCGGGGACATACTCTTCCATGACGACGTGGAAGTTGGTGCCTCCAAACCCATAGGCGCTGATGCCGGCTCGACGAGGGCTGCCGTTGTTTTTATTCCACGGCTTTGCTTCGTTGAGCAGGACAAACGGCGTTTCGGCGAAGTTGATATTGGGGTTGGGCGTTTCAGCGTTTAGCGTAGGCGGTAAAATTTTATGATAGAGAGCCAGCGCGGTCTTTAGCATCCCGGCCGCACCGGCACCGGCTTTCAGATGGCCGATGTTGCTTTTAACCGAACCGAGCCCGATCGCTTTTTCGCGGGCTTTGCCAAATATGGTGGCCAAACTTTCTACCTCAACCACGTCTCCGACGCGGGTGCTGGTGCCGTGGGCTTCGATCATGGTGGCTGTAGTCGGATCGAGCTCGGCGTTTTCCCAGGCGCGCTGCATGGCCAACTGCTGGCCAATCGGGTTGGGAGCGGTGATTCCTTTCCCTTTGCCGTCGCTGGCGCCACCTACGCCGCGGATGACCGCATAAATTTTATCTCCATCTCGCTCAGCATCCGCCAACCTCTTTAATAAGAAGACGGCTGCGCCTTCACCCATCACAAAGCCATCGGCCCCATCGCCAAACGGCCGGGTGCCGGTGGCGCTCAGGGCTCCGATTTTGCAGAATTTGATAAAGGTGCTGGCCCCCATATTGCGGTCAACCCCACCGGTCACAACGGCATCAACCTTGTGTTCGGTGAGCATTTCCACGGCCGATTCGAGGGCGGCCATGCTGGAAGCGCAAGCGGCATCGGTAATAAAGTTGGGGCCGCGCAGATTGAGGACGTTGGCAATGCGGCCGGAGACGATGTTGGGCAGTTCACCCGGCATCGAATCTTCGGTGATTGTTGGAATTTGTTCGTTGAGCTCAGTTTGCCATTCCGCAATCATCGATTCGCGCAGTTGAGGGGGTAATTCCTGAAAAGTTTCCGCTTTTTCGAGGGCGGCCGTATATTCAGGAAAATAGATGCGCATGTTGGTCGTGCTGTACAGCTCGCCACCCATCGCGGTGCCGATAACCACCGCGGTGCGTTCCGTGTTGAGGGGGCGCTCGGGATACCCGTAATCTTTGAGGGCTTCAGCAGCAACGGTCAGGGACCACTGCTGGCTGGGGTCCATCGCCGCCACAACTTTTGGCGGGATCCGAAACTGTTTCCAGTCAAACTCAAAATCTTTGATCCAGCCACCGATTTTGCTATAGCTTTTGTCCGGTGTTTTGGGATTGGAATCGTAATAATCTCCCTGCCCCCAGCGGCCGGGTGGCACTTCACTAATGCTGTACCGTTTATTGAGGATGTTTTGCCAAAACGTTTCCGCATTGGGCGCATCGGGCAGCAGGGCTCCCACGCCAACGATGGCAACCGCGCGTTCATACGGGTTCATGTCGATATTCTCCTGGGGGTGAAGAAGGTGGGTTCCGGAAGCGCTGCACCGGATCAGAGCTTCTTCACATCTTCCCGCTTGTTGTTAGTTGACTGCAAAAATTTTGGCCAATTGTTCGCTGACAAAATTCATGTCGGCGACTTGACCGTCCTGAGCGGCATAGATTGCCGGTAAATTGAGTGATTCGGCCAGCTGCGGATCGGTTTGTCCCGCGCCGATGGCCCAGCGCAGCCCGTCGGCCGCAATTTTCAGCGCGGCATCGCGAGCGTGGATGCGGCTGAGGGCCTGACGAACTTCCCCGTTGAGGGGGATCGCTTCGGTGGGATGGGAGCACGCCCGTTCGGCGAAGATCGCGGCGGTTTCCGCGTAGGTGACCAGTTCACCCAGTCGGAAAAGGACGTGCTGGTTGCGGGTCAGCCGATCGAGGCGACACCGTTCGAGCAGGGTCGCGAGGGCTTGCAGGGCCAGAGCGGCCGTGCCGGCACCGTTATCCGGTTCTTTGAGATGGATGGCCTGGAGTTTGGCGGCCCAATCGCCGTAAAAAGCGCCGCGCGATTTGAGGTGTTCCTGCCAGCGATTGCGGGCGATGGTCCACTCCATGATTTCGGAGGTGCCTTCGTAAATAGTGGTGATTCGCACATCGCGCTTGATCTTTTCGACCATGTACTCTTTGGTGTAGCCGTAGCCGCCGAGGGCCTGGATGGCGTCTTCGGCCGCTTTGTTTCCGGCTTCGGTAGCTAGGTATTTGGCGATGGCCCCTTCGGTCTGCAGGCCGTGGTCACCGGTATCGAGCTGTTCAGCGACCCATTCGATATAAGCTCGGGCTGCTTCCAGCCGCACCGCGTTGGGCACGAGCAGCTTGTGGGTGTACCCTTGCTTTTTGATGAGGGGGGCACCACCCTGGATGCGTTCCTGGGCGTATTCGATCGCTCGTTTGAGGGCGGCCCATCCGGCACCAAGGCCGAACGCCCCGACCATCAGACGGGTGTAGCCAAAGACGGCCTGAGCCTGGGCCAATCCTTCCCCTTCTTTGTCACCGACCAGCCGTTCGACCGGTACGTAGACATCTTCCATGAAGAGGGCGGCCGTGTTGCTGGCGCGGATGCCGTGTTTATCTTCCGGTTTGCCGTAAGAGAATCCTTCAGCCCCTTTTTCGACGATAAACCAGGTTGGCCCACCGGGGGCCAGGGCCAGAATCGTATACAGGTCAGCCACGCCACCGTTGCTGATCCACTGTTTTTGGCCGCTGATTTTGTAACCGGTGACGGTACCGTTCTCCTGTACCGGTACCGCTTTGGTCGTCATGGCGGCCAGGTCGCTGCCGGCCTGGGGTTCAGTGGCGCCGTAGGCCATGAGCAGCGCTTCTTCGGCCACGCGTCCCATCCAGTGGGCTTTTTGCTCCTCGGTGCCGCCCACCCTTACCGGGTCACTTCCCAAAAAGGTGGCTAAAACACCGGTGGCGATACCCAGGTCGATGGCGGCCATCAATTCGGACACGCGATAGATGTCATATGCTCCACCGCCCAATCCATCGTACTCTTCGGGAATGAAGAGCAGGTGTAGTCCCAGGTTCATGGGGTCATAAAGCTCGTTCAAGACCTCATGTGGAAATTGGTCTTCATGATCCAATTTTAGTAAAAATTCAGGTTTTAATTTATCCGCGGCATACTTTCTCAGCGTATCGAGAACCATGTCGCGGGTTTCTTTGTCTAACCCAACCATAATTCCTCCTCTAGGTTGATAGACTGTCCCGACGACAAATTGCAATACCTTACATTCTAGGAAATGAGTACTAAGTTCTTCACGTGTCGAAAGTCACTCAAATTGGGTGTCATGCAGCATCGACTTTGTGCAATTTTTCACAAAGGGTTATTGCGGGTGCTCAAGGCGGCGGTTATTCGTTGACTTCAGCGAATATCTCAATAAAATCAACTAATTTGTGTTGATATTTGAGATAATTATCCATCCCCGCATTAAAATGCGGGGCTAAAGAGCATGACCTGACGGGTGATCACCCTTTAGCCGTCGGTTATTGAACATTTACAAATAAATGCGGATATGGACCGGCTCTCAAAACAGACTCGTCATCCCCGCGTAGGCGGGGATCCATCGGTGACAATCCAATGGATTCCCGCTTTCGCGGGAATGACGCGGCTATATCGGTGTTTATTTTTCAAAACTCAAAAACCGACGGGTATAGAAAATATCGCACATTTGGCAGGAGAGAATGGACGCAATCCCAAAGTGTATCATCATTTCGGGACGACCTGGTTCGGGAAAGACAACGCTCGCTGAAGACGTAAGCCGCAAGCTGTATCTTCCTAAAATAAGCCGGGACGAAATCAAAGAAGGGTATGTGAATACCTTTGGCGTGAAGCACGAACGGCTGCCGAGGGATTCAAACAGGAAGGTCAACGAGATCTTCTTCGCGACCGCTTTAAACCTGTTAGAAAGTGGTGTGTCGGTCGTAGTTGAAGCTGCATTTCAGCATAAATTGTGGAATCTAGTCGTTCCACGGATACAGCAAATCGCTCACACTTTCATCCTGATTTGCGATCTGGATGCAGAAACAAGCGCGAGGCGACATTTGGAAAGAGGGCTGAACGATCCAAACAGAGAGTTCTTCCATGGCGACAGTCGAGTGACGATCTACAGGAAGACCGGCCGGTTGTCCTCCGGTGACCAATACGATGCTCCCCATTTTGATGTCCCGACGCTGCGCGTTTCAACACTCGATGGGTATGTACCCGGAATGGAGAGCATCATTGAATTTACAGGAGGCCTGCCGAATTGTTCGGCAGGCGTCTAGATATGGATGGCCAGCGGTATTTGAGGAAAGTTACCTGGATGGGATGAGCGGGCCTTTGACCTATGCAGAAATCGAGTGGCTTGATCTAGCGTGTGAAGGAATCCCGAACTTTGAGTTTCAGGTCGATATGGAGGTGGGTGCGTATGCGCAGACAGTACACGATGTTAACATAGAGGTTATATGTTGAAATCAATTCGCAATCTGGATTATGTGGTTCTTCTTTGCCACGACCTTTCGCGCATGAAGGATTTTTACCATCAGGTGATGGGCTTCCCGATCCATCTGGAAACCGAATCCTGGATCGAAATGCGTGTCGGTTCGGTTTTGCTGACGCTTTCCAAGAGGGATCGACCCTTTGTGGGGCCGCCGCTGCCGGATGAATCCGCGGCCGTGCAGCTGGCTTTTCGCGTGGCCCCCCACGAAGTAGACGGCTGTTATGAGGAGCTCAAGGCGAAACAGGTCGAGATCGTTCAGCCTCCGCAAATCATCGATCAACGGGTTTGGAAATATTGGAAACACCGGACGCTGTTTTTTAAAGATCCTGAGGGCAACCTGCTTGAAATCTATGCGGAAATTGAGCTGCCGGAGGGAGCATGAGCCTATCAACATCGCGTAATCCGATATGACTCTGAATCCTGAATTGTTAACGATTTTATTTGGTCTCTCCTCGGCGATCACGTGGGGAGCGGCCGACTTTTCCGGCGGCCTGGCCACAAAGCGAACGGCCGCGACCCTCGTCGTGTTTTTCTCCCAGATGGTTGGTTTGGGCACATTGCTGCTGCTGGCCGTGGTGTTTGGGGAAGCGTTTCCGGCATGGCGGGATATCGGGTTTGGGGCGCTGGCCGGGGTGTTTGGCATGTGTGGCCTGCTGGCCCTTTATCACGGCTTGGGGCACGGGCAAATGGGGATCGTGGCTCCGGTTGCGGCCCTGGTGACTTCTTTTATTCCCATCGTGGTGGCATTTGTGGTGGAAGGGCTGCCTCAGCCGATCACGGTTGGGGGGATTGGGATCGCCCTTGGGGCGGTATGGATTTTGTCCGCCAGCGGCGAGGCCGAACAATTTTCCAGGCAGGATGTTTTGATGGGATGCGCGGCCGGTATCGGGTTCGGTCTATTTTTGACGTTTATCGATTTGTCGAGTCGGGACGCGGTTTTTTGGCCGCTGGTGGCAGGGCGCACGGCGGCCCTGGTGCTACTGGGTTCGCTTATTACCGTGCAGGGTCGCTGGCAGCGGCCGGATCACGGAGTGTGGGGAACGATTTTTCTGGCGGGGGTATTTGATTCATTGGGGAACGCGCTGTTTGCGGTGGCCACCCAGTTCGGCCGTTTGGACATCGCTGCCATACTCAGCTCGCTGTACCCAGCATCGACGATATTTTTGGCGCGCTTTATTTTGCACGAGCGGCTGGCGCGTCTGCAGTGGATTGGCGTGGGGCTGGCGCTGGTGGCGCTGGTGCTGATCGCCCAATAAGGAGAGGTTTTGATGAGCGGCACTTACGATTCGGAACTGTACGACATCATCGTCCCGCAAACGTTTTTGGGAGATGTTGAGTGGTATCGCGACAAAGCGGTGGCGTGCGGCGGGCCGGTCCTGGAGCTTGGGGCGGGCACCGGCCGCATTACGATTCCGATTGCGGCGGCCGGGGTTCCCATTCACGCCCTCGACATTGATGATGGCATGTTGAAGCGGCTGCGCGCCCATCTCGAGGAGCAGGAGCCACTGATCCGCGAGCGGGTGACGGTCGTCAAGGCGAGCATGAGTGACTTTGCTCTCGACAGTCGCTTCGCCCTGGTGATCATCCCCGCCCGCGCCTTTTTGCACAACGTCACCGAGAGCGATCAGCTGGCGTGTTTGGCGTGTGTGCGCCGCCATTTGCAGCCCGGCGGCCGCCTGGCGTTTAATTTTTTTCATCCATCGCTGGAATTTATGGCCCAGCATGCCGGTCCGCTGGCCGGGGTGTGGCGCTGGACCGACACGCGGGATTTGCCCGACGGCCGACAGCTCGTCGTTTCAGAAGCCAATCGATACGATACGGTGCGCCAGGTGGTGCACTCGCGCCACCGTCACGAAATTTACTCGGCCGGGGGTGAGCTCGAACGGACGTTTCTGAGCACCCTTGATCTGGCTTACCTGTATCGAGGGGATGTCCTGCGGCTGCTAGAGGCGGCCGGATTTGCCGATGTACAGATCACCGGCGGGTTTGACGGCCGGCCGTTTGGGGCGGATGGGGACGAGCTGGTGGTGGAGGCGGTCGTGAGTAAACGGGTTTCATAGGCGATTGGCCGATAATTAAGGCATCATGTCTAACGCCGTCAATCCCGAAGCTGATGCCTGTCCCCTTTGCCAGCGGGAGACTTTTCTGACGTTTCATCACCTGATTCCCAGAAAGGTTCATCGTCGCAACCGGTTTAAAAAGCGGTACTCAAAGGATGATCTCAATCGGGGGGTATACATTTGCGGGCTGTGTCACAAGGGGATTCACACCCTGTTTGACGAAATGGAGCTGGCCCAGAGGCTGAACACGGTCAAGGCGCTCCGGCAGAACAACCGGCTGCGCAAGCATTTTGCCTGGGTGGCAAAGCAAAAAGTTGTTTCTTGGGGGTGACCAAGAAGCGTCATGTGCCTGGCATAGGCAAAGAATTATCAAAATATTGTCCGCAGATTACGCAGATTGTCACAAATTTTTCCTTTTACTCTGCGGTTCACCCCTACGGGGTCTGCGGACATTTAAGTGGTTTACAAAAAGAATTGTTAAAAAAGCCACGGATTAACACGGATTTTCACAGATTTCCCTCTTGCTCCTGCGGAGCTCTGCGAAAATCTGCGGCCATCTGCGTAATCTGCGGATAGTTAGTTTTGAAAAGTCTTTGTAAATCACTTAATTTTTGAGAAGTTATTGAAATTCACTTAAAAAGAAGAGGTTCGGCGTTTGAAGAAGCAGAAGTAGTGGCGTCCCCATTTCATGGCGTTGGCGTCCGGCCGGACGACGTCGTGGTTGCGGCCGATACTGACCGGTTCCATATGGATCAGTTCCCATCCTTTGGCGCCCAGGTCGTTTAATTCGGGAATGAGGGCGTAGGGAGAATATTTGGGGTGATCTCCGGGTGGGATTTCGGCCGTGAATTTAATTTCTTCTTTGGCCATATTGGCTTCGATAAAGGTGGTGAAATATTCCCATCTGTCCATTGATTATCTCCGTCGTGTTGGGCACAGATTGGGGCAGAATTTCCTGATTGACCGGCCATTTTAAAATTTTACCGCTGAGGCCGCGGAGAACGCAAAGTTTTCTGTTTCTCTGAGGTGAGCAAAATCTTGTCAGTCAGCAGGTGGATTTTAGGTGAAGTAATCCGTGTTAATCTGCGCTAATCTGTGGCTTTTTATTCATTTTTTTCTGTTGCACTTTGCTTATTGTACGATTGAAGGATAAGAAATGTTGCACCGGGAATAGATCATCCACACGGCGGCGAACCTCTGGGCGGCGCTTAGAAAGACAAGAATGCTGCCGTTGTGGCCTGTTGTGGATTTATCAGGCAAAAAGAATGGGAAAAGGGATTGACAAAATTTGATATACTATCTCTAAATTGGAGCAAGGCAGCTGCACGAAATTTTGTTTGAGTAAGTATTAAAGAGCGTCCAATTTCGGGAGTAATTTATTGGCGAAGGACCAGACTATTTTTTGTTATGGCATAGGATATGCTTTGAGAAACCCGTATCCTATCAATGTAAGTCATATAAGTCAGGATATGAAAGTGGATTTAGTCAACAAGCGGTAGAGTGTTTGTAGTGGTTTAAAATGAATGATTCGAACAAAGCTGAAGATATTTTGTTGTTTGAAATGATAGTTCAGCACTTTAACCTTCAAGAGTTAAAAGAGCTATGTTTCAAGTTGGATATAATATTTGATAATTTACCTAATCACGAAACCCTCAATGGGGCAGCACAAGCTCTTGTGGAATATATGAGGCGACGTGATCGAACATTAATTTTACGGAAAGCTTGCTACGAAGAAAGGCCGAATGTTACGAGTTGGGGTCAATTCTCCGTAGCAAAGTTGGATATCGCTTTATATCATGAATCAGGTCATATTAGAAAACCTGAAAAGCTCCTTGGGCGTCAGCCACTTATCAAGGAAGTTATAGAATTACTTTTTACTGCTAACCGCGTCTTATTACATGGTCTTGCAGGAATTGGTAAAACAGCAATTGCTTCCACTATTAGTGATCTATGGCTTGCTCAAGGTAATGGCTCTGTTGTTTGGATAGAAACAGGTTATGCTGACTCAGAAACAATTTTAGATGAATTAGTCAATGCCCTCGATTTAACCAAATATCACAAAGACATTCCCCACCTTGTCGGAGATGCCAAACTGTTGGCGATTCGTGAAAGCCTAACAAAGGTCCCATTCACACTCTATATTTTTGATGACATTTGGAATGTTGATTTCCCAATAGTGCTGGAGGCATTCCCTGAAGATTTACCAGTCTTAGCCACTTCCCGATGGGATTTAGCTAAACTAGAATTAAAATGGGTGGAAGTCCTTCCTCCAGTCGAGGCTCTTAGTGTGTTGAGTTTTTACGCTGAGTGGAACTATAAATTTGACGAAACAGCAAAAACTTTGTGTCAATTGCTGGATTACCATCCTTTTGCTTTAGAAATAGCTGGGCGGTTGCTAAAAAAAAGAAAAACTCCTGCTCAATTGTTAAAGCAAATTGGAGAAAATCCTGCATCTAGGTTAGTTCTTCCAGGTGGGAAAAATTTTGCTGCACTGCTAGACGAAAGTGCAAAGACCCTTGAATCACCAGCAGATAAGATATTCCTAGCCATAGGAACCTTGTTTTCTCCAAAAACGACACCTGAACTTCTGTCAGCTTGTACATCTTATTCTGAAAATGAGGTTCTTGCTTCTCTGGAAGCATTAGCAGAAAGAGGGTTGGCTCATCAACCTAAAGTATCAAATACTGAATATTTTTACTATGAACTTCATGGGTTAACATTCAATTACATTAAAATGAAGCATGAAAGTCAAGGGCAATCTGACACAAAACCTCATGATTACCAAGATACCCTTGAGGCAATAAAAACTTATGTCGAGAAAAATGCTACCAATTACATTCTGTTAGCTTTTGACCAGAGTAATATTCTAGCTGCGGTCGAGAAAGCGCGTGAATTAGATCTGTGGTCAATCCTTTACTCAATTGTTGTTACGTTAACTACGAAAGGATTTGTTGATGTAGTCGGTTACAGCAAGACTTTCTTAGAGCTTCTTGAATTTGTAGTTAATACGCTAAGAAAAAGTGAGGATCAGCAAGAAATTTTGCATCATGCTTTGGGTAAGTTAGGAAATGGCTACTTTGCTCATGGCAACTTTGATGATGCTTATCAAGTTTATTTAGCCTCACTTAGGTTATCACCTGATCAGAAACGCAAGGCGATGTTGCTAGCTGTATTAGGGAAAACAGTTTTTATGCTTGATGAAAATGAATTAGCTGAAAAATATTTTTCAGATGCACAGAAGCTAGCAGAAACATTTGAAGACAAAACGACTTTAGGATTTGTTTTGCAACAAATGAGCTATATTGCTGGCATTAAAAATGATTTTCAAGCAGCATATCAGCATGCACTAGCAGCTTATGAAGTTAGCCAACAACTCAATAATCCCATCAGGCTAGCAACAGCCTTGATCAATTTAGGATCAGCAGAATCAATGCTAGCAATGCATGAAGCTCTTAAACGCCACATGGAAGCCTATAAAGTAGCAGAGGAGACAGGCCATAAATCTTTAATCGCTGGGGCCGCTTATGCTGTAGCAACTGATTATCACGCTCTATCAGATTATCATGCTGCTTTAGCTTACTTTGAGGAGGCTTTTACCCTTTATCAAGAAATCGGTTACAAAACACAAGAGCAAGAAGTGATTACATTTATGAATCAGTTTGGGTATGTGATACGTAAGCGAACCGATTTGCTGTGATAGCATTTGCTTCAAGTATAGAGGAGGATATACATGCTTTGGAGAAAGTTTTTCATTTTTCTGATTTTTGTTTTTTTGGCTGTTTCCGCTTGTAATGGTGATGAGCCTGGTACAGTAGAAGAAGCTACAGAAACAGATATATCAACAAGAGTTGGTATTCTTGTGATAGATGAATTCAATCTTAATCCAAACCCAGAGGATGTGGGTGAAAAAAAGTGTATAGTTTCACTGGAGGG
Organism: Ardenticatenaceae bacterium; assembly: GCA_030065875.1. Classification (GTDB taxonomy): domain Bacteria; phylum Chloroflexota; class Anaerolineae; order Promineifilales; family Promineifilaceae; genus WTJY01. The sequence continues at coordinate 268 of JASJCR010000149.1, read as the reverse complement.
TCCGAATATACAATCTACTGATATGATAGTTGATGGAACTAGTGTTTTTATCGCTGATGGTGTCGGTGTTTTTATCGCTGATGGTGTCGGGAATGGTTATATTGAAGGTGTTTCCCATGGTGAGTTGGTATATGAAAAGTTTTCCCAACTGCTTCATGAATCTGCCTATGAGAAGAACAATGACATCACCGATGTCGCAAAATTACAAGAATATCTAGATATAACCTTTCAGGAAGATCAAAGTAGTATATGGCATGAGAGGATCGGG
>JASJCR010000037.1 GCA_030065875.1 Ardenticatenaceae bacterium | reverse complement strand
CGTTGCTGTCGGTAGGCGGACGAGAGGCGAGGCCATTCTTGAGCCCACCGGCCATTGGCAATGAGATTGCGCAAAGCGAGCATGGGATTGAGATGATGTTCGGCCCAGCGCATACCGGCCTGTTTGAGGCGTCGCTGGACGACATGTTTGTGGCTGCTTTCAACCGCGCCAGAGCCAATGGGGAGTTGTTGTCGCTCAAAGTGGGGATAATCAATCATCTCTTGACGGCGGGTAAGATAGCGGAAAGCGGCGTCAAAAAGCGCTTCTTGTTCAGCGGTGGAGAGATGATGTCGCAGCCAGCCCCAATCGCGCAGGTTACGCTGAGGGGGTCGGTGACGCAACTGATGGCGCGCCTGGGCAAACCACGCCCCAAAGGCCGGACTCTCAGGACCGAGCGCAGTCTGACCCAGCGTCGCCACATAGCCCAAGGCATGAGCGAAATCGATGATGCGCACCGCATCTGGCCGATGATAGTCAATAAAACTCTGAATCCAGGCCGCCCCATCGTTGACGGCCACCACCCGCTGAGCACGACCGACCCCCCGGCGGTGCAACTCGGCCAGGGCATACCGCTCAAACTCGCGAGCGGCATAACTGCGCGAGAAATAGCTCAAGGCTGCGGTGCGGACCACCACCCGCCCCGTTTTTTCATCCCAGTGTGAGCCATACGCACCGACCACGACCGTCTTCACCTCCCGCCATTCCCCATTGGTTAAGGCAATAAACGCCCCATCGGCACTCAATACCATCTGTGTTGGCCCCTCCGGTTCGGGCTGACCCCCTTGGTAGAGGGCCTCCGCTTCCTGACGCGCCAGCTCTTCACCGATGCCGCCGAACCGCTGGGTCCAACGTCGAATCGTACTGGCTCCGATCTGTGTCCCACTCCAGGTCGCCACTTCTTCCGCCGCCTCGCGGAACGGCAGTTTGGCCCCCAAACGCGTGCCGCCTTCCTGCAAGCGCGGCGTGTACCGTCCAGGCAGCAGCGCTAACGCCTCATCCAGAGGGGAAAAAGGTGCGGCCACACTGGCCACACCGTCCTTGTTGCCGTTTTAGCGCCACCTCCTGCTCACGGTCGGTCATGACTCGTCTCACCTGTTCTCCATTGGCTTGCAGCGGCGCGCCACAGTCGGGGCAAACCGGGCGATTTTCCCGATCTTGCCCGCGCCAATCTGCCGCGGGACTGGCGTGCGCCAAATCCTGTAGCAGTTGGGCTCGCAAACGGGCGAGCTCGTCATCGACATTCTCTTCAATGTCATTGAATGTTGCCTCGGGGTGCGATGCCCGCCACGCCTTCAAGGCGTCCGTCGCCGCAGCGAACAATTCTTGCCAAGTGGGGTCCTCTTTGGCCATTTTGGGGTCCTCCTTCCTACGTTCTGACCCTATTATTCCCCCTCCTGGCCAAAATTCCTAAAACTTGGCGCGCACCCGAATCAGCCAACGGTTGCACGAAATTGGGCGTTGGATGTATGATGACATAGTCGGCTGTTTATTTTATGTTTAACTTCCTATGTCTACAAAAAGTACGATCAATCAACCCGCTCTGGAAAAAACACTTGGTTTTAACCTGCACGTTTCCGCTTTTGTCCTCAAGCAGGGACTCAAATCCGCCTTAAAAAAATCAGGATTTGATCTCACGACAGAGGAGTTTGTGGTGATCATGCTCGTTTCGCCTGAGGGCATCGAGCAAACCGCCCTGCAGCATAAGCTATACAAAGACAAAACCAACGTGACCCGTTTGCTGGATCGGTTGGCCGCCAAAAATTTGATTAGCCGGGTGAGAAGCCAGGCCAGCCGCCGTCAGCAAATCGTTTCCCTAACAGAAGAGGGGGTCTCTACAAAAATTGAGCTGGTTGGCCTGCTTCAGAACTTCTCTCAGAACGCTACACGGGATATTTCTCCAGAAGAACAGCAGGTGGCCGTTCGCAGCTTACAGCAGCTAATCAAAAACTTGACATAACCTTTCCTGGTTAATAGATTACAAAAGTTTTCAAAACTTTTGTAATCTAAAACAGAAGCCCCCACAGCCCACAACAGTTTAAGGTGTTTCTTTGTTGTCATACCGAAATTAATTACACCAACAGGTTGACAACTGTCGCTAAAAGTTGTAATATACAACAGTTGATAATAACAACATTGCTATAAGGAGTTCAAATGAACGAGATCGAAATTCTGACTGAAAGAAACCGGCAATTTGCATCCAGCTACACCAATCAACTGCCGCTCATGCCCCGTTTTTCAACGATTATTTTGACCTGTATCGATGCCCGCGTGGATCCGGCCCACGTGCTTGGACTGGAAGCAGGGGAGGCCCTGGTGATGAGAACCGGTGGGGGGCGCGTCAATAAAGAGATCGCGCTTGAGCTGGGGATATTGTCGATGATGGCCCGCCGGGCGTTAGGGGAACAGTTTCAGGGGTTCTCCCTCGCTATTGTCCATCATACCGACTGCGGTTTTGAGCGGTTGGCCAATCCGCAGATTGGCGCCGGTATAAGCCAGGGTTTGGGCATCGAAGCGAGTAAGATCGACGCGCTGGCCATCCACGATCATACGCAAAGCCTCAAGGATGATTTTGCCAGGCTGCAGCATTCGCCCCACGTTCCTAAAAACCTAACGGTTGGCGGCTATCTTTTCGACGTCGAAACCGGGTTACTCAAAGAGGTAATTCCGAGCGAACGACTGGCAGTCCCGTCTCAATGAAATTAAGCTAGATAACCGGCTGGCTGCTTGAACCGTTTATTAAACAACACCTCAAACAGCCAGAAAGGGGAAGAGATGATTATCCACCAAGCGGGCTTAAACCCGGCTCAAGCGGCCCGTTACAGTAATCCTGCCAGTTTGACAGAGTTACTTCTTCTTTCGTATTCCGATCGAGAACGGGAAACTCAACCACTTCGAAGGCGATTCGCTCATATGTATTGTCCACCAGGGCAAAGGTTTCCAGAGTTTTCCATGCTCCGTAGGTGTAAGCTTCACGAAACGACTCACTTAATTTACACGGTTCATGGCCCGGCCAGTAGGTAAATTCGGCCACCATGGTTTGATAGCCATCCGTAAAGCTCAGCGGCAGATCAATAGAAATGTAAGGTCTGGGAAAAAATTCATGCGCGACGATTCGCTCCCAACCGTCGTTTGACAACCCGATATGCCACACTGCCCATGGGTCGGTACCGCTGGAGGTGTCCAGGTTTGTATTGATTGTCACCACCCAGCGATCGTCAATTAACCAGACATTGTCAACCTTCCCACCGGTGCTGACACCGCCAATATCCGTCACGCGACCGTCCGGATCGACGACAAACAAGGCACGCGGTGAAATTCTACGACCTCCACAGCCGAGCTTATGCCCGAAATTGGTTGGCATTGCAACGAGAACCGAGCTGTCATTTCCGACTGTAAATTTTAGGTGCTCAAAACCGGCCACCTCGTAAAATATTTCCTCACGCTCATCAAACGAAAAGGATTGGGCTTTTGGATGGGTGAGTAAAATAGCCACCATTTCCTGCAGCCCCGGATGGTATTCTTCATAGGAGGCTTGCAGATCAAAGCATTCGCCATCAGGGTCAATGTTATAGCGATGGAGAACGTCAGTGATAAGCTGCTGGAGCTCCTGCCGGTTACTATCAGCGGCCGAATTGACCGGTTCCGGCGCGGTTGATTCTTCGTCTTCCGGCCGATACTCCTCCGGCAAAAACTCACCCATGTACCAGACCCGTTCGGTACGGCAGCGATCCGGAACCGCTTCTGACAGATTCACTTCATCGCGCAAACGCCCCTCACCGCCGCCCATATAAAGGGGCTGCCCTTCTGTGGCTACTATGTTTCCATCCTGATCGAGAATTTCGATGGCGGAAACGCCGTTGTGGACAAAGTAGCCCGGCTGCCAGATGATCAGCTGTCGGTTTCCTGACGTCCCGGCAAAAACGCAGCCGTCTTCGATCAGCAAAGGGTCATTGAGTAGGGCGGCCATGCGGTTTAAGCTGGGCATCTCGAGCTGGGCTAGGAAGATATCGGGCAGCGGGTTGAGGTTGGTCGGTGGGTTAATGAGCAGTTCATCTGACGTAAAAGAGAAATTTACTTCAATGCTGGGGGGTAGCTTGACCGGGTTTTCTGCCACAAACGCCTGCCAGATTTCGGCCGTAGGCACGATCAGTTCAACCCGGTTCTTTTGTATGATTGTTGCTGAATTCCACTCAAAATTTGCGTCTTTTAGCAGCTGATTAAGCGCCTGCTGATCGGCCAGGAGCTGCTCCTGCGTATAGATTCCGGTCCGAAATTCCAGATAATCCCAAAGAGGGCTGGCGGCCGCTAAATATTTGGCAACCGTTTCTTCGCCACCGGCCGTTGTGAAAGACACAATGACGCGATAGGGCTCCCAATCGAGCCACAGACCGCTGTAGGTATCCGCTTCGTTGGCGCGCAGCCGAGCCTGTAGTTCCGAAATGGCGTCTTCGTTGGCGGCCTGAGCTTCCAGCTCTTCCACGGGAATGCCGGTTTGCTCGGCCGCCAGGGCCATGTCTTCCCGCAGGGCGCTATCCGCGGCGCGAGGACCATCGTACCCCATTTCCAGCCAGCCGTCGTGGCCGGTGATAACGTAGTGACAGATGACCTCCTCCTCAATAAAAAGACGGATATTCCAGCGCATGTAGTCGTGTTTGGGAAGGGTTACGGTTTCGCTAAACATGCCGTCATCCCCGACAATGGGGCTGCGCGTAATCTGCTCGATCGCTTCGGGGTTGGTTACCCCGCTGATAAGCAGTTGGGGTTGAGAACCGGCCGGGAGATCAAACCCGTTGATCAGCAGTTCTCGCCCGTTTTGGGGAAAAACACCAATTGACCAATCATTGGTGGGGTTGGTGCAAATTTCGTTCGATATTTGCTCTTCGGCCGACTCAGGTTTTCCGCTGGCGGCCGGTTCTGGACCGGTCTGAGCCGGAGAACAAGCCGCCAGCAGGAAGAATCCGATCACGATATAGAGGTTTTTTACTTTTTTGCTCATTGGATTTAAAAGATGATAATTTCAAATATTAAGGGGATGATTTGCCCTTGGCTCTTTTTGGAGCTTTACTTTCCCGATGAATAATGAAGGTCGAATGTGTGTTTAATAACTCGGTGAAGACGATGCCTGAGCTTGTTGAAGGCGGAGTCGGATCTAAACGGGAGGTCATTCATATTGATAGAGCCGCTTCGGCTTCGACAGGCTTAGCCAGCGCTTTTCTGGCGTTTTTAAACACCTTTTGAGAAATTTGGAGACATCTAAAACAGGCCATCATTCCCGCCTACGCAGGGATGACGACGCGACATTTGTATCTATTTGCCAAACTCAAATCGCGTTAGGTAAGTTACAAAAAGTTTTCTGAAGAAAGTGTCCGCAGATTTCGCAGATTTTCGCAGATTTTCACTGTAATCTGCGAAAATCTGCGAAATCTGTGGACAAATTATTTCTTAAAAGTATTTGTAACTCACCTAATAGCTCCATCAAAACCTGTTTATTGGAGTACCCATGGATCGTAGGAGGGCCGCAGCAGGCTGCGGCCCTTGAGATTAACGTAAATCAACAAAACTGGTGGCCAGACGATTAATTCGTTACCGGCAAATTGACAAATGGGGCCGAGGCCCGCAGGTAGCGAGAGCTGGCCCAACCAACCTGACCGTTCGACAGGCGTACTTTGATCCAGTAGTTGTTGGCGTCCCGGCCGATAAGGGTGACAGTATCCCCATTGCGCAAATGGGTAAATGGGTTGAAGTTCATGCCCGGCCCGCTGCGTACGTTGAGTACCGCTGCCCCGCGCATCACCGCCGTTTGCGGAACATCGCCACTGCTTGCTGGAGGGGATGTGGTCGTGCTGCCACCGGCCGACCAGGTCAGACGCGCTTCAGCTAAACCGGAGTATTCAAAATACTCGACTCTCAAGGTGGTGGCACCTCCGGGAATAAAGACCGAGGTGCTGTATCTTATGCCGCTTTGCACTTTCCACTGATCGATGATGAGCTGATTGTTGACCCAAACGCGCATGCCGTCATCGGGAGTGGCGGTAAAGGTATAGGTGCCGCGATTGAGGTTCACGGTGCGGGTCCAGCGGGCTGAAAATTGATCGGGATTGACCACGTTGGGGGCTGGGGTAGACGAGCCCCAGGAAAAATTAATTGCGGGGTCGTTACGAAGCAGCACCGGATTGCCGTTGAGGTCGATATTGTTGAAGTACTCACCGCGCCATTCGGAAAAAGTTGGTGCGGGAGCTGGAAGTGAAGTGCCGCTGATCTTTGTCCAGGAGAGTGAAGCAGCTCCCGTTCCACCGGCTTCATAATATTCCATGAGAACGGGTAAAGTGCCGCCGGTCACGCTGACGTCAACCGAGTAGCTGGTGGCTTTCTGTTCTCTCCAGGCGTCGATGGCCAGCATGCCCTGAATCCAGACGCGGACGCCATCATCGGCCGTGGCCGTAAAGCGATAAACGCCGCTGTCCACCGGAATAGATCCGCTCCAGCGCACGGAGAATTGATCCGCATTGATGCCGTTGACCGGAGAGCCGCCCCATTCGTAGTTGATCCGATCTTCCTGACGGGTAACGGCCGGCGTGCCGCTCAGGGAGGTGTTGTTGAAGTATTCGGCCCGCCAGGTGCCGCCTCCGCCGGAGACCAGGAACCAGTTCATTTTGGCGACCGCCTGTCCACCGGCTTCATAATATTCAACTTTCAGATCGTGGTCACCCCCATCGAGGTAAATGTCGGCGCTCAAAGAGTGCACCTGTGAATCGTACCAGGAGTCGATAATTTTGTTGCCGTCCACCCATACCCGCATGCCGTCATCGGTGGTGATGTTGAAGCGGTAGGTGCCGGGGGCAAAATACGCTCGACGCGTCCAGCGGGCTGAAAATTGGCCGGTGATCGAGCTGTGGGGAGTGCCGCCTCCCCAATCGTGGTCGATGGCGTCTTCTTTCCAGCCTACTACTGGACTGCCGGACAGATCCTTATTGTCCCAATATTCCGCATTCCAGGAGGAATCGGCCGCAACTTGTTGAGCGCCAATTCCCATGGCGATAATCGCCATCAAAGTAATGAGAAGTAATCTCTTAAACATCGAAGAAATCCTCCTTTTCTTCCTAACTAAATTGGATTGAAAAAAATAAAACGACACGCTTTGGCGACCAGCACGAGGTTGGGAAAATCACGCGCAGCCGGTGAGAAGCGGCCGGCGATGTGCAGAATCAGCTTGAAGAAGTGAGTCTGCTGGGGAGGCGGGATGAAGAGACAATGCGCAATGGCCGCTTCCAAAATAAGCAGCTACTATCTTGACGTAAAAACAGCGTCAAAAGTTCCAAAGTTGCCCCTTGAGTTTAAATCGATATTGAAAATTTTAATCGTCGGCCGGGAGACGATTGGTATACGGGTTGTGGGCGCACCGGATTTCGGCTGTTGGCTATTAGGTTCTGTTGACATTTGATTCATTTTGGTGATTCATCGTCAATTTTGCGATATTTTCTATACCCGTCGATTAAAACCGATAGCCGTCGACTAAAGCCGACGGCTAAAGGGCTGGATTTCCTTCGGGTTAGCCCCTTTAGCCTCGCATTAAAATGCGGGGTGAAGAAATTTCCCAAATGTCAACACAGCATAGTTTTACGCTATTGGCCTTTGTTACCAATCAAGGCACAGATTTCCGCAACCTGCTGGGGAGATTCAACCTGTTGGAGGCCGGCATCGTTCAGGTGGGGGATGATACTTTGTACTTCAGCTTCAGCCTGACTAATGTCTCCTGCCTGCCACAAGGCGAGGGCGTAGTGCGCTTTGACTTCCAGGTGAAGATAGGTGTGGTTTAGCGTTTTCCGAATTTTTAGCGCCTGCTCAAATTTTGCGGCCGCTTCTTTCCACTGCCCCAAATTTCCCAGGGCCTGCCCCCAATGGAGGAGAGCAAACGCTTCGGTGTTGCGATCGGACAGTTCGACAGCCAGCGCAAACGCCTGTTGGCAGTGAGTGATAGCGCTCTCCGGCCGATTTTGCAGATGATAGACGCGGGCCAAATTGCTCAGGACCATCCCCTGGTGCCGTTTCTCAGCCCATTGGTGAGTTAGTTTGAGGGCATCTTTGAGCTGTTGTTCCGCTTCTTCAAGCTGGTTCATTTTGCCGCTGACGATGCCCAGGTTGTTGAGGGCCAGAATTTCACCGTGAGGTTCACCTAGCTCTCGTTTTAGAGCCAGGGCGCGGACAAAAAAATCGTGGGCAGCTGCGTAATCCTGCTGAATGCGGGCGATGACGCCGAGGTTGTTGAGAATTCGACTTTCCCCCAATCGATTGTTCATCTGGGCAAATAGGTCTCGTGCCCGTTCGTAATGGGCGCGGGCGGCGGTAAAATCGTTGAGGTTTTTGCAAATGATGCCCAGATTATTGAGGGTTTGGCTGATCCCCAAGTTGTCTGCGGCCGCTTCAAACACGGCTAGCGATTCTTCGCACAATTGGCGAGCGTCCTGAAAATTTCCGAGATAGGTATGTAAGACCGCCAGCCCGCGCATGGCTACACCGGCTGTATGGTAATCGTCCTGCTGCTGGGCGAGATGTAAAGCCGTGGTCAAGAGGGGTTTGGCTTCATCATAACGGCCTCTGGCGATGGCCAGCATCCCTTTTTGGCTGTTGAGGCGGGGAGCTAACGAGGGAGTTACCTCACCGAACTGATTCGCCAGTGATTCGGCTTCGGCCAATTTGGACTGCAGCCGCTGAAAGTGGATGATCTCGATTTGTAACCGCTGCTGAAACGGGTGGTCACTGTGGTTAGCGGCGTGCAGCAGCTGTTCAAACTCGGCAAAGGGACCCTGCAGTTCATAATAAAGCGCCAGTTGAGGAAGAACGCGGCCGAGCAAATCCGGCTCGTGATTGACAATCCAGCGCCACATCGCCTGCACATTGGCAATTTCCCCGGCCACCATCTGGGGATCGATTTTTTCCAGCCAGCTGACAAAATATCCCGCGTGCGCAGCCGCTAATTTGTCGTCGTGGAGGGGGTGCTGCTCGAGTAAGTATTGTCGTATGACGGCCAGCATCCCCAGCCGAGTATCAGAGGCAGAATAAATGAGCGACCTGTCGTGCAGACGCTGCAGCATGGGGCGATTGACAACTGAGACGTCCTGGGCGGCCTCGGCCTCAAATCCTCCCTGGAAAATGGTCAGCCGCTGCAGGGCGGCTCGTTCATCGGGGTTGAGGAGCTGCCACGAGTAGTGAAAAACAGCTTGAAGGGTTTGGTGGCGGGCCGGTGTATCGTGCAGGTCGCTGGCGATATTTTTGAGGCTTTGACCCAAATCGGCCGCGATTTCTGCCAGGGAGCGATGACGCGTGGCGGTTGCCAGCAGCTCGATACCGAGCGGCAGACCGTCAACCAGCCGGCAGAGGTTAAGGATATCGATTGCCGGTTCGGCAAAATCGATCTTGATGCGCCGGGCGCAGCGCACGAACAGGTCAACCGCTTCACCGGCGGTGGAGTCGGTTGGGAGGCCGTCAATCCCGACCACGTGTTCCAGTGAGAGGCGGAGGCGTTCTCGGCTGGTCACGAGCAGGGTCAGGTGGGGGAGGTGGAGGAACCGCTGCACGATGGGGATGGCGGCTGGCAGCAGGTGTTCGATATTGTCGAGGACGAGCAGCATTTCGCGCCCGTGAAGAAAATCGAGGAGCTGTTGGAGCGGTTCTTTTTTGGCGGTCAGGGGGCAGTCGACCTGCTGGGCCACGGCGGTGACGATGGCCGTGGGATCCTGAAGGGGGGCCAGGGGGGTTACCGCGGCGCCGTGCAAAAAATCTTTTTGCAGCGTTTCGGCCACGGCCAGGGCCAGACGTGTTTTACCGACGCCGCCGGTACCCAGCAGGGTAAGCAGGCGGCATTGTGGCTCGTCGAGTCGTTCGGAGATCGCGGTAATTTCTGTTGAGCGGCCGACAAACGGGGGCAGATGAGCGGTAAAGTTTTGGGTGGGTTTATTGCGGGCGGCTTTGATCCGGGCGATGAGGGCGATGGTTTCAGCGGCCGGGGGCACGCCCAATTCTTTCTCTAGGAGTGTCTCCAGCGATTTATAGTGGGTCAGGGCAGCGTTAAAATCACCGGTGCGGGCCAGGAGGCGCAGCAGCAGGCGCTGAGAATTTTCGCGTAGTGAATCTAGGGTGACCAACTGCCGAGCGAATTCTACCCCTACGTGGTAATCTCGGCGGTAGAGCGCTTCTTCGGCCGCGTGTCGATATCCGGTTAAGGCGATCTGGTGGAGCCGTTCCCGCGTAAGGGCCATCCACTCTTCCAACCCGCGGCTGTCAGTTATGAAAATCCCCTGGAGAAAATCCCCCTTATACAGCCCAAGCGCTTCCCGAAAGGAGTTCCAAGAATGATTGGGTGAGGTCGATGGGGAAGCGGTTTTAATCGCCTTCTCAAAAGCAAGCGCATCGAACCAAATATCTCTGGTCTCCTGCCTCTCGTCCCTGGCCTTGATTTGAATCGACCGCCGTGAAATCTCCAGATACGGCTTTATTTCTTTGGGCAGCTGAGCCAGAAGGGATCGTAAATTGCTTAACGACCGTTTTTGAGTGCGATCATCCCACAACATGGTGGCCAGCGATTCTCGTTCGTGGGCCCGGCCGGTCATTACCAAATAGGCCAGCAGCAGTTCAGCCCGGCGGGCGGCAAAAGCCACCGGCTCCCCATCGAGCGTAATTTTTAATCCGCCAAGTGAGTAAAGTCGCAGCATTGGGTCTCTTTCAGAGCGTTTTCAGAGCGTTTGATTTGTTATGGTGACAACAGCTCATCCAATCATACATTGCCCCATCACAGAAGCCAAAATGGAGAGACCATGGCGGAAAAGCAACCGGATTATTTGTCCTATTTGCTGCGGCTTTGGCGGGACGATCCTCAGGCATCGTGGCGCGGGTCGCTGGTAAATCCTCGCACAGGCGAGCAAAGACATTTTGCCACTGTTGGGCAACTGTTTGACCAAATTACCGAACAAACAAGTGATAAGGAGACAATCATGGACGAAGTCATCATTATTTTGGAAAATTTTCCCCGAGTTGAACGCAATGGGCAGCAAGTTGTGGCCACAATCGATCACGAAGCGCGGCTGGAAATGATGCGCAATGGCGTGCTCAAATATCGGGCAGCCCAGGAGCGGGCCCAGGCCGCCCGTATCACTGAGGTCAACGTTCCCGGTAGAGTGCCAAGGGGATTTACTCTGGCTTTTAAAGATGCTAGCCAGGCCAAAACGGTCATGCAGAGCTTAACTTCTGTTGATTCCTTTACGCTCAAGATTGAGGAACAGCGTGGTGGACGCCTGGCCATTGTGATCAATCACGAAGAACAGTAGTTTGAGTGCTTAAAGAAAGGCCTCAAAAATGGAAAATTTGAAAACCAAATTTGCAATTCAGATCAATCCGCTGGTGGGGTTTCAGGAACCACTTGTCGGTTTTGAAGATCCTCTTTTTGGATACAAAGAGGGGGAGTTGATTAATTTGTTGGAGCGGTTATCCGGCCATACGGTTCACGGCCATATGGATCGCAATATTGCGGTGTTTAGGATCGAAGGAATCGAGCGGCCGGTGCGGCTTATTCTGGATACGTGGAAAGAACAGGATGCGATACGAAAATTACTGTCGCAATATCCACAGCTGATTTTAGAAGTTAAAGAGGAAGCTCGTCACAATGCCGCGGTGGTGATTGATTTATTAATCAGGTGAGCTTTCCAACCTCTCCCCCAGCCCCTCCCCGATCCGGGGAGGGGAGCTTGTCGGTTTGCTTTGGGACAAATTTGTTACCTGTCCGCCACTGATCCTGACACGGGGAGAGGAGCTTGTTGGGCTGTTTGAGGACGGAAACTTTACCCGGCCGCTTTTAGCCCCTTATAAATGTTTTACATCATCAATCCTCAATAAAATCTTTTGGCCAGGAGACCTTTAATGCAACCGAAAATCATAACACCCATTTTAATTGTCTTTTTGAGTTTTATTTTAATGAGGGTAGCCGTGGAAGCGGCCGTTGAAAATATCTACGTGGTTAATTTAACGACTGATGCGGGCGACGCCAACCCCGGTGACGGCATTTGCGACAGCGATCTAAGCAGCAGCGGGTCGCAGTGTACTTTTCGGGCAGCCGTGGACGAAGCAAACGCCGATCCCGATTACGATTTGATTGGGCTGCCGGCCGGCGTTTTTAATATTGATGATGACGCCATAGAAATTTTAACAGGCACGGTGGAAATTCGGGGTGCTTTTAACAACAGCACCATTCTGGATGGATCAAACAGCGACTCGGGATTGCTTTTTATCCGGCCGGGTGGGGTTGTTACGGCTACCCGCCTGACTTTTCAAAACGGGTCAGGGGGGTGCTTCCCCGCCTACGGCTGCGCCATGGGAGGCGCTATCTCCAATGATGGGGTGCTGGCTCTCGATTCCTGCCTGATTCGTGATAATCACGTCAGCACAAACGGTGGCGGCATTAAAAACGAACATCATTTGACCATCACCAACTGCACTTTTGAAAACAACCGCGCCGGACAGGTAGGTGGGGCGATTTACAGCGCGGGCTACAATAATACCAACACCCTGACAGTGCGCGATACGATGATCCGCGACAATTTCAGCACCGGTGGTGGCGGCCTGTATGTGGCCGATGCGGTGGTGTTGATCGAAAATTCGACGATCCAGCACAACGCCGCTTTCGGCACGCCAACTTCAAACTCTTATGGTGGCGGGTTGAGCATCAAAAGCAGCAGCGATCCATTTACCGTCACGATTCGCCACACCGTTTTTGCGGATAATTATTCGGAGGCCAGCGGAGGAGCGATCTTTTCGAGCAACCAACTCACGGTTTCTGCCACTGAATTTCGCCACAATCGGGCTGCGCAGCGTGGTGGGGCGATTTTTTCACAAATCGAGGCCCCCAGAGTGAGCCAATCGCTCTTCTATGGCAACTGGGCCGGATATGAGGGAGGGGCGATTTTTCAGAATACGGCTGATTTAACTCTCAGCGAAAGCGCTTTATTTGACAATGAAGCACAGCGGGATGGCGGTGGCCTGTACATCAATCGCTTTGCCGGCCGGGCAACATTGACCAACGTGACGGTCAGCGGCAACGCGGCCGGCCGTCAGGGTGGTGGGTTATTTCTGCACAAAGATCTCACCGCAAAATACACGACAGTGGTGGGAAATACCGCTCCGTCCGGCTCGGCCGTGGCATTTAATGGCGGCACTTTGCGGCTGGGCAGCTCAATTGTAGACGATCACAGCAGTACGGTCTGTGACCAACCGAACGGCACCTTTGTCTCTCTAGGTCATAACCTAATAAACGGCACAGGCGGGTGCACCGTTTCACCTGCTAGCGGTGATTTGTTTGGTGTAGACCCTCTGCTGGGGCCGCTGCAGGATAATGGTGGTCCCTCGCGCACGCTAACCCACGCGCCGGGTGCGGGCAGCCCGGCCCTTGAAGCTGGTGATGCGGCCGACTGCCCTCCCTTTGATCAGCGCGGTGTGGCCCGGCCGGTCAGCAGCGAGTGTGATGCAGGGGCCCTGGAGTTTGATCCGGAGCAAGACCCGGAAAGTTGGGTGCCAATTGATCCACTGCCGCTGTTTGAACACGCTCAATATCCTACACCGGTGGTAGGGCGCGTCTTTACGGTGACGGCGGTGGATCACGTCAATCGATCCGACAATAATCCGGGGGATGGGACATGCGCTACCGGCCAGGGCAGCGGTGTGGTCGAGTGCACGCTGTCCGCGGCGATTCAAGAAAGCAACGCCCTGGCGGGTCAGGATACGATTTTGCTGCCGGCCGGGACCTTCTCATTAACGAGTCAGCTCGATGAAATTACCGACCATCTCGTTTTGCAGGGGGCGGGCAGTTCAGCAACGGAGCTTTATCGGGGGTCAGGTACGGCGATTCGTACAGACTACAGCACCATTGTCACGATTCAAAACGTCACCTTGCGCGGGGCCGATCGCTTTATCAGTAACTATGGCAAGCTCACGCTTAATAATTGTGTCGTTTCTGACAACGAGGATTCGGCCGTGTTTAGCTTTTACAGCTATGGAGACACCATGCCGATTTTTGACCCGCTGCCGGAAGTGACCGTGCGCAGATGCACTTTTCGCAACAACGCGGGTGCGTTTAATGGGGCCGCCATTTATTCGGTTGGGTCGGTGGCCGTCTATGACTCCCTGTTTGAGAACAATGAGGCGACCAACGGCGGCGCTATCTACACCACCGGTGGGGCCGGCATAACCGAGCAGGGAAACATCACGATCGTCAACTCCCATTTTGAAGGAAACGTGGCGGAGCGACAGGGAGGAGCCATCCGTAGTCGGTGGAGCCTGATCGACATCACCAATTCCGTGTTTATTAACAACGCTGCTCCAGGAGACAGCCAATCGCAGGGAGGTGCAATCGCCACATCAAGCTGGATCATGATAACAGACAGCTATTTTGAGGGGAATACAGCTGAAAATGCCGGAGGGGCGATCGCTAACGGCGGAAAATGGAATGTCGATATTGATCCGGCCGTTATCGGGGTGAGCGGCAGCTCATTTATTGGAAACAGCGCCGAGTTTGGTGGGGGCGTTGTTTTTGAGGGGAGCGGGTCGATCCGTCGAAGCACGTTTAGCGGCAACACGGCCGAACGGGATGGCGGAGGGCTGCTGATTGCGGCCGATAGTTCGGCCGCGCTCAACAGCGTCACAATCGTCAACAATACGGCCGACAGCAACGGCGATAACGATGGTGCGGGTGGTGGCTTACAGCTGGCTGGCGGTTTGTGGGACAGTCCGGGTGACTTCACCATTCAAAACAGCATCATGGCCAATAATGTCGCCTTTTCCGGTGATGACTGCAGTGCGGCGACCGGCAACGGGATTTCACTGGGCGGGAATTTAATTGAAGAAATCGCCGATTGCGGTTTGGTGACTGTGGGCAGTGATTTAATCGGTGTCGATCCACAGCTGGCCCCGCTCAACAACGTGCAAAATCACAATCGGGCTCACGTCCCGCTGTTAACCAGCCCGGCTATTGATTCGGGTGGCGGTTGTGAGACGGTTGATCAGCGGGGGATCAGCCGGGCCATCTGTGATCGCGGCGCTGCCGAGGTGACCCCGCCGCAGATGTTCCAGGTAAACAACAGCGGCACGGCCGGGGACGCAGAACCAGGGAATGGCATATGTGAAACGAGCAGGGGCACCTGCACGTTTGCAGCGGCCGTTGAAGAAGCAAACGTCTGGAATTTTGCCGATACGATTGTCCTGTCGGCCGGGAGTTTTACCAGTGAAAACGTTGTGATCTCCGGGGGGGATTTGACCATTCAGGGTGCCGGAGCTGGTCAAACGGTCCTTATCGCCGCCAGCGGGAACAACCGGGTGTTGACGACCGGTCTCATCACCGATCCGGGGCAAAAAATATTTCTGCAAGATTTAGCAATCTCCGGCGGGAACCTCGAAGGGGCCACATCTGGGGGAGGCATTTTCAACGTGGCAGATTTAACCCTGGAGCGCATCCTCATCAACGACAATCAGGCGGGCAGCGGCGGGGCAGTGGCCAATTTGGCCTCAGGGTCGCTCACCATACACGACAGTGCCTTTGTCGACAATCGGGCCGAATGGTTTGCCGGCCGGCTGCCTCGAGGGACTGGTGGTGCTCTGGTCAACAGCAGCAGTGGCACGGTCACCCTGGTAAACGTCACGATTAGCGGCAACGAAGCGGGGCAATACGGTGGCGGGGTCGCTCACACCGGTTCCGGATCGTTGACTTTGGACCAGGTCACAGTGGCCGATAATTCGGCCAACAGCGGCTATGGTGGCGGCGTCGTCAATGCCGGCAGCGGCAGCCTTTCGCTCAACAACACCATTATCGGCAACAATGGGTCCGCGGGTGGGGATCCGGATTGTCATGGGGTGATGAACGTTGTACGTGGCCGGGTATTAATTGAAAATAACAGCGTCAACTGCCAGCCAAAAAGCGTCGTTTTAACGGGTGACCCGCTGCTGGCCAAATTGGGAGACAACGGTGGCGGTACGTCAACCCACGCCTTATTAGCCGGCAGCCCGGCTGTGGATGCTGGGGGTATGAACTGTCCAGCGGCCGATCAACGTGGATACAGCCGTCGTGGGGCGTGTGATTTGGGGGCGTACGAATACGGTGGAGAACCTCCGGTTGAAATGTATACGCTCTTTCTGCCGCTTGTTGTGCGGTAAGTGCGTCAACGTCGTTGGCGGCTTTTTGCGGCCGCAGCAGGCTGCGGCCCTACAAAATGGCGTTACCGTTACTCCCCCTCGTCAATGACCTTCCGATGATGAGGGGGACGCGGCGGCCATAATTTCTCGATGGACGGTCACGTTTTCTAGAAACAGACGCTGCTCTTTTGCATCTGTGAAATTTGTTGATCTGTCCTGCAGCAAATTATTCGCGGTGCCTATAATTTTCTGGGCGCGCTGATTGTATCCGGCGGCCGCCAGCACGCGATAACAGGTTAAAAAGATTTGAAACGGTTCGTTGGTGCCGTTGAGGCGGTTGATTGAGTAGGGCGAGGGGTCTTTCTCTTCGATCTTTAAGAAGCTCAGGATTTCTTCCACCCGAGCGACCGCCTTGGCCAGACGCCCTTCAGCCAGAACCACGCGGGCCAGACCGGCGACCCCTTCCATGGCCAGGTGCGGCTGGCCCAGCTGACGATGAAGCGTGATCGCTTCTTGATAAGCTGCGGCCGCCTCACGATTGTTCCTCAAAGCAAATTGAGCGTGACCCAAATGGGTAAAAGCGGCTGCCTGAAGCTGTTGATGATGGAGCTCTTGCCCAATTTGCACCGCCTGGCGACTTAATTCCAAGGCTGCTCCTCCATCTCCAAGCTGGTGAGAAAGTAAAGCCAGATTAGCCAGCCCCCATCCTTCCCCGGCCCGGTCGCCAATTTCGCGGCAAATTTTTAAAGTCTGCTCCTGGTAAGCTTTGGCTCGGTCATAATCGCCACACGCGGTAGAAAGCTCACCCAGATAACTGATGGCCCAACTTTCGCTCTGGCGATCGCCGATCTCCCGACAAATCAACAGCGCCTGATCGAGGAAACCTTTGGCCGTAGAGTAGCTGCCCTGTTGGCAGGCGATCCCCCCCAAATTTATGAGGGCCAATCCTTCCCCCTGGCGGGCGTGAATTTGTCGAAAGATATCCAGCGCCTGGTTACAAATATCTGCGGCCCGATCATAATCGCCCTGATACAAATTGACCCGGCCGAGATTGAGTAGCGCCCAGCTGGCGTTCTGCCGATCGCCAATTTGGCGAAAGATGTGCAGCGCCTGGTCAAAGTAATTTCTGGCTTGAGGATAGCTGCCCTGTTCCAGCCGGATGCGCCCCAGGTTATGAAGCTGAAGGGCCATGCCGTGCTGATCGCCTAATTTTTGAAAGATGGCCAGCGCCTGTTCCAAAAAAGCACTGGCCTGGGAAATATTTCCCTGGAACCAGGCCACCACGCCCAGGCTGCGCAGTACGCCCGCCTCTCCCTGTTTGTCCCCAATTGCGCAGTAAATTGTCAGGGCTTGCTCGTAATAGGTTTTTGCTTTGCGATAGCGCCCCTGATTGAAGTAAGCGATACCGAGATCGCGCAGCGTGTCAACTTCAACCTGGCTTGAAGATCTCGATAATGTCAGGGCTTGCTCGAGTTTGTGGCGTGCTTCATCGTAGTGACCCTGTTTGATGAGGGTGTGTCCCCACTGCAGAAAACCGGCCGCCTCTAAATCCACTTTCTGATTACCCTGGGCTAACTCAATCGCCTCCTTGATGGTGGCAATTGCCTGATTGAAGTCGGCACTTATATTCAGAAATTTCGCCTGTTCGATCAGTAGGCGACTCAACAGGTTTTGGTCCTCAGGTGTGGGCTCATCCAATTGATTCATCCGGTTTCGCATGCCCTTAACGGTCCTCAAAATGAGCATCGCTCCTTCTTGAAACGGACCGGCCAGCAGATAATACCGGGCCAGGCTGTCGAGACCTCTCTGTATTTCCTGAACCCTGTTTTGTGTCACCGCCCAACCCCATGCGGAACGCACATTTTCGATTTCTGTTTTGATGGCCGCCTGGGCTTCTACGGCGCCCGGTCCGTTGAGATTGGCCGCCCAATTTTGCAAAAATGTCGTGTAATAGCGACAGTGCTGATCGCGCACGGCCGTCAACAATTCAGGCGCTTTAGCCAGCCTTTCTGCCGCATACTGTCGAAGCAGTTCGTGGATTTCGTAACGGCCGGGCGGCACAAAGCGCAGCAGCGATTTGTCTACCAGCGATTTTAGAACAAACCGCGACGCACCGGTGACTTTTTCGGCCGCTGCGTGCTGAAACCCGCGCTGAAAAGTAGACAATTTGACAAAGCACTGTTTTTCGGATGGGCTGAGTAAATTCCATGAGTGCTCAAAGGTGGCCCGCAGACTTTGGTGCCGGGTGGGTATATCCTGCAGCGAGATTTGCAAAAAGCTGATGTTTTGACTGACCTCGCGGGCGATTTCTTCACAACTGTGGGTCCCTACCCAGGCGGCGGCCAGTTCGATCCCCAAGGGCATCCCTTCAACGAGCTGGCAAATCTGCGTTACCGCTGGTTTGTCACCTGCAGAAAGGGCAAAACGCTTGCGCACCCGCCCGGCCGCCTGCTGGAACAGCTGCACGGCGCTGTACTCTTCTGGAATATATTCTGTTTGCTCTGCTGGTATCCTGAGACCGCCCAACTCATAACACCATTCCCAACTCAAATTGAGCCGCTCGCGGGAAGTAATGAGAAGCTTCACCTTAGGGGATTTTTTGAGGATCTCTACCAGGAAATCTGTCCCCTCCAGTAGGTGTTCAAAGTTATCGAGAAGCAGCAGCAGTTCCTTCTCGTGCAGATAGTCGAGGAGCTGCTCCTGGGGATTTTGGTTTTCGGAAAAGGAAAGCCGAAGGGTATCGGCAACGGCGGAGGCGAGAAAGGCGGTTGATTCAACCGGCACCAGGGAGACAAAGTGAACGCCCTCCAAAAAAGTGTCGATTCGGGTGGCGGCCGCCTCAAGCGCCAGACGAGTTTTCCCGATGCCACCGGGTCCCACAATGGTCAACAGCCGGCATTCAGGATCTTCCAGCAGCTTGATGACCTCGGCCAACTCCTCCTCTCGGCCGATAAAAGCGGTGGGTTGGCCGGGAAGGTTGTGGCGGCCGACGGTCACCAGGCGAATGCGTTCGTAGAGGATAGTCGTCTCCTCCGTAGGTTCGGCCTCAAATTCTTCAGCTAATATCCGGCAGCAAACCTCATATTGAGCCAGGGCTGCGCTGCGTTCCCCACGCTGCGCCAGGATTTCCATCACCTGGCGATGGGCTTCCTCGCGCCACGGTTCCAGTTCCAGCTGCCGCCAGGCGAAATTCAGGGCTCGGCCGTGTTCCCCCCGCCGCCGATAATACGCCGCCAGATGATGAAGGGCCCATAACGTGCGGCGATGCATTGATTCTCGCTTGAGCAGGGCCCACTCAGAAAAAGAGAGGTTTTCGTCCAGATAAAATCCCTGCAGAAAGTCTCCTCGATACAGTTCAACCGCCTCCTCCAATTTTGTCAGGCATGTGGAGCAGGTTTCTATATGTTGGTGAGGATGGGTTTCAACTTCCTTGAGGATTTCTGAAAAGGCGGTTACATCCAGCCAGCAGGTGGCCATGTTGAACTGTACGGTCTCCCGGGTAATTTGCAGAAAAGGGGGAACGTTCTCGAGATCTTCAAGGGTTTGCCGCAGCCGGTGCAAAGACAGGCGGAAATTTTTGAGGGCCGCCTGTAGGGGCATGTCCGGCCAAAAAATCGCGGCCAGCGACTCTCTCTGGTGGGGCCGATCAAATTCTAAAGCTAAATAGGCCAGTAAGGCGCGCACCTTGTCGGATCTGAATGTGGAGACCGGTTTGCCATCCAGAATAACCTGAAAAGACCCCAAGAAATGCAGCGCAAGGCGGTTCATGATTATTGATCATTATACAAAGAGGGGGAGGGGGGTTCAACAGGCGTGGAAACGTTCTGGAAACGGCCGTGTAAGACAATACAGCCAATGATTTAACTCAGGTGCGTGACTCCGAAACCACCCTAGAAGAGCACTCATGAACAATAAGCAACGGCGTTATGTCTCATACCTGCTGCGTCTGTGGCGCGTGCGAAGCCATGGTCAGGGGTTCTGGCGAGCTTCCCTCGAGTACCCACAAACCGGGCAGGTGATCGGCTTCCCTGATTTGGAAAGCCTGTTTTCTTTTCTGCTGTCTCAAACGGAGAACGGGCAGGAAGGGGGGGACCCCACACGCTGTGGGGTTGATGATCTCAAAACGCCCTGATGACCGGAATCAGCTTGAAGGTGGTCGAGTTGAAAAAAAGAAAACTCGTGAAATTTTCCTATTCGTTGTTTATCTGCCTGCGGTTGTGAAATAGCAATAAGGTATGCAGGATTTTAGCCTGCTAGGAAGCAAAAAATGAGTATCCAAAACCGTTCGTTCAAATTGATTCTACTACTGACGCTGTTCGTTCTCGCCGCCTGTACCGGGAGTGCCGAAGGGAGCCCCCGGGCGTGGATCGATTTCCCGCGGGATGGGTCGACGATTCCGGCCGGTTCGGCCGTGACCGTCATTTCCCACGCCTCAGCCGAGGAAGGGGTGGCGGAAGTGCTCCTGTCAGTTAATGGGGAGGCGTATCGGCGCGATTCTCCAGAGGAGGCCGGGGCTTCTTTTAGCGCGGTGAGGCAGGAGTGGTTCCCCGCTGAAGCGGGTCTTTATACGCTGCAGGTTAGAAGCTATGACAGCACGGGGGCCGTCAGCAGCCCTTATGGAATTACCGTCAGGGTTGTCAGCGAGGTGGCCGCCGTGCCCACAGCAACCGTAACGGCCGTGCCGACTTTCACACCGACACCCGTCACGCCAACGGCCACGGTTACACTCACGCCTGCGCCGCCAACCGCGACGTTTACACCGGCGCCCATACCGCCAACGGCCACGTTTACCCCAACGCCTGTGCCGCCAACCCCAACGTTTACGCCGGTTCCTCCGACCCCAACCTTTACCCCTATTCCGCCCACACCAACCGCGACCTTTACACCCACGGCACCGCCACCACCGCCCGACACGACACCTCCGCCGGTACCGACACCGATGGTTCCGGCCGACGAACTCTTCCTGACCTGTCGCACGGAACAAACGCTGGCGTGGCTGCCGGTTGCGGACGATCAGCCCGGCACAGTCAGGTATTATGTCAAACTGGAGAGACAGGTTATGACCAACCAGTGGGACCCCGTGGATACGTGGGGGCCTATTGTCGGCAAAGAAATTAGCGTGCCGGTCCAGTGCGGCCCCTTCTATCGCTGGGCGGTACGAGCCGTTGACGAGGCCGGAAATAGCAGCGACTGGTCTGCCTGGTCTCGCTTTTCAGTGGGGATTAATTAAAAGAGGTTAGAGCAATGACAAAGAGAAAATGGTTCACGAGATCGCTACTTCTGCTCCTGATCGCCTGCCTTTTGGCGGCGGTTGGGGGGCTGGGATATTTCTTCCTGTGGCCGAGAACGGTGGCAACCAGACCGGCCGTGCTCATCCAATCACCCGTTCACAATGCGGAAGTTGAATTGGGGCGGCCGGTCATTGTCCACGCCTTAGCCAATGATGCCTCCAAAATCAAGCGAGTTGAATTATGGGTGGATGGCAACCTCTATCAGGCGCAGGACAGCGCCTTACCTGACGGCACCTCCCCGTTCCCGCTGGTTGTGAGCTGGCAGCCTGCTGCGGCTGGGCGGCACACGCTGACGGCCAGGGCGTTCAACACCCACAACACCCGGACCCAGGTGTCGATTGAGGTGGAAGCGGTGACCGCCATCGCCCAGAGCGGTGATGCCGATGGGGATGGGGTAAGCGACGGCGAGGATGCCTGCCCCGATCAACTCGGCACATTTTTGGCATTGGGATGCCCCGATGCAGACGGGGATGGGATTGGGGATAGCGAAGACGGCTGTCCAAACGAACCCGGCTTAATCGAGTTTGATGGGTGCCCCCGGCCGGACGACCGCGACGGCGACACCATTCCAGATGACCTGGATGAGTGCCCGGACTCGGCCGGCACGCTGTTAACCGAAGGTTGCCCGGACGCCGATAGGGATACGATTCCCGATTTTGCCGATCTTTGCCCCGATACACCGGGTGCCCCAGAGGGAGATGGGTGCCCGACCCCTGACGAAACAGATCGGGATGGAGACGGTGTGCCGGATAGTGAAGATACCTGTCCGGATGAAGCAGGTTCAGCGATCAGCGAGGGGTGCCCCGACGCGGATGGAGACGGCACGCGGAACGCCGATGATGAATGCCCGGATGAACCGGGTCTGCCTGGATTTGGCGGCTGTCCGCTCCCAGGAGGGAGTGAAGACCGCGATGGCGATGGGGTAGGCGATGAGCAGGACGATTGTCCAGATGAGCCAGGCCCGCCCGAGCTTCACGGCTGTCCTGACGAAGCTGGCGGTGAGGGCAGCGGGAGTGCGCCTGGTGGAGATGATGCCCCGGACAGCGATGGCGATGGCGTTCCCGATACGGAAGATATTTGCCCCGACGAGGCAGGTTTGCCCGAACACGAGGGTTGTCTGGCACCTGGTGATGGCGAAGACGAAGACGGTGATGGGGTGCCCGATGATGAGGGAGGGCCGTCAGATGAATCCGGACCGTCATTTCCCGATATGGATCTGGGCAGCATCATGAGCACGGTGGAATTCCAGGCGCTGCGTTTTGAGGTCAATCACGACTACGACGGGATGTATTGTTATCCCAGCCTGACCGGGGCTGCCGTCGAACGATACACCTTTGAACCTCTGGGGGAACGGCAGTGGGATATTGCGGCCGATTTGGGCAGCAAACGGGTGATGCTCCTGCCTACCGAAGATCTGCAGGTGAGCGTCGCTTGCGGTGGGGACAATATGTTTATGGGTCCGGAAGGGGGTTGGGGGACCTATTGGGATTTAGGGTCGGCCGTTCGCAGCCATCCGGCATCCGACTGGGATGGGCACATCATCACGATGCGATCAAGCGGAGGAGATTCTGATCGCTGGTTTGAAGCCCAATACCGGATTTGCCTGGATTCGTGTGATGACACGATGTTCCCTGCTCCGACGATTTCCCTTTTCCACTATGAAGGAGATTCCCAACTGATCATGATGTGGGGCGGCGATCGCTCAGCGATAGACGGCTTTTGGGTTTATGCTGACGGCCGTCGGGCGTTCAGATTATCGGCCGATACCACTTCTCAATCAATTGCCGGGTATGAGCCGCTGTGCGGCAGCGGCCGGCGCGAATTTCACGTGACCGCTTATCGCGGGGATCGCGAATCGCCACCCAGCAACCTGGCCTACTGGAGCAGACAGCCGTGCCCCAGGGTTATCCGCGTGACGTTTGACCAGATCGAAACCTTTGCTCTGGATGATGAGTCGCGGATGGACGGCCAGTTAGGGCCGGTATTTGGCAGCTTTTGGGCCCAGGGCAGCGAAGATGGCTCCCTTCGTTTTGATGGCAATGATTATCCAAACGGTTTCAAATTTGATCCATACGCTGTTTACAGCGTTCAAGATATGTTTGACCGCATTGGGGTGTGGGTTGTCCAAAATGTCTCCCCATCGTACAGCTCACCTACTCAAAATACGATCACGGTGGCCCTTGGTCCGTACGATGATTTATCTTTTGGTGGGGTTATTTACGATATGGATCGCCGAATGTATGAGGAAGCTTTCCTCGGCTCCCATACGATACCGGCCGGAGAGATTGCCCCCGGTCGTTATACGATTCGCGACGGGCAGTTTGAGCTGTCGGTTTTGCTTGATGTCCTGGTTGGTCCTGAAGCGGGTGCGCAGCCGGATCTGACCATCACCGATGTGACCTCGTTTGAGGGTCAACTGCGGATCCACGTGTTTAATAACGCGGCGACTCTGGCGAATCGAGACATCGAGGTCGACCTGGTGCGCATCGGCACCGGCGAGATTATCGATACCGTGACCTGGTCAAATGTGACCATTCCCTCGGGAGGGCAGCGCAAATTACAAAGTGCCGAGCTGACTCTGGAACCTTATGATTTAAGGGTGATTCTCGATCCGGATAATCAGATTGAAGAAATGAACGAGGGGAACAACATCTTTGAAACGCCGGTTTTGATCAGGGTAGAAATGACCGGTTTACGGGTGCCAAGTTGGCCGTGTGAAGGGTTTCTCCATCAAAATGGGGAGGTGTGGTTCCAGTTTAGCGTCGGTTATGGGCCGTCGGCCGATGAGGTACGCTGGGTTGCTCATCGAGTGAGGCAACCGGCAAGCGGCGTCATTCGCTGGAACCGGAATGATCCGTCGGCCCTTATCTGGAGCCTGGAAGGGCAGGGGCGGACCACCTATGAATTTGAGATGCCGGCCGGCGATACGGTTTATCTCTACTTCTCGGGCTACGAACAGGACGGCCTCACCAACGACTCAATGGGTTATATTGAGGTCAACCATGGGCCGGACGCAAACTATGGTGCGAGGGCTGAGGCCCATCACGCTCGATCGGTTGGCCGGGGCACAACAGAGTGCGATCAGGTGGTGCCTATCGGTCCCACTTACTTCGGGTTTGAGGCGTGGTGGCGGATCACGAGACTGCATTGAGGGAGTTTGGAGTCTAGAGATTGGACCAATCTCCAAGATTGGTCCAATCTGAGTTAAAGGGTGAGATTTGTTTATTTGGGGAACTACATGATAAAGTGAGAACCCAATCTCACACTCGAGCAGATTTTGGAGGGTATCATGACCAACCGCTATGATGTTTTGATGGAGCGCCTGAGCCGCGGCGGCCGACTCCTGATTGATGGCGCCACCGGAACCGAAATCGAGCGGCGGGGGGTACCCATGATTGAAAATGCCTGGAACGGCGGGGGGGCATTGACCGACCCGGATATCGTGCGGCAGGTTCACGAAGATTATATTCGTCATGGCGCCCAGCTCATTATTTCCAACACCTTTTCCACCGCTCGTCACGTGCTTGAAGATGTGGGTTTGTCCGATCAATTTGAATTTCTCAACCGGCGCAGTGTTGAGCTGGCCTGTGAAGCGCGGGAGAACATGAACGCTCCGCACGTTTTGGTGGCTGGCGGAATTACCCACTGGTCTTTTACCGGAAATGATCCGTCAAATGACCAGCTGAGGAAAAATGTCACTGATCAGGCGGCAATTATGGCTGCGGCCGGGGCGGATATCATCATGCTGGAGATGATGGCCGATATCGAGCGCCTGCTCATTTTGCTGGATGCGTCCCAACAGAGCGGGCTCCCCGTGTGGGTTGGTTTTAGCTGTCAAATTGATGGGCAAGGTGTCGTGCGCCTGCTGGATGGTCCAACTCTGGCGGAGGGAATTGCCGCCATTCAGGCAAAAAAAGTTCCTCTGGTTAGCATCATGCACACCGAGGTTGACGACATTGATGCCTGTTTGGATGTGCTCGCGGGCTCTTGGTCCGGGCCGATTGGTGTGTACGCCCATTCCGGTCACTTTGTAGACCCCAACTGGATTTTTAACGACACCATTTCACCGGAAGATTATACGGCCGCGGCCGGGCGGTGGCTGGACCGGGGGGTGCAAATAATTGGCGGGTGTTGTGGAATTGGCATAGAGCATATCGCGCATCTCAGCGAGAACCTGTCTTTATAATGGAAGGGAGATGGTAAATGTCGTCCCCTCATAGATTTTGCTCTGGCAGGTGATATTCCCCTCATGAACCGCCACAATTTGTTTGACGATGGTCAATCCCAAACCGGTTCCCTGAATTTCGAGGGCGTTTTCCGCTCGATGGAAGAAGTTAAAAATGTTTTTAATTTCTTCTTCCGCTATACCGATCCCCTCGTCGGATAATTGAATTTGAAAGGCATCGGCCGATTTGGATAACCGCATTTTAATTAAGCCACCATCCGGTGAATATTTCCGGGCGTTGGAAAACAAGTTCCCAAGGGCACGCTCCAGCATCTGGCTGTCAAAAGAGAGATCCTGCGCTTCGACTTCCGTTTCGAACGATAACGTATGTTTTGATCCTTCACTTTGCTCTTCATATACAGAAAATATGTAGCGACAAAAGTCGACAATATCTTGCGTTTGTGGTGCAAACGTTTCTCGAACTTTTTCTAACCGACCGATCTCCAGAACGTAATCGATGAGCTCGTTCAACTGATTGGTGGTCGCGGTAATCGTGTTGAGAATTTCACTAACCCTTTCATCATTTTCCCTCGCGATATGCCGGGGAATGAGTTCGGCCGATAGCTGAATGGCGGTCACCGGATTGCGAAAATCATGGACGACCATCGACACAAATCGGGATTTTAACTCGCGCAGTTCTCGCTCCTTTTCCAACTCAATTTGCAGCAGAAGCGTCTGTTTTTCCGCGGCTTCAGCCAGTTTCCGCTCTTGAATATCACGGGCGATAATTTGCACGGCCGGTTCCCCCTCATACACAAACGGCACGGCATCGATTTCGACGGGAATTTGGGTGCCATCCGGCCGGGTGATCGACTCTTCAACCGGGTAGAGATCTTTTTCCCCTTTTAACAGGCGCTCCAAGCGTGCGTCATCATTTGGAAAAAATGAGCTGATGGGCTGACCAAGGATCTGATTCACGTGAGTTAGCCCCAATAGTTCGCTTGTGGTCTTGTTGGCAAAAGCGATTGTTCCTTTCTGGTAAATGGCAATGGCCATTGGGGAAGTGTCGACAAGGAGCTGATACCGTTTTTCACTTTCCTGGAGAGCGACTTCCAGGGCCTGCCGTGATCGTTTTAAAAGATCTGAAAAAATAAGTGGGGTTTCAACGAACTCAACAAACCGGCCGCGGTACACAAAAAGAAAAGCGATAATCGGTATGGTAAAAATGGCCGCGGTTACGATTTTGCCGCTGACATTGCCTGCTATAATTTGCACAAGTTCAGGATTGCTGTTGAAGGCGATCAGCGGAAAAAGTAGGCCATCCAGCGCTAACGTGATGACATAGAAGAAAGAGTAGAAAAAAGTCAGCACGGTAATGTTTTTGATATATCTTTTTACACGCTCAAAAATAAACAAAAATGCTAGCAGCTCCACAATGATGAGGATGCCACCCAAAATGACAAATCCGATCGAAACGGAAAAAAGTGTGGGGGCGGTATTAAACGGATTATCAACGAGCGGATTTGCCAACGCCCAGGAGAAAGTTGGAAACATTAACAACACAAACCCGTTAACCACCACGACCAGGCGAATGACGTTGCGAATCACGTCAAGATTATTCTCAACCATGACCAGTAAAATGATGGTCATCATAAAAACGCTGTAGGCGAGGTTGCCGCCCGAAATCGTAATTGAATCGGTGATGGGAAACGAATACAGTGATCCCAGAAAACCACCGAGGACCAAAACAATGCTTATATAAATGTAGAAAGCTGTAGATCTAAGATAGTAGGGGAGAGTGGTAAAGAGGAATGGGAATATCGCATAAACAATAGATTGAGCAAGCAAAATCCAGAGTAAATCCATACTTCACCTGAAAAATGAATGGAAAACAGTCAGTCAATTGAAGATCCATTATTGACCAAGGTCGCCTCAATTGCAAACACCCATAACCATGCTAGTGACAACTTTTCACGGGATCGGTTAAGATAGATAAAAGCGGAGATCAAAGTGTCATGGTCATACCCAAAACGGCAGATATTGTAATTATTGGTGGGGGCGTGATGGGCGCCAGCACGGCGTATCATCTGGCTCTACGTGGGCAAAAAAATGTTGTACTTCTGGAAAAAGAAGATTTTTTCGGGCGGGGGGCCAGCGGCCGCAATGCAGGCGGAGTGCGTTATCAATTTGCTACGGCCGTCAATATTAAACTTTCTTTAGCCAGCCTGCCGATGCTGGAAAGCTTTCCCGAAGAGACCGGTCAGGAAATCGACTATCGCAAATGCGGATACCTGATGTTCCTCACCGATGAAAGAGAAGTGGCCCTGTTCAAACAGCAGGTTGCCCTGCAGCATCGTTTGGGGGTGATGACCGAGTGGCTTGACGGAGATGAAATCCGGCGGCGGCTGCCCATGATGAAGCTCGATGACGTGATTGGCGGCACATTTCATCAAGATGACGGCCTGGTTGATCCAAACGGGATTGTCATGGGGTACATACAAAGGGCCAGGCAGCTCGGCGTCCAAACCTTAACCGGGGCTGCAGTTACCGACATTCTAGTGGATCACAATCGGGTTAGAGGGGTTAAAACCGATTTGGGCGCAATTGCCACCCCGATTGTCATCAACGCGGCCGGACCGTGGGTAAAACTCATTGGCGACATGGTTGCCTTATCGATCCCGGTGGAACCGGTTCGACGGCAAATGTTGGTCACCACGCCGCTTCCGGAGATTCCAGAGACGTTTCCTTTTGTGATCGATTTTCACCAATCCCTGTATTTTCACCGGGAAGGGGAAGGGCTTCTGACCGGCATGTCCAATAAAAATGAAACGCCCGGTTTTAATCAGCAGGTCGATCCGGATTTTGAGCTGTTTATGCTGGAGAAAGTGATACAACGGCTGCCGATGTTGGAAACGGCCGGTTTGGCTTCCCACTGGGCTGGGCTTTATGAAATTACCCCGGATGCGCATCCGATTTTTGGGGAGACACCGGTTGACGGTTTTTTCATTATCGGTGGGTTCTCCGGTCATGGATTGATGCATGGCCCCGTTTCGGGAAAGCTCATGGCTGAAATCATTCTCGATGGCTTCGCCAAAACGGTAGATGTTTCGATGCTTGATTTTGCCCGTTTTCAGGAAAACCGATTAATCGTGGAGCACAACGTGATTTAATGATGCTAGAAAAAAAAGTAATTAAAGCCGAGAATCTCATCGCCTCTTTTTTAAGTGAAAAGGGGTTAAAGCCGGATTCCTTTTATCATTATGGGGCCATAGACATTGATCCCAAATATTTGGTGATTCACATCATGTACCAAACGGTGGAGGAGATGCAGGCGGCCTGCGCGGCCGAGGGGATAATCGAGGAATGCTTTAAAATTCTAAAGAAAGCGGGATATCCCAAGGGGAAAAAAGAGGGAGTTCTTATCGGGTTTGAAGCGATTGAGCGCATTAACGAACAGGCCAACGGCAACTGGTATCATTATTTTAAGTAGGCGGCCGCTTCCTTGGCTATCTTTCCCGCTGGAAATTCCAGATCAGGCGATCCAGCAGTCGTGGATTGAAACCGCTGCTTGCCGCCACGGCCAGGCCACGCACGTCGTCATCTCGGGAAAAAGCACGATATCCCCTAACCCCTTAAACACCAAGGTCGTGACCGCGTAATCGGCCAAGAGGGCGCACACCACGCCTATCGTTTTTCCGGTCACGGCGACATCATCAACCAGAAGAATCCGGCCGCCGGCCGGCAGGGTCGGTATGGGGCTCTTCACTCGCGGAGCGTCATATTTGGGCGTGTTGTCTATGTTACGGTAATTGACCCGAATCAGCGACAGCGGCCGCTGCGCTTTTTCAGCCACCAGCCTGGCCGGTACGACCCCCCCCGTTGGCGATGCCGATGACGTGATCGATGTCCGGCAGGGGTAAGCAGGCCAGCCGGGCCTCTATTTGAGCATAAGTGACGGTTTGTTTTTGGTTCATCTTGGTTAATGTACCGGGTTGTGTTGACATGTGGGATATTTCTTCACCCCCGCATTAAAATGCGGGGCTAAAGGGCTTGACCTGATGGGTAACCAACCCTTTAGCCGTCGGTTTTAACCGACGGTTATCGGTTTTAATCGACGGCTATAGAAAATATCGCAAATTTGAAGATGGATCATCATATCGAATCAATTGTCAATAAAACCCAATCAAAATTTACGGTTGACATCAAATTAGAAAAATATTAACATATATTAACTGGTTATTACCAGTTATTACAACTGCTTTCCCACATCATACCACAAAGGCGATTGCTATGGCCGCTCTGCCCATTTCGACCATCGACCCCATGATCGATCAAACGCTTCTCCGCCTGCGCCGCCTGGCGCAGAAAGACAGCCGTCGCTTTCCCAATTACGGCGAAGCAAACCGCTATGTGTGGGCCGAAAACAAAAATTGGCTGGCCGGGTTCTGGCCCGGACTGCTGTGGCTGGCCTACCATGCCACCGAAGACAACCTGTTTCGCAGGCAGGCGGAAGCTCTGCTGCCCACGTTTGCCGAACGGCTGGACCGGCAAATTCACATCACCCACGATCTCGGTTTTCTTTACACGCTAAGCGCCCGTGCCCAATGGCAGCTGACCGGCGACCGCGCGGCGCGCGATTTGGCCCTGCGGGCGGCCGCTGATTTGCTGGGTCGCTATCGTCAGCCGGGCCGCTATATCCAGGCGTGGGGGGCGGTTGGCGCGGCGGATGAAGGCGGCCGTATCATCGCCGACACCATGATGAACCTCCCCCTTCTCTTCTGGGCCGCGGCCGAAACCGGCGACAAACGGTATCGTCAGGCCGCTGAAAACCACACCCACCACTCAATTAAATACCTCCTTCGGCCGGACGGCAGCAGCCACCATACTTTTTTCTTTAATCAGGAAACCGGCGAACCGGATCATCCGGCCACCCATCAGGGTTTTAATGACGATTCCTGGTGGGCACGCGGTCATGCCTGGCTCATTTATGGCTTTGCTCTGGCGGCCCACTGGTGTGAAAACGACGAATTTTTAGACACAGCCCGGCGCTCCGCCCGCGCATTTTGCAATGCGCTGCCGGACACAAAGGTCCCCCTGTGGGATTTGCGGCTGCCGGCCGACGCCCCTACCTACCAGGACAGCTCGGCCGGGGCGATTGCCGCCTGCGGCATGCTGCGTATCGCCAGGCTAAGCGATGATAAACAGATGCGTGAGCGCGGTGAATCTTTGATCGAGGCCCTGCTGGATACCTGTTTGGAAGAGGACCCTCAGGGAGAAGGGATCCTGCGCCACGGCGCGCTCCATATTCCCAAAATGTGGGCTCCGGATGCCTACCTCATTTTTGGCGACTATTTTTTTGTGGAAGCCCTTTTGACGTTGACCAATGACGTCCCCGATTTTTGGGGACCTGGAGGCGAATAAAAATGGATTATTTTGCTGCATTAACGCAGAAAAACGGCCGCAACCCGCTGCCGTACAACCCGTGCCGGCTGCTTGATTTTGAGCTGCTCGTGTTATCAAAAGGAGAATCGGCCGCGGGATCATGCGGGGATCGGGAAACAGCGGCCGTTATTTTGGGCGGTCAGGCAACTTTTCGGGTGGGTGACCACACCTTTGCCACCCTCGGGGAGCGGGCCAACGTGTTTGACGGCAAGCCGACAACGGTCTATCTGCCGGCCGGGTCTACTTATGAGATCACGGCCGATTCAGACGTGCAAATCGCCCTGGCCAGCGCCCCCAGCGATCTCGAATGCGATCCTTACGTCATCCTCCCCGAAAAAGTGATTGCCGGAGTGTGGGGATACGACAACCACACCCGCCATTTTCACCAAATTCTGGTTGAAAGCGTGCAGCCCGATCTGCCCGCAAGACGGCTGATCGTGGGGGAGACGTTTACCCCCAGCGGCAACTGGTCGACCTACCCGGCCCACAAACACGAAGTGGACAACCTGCCAGACGAAGCGTACCACGAAGAAATGTATTACTTTCGCGTTGCGCCGGCGGATGGATTTGGCATTACCCGCTTCTATCGCGGTGAATCCGGGGCCGTCAACTACACCGTCACCGATAACTCGATTTTAATGCTCCCGCACGGCTATCACACCTATGTGGGTGCCCCGGGATTCCAGTCGTATTACCTGTGGTTCCTGGCTGGTGAGCATCGCACCCAGGCGGTTCAGGCTGACGCGGTTCAGATGCGGGCGCTCGAGGCGCTAAAAAATTGAGGTTGGCGCCGGTGAGGGGCTTAACCGACCTGCCGCTGCTAATCCGTCAACGGGGCGGTTGACGCACGGCGGATCATCGGTGCGGGCAGCATATACTGTCGGGGACCGATTTCTTCACCGGCAATGCGGCGCAGCAGCAGGTTCGCAGCCTGACGGCCGATTTCGGCCCCGGGCAGGCTGAAGGTAGTTAAAGGGACTTCAAAATGGGACATTGTAGGCACGTTGTCAACCGAAATAATCGACAAATCTTCGGGGATACGCAGGCCGAGATCGCGGGCGGCTTTGTATACCCCCATGCCGACAATGTCATTAAAGCAAAAGACGGCCGTTGGTCGGTCGGGACCCGAGAGCATCGACACGGCGGTCTCCCGCGTCGGCGCAGCGATGCGCTCGCTGGGATCTTCGTCATCGATGCCGGTGCTGGTGGTCGAGAGCCGTTCCGGTATCTCGACAAAATGAGGCTGCAATCCCGCCTCAACCATCGCCAGCTGGTACCCTTCCAAACGCGACCGGCCGGTGCTGTAGTCGGAAAAGCCGATATGAGTGATGCGGCGGTGACCCAGATCGAGCAGATGGCGCGCGGCGCGGTAGCCGATTTGCTGGTTGTCCGGAGAAACCGAATCAACCGGTTCTTCTCCATTTTGCCGGCCGATAAACACAAACGGTACGCCCGCCTGACGCAGCCGGTTGATTACCCACTTGGTGCTGCCAAAACGGGGCGGGGTGATGGCCAGGCCGACGATGTGCTGCGTCAGAAGCAGCCCTTCGACATCTTCGGCCAGGAGATCCGCCCGATCGCCGTGGAGCGAGATTACCATGCCGTAATTCGATTGACGAACTTTCTCGTCAAAAGCGGCAGCCAGCTGGGGATAAAAGAAGTGGAAGTTGGGGCGCGAAACGATCAGCCCGATCAGACCGGTCGGCATGCGCTTGACTTCCTGTTCCAGCAAAAACGTGCCTTTACCGGCCACCCGCTGTACCAGCCCCTGCTGAATCAGGCTGTTGATCGCCTGACGAATGGTCGGCCGGCTCAGATTGAGCAGCCCTTTGAGCTCTCGCTCCGATGGAAGCATGTCGCCCGGGGTGATCGTCTGGTCTTCGATTTGGCGGCGCATCGCTTCGCGAAGTTTGGCGTGCAGCGGCGCCGGGGTCGAACTGTCAAAATCTTTTTTAAGTCGTTCCAGGTCCATGAGCAGGTTAACTTCCAATGTGAAGTGGTATATGTTGCCCTTTACCGGTAATTACCACCTGTGTATTTGATTCTACTCTCAGATGCAGGATATTTCAACAAGATGAGGAGATACCTGGCAGACCACAAAGGTTTTCAAAACTTTTGTGGTCTAAATGAAACATACCCAAATCCAGGAGGGAAACGAACCACCATAAAATTATTTATTCATCAGTCGTTAATTGCCTAAAGGCCCCAGGCCTATGAGTATTTGAGTAAGGAGATTCCCAAATGAAGCGCAAACCATTATTGATTGTAATTTTTTTGCTGATTGCAGCCGCGGCCGCCTGTGCGCCACAAACGGTAGAAGTGACCCGTGTCGTGACCGAAACCGTTACTGAAGAGATCGAAGTGACTCGCGTGGTCACCGAAACCATTGAAGTTGAAGGAGAAGAGGTTGAGGTCACCCGCGTGGTCGAGGTGATGACTGAGGAAGAAATGGAGCCGGTGACGCTGCGCGTGATGAACTGGTCGCAAGAGCAGGCCGATTTTTACGAGCAGGTCGCAGCCGAATTCCAGAACGAGTATCCGCACATCACCGTTGAGTGGGACACCCTCGAACAGGGTCAGTATCGCGAAACGCTGCCGCTGATGTTCCAGAGCGGCGACTCACCAGACATTTTCTTCTGGTTGGGTGGTGATCGAGTCCTGACCATGGCCGAACTGCTCGATCAAAATTGGGTCGCCCCCATGGACAACACCGTTTTGCCGGACGATTTTTACGATCGCTGGCCGGAAGGATCATTCCTGGAAGGGATCAACGTCGTCAATTCGCTGCCGTACAGCTTCCCGTTTAACGACAACTTTGTGTGGGGTCCGGGCTACATGTACACCAACAAAGATGTCTTTCGGGCGGCCGGGCTCGATCCTGACGTGCCGCCAACAACCTGGAGCGAACTGCGCACCACCTGCGAGACAATCGCTGAAAATACCGATGCCTTTTGTCTGGCTGTGCCATTGGGGAACGATCTGCAGCGCACCTGGTACCCGCTGTCGGGGATGAACTTTACCGACAGTTTCTTTGACTATCAGCAGGGCCGCTTTAACATCGATGATGAACGGCAGCTCGAAACGTTCAACTATCTGCAGGGATTCTTTAACGATGGCCTGGTGGTTCCGGGGAACAACGACAAAGATTTTGCCCGTCAGTCGATGGCCAACGGGCAGGCGGCCATTTACTTTGGTGGGGCGTGGATGCCCAGTGTTTTTGCCGGCTATGAAGTGCCTGATTTAGATCTTGGCGTTTTTCCACCGGTCATGCCGGATGACGGCCGAGCCGGCTCCCTGCGCCAGTCGTTTTCCGAAAACAAATTTTACATCAGCGCCCAATCAACCCATCGCACCGAAGCAACCCTGTTTTTGGAATGGATGACCCGACCAGATGGTTTCTTTGCCACCGAGTATCTGGCGCAAGGTTTTGGTACGCTGCCGTTTTCTGATATGGGGCAGTATGTCACCGATGAAGGATTGCTGCAGGTCATTGACGTAGCCAATGAAAATAACCTGCGCGTTGCTTATCCCGAACCGGTTGTGGCCTGTGCGGATGTCGCCCAGTCTAAAGCGGTATCCAACGCCAACAGCCTGACGCGCAACTGGGAATTTATCGCGATGTCAGAAGCGCTGCTCAACGGTGAAGATTTTAGCGGTACGGCCGCCGAAATTGCTGAGGCTAAAAACGGCGAATTTCTGACCACTCTGGAAGAGGAAGCGGCCGCCGGGTTGATGATCGGCGTTGAGTGTTTTGCTTTCCCGGAATGGGAAGACATCACTCAGGCTTATGATTCGGCGCTCTATGAGACCCATCAAATGCCGGCCAGTGACGACAGCTAACTCGGCTCAGTTATCATAACAGGACGGCCCGATCTGCCAAAACAGACCGGGCCGTCCAAGGCGCGACTCCCATGGCCAGATTTTCAACTTCACAAACGGCCGCGGCCGTTCCTCTCAACGGCCGGATCAAAAAACGGCGCACAAAATCGATTCCCCTGATTCAGCAGGTTGCCGGAGCCGATCGGTTTTGGGTGATGCTGTTTCTCCTCCCGTTTATCATTTTGTACACTTCTTTTACCCTGTGGCCGCTGTTGGCCACCATCATTTATTCGTTTTTTGATTGGGACGGCAACGGTCCGCTGGAGCTGTTTATCCGCCTGGAAAATTACATCACCATTGCACGGGACCCGCTTTTCTGGCTCTCTTTTCGCAACACGCTGGTCTTCGCCTTGATCAACACGGCCATTAAACTCCCTCTTTCTCTAATGGCTGCTATCTTGTTGACTCGAAAATGGCTGTGGGGTCAGCGCCTGTTTCGCACCGTTTATTTTGCCCCGCTGGTGATTCCGGTGGCGATGGCCGGTTTGATTTTTCAGCTTTTGCTGCATCCGGCCAACGGGGCGATCAACGATTTATTGACCTCAACCGGACTGGTGCAGCGGCCGATTGATTTTTTGGGCAACGAACGACTGGCGCTTTTAAGTCTGGTCATCGTCTCTGTCTGGCAAATATTTGGACAGTACATGATTTACTGGATGGCGGCGCTGCAAAATGTGCCGGAAGCGCTGTATGAGGCGGCCGAACTGGACGGGGCGGGCGAGTGGAAAAAATTGGTCCACATCACCCTGCCGATCATCCGGCCGGTGGCGATCATTATTTTGTTCCTGGCCTTTGTCAACGCCCTCAAGGTGTTCGGCCTGGTGGTGACGATGACCGGCGGCGGCCCCGGTTTTCAGACGTACGTCGTGCCCTACTTCATCTATACCCAGGCGCTGGTTGATTTTCCATTTCGCTATGGATATGCCTCGGCCGCGGCCGTTTTGTTTGGCGTCACCATTCTTCTGGCGGTCACCGTACAGGGATACTTTGTACGCCGTGCCGAGGCCGACCGCAAGGATTACGGAGTGTAACCATGATCCGCATGAATCGATTTTCCCGCTACAATCTGATTGCCGTCACCCTGCTGGTCATCATCGGCTTTATCTGGATCTATCCGTTTTTGTGGGTCATGTTCGCTTCGCTCAAAACCTCTTCCGAGATGTTTTCGGCCGGGGCCACGCTTCTGCCCGAAAATTGGGATTTGAGCAATTTCGTGCGGGCGTGGGACAAGGCCAACTTCAGCACCTACTTCTTTAACACGGTGCTTTATGCCGCCGCCGCCACGGTAATCGAGCTGTTTAAGTCGTCGATGTGCGGGTACGTACTTGGCCGCTACCGGTTTCCAGGGCGCAACCTGCTGCTGGGTCTGGTCACCGCCACCCTGTTTATCCCCATCGCCTCGATTATTTTGCCGCAGTTTAAGCTGGTGCAGGCGCTGGGTCTTCTCAACACGCGAGCCGGCGTCATTTTGGCGCTGTCTGGCGGATCGGGGGCGCTGTACGTGCTTCTTTTTACCGGCTTTTTCCAAACGCTGCCCGACGAGCTGTTTGAGTCAGCCCGCATAGATGGGGCAACGTTCTGGCAGACGTTCAGGTTAATGCTGCCTCTGGCCAAACCGATCATCGCCACCGTTGTCATCTTTCAGTTTATGAGCACCTGGAACGAATTTAACATCCCGCTGGTCTTTACGCTCGGCCGGCCGGAACTGCGCAACATGGCGGTGGGCATGTACGCTTTCCGCGGAGAGTTTTCGGTAGACTGGACCGGCTTTGCGGCCGGAACAACGATCTCGATCATTCCGGTCCTGCTCGTTTTCTTTGTCTTCCAGGGGTATTTTGTACGCGGCTTAGCAGGAGCGGTGAAGCAGTAAATCACCGGCCGAATGTCCTATGATTCACACCAACCGCATGCAGATCAACGACCGGTGGCAGTTCCGGTTTGAGGGGGATGAGGCAGAGACGATTGATCTGCCCCATAGCTGGAACAGCCTGGATACGATGGAGCCAGATCCGGAGCGGCATTACCGTCGGGGGATCGGTGTTTATGAGCGCGAGATAACCGCTGACTTTTCTCCACCTCACGCCCGCTATTTTGTCCGTTTTGAAGCGGCCGCGATGAAAGCCACCGTTTCATTTGACGGTGAGACCGTCGGGCGTCATGCCGGGGGGTATACCGCTTTCGACGTTGAGATTCCCCACCCGGCCGGGGCGCTGCGGGTTGAAGTCGACAACCGGCCGGACCGTCATCTGATCCCCTCAGATCTATCGGACTTTTTCCTGTATGGGGGTTTGACGCGCAGCGTCTGGCGCTACACCACGGGGGCCACCCGTCTGGTGCGGCTGCATGTCACCAGCGCATTGGATGAATTTCAGGCCAAGCTTACCCTAAACGGCGTCTGCGACGGGCCGCTTGACGGGGTGTCGCTGCATCTGGAACTGAAAGGGGCTGACGGCACGCCCATCTGGCAAGCCAGCCGGCCGATTGCCGAATCGACCTTCACTTTTCGGCTGCCGTCTGTCGACCAGCCCGAATTGTGGTCGCCCGATCAGCCGGCTCTCTATACCCTTCTTGCCCGCCTGTATCGGCACGACCGGCTGTCCGACGAAGTTGAAGAGCGGATTGGCTTTCGCACGTACGACTTCCCGGCCGGGGGTCCGTTTTATCTGAACGGCGAACGCCTGCTGCTGCGCGGCACCCACCGCCACGAAGATTGGGCCGGATTTGGCAGTGCCGTCCCGGATGCGCTCAGCCGTCAGGAAATGGCCCAAATCAAGGCGGCCGGCTTTAATTTTGTGCGGCTGGGTCATTATCCCCAGGCGGATGCGGTGCTCGACGCTTGCGACGAACTGGGGCTGATTGTGTGGGAGGAGCTGCCCTGGTGTCGCGGGGGAATCGGCCGGGATCTTTTTAAGGCTCAAGCGCGCATGATGCTGGACGAGATGATCGATCAGCATTTTAACCGGCCGTCCATTTTTTTCTGGGGGCTAGGGAACGAACTCGACTGGGAAAGCGAGCACCCGGAGACCACCGACGACAACGTGTACGCCTTTTTGGGTGAGCTTCACGACCGCGCCCGCCGGTTGGACCCCGCGCGCCTGACCGCCCTGCGCCGCTATGATCGTGGCGCGGCCATCGTGGATGTGTATTCCCCTTCGATCTGGTCGGGCTGGTATCGCGGTCGTTATGAAGATTACGAGCTGGTGTTGGAGGACGCCATGACCCGCTTTCCACGCCTGCTGCACGCTGAATGGGGAGGAGACAGCCACGTCGGCCGGCACAACGGCGGCCCCCATCTCCGCCGCGACATCGCCCACCACACGACGCATGAAGAAAATCCTGGTGTGGCCCTGTCAAAAGAGGGGGAAGCGCGGGCCAGTCTCGACAGCGACTGGAGCGAAAGCTACATCCTGGACCTGATGGAATGGCATTTGCAGGTTCAGGAGCGGCTGCCCCGTCTGGCGGGTACCGCCCAATGGGTGTTTAAGGATTTTGGCACGCCGCTCCGGCCGGAGAACCCCATACCTTATGTCAACCAAAAAGGGTTGGTGGCCCGTGACGGTACCCTCAAGGATGTCTACGCTCTGTTTCAGGCGCGGCAGACCGCCACCCCGGTCTGCCGGATCGAATCCCCATCCTGGCCGCTGCGTAGCGGCTTGCCGGGCGTCATTAAGCGCGTGCGGGTCTATTCAAACTGCGAGCGGGTTGAGCTGTGGGTCAACGACCGGTCGCACGGGGTAAAATTTGTCAACCCGGCGGTTTTCCCGGCCGGTGGGCTGGTGTGGATGATTCCCTTTCAAGCGGGGGAAAACGAGCTGCGGGCTGAGGGAACGATGGCCGACGGGCGGCAAATCACCCACGCGATTACGCAGACGCTGACCGGCAGCGGGGGAAAAGCGGCTGCCAAACTGCACGGCTGGGTGGAACCGGCCGAAGGTTCAGCCGTTCGCGTCG
Organism: Ardenticatenaceae bacterium; assembly: GCA_030065875.1. Classification (GTDB taxonomy): domain Bacteria; phylum Chloroflexota; class Anaerolineae; order Promineifilales; family Promineifilaceae; genus WTJY01. Next base: position 19,809 of record JASJCR010000037.1, on the reverse strand, counting down.
TTGTTCAGCTGGTCAACGACCTGGACACGGCCGTCATTGATGACGAACGCCGCATCAGCTTTCAATTACAGGGACCAGGACGGCTCCACGCCAATCAGGGAACGCCGGACGGCAGCCGACTGATCGAAACGGCCAACGGCCGAGCCGCGATTCTCGTTCATGAAACGGCTGAGGGATCGCTTGTGGTGGCTGCTGTGGAGGGGTTTCCGCCGCTCATCGTTTCGTTAGCCGATTAGGGCAGAGCCACCAACACTGCTATTTTTAGGGCCAGCATGCTGCGGCCCTACGGTTTTATTTACAATGGACTTTATAATTAAATGAATTTGCAAGAGGTCTCAAACTGGTACGATTTTCGCGGCAAATCGGCCGTCATCACCGGCGGCACCGGCGTATTGGGTGGTGAAATCGCCTGCGCCCTGGTTGGGTGTGGGGCCAACGTCACCGTTGTTGACCGCAATTTGGAAATACCAGAGCGCTACCGGACGCCGCTCGAGGCCGGACCGGGCCGGTATATGGTGGTTCACGCCGACGTGCTGGACCCGGCACTTCTTTCAGCCGCGGCCGAGCAGGTGATCGAGGCGTACGGCCGCATCGACATCCTGATCAATGCCGCCGGCGGCAATCACCCTCAGGCAACCACCAATGTGGACCAATCATTTTTTGACCTGCCTCAGGACGCTCTGCAGTTTGTCTTTGATCTAAATTTATTGGGCACCATTTTGCCCAGCCAGATTTTTGGAAAGCAGATGGCGCAGCAAAACGAGGGGGTTATCCTCAACTTTTCGTCAATGGCCGCCTTTACCCCGCTGACCCGCGTGGTTGGATATGCGGCCGCCAAGGCGGGGATCAACAATTTTACCCGGTGGCTGGCCGTTCACATGGCCCAGGAATTTAGCCCGCATATTCGGGTAAACGCACTGGCCCCCGGTTTTTTTGTTGGCAGGCAAAATCGCGCGCTGCTCTATAATGAAAGCGGTGAGCTCACCCCGCGCGGTCAGACCATTATCGATCATACCCCGATGGGGCGCTTTGGTGAACCGGCGGATTTGTTGGGGACGGTGCTGTGGCTTCTTTCCCCGGCTTCCGCTTTTGTGACCGGAATCGTCGTGGCAGTGGACGGTGGATTTTCAGCATTCAGCGGGGTTTGAGTGAATCGCAATTAGGTTATGGCGATTTTTTATTCGTTTTGACGGTTCATCGTCATTTTCTCTATCCGCCGAATAAAACCGATACCCGTCGATTAAAACCGACGGCTACGGGGTTGGTTTGCAATCAGACCAGGCCTATTAGCCCTGCATTTTAATGTGGGGTTGAAGAAATATCACAAATGTCAACACAACCTGATTTGGTAATCCGATTATAATCGAAAACAGGCCGTCATCCCCGCGCAAGCGGGGATCCATCGGTGGCAATCTAATGGATTCCCGCCTTTGCGGGAATGACAATTCAATTAACAAACGACAAATTTAATCTTCATATTTCATAGGCTGTTCAATAAGGCCGCAACTTGAGTTAGCCATTAAAATCATTAAGCAAACCAACTGTCATTCCGAGCGTCAGCGAGGAATCTCATCCGAATTAAAGAACAAGGATTTAAGGATTAAATTATGGATCGATTCAGGAAGTCTGCTGCACCATGATCTAAGATTCGACACTCACCAGGCGATTCATCCAGGCCCAGGCGACCGCTTCTGATCTCGACCGAATTTCAGGAATTTTATGGTAGATGTTGGTGACGTGATTTTTGACGGTTCCGGTGGTGATGACCAATTTTTCAGCGATTTCATCATTTGTAAACCCTCGGGCCATCAGCTTTAACACTTCCAGTTCACGGACGCTAAGTGGGTGGTTGACTTCCTGGCGGCGACGCAGCAGGATTTTTTGGATAGGCAGGCTGATGGCCGGATTGCCTTCTAAGATTTGGCGAATGCCGTTGACAATTTCTTCCGGGGGTTCATCCTTTAACAAATAACCTTTGGCTCCGCTGGCAAAAAGAGAGTAGACATATTCCGGATCGCTGTGGGCACTTAAAATTAATATTGAAGGGGGCCAGTGACCGTTATTTTGTTGCATATGCTGCGTTAACCCTTGATCGTTCAAGTTATTGGTCACTTCAATTCCGTTCATTTCAGGCATGTTAATGTCGAGAATGATGACGTCTGGACGCAGCTCACACGCTTTTTCGATCACTTCATGCCCATTGATGGCTTCGCCGACCACCGTGTAATCGGTTAAACGTTCAATCTCTTTTTTTAGGCCAGACCGCACGACTGAATGATCGTCACCAATTAAAATTGTTGGTTTTGAATTTGAATTACTCATTTAAGTTACTCTACCATTTATTCATACTTGATATAAGGGTATTTCAGCCGTGATCAATGTCCCTTCTCCAGGGGCTGAATGTATTAGCAGTTGACCTTGCAGCAGGTCGAGACGTTCCCGAATGCCCACCAATCCGAAATGATTATTGTCCATAAAGGCACCTAAACGCAGGGGCACTTTGAATCCTTGGCCATTATCGGCCAGGGTCAAGACGATTTTTTGCGGAGAAAACTGGATGATGACATTAACGGCCGTTGCTTGAGCGTGTTTGATGATATTGTTCAACGCTTCGTTGGCAACCAGATATAGGCAGAGAGCGATATTTTCGGGGATATGGATATCGGTTGCCCCTTCTAAATGTAGGGCAACATCCAGCCCGCTATCAAGTTCAAACTTAGTGATTCGAGAGCGAATGCTGGGAATTAACCCCAAATCAAGGGTTGGATAACGCAGATTATAGCAAACGTCGCGGGTCATTGAAATGATTTCCGACAGTTTCTCTTGGAAGGCCAGCGTGATATCTTCAGAATTTCCGTTGATCGCGGTGGGGGAGATGAGCGTAGAAACTTCATATTTAAGGCCTACTAATTCCTGAATAATATGATCGTGTAGATCAATGGAAATCCGCTTTCGTTCTTCGTCTCGCACCCGAACCGTTTCTCGGCGATATTTTGCAGATTCGTGGATTTCTTTTTCCAGGCTTTCGAGCAGGTGAATATTATGAAGAACGAGACTCGTTTGGCTGGATACAATATTGAGGATTTTTAAATCGGATATTGAAAATACGTCTCGACTGCGCTTGTAGCCCAGGACATAGCATCCATAGGTGTCTCCTTCGTATAGCACGGGAAGAATCAAGCTTGCATTGGGAGAAAATCGGAGTGATTGGGTGGTTGAGTTTTGGGGAGCGAGCAGGCTGATGCGTTTTAGCAGCTCTTCCGGTGAAAGGGCGTGAGGAGTTTCGTTAAAAACAGCCTGCAATTGTGGAGACAATTCGGGCGGGAGAGATTGCGGTGTATCATCGCTTGTGCCGATGTTTACACTGGCGATGCAGACCAGATCTCCTATATCATTTGGCCAGTAAAAATCAACAAACGTCAGGCGCATAGATTCCTGAATTGTTTTGCAGAAAGTGTAGGGGATGTGGGTATCGGCCGCTGTTGATTCGATATTGGAGGCCACTTTCGACATGATGGTTACCGAGTCATACCATCCGCCAAACAGCTGTTGATCTATAAAAATGCGAACGCGCTGGTAACCCAGACGATAAAAGAAGGCCAGCAGCCACACCAGAGCGATCATGCTGGTGGTGACCGGTGGGAATTGTCGAGGGAAAAACGAATTTAGTAAAGTGCCAATGATAAAGTAAACTGCACAAAAAATTGCGGAGGTAATCAAAAAAGAGGTTGAGCGGGTGGCGTAGTTGGCAAAATTGAGCGAGTCGAGTTTGACCACTGAATACCGATAAGCAAGGGGGATCAGAATGATGGGGAATACGGCAACAAGATAGGGTAGTGCCGGGACATTTGATAAAAGATCCGGAATGAGAGAAAAGGAAAAGAGCGGAATAAAGGCGGTAAAACTGCCGACGGCAATAATGCGAGCCGAACGTTTAAGGGTTTGATCGTGATTTTGGGTTACGCTCATTATTAGGAGTATAAGCATGACCACGATAGAAAGAATAATCCAGGAAGAGCGGCTAACATCCGACACTTGATCGATAAATGGGGAGCGGAAGAAGGTGTGAACCACCTCAAAACCCATTCCGATTGTAGAAATTGTGATAATCAAAATAAACAGCCGCCGGTACCAGGGGGATGGTTTCTTTGAAAAATACAATTCCAAATGGAAAATCATCGTTGTGGCTCCGGTGAGCCAGGTGATGAGCGGCAGGAAGGGGAGAATCCAGCTGCCGGTCGATTCGGGAACGGAGGGAATACTAATAAAGGCGGCCCATAAGAAGCAAAAAACGGTAAAGAGGGTGCCGGCTCGGTTATCGGGCTTAAAAATGATGGTTGGCAAACCGACTAGCCAGAAACAGGCGGCCGTTAAAATTGGACTTAATTGAATAATCAGCTGCAGAAATGAGCCGTTGGAAAGGGGGACGGTCACCTCTCTTTCCAACGTGGGTTCTCCAGGAGCACCTCTTAAAATGTTAAAGGTGATTGGCTCATTTGCTTGGAGCGCCCGCGAGTGCTCATTTGAAGCTGCTTCGCGATTTTCAAGCGGAATGCCGTTGATGGCGATGATTTGATCTCCGTGAAGGAGAAGATTATTTGCCGGCCCCAGGGGATCAACAAATTCAATAAAGTTTCTGGGGGTGACTATAATCCCCTCATTGGGTGCTTGGCGGGTGGAAATGTGGTGGATACTGATTAAAATCGCCAATAATGCAAAGACCGCCAATATAAGGTTCAAACCAAACACAAATTGTTGTTGGAAGGAGTGGACATTTAAGGCTTTAACTTTATCGGTTTGACGTTGTTTGTTTTTGCGAGCGACTTGCAAAATATCCCCTTTGCTTATTTTCTCCCCAGTCACTTCAGGAAAAGATCAAATTTATTTTAGATGGAGAGTGTTTCAAAGTTCTTTATACCGGATATTTCGGATAAATAAGCTTTGCCTTCGACCGTGTTTTCTTCGTTGCCAATTGAATTAAGTATGGCCGAAGCTTTAAGCGTCAGACTGTAAAGTTCAATGCGGAGGTATTGCAGCGCCCCAGAATTGATAATGACGTCATAAGCTTCCGCCTCTTTATCTGTGCTGTGTGAAGCTTCTTTTAGCAGAGTTTTAAAATTTTCCAATGCTTCATTTTGCAAAACGGAGAGCGTATAAGCGATGGGCAGGCTGATGATCCCAGCCGCGATATCCCCTTTTTTTTCTCCGTCGACCCACAAGTCGTTGACATCATCACTAATCTGAATGATTAGCCCAACCAGGCGCCCAAAATCGAGAAACTGCTGGTGGATATGATGATCATCTGTGGCCAGCCGAGCACCGCTCCACGCCGCAAATTGATAAAAAGGGCAAGATTTTTGCTCCGCAATTTGCCACGCTTCCGCCAGGGAATGTGGGGTTAACCCTACACTCATTTGTTGGCCGATCGAGGTTTCGATAAACGCCTGAAAAAATTGCTGCTGGATTTCTTCGGCCGCAGTTTGTGAACAGCTGTAAAAAGGTTTTATTTTCGCCAGATCAAGGCAGGCCAAGCCCAACAAGACAGAAGCCACATTGACGGCCGACGCCCGCGCAATGGTGGTCGTTTGAGCATAGGGAAATCGATCTTGCCATTCAGCAGCATCAATTTCATCATCGATCACGTCATCAAAGAGAACAATTGAATCACAAAGCGTATCGATCAATTTTAACAGCAGAGAAAAATCGCATGGACTCTGGTTGATTGCTCGATAGCAAATTGAGGGAAGCTGATTTAAATAAACAAACGTAGTCGACCTCGATCGACTACGTATCGATTCAACCGCTTGAGAAAAATCATTTCGAAAATCTTGAACGATTTCCAAAATTTAGGCTCCCCAGAAGCCAGGCCCCCAGCCAACTCGGACCTCGTGTCCCGGTTCCTCTTGCCAACCTTCGTTTTTCAAAACTAAGGCCAGGGCATTTTGTTCTTCAATGTTAAGATTATTAAGGTTAAAAGCCAATTCAGGATGTGCCAGGAACTGCTCCCGCAGCTTAACGTTTTGAGTCAATTTATAAATGATTTGCGCCAACATTTGATCCTCCTAGTCGCAATGATAAAAAATGATAAGGGATTGTTAACATTATATAAATAAATAGTACCGTAGTCATCATGATTCTGCCATAAAACTACTGTGACTTTAAGCATAGTACCGCCGAACTTTCAGCTTTTGTATTTGAAGTCGAAGGTGATTAAAGAATATATCTTTTTTGCCGGAAATTTATGTCATATATACTACAACGGTGCCAAATCATTAAGTAATAATTAGGTGTTGGCCAATATATTCCTACTAATCTTTGTGAAAAGTATTTGTCATTTTCATTTTATATAAGGAAATATAATGGTCACGATATTTATTCATAATTAATAAGGAAAGGCTAACCAACCAGGTCACTTCGGCCGGTCTCAAAAATTAATCTACCGGCTAACCCCCAACGACGCCAATCAAAAAGAGATCTGTTACAAATTAGAGGAAAAGAGCTTGTGGCTTTAGAACGCCTCAATAAACGGTCGTCTATGGATGCAACAGACAATAACATTCGCATCGTCGTTTCGTTAAAACAACCAATTTTTAGGCGAACCATAAGCGCGGCAGTTGAATCTGAACCAGATATGCAATTAATCGGAGCCACCGGAAACGGGTCTGAAGCGTTTATGATTTGTGAGCAGCACGCGGTTGATCTGCTGGTTCTCGATTTTGACCTGGAAAAAATCACCGGGATACAGTTAGCGGAACAATTAACAAAAATCCAGGCCAACCGGCCGATTAAGGTATTGGGTTTGATTGATTTTCCGCAAAAACATGTGGTTTGGGGATACCTGACGAATGGGGTTTCCGGTATCGTTTCCAAGAATCGGACGCAGCAGCAGCTTTTGGCGGCAATGCGCAGTGTGATGACGGGGGAAGTGGTTTTGGATCAGTCAATTCGACGGCTGATGATGAACTCGATTCGTCAAATAAAACCAAAATTAACGGAGAGGGAGATCGTTATCCTGAAGCATCTGGCGATTGGAAGCAGCAATGAAACAATTGCCGGCAAGCTTGATATTTCACAGGAAACATTACGGAATTACCTTCACGGATTGAGGCAAAAACTGCCGTTTGTCAAGGATCGGGTTGATATGGTCCTATGGACCTGGGTAAACCTCGATCAAAAGGAAATATTTGATTTCAAAGCGATTGATTCTGAATAAGTCTGCATATAGCCATTGGTATTAAAGTTATATATTGTCCCTGCCAAAATCATCATAAAAACATGATTCACTTATCATGATCCTCGCTTCATTATTTGTCATAATGCCTATCAGGGAACAAAATCATTTCCTCAACCACTTAACGATAAAATTGGGCAAAATTATCGACCTCAAGCGATATAAATATACCTTTATTGAAAATTGAATAGATCAGTAAGCGAGTCAGACACTAATAATACAGTGCATTTCAGATAGTTATCGAGTATCAAGAAGGGAATTTTCTGTGATGGGAAAGCACGAAAGTTGGTTTCCACACTCAAATAATGGAAAGACAAATATTGTACTGTCCTTAAAGCATCCCGTTTTTCGAAAATCTGTTCGCGAGATAATTTGTGCTGAACCAAACTTTTATGTCGTGGGTGAAACCTGCGATGGAAGGGAAGCGCTGGATTTTTGCCAACAGGGGGTAAACCTGTTGATCTTTGATTACGATTTGGAAAAGATTTCTGGTATTCAGCTGGCTCAGTCGATTTTTAAGAATGGGAAAAATAAAACGCCAAAGCTTTTAGCGATGATAGACGTGCCTGATAAACACGTGATTTGGGGATATATGGTAAACGGCATCTCAGGAATCATTCAAAAAAGCCGATCGCGAGACGAAATTATCGATGCCATCCATCGGGTAAATGATGGCGAGATTGTTCTGGACCAACCGATTTTTAAAGTTATTTTGGACTCGATGCGCCAAATAAAGCCGGAGTTAACAGACAAAGAGATCACTATCTTAAAATATCTGGCTATCGGCCTGCGCAGCGACCAGATTTCGCAGAAGCTATCTATTTCACCAGGAACAATGCGCAGCTATCTCCAGATTTTGAAATTAAAGTTGCCTTTTGTGAGAGATCAGGTAGATATCATATTGTGGGCGTGGGTTAACCTGGACCAAAATGAATTGTTGACCCTCAATACGATCGACCAAAATAATTTTTAACCGGCGTGAATGATCGCCAATTATTCTAATTAATATCGTAAATTCAATTAAAATGAACCCTCCTCTTAATGAAGCATTTAAGTCTATTTCTCTCTCATTTTTTATTAACAATCTAAAATCTGCGGTTCATTTGACCTGATCGTAAAAGGGTAACTGCCAGTAGATATGTGATTTCACGGTTCCTATTTACCATATTCATACCGAGCCTTGTGACTTTGAGCCTACTTCCGTGTGATCTGCCATCAAAAAAAATATGAATTCTTCTGCATTGTCGAATGGCGGCCGGGACTCAATAATGAGACGGAAAATGATGCCTGAATTCTTAATGTCTTTTCAACCCAAAAAACATTAAACGTGGCGCATCCCAGAGCTTTTACCTAAATCTAAATAATTTTTCTCGATTGCTGGCGACAAATGCCCGTTATTCGCTGTTTCTTTTTGGCATTTGCCCCAGATGTTTTTGGATTTTAACAATCAAAATGAGAGGATTTCATGACAACCCAAATTCCCCGATTTGATACGATTATTGAGGTTCTGCGGTGGCGGGCTCAACATCAGCCATCAAAATTAGCTTACACTTTTCTTGTCGATGGCAAAATTGATGAACCGGTATCGTGGACATACGAGGAAGTTGATCGGTATGCTCAAATTATTGGGGCCTTTTTGGATAAAAAGGGGTTGAAGGGGGAGAGGGCCATTCTCTTTTATCATCCGGGTTTAGATTTCTTAAGTGCCTTTCTAGGTTGCCTGTACGCCGGTGTTGTGGCCATTCCCGCACCACCACCAGATCCAAGATTAAAGCAATCGCTTCCAAGATTACAATCAATCGTCATCGACTCTCAAGCGTCTGTCGTGTTAACAAACAGCAAAATATTGGCTCAGATGCCGGAAGCCTATGATCAAATTCCGGAATTTCAATCAATGCAAAGTCTGGCAACGGATACGGAGGTTGAGGATCTAACTGCTGGTTGGCGGCCGGCGACGTTCTCTGCAAATGACCTGGCTTATCTGCAATACACATCTGGCTCAACCTCTACACCAAAGGGAGTCATGATTAATCATCACAACCTCATGCACCATTCAGCCTGTGTCCAGGATGCCTGGGGTTATTCGACCAGCTCCAAATCCAGCACCTGGCTTCCTTATTTTCACGACTATGGCCTGGTTGACGGGTTAATGCAGCCCCTTTTTACAGGTTTTCCAGCGTATTTGCTGGCTCCCATGACGTTTGTTAAACACCCTTTCCGCTGGTTGCAGGCTATTTCTCATTATGGCATTACCCACACCCAAGCCCCGAACTTCGCATTTGACTATTGCGTTCGAAAAATTTCCGCAGAAGAAAAAGAAACGCTTGATTTGAGCGCTCTGCGTTCTGCCGCGGACGGCTCTGAACCGGTTAGAGAAGACACCATGACGCGGTTTATAAATGGGTTTGCGTCAACCGGATTCCGGCCGGAAGCCTTTTGCCCGGCTTATGGATTGGCTGAAGCCACTTTGGTCGTCAGTTCAAAAAAACCGCTGACGGTCCCTAAAACGCTCACCGTAGATGCGCAAGCTCTGGAAAACAAGCGGGTCATCCCCGTGAATAAAGAGGTTACAGCAGAGCGGCGAACGCGCGATTTAGTTAGCTGTGGTCCCCCCGTCAGCAACATGCATATCGCCATTGCCAATCTCAATACCCACGCCGAATGTCAATCGGATGAGGTTGGAGAAATTTGGGTGTCAGACCCAAGCGTCGCTGATGGGTATTGGCAGCGACCCGACGCCACCCACGAAACATTTCAGGCTTATTTAAGTGATACCGGAGCGGGGCCGTTTTTACGCACCGGGGATCTCGGTTTTATGCACGAGGGAGAGCTTTATATTACCGGCCGCCTCAAAGACATGATCATTATTCGCGGGCAAAATTACTATCCGCAGGACATCGAAGCGGTGGTTGAAAAGAGCCACGCTATTTTCAAACCCAATTTGGGGGCCGCTTTTTCCGTTGAGCGCGGTGGAGAGGAACAGCTGGTTATCGCTCATGAGATCAACCGACGACAGCAGCGCTCAACCGATCTGGCGGAGGTAATTGAGCTGGTGAAGCAAGAAATTTGGGAGTATTTTGGTCTGAAAATTGAGGCGATTCTTCTCCTCAAAAGCGGCACGATACCTCGGACATCGAGCGGCAAAATTCAGCGCCAGGCGTGCCGGGCAATGTATCTGGCAGGAGAATTGACCATCGTCGATTCCTGGCAAATGATACCGGAAGTCACAACCGCCAAAAATCGCTTCCCAACCCTCCATAATTCGCTGTACAACGGCTCCCAACCGCGCCTGAAAGCGGTGGAGAAAGCGCCTCAAAATCAACAATCGGCCGCTCACGAAGCTGAGAGCCGGCAAAAAGCGGATGCCTTGATCGCCTGGCTGCGGCCGTATGCCAATTCAAGAGTCAATTCGCGAATCATGGATGAAAGGCGAACGCTGCTGCCCCATGTCCTGCTCGATTTTGGCAACCGCGGCATCCTGGGTCTCCAGGTACCGGCCGAATATGGGGGGCTTGAACTCAATAATCGGGATGCCCTGCGCGTGTTTCAGCAGCTCGGAGGCATCGATTTAACCCTGGCCACGTTTATTATCGTCAATGACATTTTGGGGACCCGACCGATCATCAAATATGGAACCACGGCCGTTAAACAGGAACTGCTGCCGATTATCGCCAGCGGCCGGGAACTGGCTTCTTTTGCTTATACCGAACCGGTTGCCGGTTCAAATCCGCGCGGTATTGCGGCCACGGCCGTCCCCGATGGACAGGGTGGATGGCTGATTAACGGGCAGAAAAGCTGGATTGGCGCTGCCGCCTGGGCGGGCGTCATCAATGTCTTCGCCCAGCAATATGATGAAAATAATAATCCCATCGGGATATCCGGCTTTGTGGTGCGGCAGGGAGCGGCCGGGTTGAGTCACGGTCCGGAGGCGCTCACGACGGGGATGCGAGCACTCATTCAAAACAGCGTGATCTTTAATGACGTGCACGTCGCCCCCGAAAATTTACTGGGGCAGGCGGGTCATGGCATGGAGACTACGGCGCTGGACGCCATGATGTACACGAGGCTGGTGATGGCTGCGGTTGGTGTCGGGGGGATGAAGCACGCCCTGCAGCTGATGCACCGCTATGCAACCCGTCGCCATATCGCCACGGGTCGTCTCCTTGATAACCCGGTTAGCCTGATGCGTTTTAGTGAATTGACCGCAGCAACGGCCGCCGTCGAAGCGCTGGTCACCTCAACGGCCGAGTTGTTGGATCGTGGCCTCGATGTTCCGGAAGAGGCGTTTGTGGCCTGTAAAACCTCCGGCCCCGAATATTTGTGGGAGACAAGCAATGCGCTGACTCAAATGCTTGGCGGCCGGGGCTATATCGAGACCAATATTGCTCCCCAGCTTATGCGGGACGCTCGCATTTTCCGCATTTTTGAGGGACCAACCGAAACGCTCAATATGTATCTCGGTTCCAGGGTGGTTCATAAATTTGAAAATATAGAGCAGCTGGTGGGTGAATTTTTACACGCCCCGACAATGGTCAATCGTCTGCGGGAAGCGGCCGATCAAATTATGCATCACTGCCTGAGAGACAACGCCGAATTTGCCGATCAAGCGGTCGCCAGCCGCTGGGCCCACAGCTTGATTGGTGAACTGGCGACCCACGCCCTGTTAGCCGCCTCTGCCCATTATCAAAACAAACAAAATCCGGACGCTCAAATGCAGCGAGCCGCTCACTGGGCTGAAGATCGTTTTGAAAAACAGCTTAAGGAGGCGCTGCACGGCTCTTCAGCGGCCGCTGTTCTGCAGTCGAGTCAAACCATTTCAGACATTATTTCGGGTTATGAGGCCAAAATCGGTGATTTAGAGCAGACGTTTGCCGGAGAAGACCACGACCTGGACCCGGTTCTGCGACGAGCTGGATCGGCCGCGCCCCAACAATCAAGCCCCACCCCGGCACCGGCCGTCAAACCGGCACCCAAGCAGGCGGAACCGGCAGTGGCCACGGCCGATCCCGAAGCCAATCTCGAAGAGCAGCAAGGCAAAATCCGCACCTGGCTCGATGAGTGGCTGGCGCGCCGTCTGCACTTTAGCCCAACTGCGCTGGTTAACGGCAAATCGTTTGCCGATTATGGCCTCGATTCGGTTATGGCAGTGGAACTGGCGATGGATTTGGAGAAATGGCTGACTTATCCGCTGGAGGCCACGATTGTCTGGAATTTCCCCACGCCGGATGCGTTGGCAGCCCACCTGGCTCATGAGCTGTTTGGTGGAAACGTCGTTCAAGATCGGCCGGCCGATCCCGAACGGGAGGATGAGCAAACGCAGCTTTCCAGTGATGAGCTCGACCAGCTTTCTGATGCAGAAATGGCTGCCCTGTTGGCTGCTGAGCTTGAAGCAAATAACCCAGACGCAAATTAAGTCAGAGAGTCATCAATGAGTTCGACCCCAGGCAACGGTGAAAACTATCGCGATTTGTTGAAAAGCGCCTTTTTACAAATTAAACAGCTGCGGAGCCAGCTGGCCGAAAGCGAGGCCCGGCAGCCGGAACCGATCGCTGTGATCGGCATGGGCTGCCGCTTCCCGGGGCCGGCCGTCAATCCGGATGCATATTGGCAGCTGCTCCATGACGGGGTAGATGCGGTTTCAACCGTATCCGCAGATCGCTGGCGTCACGACGCCTACTTTGATGCCGATGCCGATGCACCCGGCAAGATGTATACGCTGCAGGGCGGCTTTTTGCGGGAAATTGACCGCTTTGAGCCGGAATTTTTTGGGATATCCCCGCGTGAAGCGCTAAGCCTCGACCCGCAGCACCGCCTTTTATTGGAGGTTTGCTGGGAAGCGATTGAACATGCCGGATATGCACCCCAGGCGCTTAAAGGCAGCCGGACCGGGGTATATGTCGGTTTGGATACGGATGATTATTCAAAATTTTCCATGAACAGTCGGGATGCAGCGTTGATCAACGGCCACACCAAGCTGGGCAATGCGCGCAGCTTTGCCGCCGGCCGAGTAGCGTATGTGTTTGGCTTTCATGGGCCGACCATGCAAATGGATACAACGTGCTCCTCCTCGGGATTGGCCGTTCATCTGGCCTGCCAGAGCCTGCGTTTAGGCGAGGCGGACCTGGCGCTGGCCGGGGGGGTGAACCTGATTTTAGCCCCCCATCACACGATCAGTTTTTGCAACCTCAAAGCCCTCTCGCCCTCCGGCCACTGTCACACGTTTGATCAAAAAGCGGATGGGTACGTTCGGGGTGAGGGATGCGGAATGGTCTTCCTCAAGCGGCTTTCAGATGCTCAGGCCGATGGGGACCAGATTTTAGCGGTCATTCGCGGCTCGGCCGTGAATCACGACGGCCGCAGCAATGGAATGACCGCCCCCAACGGGTTGGCCCAGGAAGCCTTAATCCGTCAGGCGCTCAAGAGTGCCGATCTCGATGCTGAACAAATTCAGTATGTCGAGGCCCATGGAACCGGTACCTCACTTGGTGATCCAATTGAGGTGAATGCTCTTTCCCGCGCCCTCGAGCGTCATCAGGCGGATGCCCCTCCTCTTTTTGTAGGATCGGTCAAAACCAATATCGGCCATTTGGAGACGGCCGCGGCCGTGGCCGGTCTAATCAAGATCATTTTGGCCCTCAAGCATCAGACAATTCCACCTCACCTGCATTTTGAAACCCCTAATCCGTATATTCCGTGGGACAAACTGGCCGTTCAAATCCCTACACGTCCCCAAACCTGGTCAGCACCGGCAAGCGGTGAGCCGCGTCGGGCCGGTCTTAGCGCCTTTGGCATGAGCGGCACCAACGTGCATTTAATTGTCGAAGAGCCTCCGGTTCAGACGTCTCAAAAACCACAATCTGCCCGGCCGGCAGAGCTAATAACCCTCTCCGCCCGCAGCGAGACGGCCTTAAACGACCTGGTCGATCACTATATCGACTCCCTGGCCGAAGGGAAACGGGAATCACTGTCCGACATCAGCTATACGGGTCAGGTCGGCCGGAACCATTTTCGGCAGCGGCTGGCGGTGGTGGCTGAAAGTCGAGAGGCGCTGAGCGAGAAGCTGGCGGCGTATCGAGCCGGAAAGGGCGGCGTCTCTGAGGGAGAGGCACAGGGGACGCCGAGGGTGGCGTTTCTGTTTACCGGACAGGGATCCCAATATCCGGGGATGGGGCGCGAGCTGTACGAGAGCAGCGCGGTGGCGCGGGAGGCACTGGAGCGCTGCGCGACGCTGCTGCGGCCGCATCTGCCGGTCGATTTGCTGGAGATCTTGTTAAACGAAGATGAACGGATTCATCAGACGCAGTACACGCAGGTGGGGTTGTTCGCGCTGGAGTACGCCTTGGCTGAAGTGTGGCAATCGTGGGGGATCCGGCCGGCGGTGGTGCTGGGGCACAGCATCGGAGAGATCGCGGCGGCGTGCGTGGCGGGGATGATGAGCCTGGAAGAGGGGCTGGCGCTGGTGGCGGCGCGAGGTCGGCTGATGCAGGCGCAGCCGCAGACGGGGAGCATGGCGGTGATATTCGCTTCGGAGAGCGAGGTGCGGCCGGAGGTGATGTTGCGGCCGGGGGTGTCGGTGGCGGCGCTCAACGGACCGCGAAATATCGTGATATCGGGAGAGCAGAGCGGGGTTGCGGAGATCGTGGGTCACTTTGCGGCGCAGGGTGTGCGAGCCCAGGAGCTGGTGGTGTCGCACGCGTTTCACTCGCCGGAGATGGCGGGGATGGTGGGTCCATTTGGTGAAGTGGCCAAGCAGCTGAGCTATCGCAAGCCGCAGGTGAAGGTGATCTCGAACGTGAGCGGGGAGCTGGGTGGAGAAGAGATGTTGCGGGGTGGGTATTGGGAGAGCCACGTGAGGGAGGCGGTGCGCTTTGCGTCGGGGATGGAGACATTGGTGGAGATGGGGATTGATATTTTTGTAGAGATCGGACCGCGTCCGGTGCTGTTGGGGATGGGTCGACAGTGCGTGCCGGAGGTGGGTGGGAGCTGGCTGCCGAGCATGAGAAAGGGTCGTGGGGTGTGGGAGACGCTGCTGGAGAGTGTGGGTGAGCTGTATGTGCGTGGGGTGGAGATCGACTGGGAGGGGCTGCATGGAGAAAGCGGCGGCCGGAAGGTCAGCCTGCCGACCTATCCGTTTCAGCGCGAGCGGTATTGGCAGGGGATATCCATTCCTGGAAAGCAGATTTGGTCTGAGGAAAAAACCCATCCAATGTTAGGTCGCCGGCTGTCGCTGCCGCGTTCGAGTGAGGTGCGGTTTGAGAATCGCTTTAGCCCGGATCATCCGGCTTATTTGCGCGACCACCGGATTTTTGGCGCGGTGGTGGTGCCGGCGGCATCGCACATTTCAATGGTGCTGTCCGGAGTCAAGGAAGCGTGGGGAGAAGAAGGGTGCCGGATCGATGAGATTCTGTTTCCGCAGCCGCTGGTGCTGGAAGAGGAAGGCGAGGCGGCGGTGCAGCTGCTGCTGCAGCCGGAGCAGAACGGCGAATATGGGGTGGAGATTGTCAGCCAGGGTGGCGAGCAGTGGCGAACCCACGCCAGCTGTCGGGTTGCGGTTGAAGGTCGTCGGGGAGAGAGGAGTGACAAAATCGACCTGGCTGCCGTGCAGGCACGCTGCAGTGTTAACAGCGATGGTTTTTCGTTTTACGATCGTTTTTCAACCACCGGTTACGGTTGGGGCCCGTCGTTTCGTTGGCTAAGCGAGCTGTGGAGCGGTGAGGGGGAAGCACTGTGTCGCATGGAAGCGGCCGAGACGAGCTTGCTCGGAGATGTAAGCCGCTATCAGCTGCATCCCGGCTTAATCGACTCGGCATTTCACGTGCTGGCCAGCTGCGAGCCGGAGCTGGCGGCCGAGCTGGTGAGCGGAGATTATTTGTACATCCCGTTTCACATCGACCGGATCCGCCTGCTGCGAGCGGCAGAGGCTGGGAGACCGCTGTGGGTCCATGCGCAGACGCACCCATCCGAGTCAGCGATGGGGCCAAAGCGGATGAAGGGAGACATTCGGATATATGATGAAGACGGTTTGCTGATTGGTGAGATTGTCGGTTTTGAGGGGCGTCGGGCCAGCCGGGCAGCGGTAGAGCGCAGCGTGCAGCAGGTCGAAGCTGAAGAGTGGTTTTACGAGTCGTCGTGGCAGGTGAGCGAATGGACCCCTGCGGCTGATGAAGTGGGCGAGCGGCGCTGGCTGGTCATTGGGAGCGATGTAATTGCTGCTCAGCTGCGGGCTTTGGGCGATGGTGCGGAAGAAACTTCAGTTGAACAGCTGTCGGAAAAACTGAGAAGCGAAGATCGTTTTGATGGCCTGGTATTTGCGGCCCACGATTTAAAGGTGACTGCAGATTCGTTGGCGCATGAAATGCCGGCACTGCAGGAGCAATTGTGTGGCAGCTTGTTAAAAATTGTTGGGGAACTGTCGCAAAGCGCTCAGGAGCCGGCACCGCGGCTGGCGGTGGTGACGATGGAAGGACGGCACGTCCGCGGAGATGAAGGGATCTCAACGGTGGTCCAGGCACCGCTGTGGGGGATGAGCCGGGTGGCCGGTCTGGAGCACCCGGAGTGGGGGGTGATGTCCATCGACCTGGCCCAGGATGAGGAGTCCGCCTGGGGAGCGCAGGTGCGTTCCGCCCTGAGTGAGGCAATGGTGCGCGAAGGCGAAGTGGCGTATCGGTCCGGGGAGCGGTACCTGCCGCGTTTGCAGCCGGCGAACCCGGCCGGCGCGTGGGTGTCGATCCGCAGCGACGGCAGCTATTTGATCAGCGGTGGTCTGGGGGCGCTGGGTCTGCGGGTGGCCGAGTGGCTGGCCGAGCAGGGCGCGGAGCACCTGCTGCTGCTGGGCCGGCGCGGACCAGATGAGGCGGCCGCGGCCAAGGTCTCCGAGCTGCGTCAGCGTGGTGTTGCGGTACAGATCGTGCAGGTCGACGTGTGCGACCGGTCAGCGCTGCGGGAGGTGATTGCTGGGGCGGAGCCACCGATCCGGGGGATGATTCATGCGGCGGGGGTGCTGGATGATGGTCTGCTGATGCAGCAAAGCTGGGAGCGGGTGTGGGAGGTGATGAAGCCAAAAGTTGTGGGGGGCTGGCACCTGCATGAACTGAGTCAGGAGTTGGAGCTGGATTTTCTGGTGCTGTTTTCGTCGGTGGCGTCGCTGTTGGGGAGTCGCAGCCAGGGGGGATATGCGGCCGGGAACAGCTTCCTGGATGCGCTGTCGCGGTGGCGAGCGGGGGAAGGTCAGCCAAGCCTGAGCATCAACTGGGGTCCGTGGGGGTCGATTGGGATGGCGGCGGAGCTGGGAGAAGGAGAACGACAGCGGCTGTCGCGGCAGGGGATCGAGCTGCTGGAGCCGGAGGCGGCCCTGACGAGTCTGGGTCGGCTGTTGGGGAGCGGCTGCCGCCAGGTGGGGGTGCTGGATGTGAACTGGGCGAGCTATGTGCAGCAGTGGCCGGCGGAGCGGCGGCCGGGGTATTACGATGAGCTGGTGGAAGAGGGAGAGGCATCAGGTCAGACGGCGTGGCTGATGGCCGAGCTGTTGGCGAAGGAGGCGGATGAGCGGGCGGCGCATTTGGGGTATGCCCTGCGGGCGGCGCTGGCGCAGACGCTGGGTCTGGCGACGGCGGAGCAGATCGGGAGCCGGGAGCGGTTTTTCGATTTGGGCTTGGATTCGCTGATGGCGATTGAGCTCAAGCAGCAGTTAGAGCAGGGGTTGGGGCGCACGCTGCGCGCCACGCTGATGTTTGATTATCCCATGGTTGAGGCGTTGACGGATTATCTCCTCAGCCATCTTGACCTGGGCAGCGATCAAACATCCAAAACAGCTGCCGCTCCACAAAATGAGGACCAGGACACTCGAGATATCGAGGTTGATGAGCTCCTCGATGAATTAAATGATTTATCTGATGAAGATATTTTGCAACAACTGTTCCAGCAGAAGGGATGATGGATCAACGCAGAGGTAGATTGAAGATGAGCAACATAAACGAACATATTACCCAAATGTCACCCTTAAAATTGACGATGGCCGCCAAGCAGATTGCGCCCAAACTCGATATTTTGCGCGCTGAGCCAATTGCCGTTATCGGACTGGGCTGTCGCTTTCCTGGGCCGGCCAATACCCCGGATCAATTTTGGCAGCTGCTGCAAAACGGCGTAGATGCCATCGGTGAGGTACCGGCCGATCGCTGGAATTTGTCAGAATTTTACGACAACAATCCGGATTCACCGGGCAAAATGTACGCTCGGCACGGCGGATTTTGTGCGGAGCCGGAGATGTTTGACCCGCAGTTTTTCGGCATTTCACCTCGCGAAGCCGTGAGCCTCGATCCCCAACAGC
Source organism: Ardenticatenaceae bacterium (assembly GCA_030065875.1). Classification (GTDB taxonomy): domain Bacteria; phylum Chloroflexota; class Anaerolineae; order Promineifilales; family Promineifilaceae; genus WTJY01. The sequence continues at coordinate 1,252 of JASJCR010000037.1, read as the reverse complement.
GTTTTATTTTAGAGGTTGCCTGGGAAGCGCTGGAAAACGCCAATGTGGCCCCGGAAAAGCTCTTTGGCAGCGAGGCGGGCGTCTTTGTTGGCGCCAGCGGCTTTGATAATGCGCTGTCGCTCATTGGTGCGGGGGATATGCGGAAAATTGACGCCTATTTTGGAACGGGAAATGTTTTAAGCGTGGCCGCCGGCCGCTTATCATATATTTTGGGGCTGACCGGCCCCTCGATGGTTGTGGATACCGCCTGTTCTTCGTCACTCGTTGCGGCCCACCTGGCTACCCAAAGTTTGCGCAATCGTGAATGTAACCTGGCCCTGGTTGCCGGAGTCAATTTACTCCTGATTCCGCAAATGTCTATTAATTTTTCCAAGGCACGCATGCTTTCACCCGATGGCCGCTGTAAAACTTTTTCGGCGGCCGCCAATGGATATGTGCGTAGTGAAGGATGCGGGGTTTTGGTGCTCAAGCGGCTGGCTGATGCGTTGACCGATGGGGATCAGATTTTGGCTCTGATTCGCGGCTCGGCCGTCAACCAGGATGGAAACAGCGGTGGCTTGACCGTCCCCAGCGGCCCATCACAGGAGCAGGTAATCCGTCAAGCCCTGGCAAACAGCGCCGTGCTTCCCGAGCAGGTGAGCTATATCGAAGCTCACGGGACCGGAACTTCATTAGGAGATCCAATCGAAGCGGCCGCTTTAGGGACAATTTACAGTCGCACCCACAGCAAGGAAGCCCCCTTACTCATCGGCTCAGTAAAAACCAATATCGGTCACCTGGAAGGCGCGGCCGGAATGGCCAGTATGTTGAAGGTTATTCTATCCTTTCAGCATCAAACGATTCCACCCCATCTACATTTTAGTGAACCAAATCCCCATATCAATTGGGATGAGCTGCCGTTTCAAGTACCAACCGCTGCTTCTCCCTGGCCTAATAAGCAGCAGCAGATTGCGGGCATCAGCGGGTTTGGATTTAGCGGCACGAACGCCCATGTCATTATGGAAGCGGCCCCGCGGCTGCCGCAAAAAAAGGCTGAAAAGAATAATCTCCCCGCTTATTTGGTGACCCTGTCCGGAAAATCAGATCGTGCGCTTGAGAATCTAGCCCAACGCTATGAAAGTTTTTTGGATCAGGATTCTACCACTCAACTACCCGACATCAGCTATACGGGTCAGGTCGGCCGGAACCATTTTCGGCAGCGGCTGGCGGTGGTGGCTGAAAGTCGAGAGGCGCTGAGCGAGAAGCTGGCGGC
>JASJCR010000148.1 GCA_030065875.1 Ardenticatenaceae bacterium | reverse complement strand
CATGGAGCGATACCTACGGCATCAACATTATGGATGGGGAAGATGATATTACGATCTTGGCCACCGCCATTGTGATTGATATGGTTAGCCATGGGGAGAAGGAGGGGGATTAGTTCGATTGGTTCGATTGGTTCGATTGGTTCGATTGGTTCGGGGTTTCTTTAAAAAGTTTAAATTTTTCTCGTTGTCGAAGTCAAGTCCAATCGTATAATCGAACCAATCGTATAATCAAACTAATCGAATAATCGAACAAATCATCTAATCGAACCAATCGTGTAATCGTATAATCGAATTAATCGTAAATTCCCCTATTTCGTGCTATCCTTCACTCCCGACAACTTCACCTACCCAAACAACAAAAAATGAAAACTTATCTAGAGAAACTTCGTGAGGCGCAAGCCCGGAACAACTCCTGGCTGTGTGTCGGGCTCGATCCAGACCCGGAGAAGCTGCCGATCCAGGCCACCCACCAATGGGATGAACCGGTTCTCCCCTTTTGCAAAGCGATTGTCGACGCCACGGCCGATATCGCCTGTGCCTTTAAACCGAATCTCGGCTTTTTTCTGCAGTGGGGTGCGGCCGGTATCATCGCCCTCGAGCGAGCAATCGCCTATATACCCAAACACATTCCGGTGATTATTGATTGCAAAGCCGGCGATATTGGTCACACGCAGGCCGCCTGGGCCAAGGGATTATTTGACGAATGGGGCGTTGATGCCTTTGTCGTCAATCCCTTCGTTGGTGGCGATGCGGTCCTGGCGGCCGTGCAAAACCGCCCGGATAAAGGGATTTACGTGCTGGCTCACACCTCCAACCCCTCCGCCAAAGCGTTTCAAGGAACTCTGACCGATGCCAACAGTCTGGCTTATAAAGTAATGAGCGCCAGTCGAGAATGGACGGCCGCCTCCCAGGGCACCATCGGCTTTGTCGTGGGGGCCACCTACCCCGCCGAGCTTGAGGCGGCACGGGCCATCGCCCCGGCCGCTCCATTTTTGATCCCCGGGGTTGGCGCTCAAGGAGGCAGCCTTGAAGCGGCCGTCATTCACGGTCCCGATCAACATGCCGGGCCTTTAATCAGCTCCAGCCGCGGCATTATTTACGCCGGCCGCGGATATGATTTTGCCGAAAAAGCAAGAGACGCCGCTGAAAAGCTCCGTCAACAAATTAATCAAGTTAAAACTCCTGAGTCCTAAGTCCTCGATAAGGATGACCCTCATGCGTAACTTCATATCAAAACCTCAGGACTTTGCACTCAGAACTCAGGACTAAACTGATGATTCTTCCAGGTTTAATCGACGTCCACACCCACCTGCGCGTACCGGGTGGGGAACACAAAGAAGATTTCGCCACTGGGACCGCCGCCGCACTGGCCGGTGGCATCACGATGATATTGGCCATGCCCAATACCTCCCCTCCGATCGCCACACCGGCCGTATTGGCGGATACCCTGACCATCGCCCAACAATCAATTCGCTGTGATGTTGGTCTTTATGCTGGAGCAAGCGGCGAACATTTGTCTACGTTAGGGGAAATGGCGCGGCAAACGGCCGCCCTCAAAATTTACCTCAACGACACCTTTGGCACCCTGCGCATCGATGACGTCCCCACGCTGATCGACTGTTTCAAAATATGGCCAAAGGAAAAACCGATCGCTCTGCACGCCGAAAAACAAAGCATGGCGGTGGCTATCGCCATGTCCGCCGTTTATGATCGGCCGGTGCACATCGTTCACGTCAGCCGCAAAGAAGAAATTGAGCTGATCGCCGACGCCAAAATGCGTGGTTTAAAAGTAACTTGCGAGGTTGCCCCCCATCATCTTTTTTTAAACCAGAGTGATTTTGAACGGCTGGGGCCTTTGGCCGACATGCGTCCCGTTTTAGGCACACCGGAAGATGTCGCCTCGCTGTGGTCACATATCAACGACACGGTGGACTGCATCGCCACCGATCATGCTCCGCACACCCTTGAAGAGAAGCGGTCGGCCAACCCGCCACCGGGTATTGTAGGACTGCAAACTTCGCTCCCGCTCATGTGGACAGCGGTAACTGAAAATCGTCTGAGTCAGAAGCGGCTGGTCGAGCTGATGCATCACAATCCCAAAAAAATCTTTGATCTACCCGAGCAGCCAGATACATTTGTAGAAATTGAGCCAGAAGTCAAAACGACGATCCGCAACAGTGATATCCTGAGCCGCTGTGGGTGGACACCCTTTGACGGCCGGGAGGTGGTTGGAAAAATCAAACGGGTGATCTTGCGCGGTGAAGAAGTTTTTGCCCACGGCCAGGTGATAGCGGAACCAGGCAGCGGCCGGGTGATTACGGCAAATTCTGTTTAAAAATTCTTGTAAATTATTTTTGGAAGTTACCTTTCATGAATCTTTAGAAACTGTTCAAGTGATCTCTCCCCTCCCCGAGTGGGAGAGAGGTCGGGGGCGAGGGTTACTTCCCCCCCTAACCCTTCCCACAGGGAGGGGAATTGATGAAATAAAGCATCTGATTTCTTTTAGGAAGGAGATTATGAATCCGTTATTTAACTTCGACACGATGCCCACCCGGCCGGTTGTACAGGGGCCCTTAACCGGTTCGGATGTCCTCTCAGTTTCCCAATTTGATCGCGATAAAATTGAATATATTTTTGCCAGAACTCGCGAAATGCGGGAAATGGTCGAACAAGCTGGAACGTTCGACTTGCTCGGCGATAAAGTGGCCGCCTGTATTTTTTATGAGCCAAGCACCCGCACCAGTTCTTCGTTTATTTCCGCGATGCAGCGCCTCGGCGGCACGGTTATCCCTATCACCTCCGGAGTTTCATTTTCCTCAGTCAGCAAAGGGGAAACGCTGGGTGACACGATGCGCGTCCTGGAACAATATGCCGACGTCATTATTTTACGCCACCCGCAGGTTGGATCGGCCAAAGAGGCGGCCCATGCCGCCTCAGTCCCAATTCTCAACGCGGGTGATGGACCGGGGGAGCATCCCACCCAGGCTCTGCTCGATCTGTTCACCATTCGCGATGAACTGGGGCAAATTGACGGCCTGAAAATCGCCATGGTAGGCGATCTGCGTTTTGGGCGGACCGTTCATTCGTTGACCAAGCTGCTGCTCCAGTATGATGTGTCTCTGCGTTTTGTCTCTCCTGAGATTTTGCGCCTGCCCCTCAATCTGATGAACAGCGTCATCGATGCCGGGGTTGATGTGCGCGAAACGCACTCCGTTGACGACGTGATCAAAAATGCGGATGTACTGTATGTGACCCGCGTGCAAAAAGAGCGCTTTACCGACCTGGATCAATACGAAGAGGTCAAAAATTATTACAAGATAACGGCCGAAACAATGGAAATGGCCAAAGAAAAAATGGTCGTCATGCATCCGCTGCCTCGGGTTGGGGAGATTCCCGACGCGGTTGACAGCGATCCCCGTGCGGCATACTTCCGTCAGGCGAAAAACGGGATGTTTGTACGTATGGCTCTGCTGGCTGCGGTCCTCGGCCGGGCGTAAGATGAAATTGGTGGGCTAATTGAGTAAAAGCAAAAGGAGACGCGATGCGTGCGCGTCTCCTTTTTGTGTGGAGAGTATTAAACCCGGGCGGGTTTATAACAAACAGAACGACAAAGGTGCCAAACAAGTTCCATATTGATGTTCGATTGCTGTTTGGCAGTGGATTTTCTCAGCAGTTACTCCTGGAAGTAGGCTGAATCCACGGCCGGAACGCTAAACGTCATCCGTTCCCCTTTGTCATTGGTACCGGTAAATTGCCAGAATGGTTGCAGCAAAACCTCCGGCATATCGTACTCAGGCTGAACATACACGTCGCTTTCTTCAAACTGCGGCCACTGGGCCACATAAATATAACCCAGTGAGACCTCTTCGATTTGAACTTCAGCGATATTAGGATCGTACTCATCAACCACACCCGGCTCGGGCAGGGCAATGATTTCATCTTCGGGAAATTCAATTCGCTTGTCGATGTTAATCCAATCCAAAACCGGGAAGGAGAATAGTTCTGATTCGGTCGCTTGCCATCCGAACACATACACTTCGAGACCGTTTTCAACGTCTTCGGGTACATCGAGAAGCATATACGTCTGGCCATCAAACGTTTCCAGAACCATGCCCATATCTTCCTGGATCAAGGTCCCTTCCAAAAAGAGCGGCTCAAGATCCTCAGCGGATTCCCAGCTGCGCATTTCAATCGTGCGGCCGTCGGCCGTGATCGTCCCGTCAATCAAAATTTGGAACGGCCGGTTGCTAACCAGGTCAAAGAACTGCTCGGCCGGTCCGACAACCTGGTATTGATCCACCAACATGAGCGGTAAGCTGTCGTCCTGGACCGCCAGGTAAATCTGAGGATAGCCAACATACCGCACGTCATCACCCGGTTCATAGGTGCGCTGCCAGAATTGATACTCAACATCTGGCTCGACAGGCATCACCGCCGGTTCACCCACCGGCATATTTGGATCAAATATATAGCTAACCCACACGTTATTTTCGATCACCCCACCCTGAATTTGCTCCCAGGCCGTCTCAGGTGAAATAAGCGGATAGTCGCCCAGAGGAGCCACATCAGACAAGACGTTGTAGCTGGCAAAAATCAGCTGTCCCTGGTTATCAAATTGGAAGTAAAGTTCGGGGTAATCAAGCGGCTGTCCATTAATTAGACGCTGGACCATCACGTTGCCAAATCCCTGATCGGTGATGGTGTATTCAAAATTCAAGCCACCCCAGGCCGCAATTTGCTGTTCGGCCAGAGATGATGCCTGATCAAAGGGCAGCGTGATTTCATCAGCAAAAGAATCTTGCATCCCGCGATTTTCATAAAATGCACCGCCGCTCATCAAAGTCAACCACTCATCATTGCGAATGGCGTAAAACGGCATGCGAAAAACACCTTCTCCAAGCTGCTCGATTTGACCCCGTGATTCGGGCGGGAGCGCTTCCTGATAAAGTGGCGCCTGGAAACCCAATTCACTGGCCAAGGCATAGGCCTCATCAAGGCTTGGGTAAACGGCCGGCTGCTGCCACACGGTGGCGGTTGAAAAATCGGCCGGCAAAGTGGCATTTAGCACAAACGTGGTGTTTTCAAACGGATTAAATGGCTCAAAACCCATGTCTCCTTCAAAGTCACCCCCTTCAACCGGGATCGACGTCGACTCGGAGGTAGCCAAGCCTCCTCCACCACCGCCAAATCCACCGCCCTGGCTTGGTGGCAGAGGAGGAAGAGCCGGTAAATCGGCCGAGGCGACGGGTTCTTCCGCTTCTTCCTCGCTCGATTCTTCAGCGGCATCGTTATTCTCATCTTCAGCTGGCTCTTCAGCCACTTCATCTGTCGTTTCTTCTGATACCCCATCTTCCTCAGCAGGTTCAGAAGGGGCTTCGCTCTCTTCAGAATCAACGGCCGGCTCGTCTTGATCATCGGCCGGTTGCAGTACGGTGCTGCCGTCGGGTTCAGAATCGGCCGGAACGGCCGGGTCAGCCGGTGAACAGGCAGCAATGATGAGCAAGCTCGCTAGAACCAACATCAATGCAATTTTTTTGTGAAGCATTTTCACTCCTTTTGTCAATTGTTTTTTTCTCATAATTTTTTAACATGGTTAAGTAGTTTACAAAAAGAATTGCAAAAAAAAGGCCACGGATTAACACGGATTTTCACAGATTTCTCTTTCTAATCTGCGAAAATCTGCGTAATCTGCGGATAGTTAATATTTGAAAAGGTTTTATATATCACTTAAAGAATCCTCAAACATGCAATTTAAATCAAAAAAGGATTCCTTTTCACCCATCATAACGCGAAATGATTCCGATTGGTTCCCCAACTTAAAAATCGCTCTTTGTTGATTAAGGGGGTCAAAGTACAAAATTTAAACACAAGATTTCACGTATGACACGAATTTCCCAGCTTAAACCAGAAAATCCTTGTAATCTGCGGCTGTATTCTATTTGCAACTCGCTTACAATCACCGCTGGAGTTATGTCAAAATCAAACCTGTTTCCTGCCGTTCTCAAAAAATTCTGAGGGGAACTTGAGTAAAATCAGCAGGGGTGATACACCCCCGACAAACAGGCTACAAACCTGCTGCCTAACCTATCTAATAAATGGTACAATCACGGGAAATCAGAACAAAGCGTATTGTAGAATGGCTATTTGGAAAAATAAATTATCCGTTTCAGAACTTGAAACCGTTCTTCACCGCAACATGGCCGCTGTTTTGGATATTCATGCAGCCGAAGTGGGTGACGATTATCTCGTGGCTACCATGCCGGTTTCCGACAAAACAACGATGCCGCTGGGGTATTTGCACGGTGGAGCGTCATGCGTTTTGGCCGAATCAATTGGCAGCGTCGCCTCAGTCCTGTGCATCGATCCAACCACCCATCGCGTAGCCGGGATTGAAATCAACGCCAGCCATATGCGCGGTCCGCGCGAGGGGCTGGTCAAAGCGATATGCCGGCCGCTGCGGCTCGGCCGCACCCTGCACGTATGGGAAATTGATATTCACGACGAAAATGGCAAAATTGTGTGTCGGAGCCGATTAACCGTGGCCATTATCCCGCTTTAGAGAAGAGAGAAGAGAATGGATCCAACACCCACCACCCAACACCCAGCACCCATCACCCATCACTCATCACCCATTCTCGTGCTGAACTCCGGCAGCTCTTCACTCAAATTTTCACTGCTTCAGCCCCCAAATCTAACCGTATTAGCCACCGGTCTGGCTGAACGATTAGGATCCCCTGAAGCGGTAATCAATCTTGAAATCCAGGGCGCCAAAAATCAAAAGGCAATTCCTGAAGGCGCTCACAAAATCGCTTTGGAATCAATAATTGACCGGTTAACAGAAGAAAATTTATTGCAAAACGGGTTGGCGGCCGTGGGGCACCGGATGGTTCATGGGGGAGAAGCGTTTCAGGCGTCCACGATCATTAATGATGAGGTGTTGGCGGCCGTACGAGCATGTAATCACCTGGCCCCGCTGCACAATCCGCCCAACATTTTGGGAGTCGAAACCGCCACCGAACTGTTTCCAGACGTACCTCAGGTCGCCGTTTTTGACACCGCATTTCATCAGTCGCTGCCGCCACATGCTTATCTTTATGCGATTCCGTATGAACTCTACACCGATTACGGGGTTCGTCGCTATGGCTTTCACGGCACCAGCCATCGGTACGTCACCCAACAGGCAGCGCGGCTGCTCGATCAACCTTATGAGTCTTTGTGCTTGATTTCCGCTCATTTGGGAAACGGGGCCAGCGCTACGGCGGTTAAAAACGGCCGGTCTGTTGACACAACGCTTGGTTTTACCCCCTTGGAAGGGTTGGTGATGGGCACACGCAGTGGTGACGTCGACCCAGCCCTCCATCTTTTCTTACACGAGACACTCGGCTGGTCTCTGGCGGAAATTACCCAAATGCTCAACAAAAGAAGCGGCCTGCTTGGCTTATCCGGCCTTAGCAACGATATGCGCACGCTGCTGCAAGAAGCGGAAGCGGGTCACAAAAGGGCTCAAATCGCCATCGATCTTTTTTGTTACCGGCTGGCCAAGGCGATTGCCGCTCTGGCCGTCCCCCTCGGCCGCCTCGACGCCTTGATATTTACCGGTGGGATCGGTGAGCACGCCGCCGCAATCCGAGAAAAAGTTTTGGGTCAGTTACAAATTTTAGGGTTTATATGTGACAAATATCACAATTTGACCCATGGACAAGAAAATCAAGGTAAAATTACAATAACGGAGAGTACAATCGCTTTGGTCATTCCAACCAATGAGGAGCGAATGATCGCTGAAGATTGTTTAACGGCAATAGCAAATCACGCATAAACAATACTCCAATGGTTTATTGCTCACTTTAAATTCGAATTTATGAAACACACGTTATTTATCGCTTCAACCGGGCCGGGAGCCGGCCTTACTTCTGTATCCATTGGTCTTGTGCGCGCCCTCGATCGGCTTGGGCTGCGTATCCATTTTGCAAAACCGATCAGCCAACCGGCCGAAGGGGATGTCGGGCCGGAACGGTCCACCTCGATGCTTCGTAATGCCACGCAGCTCGATCCACCTGATCCAATTACGCTCCAACGCGCTCAAAACCTCATGAACGAAGGGAATGAAGATGACCTCATGGAGGAAATTGTGGCCCTGGTTCATGGCACCGCCGGAGAGAGTGAAATTACCGTGGTGGAAGGGTTAATTCCGACCACCCAACAGCCGTATGCGGACGAGTTAAACGCCGCGATGGCCAAGGCGCTCGACGCTGAAGTAATTTTGGTCGGCCGTCTTGGGACGAGAAGCGTCAGTGAATTGGACGAAGGGTTGGAAACGGCGGCCCGCCTTTATGGTGGGTTAGATGACCCGAAAATTATCGGGGCCATTATCAATAAAATCAACGTGCCTATCGATCAATATCGGAATGTTGGCACCGGCCTGGATGGGCAAATCAACCCCCTCAACACGATGTGGCTCGACGATTTGATGCGTATTCAGCGTGAAAGCCATATCTTCCAGCGGCCGGATTTCAAACTCATTGGGGGCATACCGTGGCAGCAAAATCTCGTTTCTCCACGGGTTAGCGATCTGGCCGCGCACTTAAACGCGCAGATTCTCAATTCAGGAGAAATTTCAAAAAGACGGGTGGATCGCTACACGGTTGTCGCTCGCACGTTGCCAAACATGGTCCACACCCTCAAGGCTGGATCGCTCTTTGTGACCCCCAGCGATCGCGAAGATATTATTCTGGCTGTGTCGATGTCCGCCCTGAGCGGCACCCAAATCGCCGGGCTGGTCCTGACCGGGGGGTATCCTCCCAATCCCCGAGTGATGGAGCTGTGCCGGCAGGCGCTGGCCACCGGGTTACCGGTCATGCAGGTTGATACCGATACGTATGAGACAGCCAATCGCCTGCAGGAATATAACAACGAAGTTCCTCTCGATGACGGCGAGCGGATCGGCTGGGTGATGGATCACGTGGCCCGCCAGCTTGACTCTCAATGGCTGCAATCTTACAGCGACACCGATCGCGAACCGCGGCTTAGCCCCCCCGCCTTCCGCTACAAAATCGCCGAACTGGCCCGATCAGCCCACAAGCGGATTATCCTGCCTGAAGGTGACGAGCCGCGCACCATTCAGGCGGCCGCCATTTGTCACGAGCGCAATATCGCCCAATGTATGCTGATGGCCAATCCCCAGCGGGTTGAAGAAGTGGCCCGGGCCAACGGGGTCGAACTACCGAAAGATTTAATCATTCTCGATCCGGAACCGCTCCGCAATCAATATGTAGATTTGCTGGTTGAACTTCGCCACCATAAAGGGATGGCCCGGCCGATGGCCATCGACCAGGTGCGAGACAACGTCATGTTGGGAACGTTGATGTTGTACAAAGGTGAGGTTGACGGGCTGGTTTCGGGGGCGGTTCACACAACTGCCAACACGATTCGGCCCGCGCTGCAGTTAATTAAAACCCGACCGGGTGCCAAACTCGTCTCCTCTGTCTTTTTTATGTGTTTACCCGAGCAAGTGTTGGTCTATGGCGATTGCGCCATTAATCCGGATCCCACAGCTGAAGAATTGGCCGATATCGCCATTCAAAGTGCTGATTCAGCGGCCGCCTTTGGCATTCCACCACGAGTGGCGATGATCAGCTACAGCACCGGCAGTTCGGGGACCGGCAGCGATGTCGACAAAGTTCGCGAGGCCACGGCCATCGCTCAGGTCAAGCGGCCGGATCTGCTCATCGATGGGCCGCTGCAGTACGATGCGGCCGCGATTGCCGATGTAGCCGCCACGAAAGCCCCGAACAGCCCGGTCGCCGGCCGGGCCACCGTCTTTATATTTCCCGATTTAAACACCGGGAACACCACGTACAAAGCGGTGCAGCGCAGCGCCAACGTCGTCAGTATCGGGCCGATGCTGCAGGGGATGCGCAAGCCGGTTAACGATCTTTCTCGCGGGGCGCTGGTGGACGATATTGTTTACACGATCGCCTTAACGGCGATTCAGGCCGAGCAGGTAGAAAGGGTCCCGGTTTAACGATCAGGTCAACGGTTATCGAATAACGTCAGGATGTAGGGCCGCAGCATGCTGCGACCGCTCATCTTTCTTGCTGCCCTTCTCTAGGTCGTGTTGACATTTGGGATAATTCTTCAACCCCGCATTAAAATGCGGGGCTAATGAGTCTAACCTTATTGCAAACCACCCCTTTAGCCGTCGATTTTAATCGGCGGATCTAGAAAATATCGCAAATTTGATGATGGATCATCATATCGAATGACAACAAAATGTAAGTTTATAAGAGTGGCTCATGTTTGGGATCAGTGGTCTGATTTACCTATCAGATTACATATCTAACGTTCATCACGACTGGCTCATCGAAAAAGTGGATCAACAGCCTTGGGACACGAGTATGAAGCGGCGGGTGCAGCATTTTGGCTATCGCTATGACTATAGGGCGCGCCGCGTCACGGCCGATTTGTATCTCGGGGTGCTCCCAGGTTGGCTGGATCGAATTGCCAAACAACTTACGTATGATGGGTTAATTGAAGAGGAACCCGACCAGGTTATTGTCAACGAGTACGAACCAGGACAGGGGATTGCGCCGCACATCGACTGCGAACCTTGTTTTGGACACCGGATTTTTAGCCTTTCCCTCGGTGGGCAAGCCATCATGGAGTTTACTCACCCTGCAAAGGAAAAGGTCGAACTCAACCTCAACCCGCGATCGCTGCTGATGATGTATGGAGATGCGCGCTACAACTGGAAACACGGGATTCCGGCGCGAAAGGCCGATCACGGCCGGAAACGCACGCGGCGGCTGAGTTTGACCTTTAGAAAGGTAGAATTAACGTGAAATTATATCGAGATCCCTTTTCCCTCGACCGGCAAGAAAAATTATCGGGATTTGACGATTGCCGCAAAATCCAGGTCACCTAAACCGGCCTGAACCGCCTGCATAAACAGCTCTTTGGTGGCGTTGGTCTGCGGCAGGGCCACACCGGCTTCGTAAGCGGCCACGGCCGCCATCTGCAAATCTTTCTGCATCCAGCGCAGGGGAAATTGAGGCTCAAAATCATCATTTTCAATTTTGACGCGCTTAGAAGCCAGATAAGAAGGGACAACGGGGCCACCAATCAAGGTATTGAGCAGCGTTTCCTGAGGCAATCCCAACGCCTCCCCGAGAGCCAACCCTTCAGCAAACGTAGCCATTGACGAAGCCAGCAGAAGATTGATCACCACTTTGAGCGAAGTAGCCATGCCGTGCTCCCCTACGTGGACAATTTTTTGCCCCATATGGTTCAAAAGCGGGGTGACCTCTTCAAGATCGGCCGCGTTTCCACCGGCAAAAAAGACCAGCTGACCATTTTGCGCCTGTGGTTTGGTTCCGGCAACCGGTGCTTCTAAAAAGCGGACCTCCCGCGCGGCCGCCGCTGCGGCCATCTCCCGTGAAAATCGGGGGTGAACGGTGGAACAATCGACCCACAGCGACCCGGGTCGGAGGGCGTTGAGAAATCCCCCTTCTCCTAGCGCCAAGGCTAATACCGCATCCGGATGGGCCAGCATGGAAAATACCACCTCGGCTTCAGCCAGATCGGCCGGTTTTTCCGCCCATGTGGCCCCCTGATCCAGAAGGGATGCACCTTTTTCTGTGGTGCGATTGTGAATCATCAGCTCAACCCCATTACTCAACAAATTGGCCGCCATGCGGCTGCCCATAATTCCCAGCCCGATAAATCCTACTTTCACGAAAACACTCCTTGTAGATCGCTTAATAGCACAGCGCTGCGCCTGTTTGCTCTTTAGTTGATTCATTTGATTATCAGCACGTCTAATATGGAGAAGTGTAAAGGAGATGTTCGGGAACCGCCTTATCATTTGTTAAGATCGGCTTTTATTGATTGTAGGCCCCTGCTGAAGTAAATCAACGTCGAGGATGGGTCATCATTTGGTCTAAACCCCATCCTCGATGCCCCGCTTGAGGCGCGACAGCGACACTTCAGTAATACCGAGATAGCTGGCCAGATGATATTGTGGAATGCGTTCGGCCAGCAGCGGATTTAGGCTTACAAAATCGAGATATCGTTCGCGGGCGTTTTTCTCCAGCATGCTGCGCATCCGCAGCTCTTTGCGCACCAGCTGCTGCTCCGCCAGACGGCGGCCGAGTCGTTCAAATAAGGGGTCAGCGCCGTACAGAGCGGAAAAATCAGCTAGGGGAGCCACAAGCATTTCCGTATTTTCGAGAGCTTGTATACCAAAATAAAGGGGCAAACCCAGGGCGGCACTGGCCAGTGGACCGGCAAATTCATTCTCAGCGACAAACGCCTTGTTGGTTTCTTTGCCGTCTGGTGAGATATAGAAGAAGCGGAGGAGACCGCTGACAACAAAATATAAGTTGTGGGCGTTATCTCCAGGTTGGGAGACAAATTCGCGGGCGGCCGTGCGGCGGGCTGAAAATACGCTTGACAGCCGCTCCCACTGAGAATCTGATAGGTCGACCCAGTGAGAAAAAGCAGATCGGAGCTGCTGCTGCATCGTTGCTGTTGTATCTAGGGTTAGCATATGTTTTTATCTGTTTTTGAGGACGCTTGATGAAATCAATTTGTAACAAATTATAGAGACTCATGGATAAAAATAAAGTGGCTTCATGGTCTTGTTTACAACATTATAGGCTTTTTCTTTTCCCTATTGACCTTTTTCTCTGAATCAGCTACGCTTCTATTGTCGTTTTACGGCTTAGTGAGTTTTTCTGGTTATGCCCGCGGCCGATTGGCGGTTCGCTCAAGTCTCAATGGGTCATAACATGGTTAAGGTTAAGGAGAATCGGTTTATCGTTTAACATTTCATCACACTTTCTAACTGGTAGAAAGTTGCCGATACGGTGAGATGTGTTCTGAATTTGAGTTTGGTCGCAGCCGACACGGTTGACCTAAATCCGATTGAGACTTCGATTCGTGAATTGGGCATTTTTTCCCTCTGTCATTCCACAGTGCAGCCCTCCTCCATTCGCAAGGTTCTTTCGCCACAAATTAGACATTTTGCTCCCTTATCAATGCAACAATCATGATTGGCTTGATGACTGTTTCCTGATTAATTAAGGAAGTGCATCAACACCGGCAATGGCGTTAATTTCTGATTTTCGGTGATTGGCGTTATTGTTTAGATAACTCGGATTTTATAATTCGGGTTGAGGATTTACATGACAGAAAATCAAATGGTAGTGGCTGACCAGCTGGTGGTGAGCCTCGATTATATTTTGCGTCTTACCGACGGGAGCGAAGTTGATCGATCAGAAGTGGGGGAACCGCTGGAATTCCTGCAGGGGTCCGGCAACATTATTCCTGGTTTAGAGCGCGAGCTGTACGGCATGGGTGTGGGAGATTCAAAGAAAGTTTCCGTACAACCGTCTGAAGCGTACGGCGAATTCGATCCCGATGATTTAGAGGTGGTTCCACGCACAACTTTTCCGGCCGATATGGATCTTTCCATCGGCATGGGTTTACAAATGCGTGACGCTGTCAATAATCAAATTTACACAGCAACCGTTTCAGAAATCGAAGATGACAAAATCACCCTGGATTTTAATCATCCTTTAGCTGGTGAAACTTTGCATTTTGAAGTAAAGGTAGCCAACTTAAGACCCGCAACCGCCGTTGAGCTGGAACACGGGCATGTCCATTCATAGACAATAAATCACAAATACAGAAAACAAAAACAATAAAAGGAATTAGAATGAATATTTTTGTAGGTGGAATTCCCTGGGCTTCAACAGAAGAAGATTTACGTGAAGCATTTGAAGCATATGGTGCGGTTGACAGCGTGACGATCATTAAAGATCGCGAGACTGGCAAACCGCGTGGGTTTGGCTTCGTAGAAATGCCTTCTGATGATGAAGCCAATGCGGCCATCGAGGGTTTGAACAATTCTGAGATGGGCGGCCGTACGCTGACCGTCAACCAGGCTCGTCCGCGTGAAGATCGCCGCGGCGGTGGCGGCTATCGCGGTGGCGGTGGCGGCCGTGGTGGTTATCGCGGTGGCGGTGGCGGCCGTGGCAACGATCGTCGGGGCGGCGGTGGCCGTCGTCGTGATTACAACGACAACTGGTAAACCAAACCCAAACTACTCAACAACAAAAAGGCGGTTCCGAAATTTCGGAACCGCCT
>JASJCR010000003.1 GCA_030065875.1 Ardenticatenaceae bacterium | reverse complement strand
CAAAACAGACTCGTCATCCCCGCGCAGGCGGGGATCCATCGGTGGCCATCCAGTGGATTCCCGCTTTCGCGGGAATGACGTTTCCCTATTGGTGTTTGTTTGTCAAAACTAATAATTCATCGGCTGTCGCAGAAAATCACTAGAAATAAGAAGTAAGAAATAGTTCTGTTACAGAGCACTAATTAATTTTAAAAAAGGAAATCGATATGAGTGATTTTAACGATTGGAATAAAAAGATCATTGCCGAATTTCGCGCCAATGAGGGCAAGGTTGGTGGCCGCTTTGAAGGTGCGGACCTGCTGCTTCTCCACACCGAAGGGGCGAAGAGCGGGCTGCCGCGCATCAATCCGGTGATGACCATGGCCGATGGCGATCGGTACGTCGTCATTGCTTCTAAAGGAGGGGCCCCATCCCATCCAGACTGGTATTACAACCTGGTAGCCAATTCCGAAGTGGGTGTAGAGGTCGGGACGGAACAGTTCCAGGCCAAGGCAACCGTGGCGGAAGAACCTGAGCGGACAGCCTTGTATGAAAAAATGGCCGCCAGATACTCATTTTTCGCCGATTATGCTCGTAACACCAAACGGGTAATCCCCGTCATCATTTTAACGCGTCAGCCAAATTAGATGAATCACAAAAAATCAGCCGCGGATTGCACAGATTAACCCGGACTTCTCTCTTGCTCCTGCGGAGCTCTGCGAACCTCTGGTTCTGCACTCCGTGCCCTGCAGCCAATTCTGAAAAGGTAACGGTACCCACTCTTTTTAACGACGGTTTTTTATGGAATACACTGGCTATCTCGATTTCTGGTTTACTGACCTCCCACTTGCTGAACGGGTTGAGCGGTTTGTTGCGCTGGGAGTCAAGCAGTTCAACATCTTTTTTTGGCGGCAGGCGCCAATCGCTGAAATTGTATCGGCCTGCCAGCAGCAAGGCGCCCAACTTTACTCCACGTTTGACGACGATATGGGCTCGCTGGCCGATCCGGGAGATAACGAAAAAACGTTCTCTTCCTGGGCTGAAAGTCTGGAAATGGCCGAACGATACAACATCCCGGTGTTGTACATCTTTTCCAATCAAATTGAAGTGGTTAACGGGGTAGAGGTTGTCCGACGGTTATCCGGCAATTATCCGGAAGGCATGCAGTACGCCAATTTGCTCAATCAAACCGAAAAAATAATGCGGCTGGTCGAGCAGACGGCCGTTGAAGTGCGGGTTGAATGCCTCAATCGGCATGATTTCATCGGACATATCTTGGTTGATAATCCGCAGCTGGCAGCCGACTGGGTGCAGCGCATCGATCATCCTCAATTTCGACTCACCTTTGACACGTACCACCAGCAGCGCGGATCGGGAGAATTGCTGTCAACCCTGGAAAAATATTTTGCCTGGATCACGGCCGTACACATCGGCGATGTGCCCACCCGGCAGGAGCCAGGCACCGGTGAGATCAACTTTGTCAATATCCGGCGCAAGCTGCGCGATCTAGACTTTGATGGAGAAATCGGTCTTGAATTCGCCCCCTCAACCGATGAAGCGGTGGTGATGGAGCGAGTGAGAGAGATATTTCCGCTGGAATAGAGAAATACGAGATTTGAGTTGGGAAATACGATTTGTTGAATTTACTGGAAACCTTCCAAAACATATCGATCCTTCGTATTTCGTACATCGTATTTCGTATATCGTATCTCGTACATCGAACATGGAGTTATTTTGAACATTTTAATGCCCAAACTGGGCTTAACGATGACCGAAGGCACGCTCACCCAATGGCTTGTGCGTGAAGGACAGGCTGTTAAACAGGGAGAGATTCTTTTTGAATTTGAGAGTGACAAATCCACAATGGAGTACGAAGCGCCAACGGCCGGGTTTGTCGGTGAGCTGCTGGTGGCAGAGGGAAGTACAATCCCCTGCGGGACGGCGGTGATGACCCTCGGTTCTAAAGTACAGGTGGTCCCGGCCCAGCAAGGTGAGGTCACCGCAGCTGCAGACGTGGTAGCCACACCGGCTGCCAAGCGGCGAGCGCGTGAGCTGGGGGTAGAGGTAAAGGTTTTGTCAGGAAGAGGACCCAACGGCCGCGTTCACGTGATCGATGTCGAAGAAGCGGCAAAATTGGAGCCGATTGAAACTGAAAAAGCAGCCCCTCTCAAAATTTCCCCATTGGCCAAAAGAATGGCGGCCGATCTGGGGATCGATTTGGATGGCTTATCCGGCAGCGGACCCGGCGGCCGGATCACGCGCGATGATGTGCTGACCGCGGTGCGCCATCGGCCGGCGGCCGTGGAGGAGTCACCCGCCCACGAGCCGGGCGATGGTGATCCCCAATTTTGGGAGAAGCTGCCGCTGACCGGCGTGCGCCGAGTCATCGCTCAACACATGAGCAGCAGCGCCTTTACCGCGCCGCACGTGACCCTGCACACCGAGGTTGATGCCACCCGTCTGGTCGAGGCCCGCCGGGAGCTCAACGAAGATTTGGCCGGCCGCGGCAAAATTTCCTTTAACGCGTTGTTGATTGCGGTGGCGGCTAAAGCGTTAAGCGACTTTCCCCAAATGAACGCCTGCCTGATCGATGATGAAATTTGCCGCTACGCCGATATAAACGTCGGGTTGGCGGTTGACAGCGAACGCGGCCTGCTGGTGCCGGTGATCCGCGGGGCCGATCAGATGAGCATTCTGGCCATTCAGCAAATAGGTGATGCCCTGATTGAGCGGGCGCTGGCCGGCAAAAGTCTGCCCGATGATTTGGCGGGCGGAACGTTTACGGTAACCAATCTCGGCCCGTTTGGCGTTGATGCCTTTACCCCAATCATCAACCAGCCGCAGGCGGCGATTTTGGGTGTCGGCCGCATCATTAACAAACCGGTCGGAGTCAACGGGGAGATCGTGCTGCGTGATCAGCTCTCCCTGAGCCTCAGCTTCGATCATCGGCTGGTTGATGGTGGTCCGGCCGCGCGCTTCTTACAGCGGATCGGGCAGCTGATCGAGCGGCCGCTGGCCATGATGCTGTGACGCTACCCGTCCGGGCAGGCGTCTAGATGGAGATACTGCCGGCATTCTTCGGTCGTGAATGTGCGGGTCAGGCGATTTTGTGCCAGGGCCATGGTGTCCTCCAAATAAATCGCGTAAGCAACTATTTTGCCGTCTCCAGCCCCGCCGTAGAGAAAGCGACCGTCAGGGGTCATGACTACTTTAAAGCGACTGCTGCTGGCAATGGTTTTGATTTCCTCCCCGTTAGCGACGTCCCACACCCGTGTAAAATCACCGCCGCTCGTGATTAGTTGAGAGCCGTCCTCTGTAAAATTTACCGAACCCACGGTGGCATTATGGGAGGGTAGGGTAAAGATTTCTTCGCCTGTCTCTAAATCCCACAATTTAACAATCCCTCCCGACCCACTGGTGGCCAGAAGCCGGCTGTCTGGGCTAAAAGCGACTCCCCAGACCCGGTTTCCCTGATCCAGGATGTGTACCGTTTCACCGGACAATGCGTCCCACACGCGAGCCGTCCCGTCTCCACTATCAGATCCGGTTGCTATATATCTACCGTTGGGGCTAAAGTCAACCGTGTGGAGGCCCGCTGTGTGGCCTTCCAAAGAAATCAATTCATCACCAGTATTTGTATCCCATACCTTAGCGACACCATCAGCCCCGGCCGTGGTAATCCTCGTGCCTGTTGGATCATACGCAACATCGACAATGCCAAAAAAGTAACCGCCCGAGTTCCCTTCCCCATGAGCTGTCCACAAACGAAGCAGTTCACCAGTGGCCACATCCCAAATACGCACGGTATGATCCTCTCCGACGGTTACCACCTGAGTTCCCTCCGGATGGAATTTTGCCTGGTATACTGATCCATTTCCTTCAAAAACACGAATGATCTCCATCGTTTCTATGTCTAAAATTCCCCCGGCCCCTCTTGAGCTGCCAAAAGCTAACATCGTCCCATCCAGACTAAAATCGAGTCCCAAAACCCCAGTTTCATGGCCAAATGCTGCTAAATCCCCACCACGAACCAGTGAGGCGTCCCAAATTCGAACGGCACCATCTCTTCCGGCCGTGGCAATATATTGACTGCCTGGGCTGAAGGCGGCATCAACAACAATGTGATTGAGGGCACTAAACGAAAAAAGCGTCTCCCCTGAAACAGGATTAAGAACAATTATTTTTGAAAATTGGGTTCCAGGGCCTTCCTCATTGGCAACTGCTAAAAATCCCGATCCATCAACATCATAAAGATCATCAATTTGTGAAAAAACCTGCTGATTCTGAGGACCAGTGGGATTCAATGGCTCCCATATTTCAAGCGGTCGGCTATTATTTGAAACGTACACCAATCGACCTGAATGATCAAAAGAAACGTCAAATAAAGCCCCGTCTCCTGGTACCTGCCAGGCCGTTAACATCTGGCTTACCCCTGTTGCTAATGAGGCTTCCAGATCCCAGATAGAAATGTACCCATCAGGCCCCCCCAACGCCAGCTGTTGACCATCCTGACTGATTTCGACATCCCACACCCATTCGTCATGACCCTCGAACGTTAAAACCTTTTCTGCGGCGGTTATATCCCACAATTCAGCCGTGCCATTCTCCAGACCAACGATCAGATATTTCCAATCCGGCGTTAATTGTGCTTCCGTCCACTGCGGCAGGGTGATCGGGAGAACTTTTTCCTCTTCTAAATCGCCATTTATAACATTCCATCGGTAAATTTGAACCTGGTTATCCTGACCACGCTTTGTGACAGCAACAAACCTCTCTCCAACATCATCAAATTCAAAAAATCCAAAATATTCTGGCACCAATTCCTCCAATTCCCACATCCATATTGTTTGCCCCGTTTCAGCGTTCCAGATCTGCACGGTGTTGTCTGTACTGATCGAAGCGACCAGATTCTCTTGGGGGTGGAAAATGACATCGAAAACATCGTCGGAGTGACCCGTATAGGTCAGGAGGTTACGCGATTGCTGTAGTGCATCATGAAGGGCCAGTTCGGCTTCTTTTGTGTAGGCGGTTTCTAATGCCTGCATCGCCAGAAGCATACTCAGTTCGGGGTCAAAATCGAGGGTGTTGCCTGCGGCTTGAGATAGCTCCCGGGATACAGCCAGGCTGGTTTGTTCCTCGGCCGTTTGCCTCTCCTGCACCGCCACCGCCTCGGCCGTGGCCCGGGTGTTGGCCTCTGTCCGGGCCAGCTCCTGAGCAGCCACAGCTGCAGCCCGCTCCGCCTCGGCTTCCGCCTCGCGGGTCAGCGCCAGTGAGGCGCTGGCAAGCGCCTCCGCCTCCTGGGTGGCCGCCAGGTTAAAATTCTCCAGAGCCTCCATTTCACGCGTCAGAGCCAGGTCGGCATTGCTGTTGGAAGAGCGGGCGAAGCCAAAAGCCGCCGCGGCCAGTACAACTGCCAAAACCAGTGCCCCAGCCAGCATAAAAGCCCGCTGGCGGAGGGCTCCGGCCGCGGCCGTTTGCTCCTCCGCTCGTTGGGTCTGCTCCTCTGCCAGCCGCTGGGCGGTTTGCAGCTCCCGCTGCCGTCGGGCCATCTCGGCCGCCTGCCGCTCATCCCGCGCGGCGATGCTCTTCTGTAAGTAGGTTTTCTCCTCTGAGGTGAGGGCTACACCGGCCGTCTCCCGCCACGCCTCAAACGTGGCCAGCCGGCTGCCCCGCAGCAAATAACTCTCTTCGCCGCCGCTTTTCGCCCACTGCCCGGCCGCTGCGGCCAGCTCCCGCTGGCGGCGCACATCCTCCCGGCTCTCCTGCAGCCACCCTCGCAGCCGCGGCCACTCCCGCAGCAGCGCCTCATGGGCCACCTCGACTGTTGGCTCCCGGTTTAACACGTCCCGGTCAAACGACAAAAGCCGTTCTTCACCAAATGTCTGAATTGCCCGGCTTATGTCTGCCGCTTCCTGCCCATCGAGGTTTGTCAACTCAGCCTGACGCACCCGCCGCCGCGTGTCCTCTACCCCTTCCCCAAGGGTCACCAGGCGCAGAAACAGCTGCTTGACCGCTTCTTGCTCGCCCGGCTTTAGCGCGCCAAAAATCTCTTCCGCCCGCCGCCCAATCGCCCCGCTGATGCCGCCAAATGCCCGGTACAGCTCGGCCGTCAACGCTCCATCCTGACGCCGCCGGTACAGCTCGGCAAGGGAGTACTGCAGCAGCGGCAGGCTGCCCGGCTGCTCGGTCACATCGGCGATCATTTGCGTTACCAGGTCCGCCTCCACGACCACCCCGGTCAGCGCGGCCGGCCGTCGAATCGTCCTCGCCAGCTCTTCCGCCCTCATAGGGGTCACGACCTCGGTCTGGGTCCGGACCAGCTCGCTAAAATCGGGCATGAGCAGCACTCGATCGTAGAAATCCGCCCGCAGGGTGATCACCAGCCGCAGCGGCGAACGCCGGTCTGCCAGCGCCACCTGAAGCCCGCGCACAAACTGCTGGGCCAACCTGGGATCTTCCACCAGGGTAAAGATCTCCTCAAACTGGTCGATGACCAGCAGCAGCGGGCTGCCTTCATCCGGCACCACCTTGCGCACCGCCCGCACAATCCCCCGCTCATCTCCCTTCATCTCCGGCAGCAGCGAGGGGTAGGTGCGCACGGCCACGCGCTGCAGGGCCAGCTCCAGCTCTTCAAACGGATGGCTGCCGGGGATCATGTCAATCGTAAACCAGGGGGAATTCTTCTCCTGCCGTAGTGCAGGCACCAGACCGGCCCGCACGAGCGATGATTTGCCGGAGCCGCTGGGGCCGATGACGGCCACAAAACGCTCTCCCGCCTGGAAGCGATCGTGCAGCCGCGCCACCATCTCTTCCCGGCCAAAAAAGAGGCGGGCGTCGCTGGCGGCAAACGCCTGCAGCCCCTTGTACGGGTTGTCGATCTCCAGCACAGGGGCGGCCGGCAGCGGCAGCAGCAGACCCGGCTGGGTGAGCGCCTGACGGAACGCCTCAGCCACAACCAGAGGGGAGGTGAAGCGCTCGGCCGGAGCCTTGGCCGTGGCTCGCTGGATCACCTCATCGACCGCCGGGGGCAAATCCGGCCGCCGCTCGCGGATCGAGGGGAGCAGCTCGTGGGCGTGCTTGTAGAGCCGCTCGGCCGGCGAGCTGCCTTCAAAAGGAACCCGGCCGCTCAACAGGTGAAAGAGCAGCACCCCCAGGCTGTAGATATCGGTGGCTGGGGTAAGCGGCTCGCGGCGAATCTGCTCGGGGGAAACGGAGGAGAGGGAGGTCAACACCCGCTCGTCAACAGTTGCCAGAGCCGCAGCATGTAAATCATGAGCGATGCCAAAATCAGAGAGATAGGCGTTGCCTCCCTCGTCAAGCAGGATGTTACCCGCCTTGATGTCGCGGTGAATGATGTGCTGCTGATGGGCGGTGTGCAGGGCATCGGTGATTTGGTCCACCAGCCGCACGGCCGGCTCAGCTTCCCAGCCTCCGTCGGTCAGGGCCTGCTGCAGGCTGCCGCCGCGCAGGAGGCGCATCACCAGGTAGGCGTTGTGCGGCTCGCGCCAGTAGTCATAGAGGGGAACGATGTGAGGGTGTTCCAGGCGGGCGATCGTTTGCGCTTCCGCTTCAAAATGGCGAATAAAATCGGGGTCGTTGGCATATTTGGGCAAAATAATTTTGATGGCCACCTCTCGATCAACAGCCTGCTGCATCGCTCGGTAGACCGCGCCAAAGCTCCCGGCCCCGATCTGCTCCTGCAGGTCAAAGCCGCGCAGCTGGCCGGTTGTGCCCATCGGCAGTTCGCCTCGGGCGATTTGTTTGAAAAGCGCCCGGGAGGTGGCATCGGGCTTGACCCCCAGCTCCTGGTGCAGGTGGGTTTGCAGGTCGTCAAAGAGAGTCAGCGCTTCGGTGGTGCGGCCGCTGTGGGCCAGGGCGATCATTAGCTGCCGGTAGGCCGGTTCGTGAAGGGACTCCAGGGCGATCTGGCGGCGGGCAAAGGGGATCGCCTGCTCAAAAAAGCCGTGATCGCTGTAGTGAGTAGCCAGGCTGGAGAGGGTGTCGAGCATCTGCCGGCGGAAAGCGGTGCGACGAGCGTGGACCCAATGTTCAAAGGTGGCCGCGTCCGGCAGGGAAAAATCAGCAAGGAAGTCACCGCGGTACAGCTCAACAGCCTTGGCCCACTGCGGGGGCTGTCCGCGCAGAAGCTTTTGGAAGTGGGCCACGTCAAAATCAAGCGGGTAGGCCGGGTTGAGACCCACCGTTTGCCGGTCAGCCAGAAGAAACGGCGTCTCCTTTCCATCCACCTTGCCCGGAAACATCTTCTTTAATTCATAAATGGTCTGACGAAGGTTCTGGTAGGCCGACTTCTCTGGTAAGCCGGGCCAGAACACATCAAGCAGCCCTTCACGCCGGTGAACGGCCGTGCCCAGCGCCTGTTCGGTGGCCAGAAAAACCAGGAGTGCCTGTACTCGATTGGTGCGGAATTTGAGTAGGGGCTGCCCATTCAAGTTAGCAAAAAAACGTCCAAGGATATTGAGTGAAAGGCGATTCATGTTGGTTCTCGCTTTGCAGGTTCGATTGAATGATTCAATCAACAAAACCCACATTGAGGAAAGTGCTGTCCCTATTCATTTTTTGGTCAAGGAAAGTTTACGCGGATCAGTAAGCCAATGTAAACACTATAACAACATCGTCGAGCAAGCGTCAACAGAATCAGCATGAAATTCCAGTCTGTTGACGATTTGATGACGCCAGCTGACGACCTGCAGGCATTTCGTATTTAAGCGGTTGACGGCCGCCAGCGAACCTGAAGCCAACTCAACAACACGCCGGTTGACCGGCCACAGAGAAGGAGTTGGCAACATGATCGCTGGAAAAAAATTGTCGTTCTGGTTCGTCACCATCGCTTTACTGATGATTACCGTTGGATGTGGTTCACAAAAAAACAGTCGGGAAGCGATGACTCGATCAAGACAGGAAGTGATTCAAATAAACTCAAATGAATCAGCGTTATCGGTACAAGCAGTGCCAGAAGATCGCTCGGCGGAAGAAGACGCTTTATTGGCCACCGCTGTCCGCCTGCACATTCACGGTGCGGGGGTCAGTCACGGGACGGTGATGGCCGGTCGTTACCTGGTCACCCACAATCACTTTCCGTTTGATCTATCACAGATAACCACCAACCCGACGGAGCAATTCAAATCATTTTCGCTGTATCGGGCGGACGGCCGGCCGCTCATCGATCACTCACCCCTTACAAATATTGTCGTTATCTCGGAAAAAGCGGAGACGCTGGTCCTAGATTTTGGAAAATTTGGCGATCAAGGTTTTTTTGATTTTTTAGGTGTACCATCGGCCCAATTCGCCCATGACAAGAAAATCACGGCTGGTTTTGAAGTTGCCCAGCTCAACTGGAATGGGCAGCAGGCCTATATCATCTGGGTTAAGGTTCGGGAGGTTCTTCTTTTAGACGGCGTGCCAACAATAGTGCTGGAGAGTACACTTGCAGAAGGAGCGTCAGGCGGCGGAATATTTTTGAACGGCCAACATGTTGCCAATAATTGGTCTACGGTCACGATTGAAGAGTCTGGTCAAGTCATAGATATCTATAGTAGAGCGGCGAGGAATGACGGCAACTTTCAGCTGCAGCGCAGTCGCTCATCTTCGTAAAATCGTCACAAACGATCCTCAGATGTGTCTAATTAAAAAGAAACCGATGATGGAGATCGTTTGATGACTTTAAAAAGGTGTTAAGCTCCATTCAAAAATGGCGGGAGGTTCTGGATGAACCATCGTAAAGATACAGACAAGCTGGTCCGGGAGGCCGTGGCCGGTCATCAAGATGCGCTGGAAAAATTGATTGAACAGATCAAGATGCCCGTTTACAATCTGGCCCTGCGTATGCTACAGCATCCCCAGGATGCGGAGGATATGGCCCAGGAAATATTAATCAAAATTGTCACTCACCTCAGCAGCTTTCGCGGGGAAAGTGCCTTCACGACCTGGGTTTATCGCCTGGCGACCAATCATTTGCTCAACGAGCAGCGAAAAAATCGGCGGCAGCCGCTCAGCTTTGAAAGGCTAGGAGAAGCACTGCAGTTCAGTCTACACCTTTATGAAAGGACACCCGATGAAGAAGTTGAAGACCGGTCCCTGATCGAAGAAGTCAAGCGGCACTGCACCTTGGGCATGCTGCAGTGCCTTGACAAGCCCCACCGTATGGCCCTGATTCTCGGGGAGCTTTATGGGGTGACAAGCAAAGAAGGCGGCGCAATTTTGGAGATTTCACCGGCTGCTTTTCGCAAACGACTTTCGAGAGCCCGCTCCAGGATGGTGGATTTTGTCACCGGCCACTGCGGCATCGTCGACAAAAAAAATCCCTGCCGCTGTCATAAACACGTTCAAAACAAAATCCGTGCCAAACTGATCGATCCCGATCACCTTCATTACGCCAACCAGACCGATGCAGCCAGCGAGCGGCAAGCACTTCTGGCGGAACAGGCCACTCTGGCCAAACATCGCCGCACGGCCGCGCTGCTGCGGGCTCATCCACTTTACCAGGCATCGGACTCGTATGCCGCTGCCATCAAGGAGATTATCAACTCATGATTGGTTACGCACTAGACAGCGCCCTGCAGGGATTGGGGCGCGGCAAATTGGCCCAGCGCGCTTTGGGCTCAAACATGAAACTCGTCCCGACGGCCGGCGGCCGGCTGCGTGTTTTTGACTCCGGCGGCAGCAAACCGGCCGTGCTCATAACGCCGGATGGCCCGTGCGTAATCGAACATTATGCCGCTTTAATAAACGAGCTCAGCCCAAATTATCGAGTGGTTATTTTCGACGCACCGGGTTTTGGTTTCTCATTTCCGGCCGTAGGGCATCGCTATGGGGTCGGAGAAACAGCCGAAGTAATTGGCCAACTCCTCGACGCCCTCCAAATCAATCGAACTTCGCTGGCCTTTAGCTGCGGCAACGGCTTCTTTGCTCTGGCCTTTGCCAAACGGTATCCTACACGGGTCGACCGCCTCATTCTCAGCCAGACACCCGACCTGGAAGCGATGCGAACGTGGACCGAACGGGTGATTCCCCGGCCGCTAAAATTACCGGTTGTGGGCCAGCTGATTATGAGCAGTACCAAGCGGAAATTCGCCAGGACGTGGTTTGATGCTGCCCTGCCCAGAAAAAGCGGCAGCCGCGCATTTTTTGTCGAACACGCCCATCGGGCGGTACGGGAAGGCGGCTGTTTTTGCCTGGCCAGCCTGGTTCAGGGTCTGAGCCGGACCCAACAAGAAGATGTGTTTGGCGTATCCCACCCCACCCTGGTCATCTACGGCAATCGCGATCGGACCCACCGTCACACCAATTTTCACTCGATTCAGGGGCTAGCGCCGCAGGCCAACGTGGTTTGTTTTGAAGGGTGTGGTCACTTGCCCGATCTAGAAGATCCGAGGCGTTTTGCCGCGACCGTCAATGAATTTTTACCGTGAAGCAGCGTTTTATCCCGGAAAAAAAATTAAACTCCTTTTGGCCTTGACAAAAATGCTATGTGTAACTACCATTGATACAAATGAGCGTAAATAGCCAATTCACCGTCGCCATCCACGTGCTCACCCTTCTGGCCATCGAGGACAAACCCCAATCTTCAAAACAGATTGCGGCCAGCGTCAACACCAACCCGGTGGTTATTCGTCGCGTGATCGGCCAGCTAACCGAGGCCGGCCTGGTAGAAACGCGTATGGGTGCGGAAGGCGGCGCCTGCCTGAGGGGTCATCCAGAACGAATTACACTGCTGCAGGCATACCGGGCTACCCAAAGCGGAAAGGTCTTTCCGCTGCACGCCTCCCCCCCCAGCGCCCTTTGTCCGTGCGGCAGCCACATTCAAGATCCCCTACAGGCGGTCTTTGACCGGGCTGAAGCGGCGATGGAAGAGGAATTGGCGGCGACCACCATCCAGAATATGGTAGACAAAATATTTGCGCACATAGAAGAATAAACCCATTTTTTTATCAAAATGTGTAACCACAACAGATACATATAGGAGTTCAGATCATGACAACTTTAGTTATTGGCGCTACAGGGAAAGTCGGCCGGCGGGTCGTTTCGCTGCTGGAAGAACAGGGTCAACCGGTGCGGGCGGCAACGCGCCATCCGGAAAGCTATCCATCAACGGCAAACACCCAGGCCATTCTGTTTGATTATGCCGATCACAGCACCTTTGATGAGGCGGTAGCCGGTGCCACACGGGCGTTTGTGATCGCCCCGGAAATCAACCCGTCAGATTTCCAGGCATTGCTCAAAAAGGCAGGCCATCTGCAACACGTGGTTTTGATGACCGCCTTTGGGGTGCAGTATGCGCCGGAGTCCCCGCTGGGGCAGGCGGAACAGGCGGTTAAAGAGTCGGGTATCCCCTATACAATCCTGCGGCCGAACTGGTTTATGCAAAATTTCACCGAGGGCAGCTTTGCCGAAGAGCTCAAGCAAACCGGGAGCCTCAGCTTACCGGCCGCCGACGCCAAAGTCTCCTTTATCGACGTGCGCGACATCGCCTCATCGGCCGTGGCCGCCCTGACCGATAAACAGCATCACCACAAGGAGTATGATCTGACCGGCGGTCAGGCTTTGACCCATGGCGAAGTGGTCGAAATGATCTCTAAGGCGGCCGGTCGACAGATTGAGTACAACGCCATTTCCGATCAGGCGTTTAAAGATGGCATGACCCAGTCAGGCGCCCCGGCCGAAATGGCCGACATGCTGGTCGGGCTGTTTCAGGGGATGCGTCAGGGAGGAGCCGCCCCGGTGGTCGGCGGGGTAAAAGAGGCCACCGGTCGTGAACCCATTACCTTCGAGCAATATGCGGCTGATAACGCGGCCGAGTGGCGATAATTTTTTTAGGCATAGGAGTAATAATGGTCCATCCTCTCGTCAATCAGCTTCGCTTCACCCGTGCCCAATGGCAGCGGGCCTTTGAAAACGTCTCTTCTGCCGACGCGGTTAAGCGGCTAAACACAACCAATTCGCTCAGTTGGATGATTGGCCATCTGGCCTTTAACGAGCATATCGTGTGGGGGGTGATGGGACGCGGCTTGCCAATCGCCAAAGATGTCAGCCGCTTTCAGGGAGGCAAACCGGCCAGCGCCCCGCCCCTGAATGAGGCCTGGGCGATTTGGGAGCGAGTTACCGCTGAAAGCGATCTCTTTCTCGATCTCTTAACCCAGGCCGACATGCAGCGACGTCTGCAGTGGGAGGGAGTTCCCGAACGAGATGATATCGGAACAATGCTGCTCAATAACATCTATCACTACTGGTATCATTTAGGAGAATCCCAGGTGGTAAGGCAAATGCTCGGGCACCAAAATTTGAGCGAATTTGTCGGCCCCATTGTGGGTGAATTTGTCTACCGGCCGGAAGAAGCATCCTGAGTGACCTAGCCTACAAAAGTCTGGCAGACTTTTGTAGGCTGGTTAGCCGCCTCAGCCTTCGACAGGCTCAGGCATCGTCTTCAACAATTAATTAAATACACTCAGAACGTGAAAGATTGGTAAGGGAGCTGTTATCTTTTTAACGTAATTTTCGTGAACTTCTCTATTGCCTTTGGAAACGATTTCCGTTAACCTAAAAACACGTTGTTTTGCAGGTTCTGTGCCCTCTTCCTCTCCAATGTGCATAGAACCTTTTCTTTTTTAAAGCGGGTGGGCCACCATCCGCTTTTTTTATTTATCAGGAGAGCCAAGACCGCTAAATTTACCTACTCCCGTTCAAGCAGATCCCTGATCTCGTTCAGTCGACGGCCGGCCATTCTGTAAAATGTGATCTGAATCAGCGGTGCCAAAAGCCGCAGGAAGCCACCCGGCCGCAGCACCTGTTTTTGCGTGACGCGCGTTCCCAATCTCGTTGATTCAAAAGAATAAGTTAATTCGCCATCCATCCCCATACCGGAGAAAAAGTAAACCAGCCTTCGATTCTCCTCATACCCGGTCACAACGGTGATGATTTCCCCTCGAATCAACGGTGCGATTTGCACCACTTCGCGGTAGCGGGTGCCTAGGCCGGCCGGTCCAGGGGTAATTTTGTCGTACACCGGCACGACCGTTCCCGGCTGACCGGCGTGCCGTTCGATATCGCGAAAAAAAGCGAACACATCGGCCACCGGCCGCTTGATATCCACTGAAAACTCAAAGTTCAACTTTCCTGGAAGCAATGTGCATTCCTCTTTAAACTTTCTATCGAATAAACTGTTCTCGATCAATTTCCAGAGCGGTTTTTAGCAGCAGACCAGCTTTGGGATCTTTTCGCCCCCAGAAAAGCGCGTCGAGAAACTTCTCTGGCTTGACGAGACAGCGGGCGATCACCTCGTGGTTGGGAACAAAGTTCCGGCCGAGGGTAACGCGGCACCAGAAAAAGGCGTGATGATCCTGATTGCCGGCTAAGTCATCAGCGCGCTGGACACCAATTTTGATGGCTTGGTGAAGGGTGGCGTTGGCCTCTTCAAGGAGTTCACGGGCCAATGCCTGCTCCGGGGTTTCCCCGACCTCTATACCGCCCCCTGGCAGCCACCACTTGGGCTGGGATTGACCATCAGTCACCAGCAGGATTTCGCCCTCCTGGTTAAATGCAAGAGCGTAAACCCGGCCCACAGCGATATCTACATTGCCCAACCAGGAAAAGGTAATGATTTGGTCACCAGTTTTCCACGTGTGAACGTATTTTGACAGCATTTTCTTCCGGATAAGCGCCTTGCTTTTATCGCAGGGCACTTAACTTCCTCAGCTTGCTGGACGACAGTGGTATGGGATGACAACGGGCCGCAGCTGATCGGGGTAGCCCGGCCGCTCATACCCGATGATGACCCCTGAAAAAGACGATACGCCAAATGGCCAGGGATCAACCCCGATCGCCCCCTCCGGCCCAATGGTATAGGTCACGGCTGTTTCTTCCCTGGAATCGATTTGAGCATAAAGGGCATAACTCCTTTCGACTTCTCTTTCAAACGAAAAATCAAAGGCGACATTGTCACAAAACCGGGTGATCTTGTCCGCCCACTCAAACTGTTCCCGCGTGAAGCCGGTTTGAGGCAGCCGCTCGGCGATCCTTGCATCAATCTCCCCAATCAATGTTTCAATCATTGACCGCTTCCGGCCGCTCAGCAAGCGTCTGAGATGTAGCTTGGCCACGATATCAACGATGGGATCATCAAACCACAGGTCAACCCCACGGCGCACCATTTTTAACCACTCGGTCTCGTTTCCTTCGGCGATTGGTAGGTTGTCGATCGGGCCATAATGCCAGTCGTGCAGAACGACCCCGTTGATAAAACCGATCTCGTCAAGATCCGGTTTATCAAACTGGCCGTTGCCCCAGAACGAGGCAAAAATTCCGGCCAGCCGGCCGTGCTCGTATTGGGGAACGTTAACCGGTCGAGCTCTGGATTTAAACATCGCCAATGTCCTCCTTCAACCCCAGGTTAAGCGGGTGCTGTGTTTGAAGAGATCGCCTTGTCAGAGAAAATTTGCACCGCCCGCAGCGTCACCCATTTGCTGGGTTTTCCCTTCTTCTCAATATCAGCCCACATCTTGCCGTTTAGGCTTCTTTCCATGATCCAGCGTCCCCGATCGTCCTGTTTGGATAAAATAAGCCTCAGGGCGTTTTTCAAACGAGGATCATCCCGATAGCCCAAGCCAGATAATATAAACGCTGTTTCTAACACGTCGGAGCGATAGCTTAGAGGGAAGCCAAATTTGAACCAGCCTGAACTGACGCGATCCGTGTAAGGATAATCGGCCGTGGCTAGATCGTGACCAAGCAGAAATTCAACCCCGATCTCAATGGCCTCGGCTATCATGGGTGTTCGCTGATCGGCCGGGACGGCGCTTAACGCCTTCAATGCCTTGGTGGCCCCCCAGGCGCACGGCTGCTTCCCGTTGTAGCCACAGGCAAAGTTTGGGCCGGACGTGCCTGATTTGTAAAATTTGATCGGCTCTTCACCCAAAATCGCCTGTACCTGCCACGTCAGGGCCGCCTGAACGCGTGGATCGTCACCCATTTTCAGGTGCAGTAATGCCGCCAGAGGATCGCCATTCATACAGTGAACCACGCTGCTGGGGACCGGTTTCTGACTCATGGCCAACCCCCCGTTGGCCGCGGTCGAGTGATTTAACAGGTAGTTACAGCCACGCTGAACTCGCTCATCATCCGGATCCGCCCCCAGCTCCGCCAGGAAAATAATTTGCCAGACGGTTACTTGATAGCTCGGCGAATGGCCACCTCCCGGCCGTGCCCAATATCCCTCAGGGTGCTGGGCTTCCAATATCGCCGGAACCGGTCCGGTACGCATCACCTCCGCTCTGGACCGGCCAAGATCATCTTCCGGCCCGTGGAGCAAATCGCGCAGGGCGAAGTAGCGCACACCCGGGTTTTCCTGATCCGGTTCGAGGAGCCAGGAAAGTGGATCCCCTTTCAACTGAGTATTCACGAGACACCTCCCTTTCTTCCATATTATAATTATAAACCAATCTTCTTCCTGGCCTGAACTAAGTGGTTTACAAAAAATGTTATGAGAAAAATTGTCCGCAGATTACGCAGATTTTCGCAGATTACAGAGAAAAATCTGCGGCCATCTGCGGACACCTTCTTCAGAAAACTTTTTGTAACTTACCTAACAAAATTGCTAATAAAATATAAGAATGGGGCGTAAACAGCCTCGTCTTTATGGCATCATGCCTTTGCTCAGCGGACTTGGAAAAATCTGCAGAACCTGTCCTGAGCGCAGCCTAAGGATCAAGCAGTTTTTCGCAGATTACAGAGAGAAATCTGTGAAAATCTGCGTTAATCCGCGGCTAACCATTCTTTTTGTAACCCACTTAAACACTTATCAAGAGAGGAAATGATGGCAGCAAGCAGAAAACTCGGGCGGGAGCTAACGGTGTCTCCCCTCGGCTACGGCGCGATGGCCCTGGCCGGTTACTATGGCGGAATAGAAGAAGACAATGCGGTCAAAACGATTCAGCACGCTCTGGATATCGGCGTCAATTTTATCGACACGGCCGATGCTTACAGCAACGGGCAAAACGAGCAGCTGGTCGGCCGGGCAATCCGCGACCGCCGACAGGAGGCCATCGTAGCCACCAAATTTGGCATTGTTTTTGAGGAAGGGCAAAGCGGTTCAGAGGTTCCAACTAACTGGGGATTCAGCCTGTCGATCAACGGAACCAAAAATTACGCCCTGCAGGCTCTGGACGGGAGCTTGAAGCGGCTCAATACAGACTACGTGGACCTCTGGTACGCTCACTACCCGGACCCGGCCGTGCCCATCGAAGAGACCGTGGGTGCGATGGCCGAAGCGGTCCAGGCGGGTAAGGCACGCTTTCTTGGATTGAGCAACGTCACTGGCGACCAGCTGCGACGCGCTCACGCCGTCCATCCCATCGCCGCCATCCAGTATGAATACAGCCTCTTTCAGCGCAATGCCGAAGAAGATATTTTGCCGGTTGCCCGAGAGCTGGGTGTCGGATTTGTCCCCTGGTCACCGCTGGGAGCCGGCTTCTTAAGCAGCTTTGCTGGAGACAGTCAGCAAACGCTCGACGCCAATGATTTTCGCAACAGCAACCCGCGCTTTCAGGGGGAAAATCTCAAGAAAAATGTCGATCGTTTCGCTCCACTGCAGGAGATGGCCGCGGAGTTAAATATTTCCCCAGCCCAGCTGGCCCTGGCCTGGCTGCTGCACCAGGATGACACCATCGTGCCCATTCCCGGCACGCGCAAGCCACATCGCATCGAAGAGAACCTGGCTGCGGCCGAGGTGGCATTGAGCGCCGCTCACCTGGCCAAAATTGAGGAGCTGTTTCCGGCTGGACTGGCCATCGGTAAGACGCTGTTAGCGTAATCATTGAAGCACGCCTTCGGCAGGCTCCGGCTCCAGAAATTTGCGGTGACTGAGCCTGTCGAAGCCACGATCGGTCTAAAGGAAGTAATGCTAAATTCCTCCTAGGGAGGCATCTTTGACGGGACAGTCGCCTGGAGCCAGGCGGCAATCTCGCCCATAGCCAGATTTAAGTTTCCCATCTGGCAGTGCATATCCGCTTTTTCTCTCTCGGTAAATATCCGAGTGGTGACAGAACGGGCGTTGACCAGGGCATCTCGCTGTTTGTGAAGCAGTTTAACCGGCTGAAAGGCGTCGTTTTGGCCACCCACCAGGAAAACATCCTGCGTTACGCGCTCGCTGTGGAGGTGATGTTTGTTCATCCCTAGAAGCCAGTGCACCACGTCAATAGGCTGATCCTTCTGCGCCATGTACATCGCCTGCCGCACCGCATGATCGAGGATAGGAAAGAGGCGCATGCGCAGCCGTATGGTGCTGTTCATCATACCTTTCCATTTAACCATTTGGCGTACAAGTGCCTGGGCAAAGCCGGGAATTTGCTCCATCCAGTCATAAACCGGAGACCAGGAGACCACCTGTTTGATGCGCGGTTCAAAGGCGGCCGCGCGAATCGCCCAGTAGCCACCCATCGAAATGCCAATCATTGCGGCCTGAGAAATCTCAAAGTAGTCGAGCACCGCCGCTGCGGGTTTTTCCCAATCGTGATCAAACGGATGGCCGTACAGCTGCCGCGCCCCACCCTGCCCCGGACCCTCAAAGGTGATGACACGATAGCCGGCCGCGGCAAAAAACTTCCAGATGACAAAAAATTCTTCGATAAGGGAATCAAATCCCCCAAAAAGGAGAACAGTACCCTTTGATTCGTCTGATCCACCGGCCGGCTGCAGCTCCATCGCCGGTAGATAGCTGCCGCTGTACGGGATTTGATGACGGCCTATATTTTCATTTTCAAAAGCCTCGTAAAAAGTATCGGAAAATTCGCGATAGATGCTGTTTCTTTCCGGGGAGTGATGATCGCAGAAAAACTCAGCGGCACGCAAATAGAAGGCGGCATTTTTTAGCCGGCCGTCCACCTTTGCTTCACCCGCCAAGCCCTTAAATACCCGCACATAATCTTCACGCGTTTTAATCTGCTTGGCCGCACGTTCAATATCGGCTCTGCGGGCAAAACCAAGCGCATGCAGCCGATTTAGCTGATAGTTAAAAAATTTTTCCTTGTGGAACTTGTGGTATCCGATGGGGAGGTCCATGATATTGATTCTTCTAATTCATAAGCCTGTTTGACAGGCAAATAATGGCGATCACCGCAAAGATCGCGAAGGACGCGGAGAAATTCTTCAATCAAGGGTCCCTCTGCGTTATCTGGTTCTTTGCGGTGAAATTGGTTTAATCAGTCAATCCACTTTCACGTCGAGCGAGGCCATTTTTCATAAATTTAATCAACCGATTTAAATTTTCTTCGGCCGCTTTCTCGTCACCTAGATCGGTTAAATCGGTGACGTGATTAAATAAATAAGTGATCGTTCTCCGCACAAACTCAAGCGGCAAATCCTCATGAAATTCGCCACGCCGATGCGCTTCCTCAATCAATCGACCAAGCCCGGCGTCATTGTCAAAATTAAAGCGGGCCAAGGCGGCCTCGTAAATCGGGTTTCCCTTTTCTTTTAAAAAGCTTTGGGAGAAAGCGTAAATATTCGGCTGGGCTTGAGCAAAAGCAAAACCATGGTGAACTTGGGTTTTTAAAATGGTGAAGATATCCGTGGCAAAATCGTCCGGCCGCATCACCTCAGCCAAATAAGCCTGTTTGGAGGCGATAAAAATCTCTATCAGGGCAAAGTAAAGACCCTGCTTGTTTTGAAAGTGATAGTAAAACTGCCCCTTGCTCATCCCGGCTTTTTTTAGGATGGTATTGATGGAGGCCTGCTCGTAACCGGCCGTGGAGAATTCTTCAACGGCTGCCTGAAACAGGGCATCCTGATGTTCAAATGGCTTGGCAAAGCTCATGGTTCTCATTATAGACCACTAGGTCTAGACCGTCAAGTCTAATCTTGCTTATATGACATTAGTTAGGCAAATTACAAAAACTCTTTGCTGATCACTTAACTCACGCGGCAGCTTTCTTAGACAGCCGGATGAGATTCTTGGCTCCGTGCAGGTTGACGCGCTGACTGCGGCCGAAAATATGTGACCATTGGCACTCGCAGAACGTGATTATTTTCACTGGGTGCGCACGGGGTTTAACGGTAAATTTGCCATTAAGATAAAACGATATTTACAGGCCAATATTGTTCTAGAGGCCTGATTTTTAAAGAGGTAGAAAATATGGATTCCCGCTTTCGCGGGAAAGACGCCGCAACAGAGGTGCAGTCCTAAACGTAGTCGAAAGATTGCAGAAAAAATCTGGGCTAATCCACGTCATCCGCGGCTATTATTT
This sequence comes from Ardenticatenaceae bacterium, assembly GCA_030065875.1. Classification (GTDB taxonomy): domain Bacteria; phylum Chloroflexota; class Anaerolineae; order Promineifilales; family Promineifilaceae; genus WTJY01. The sequence continues at coordinate 85,953 of JASJCR010000003.1, read as the reverse complement.
ATCCATAAACAACAGGAATTTTTTATGAAATCATCCTCTAAATCCAGCGGCCGCTCTCGCGAGATGGCCATTCGGCTCAATAAAGGAGCTTACTGGTTTAACCGCCACTGGCTGGCTGTTTTTAACTCATTTTTTGGGCTTTACGCCGGGCTGGCCGTCCTGACCCCGGTCCTTATGAAAGTTGGTCTGACCGGTCCCGCCAGCGCCCTCTACTACGTCTACAGCTTTTTCTGTCACGGTATGGCCACCCGCTCATTTTTCCTGTTTGGAGAACAAATCGCCTATCCGACGACCCTGGCCGGTACAACGCTGCGGCCGATTGAAAGCTATACGGCCACCATCCCCTCATTGGCTAACCAGAACCCGGCCAACTGGTTTCAATATCAAAACGCCATGAGCGACTTCATCGGCAACGAGCTGCTAGGCTATAAAATCCCCCTGTGCGAGCGCGATTTGGCAATGTACACGGGCGTCTTGATCGCCGGGCTGCTGTTTGCCCTGCTGCGCCGTCGCGTGACCATCCGGCCGCTGCCCATCATCGTCTTTGTTGTCGTGGGCGTTTTCCCGATTGCCTGGGATGGATTTAGTCAGATGTTCGGCTATCTGGGAACCCCCTTGCCGGGTGTAGAACCCGGAAGTTTGCAGACATCTCTGGCCGCCACATTTCCCTTGCGCGAAAGCACTCCCCTGCTGCGGGTTTTGACCGGGGGCTGGTTCGGCCTGTTTTTTGGCTGGCTGATTTTTTCAAATATCGATCAGGATATGCGGCCGCTTGAGGGCCGCTTTGAGGAAAAACTGGCCAAAGCCAGCCGTCTTTGAAAAACTCTATTCGGGCGATTCATCCGGCAGCGATTCATAAACATCCGGCCGGCCAAGATATTTGGCCGCGATATGGGCTCTCATATCGGCCGCATTCCCCGAATCGGGATCAAACCCTTCCCAATCCTGTTGAATCGCCTTTTCGATAACGGACGCCTCTAGCAGCAGCACGTGGTTAAACATCAGCTTCTCTCCCTCATTCAGCCCGCTGCTGTTGGCGTCTGTCAGCTGCTTGAGGGTTGGCTTACTCCCTAAAAATTCTTCAATCTTGGCCACCTTTGAGTCGCGAATCGGCGGTTTGTTGTTTAAAATCATAAAAACCACATTGTATCGGTAAACCTGGACGTTAAATTCGTCAAATTCCTTCAGGTTTGCCAATCCCTGAAACCCGTCGTGCCCACTCTTCTTAACCGCTTCACGGGCTTCTTCACGTCGGTCTGTAAAGCGGTTAATTGCCTGCATCACATAGTAACTTTCCAGGTAGGTTAAATCGCCACCCGACTTGACGCTTTCAGCTACTTTGCGCTCCGTCAACCCGCCCGTGCGGATTTCATTCAGCTGATTGTCTAACTCGGCGATGAGAGCCGGATCTGTCGTGTTGGCTTTGATTTCCTCAAGCGCCTTGATTTCCGCCTCCCGCGTGCGGCTTTCCTCCTTCAGTAGCCCTTGCAAACCGCTTCCGGTGACCTTGGCGATGCGCATGTTATAAGCATGGGAGGCTTCGTGAATGATGTTGGCCGCAAAGGTAGTAATCTGCTGCTCATTGGTAAACCCAAAAAAAGGAGCCAAAAAATCAATAAAGATATTGTCTTTATCCTCTTCTTTGTTTAAAGAGCCTCCCTCCTGATACCGATAGGCGGTCCCTGCGGGTACATACTGCGTCCCTGCATGGCCAGGTCCTACCCAAATGCCAGGGGTATCCTCTCTGGCGTAATAATCATCCAAAGCGGCGGCCGTTTTGATAAACGAGTCTGATGCCTCCAAAGCATCAACAATTTTCTGCGCTGTTGCGGCCTCCCTCGCAAATGCTTTTTCGGTCCATGCGGTTGAAATCTGGTAAAGCACCTGCGATGTAAATACTCCATCGGCATTTAAACGCGTTGTGGTAACCGTTGTAAAAGTCTCTGGCCTGTAGTAGGGAGGAATCTCCTGTCGACGAATGACTCCGCCAGGCTGCGTGACATGAGTTAGCTCATGGGCTAGAAGCTGTTTGCCACTAGAAGTGGCCGGGGCATACTCTCCAGGCCCGAAAAACACGTCTGACCCAAGCGTAAACGCCCGAGCCTGAAAATTTTTGGCCAGCTGACCGGCCCGTGAATCAGCGTGAATCCGGATTTGACCGAAGTCAAACCCAAATCGTGGTTCAAAAAATGCCCGCGTTTCCTCGTCAAGCGGCTTGCCGGTGGATGATAATGAGGCTGCCGAACGATCGGCTGACTGCCTCAATTTGCCTGAAACGTGTGGATTGGGAACCTCGCGGTCGGACATGTGAACGACCTTTTCTGCCGCACGATTCGCTTCCTTCTCATATTTATCGTTAGGGGTATTTACCTTTAATTTTGACGCCCGAAGGTTGACCGTGCCGCGCCTAAATGGAGGTAACTTCGAATTGCCCGAATAACCGGTTTGACCCGGCTGTTGTTTTGGCTTTAAAGTCTTCATTAAGATCGTTTTAAGTGGTCTATTTCTCAAATAATTAAATAGCCACGGATTTTCACAGATTAACACCGATTTGTCTCTTGCTCCTTCTGGGTTCTGTAAAAACCCATGTTAATCTGTGGCTAAATTTGTTTAAGAACTTGAGAAATAAATCACTAAGTTCACTGATTCAAAAAAATTCTAATTCTTCGAACTAGCGCTGTTTTTTTCGATTTTGGCTGTTTCTTAGAGAATAAACATCTCCCAGCAGCCGTTTTACCTCATCGGGTTTGCTGTGCCTTCCACAATACGCCCAAAAACAGTAAAAGATAATCAGAAAACCCAATCCAATCAATATCTCAAGCAAGGGCATCATTTCTCCATCTCCAATGATTAATCGTCACGGGGGTCTAGCACGACAATTTCGGTGATTCGATCAATCGGCAATCCGCTGCGCTGGGCCGCCAGCCTGAGCAGTGAGGGTGAGGGGGCATCATAAATGCAAAACGACCGGCGATGATCGGGCGTCACATAAGAGGTCACCCAAATCACCCCATCAAAGTCGTTACCCACCGGCCATATCTGCGGCTTCAATCCTGGATCGGTTTGGCCGGCCGTTTCCGGAAAAAAAGTCCGTTCGATCAGGTAGCGGGGCATCATCACACCTCTCAGGTATATTCTAGGCTGCGACCTTTGGTTGGCTGATCCAAGCCAAGTTCAGCTGATTTTGATTCGGTATGAAGATCAGGTTAATGGAGTTTTAATAAGACCGCATCGGGAGCGGCTCCCTATTTTGGAAAGTGGTGTTCCCTATTTATGGAGTGAAGGCAAAGTCGCCTGATCAAGAAGAAGAATGCTCAGCTCGACAAATTCCCTCTCTTCCGAATCGGGAGGGGGTTAAGGGGTGCGTTCAAGCTGTGGACAGGTGGCCAGGATGAAACCGAAGTGTAAGGGCTTGGCTAGCCAAGCCCCTACATATGTGGATTGGTTAAAGCGCCCTCGGATCACAATTTGACTATGATCCGAGGGTGAGGTGAGACCTACTCACCACGAAATTGCGGGTTTCTCTCCATGCGGCTGCGAAGTTTGGCGGGCCACTTGTCGGGCTCTTCAGAAGGGTAAATCTCCAGCGGTGGCCCATTCTGCTGCAGCAAATCTTTGAATCGACATCCCAAGATTTGCCGGGCCGTCATCAGGCCAGAATTGGTCGCCCCAGCCACCCCATGCCCGGCCGTGGTGCTGGCTCCGCTTAGCCACAACCCCTCAATCTCTGTTTTGTTCTTAAACGCCCACGGCCCCACCTGAAACCGCCCCTTGTCGATCCCGTACAGATTGCCCCTTGTGGCGTTAAGATAATGTTCGTTGCTAAGCGGCGTCCCCAATTCTTTAAATACCACATGCTTGCTAAACCCTGGAATTCGAGCGTCGATGGCGGCCAGCATCCCGGCTGTCAGCTTCTCTTTAAGCTGCTGGTATTCCCACTCTCGGTCCCCGGCAGGTTGATCGGCCCACCTGGCAAACGGTTCATAGCTCACGAAGACAAAAGCCTCGAGTGTGTGGTGGCCACTGTGCATCTTTGAAGGGTCTTTGAGCGTCGTCACCGTCAGGAACATGCCCTCTGGTTTAAAATCCTGGGTGATTTTATCCGTTAGGCCATCTTTGTAGATGCGATCCACATCGCTGTGATTGTAAATCCAGTAATTGCCAGAGTCTAACCCGGCGGCGCGTAAATCCATATCGACGGCCATAAACAGGCTCAGGGCTGAGGTGGAATAGCTCACCTTATCCAATTTGCGCCGCAGCCGGCTGCTGAGAACCTCCCGGCCAATAAATTGACCAAAGGTCACCTCAGGATCTGCGTTGCTGACCACGTGCGTGGCGGCAATTTCCGTGCCGTCGGTCAAGCGAACGCCGCGGACTCGCTTGCCATCGAGCAGGATGCGCTCGACTCGGGTTTGGAGACGCAGTTCACCCCCGGCACGTTTAAGGGCGCGGGCATAGGCCCGAGGGATGGCAAATGCCCCACCCAGCGGGTAGTAACCGCCATCAAAGTAGTGATGGGTCACGCCGGCGTGTAACGGGGCTGAGACCTGCGAAGGTGGCATCCCATGATCTCCTGATTGAGCCGAGAAGATGGCCCGCAGCACCGGATCAGATACAAAATGGTTGATGAGATCGGCCCCTGAACGCGTGGCCCATCGCAAAATATGGCGGGCACGAAAGGGCAAACGGATGGCGTCACCGAGCCCCCGCACTCGTGTCAGCAGTCGGATTTCGTCCATCAACATCTGACAGGTGTTGAGGTAGCCGTCAATTCCCTTGGCTTCATGAGGAAAGCGCGCTTTGAGTCGGGCAGCGAATTGCTCGCGTCCTTTAGGAATGTCGAACCGCTCATCCCCAATAAAAACGTGGTCAAAACCGTCGGGATTAATCTCGCAGAAGGCGATATCCTGAGAGAGGCCCAACCCTTCGTAGATGCGACGCATCGAGCCACCGGGACCCAAGCCTCCGATGTAGTGAACGCCGGGGCTAAATTTATACCCTTCCAGAGTGAAAGAGTGGGTCCAGCCGCCAGGCACATCGTGCTGTTCGAGGACAAGAACTTTTTTGCCGGCCTGAGCCAGCGGAACGGCCGTAGACATCCCACCTGCGCCAGAGCCAATCACAATCACATCAAATACTTCGTTAGTCATCACGTTCTCGCTTTCTGAAGAATGGGCGGATTGTAACACAGCTTGCTTCAGGGCGAAGTTGCTATCAGCTGTGAGGTTCTATTTTACCCCTGGCCATCAATGAGTTGACGAACCATCTCGGCCGCTTCATAACGAGTTTGGACGTCGAGTTTGCCCAAGATAGCGGACACGTGATGATCCACCGTCTTCGGGGAGACGTGCAGGCGGTCGGCGATTTGGGCATTGGTCAGATTTTCGGCCAGCAAAGTCAACACTTCCACCTGACGATTGGTTAAGCCAAACGGATTATCCCGGGTTGAGGCCCTCGGCCGCCGGGGAACCGCCCCGGCCGCCCGCAATTTTTCTCTGAGACGGGTGGCTTCAGGCTGCGCCCGAAGCCGCTCAAAAATCTCGACGGCGGCAATCTGGGCGGGTGGGTCACCCTCAGCTAAACTCCGAGCCCGTTCATATTGGCACCCCAATTTTTCCCATAGAGCGGCCGCGGACCGCCAATCGCCGGCGATCTGCTGGGCAAACGGCTGAGCGAACCACTCCTCAATCTCCACCGCTTCTCCAGCTCGCCACAGCCAAAACGCCATCTCTGCCGCAAACCAGGGGTGCTGTTTCTCAACCGCTAGCTGAAAACCGATTTTCGCCTCTTTGATCGTCGCCTGTTTATTTCCCGACAGCCAGGCGGCCTCCGCCCGGGCCGCCCTGACCAGGCCAATACGATGCAGGCTGCGCATATCGCCGATCAGAGACAGCGCTTCATCTAATACAGCAGCCGATTGTGAATCTCCCTGGCGGGCCATCACCATTCCTCGGGCAACGAGGGCGGTAGTGCGCGTGGTCACAGAAACTCCTGAACGACCTAAAATTTGCTCGGCCAGATCAAGCGCTTCTGGCCAGCGACCCAAACGAGTATAGGTCATTGCCTGCCAGGCCAGCATATAGAGCAAAAACCTTTCCTGACCGTGTTCGGTTGCATAAGCGGTCCCTTCACGAGTGTACCGCTCAGCCTGTTCAAATTGATAGATTTCGCTTGATAAAGAGCTTAAATTGGCGTATACATGAGCGGCTACCACTTCTTGACCGGCTTCGCGGGCGGTTTCCAAAACTCCTTCCAGATATTGACATCCATACTCATAATCAACCGAGAGCCAAGCCGAGCCGACTGGAACACTTGAAGCCAACATCAGCTGCGTGTCCCCCAATTCTTTCGCCAGAGCAATCGCTTTCTCTCCCCAGGAAATCGCCTGGTGATGATTTTGGCTAAGCATAAGCAGACCGGAATGTGTGCGGTAAGCAAGCGCCAACTCACGGCCTGGGGGCTGTCCTTCGAGCTTCTCAATCGCCTGGGCACACGCCCGTTCGGCATCTTCGGTGCGGCCGAGACCATTTAACAAGAAGGTGATGCGGGCCAGGGTTTCCCCTTCTTTCAAGATATTATTTTGCTCTTGCCACAGAGCTAACGCATTTTGCAGCGCCTCTAACCCCTCAAGCCGCTGATCAATCAAATTACACTCTTCCGCATAAGACATCAGCAGCAGGGCTCGTTCCGGATAATCTAGATCGGCCGCAAAGCGCAGCGCCAGGGCGTAGAGGGTGGCGGCCTCACGACGGGCTCCAGCTCCGGATGCTTCTTTGGCGGCGGCCGGGGCAAACTCCAAAACCGCCTCGCGATCCAAGACCGCCTCAGCATGATGGGCCAAACGGGCTAAATCCTGACGACCCAAGGCTGATGATTTCAGCGCGTCAAGCACCATACGATGCAGCACCTGTTTTCGAAGCGGTGAAATCGCCTCCAAAATCATGTCGCGGGCCAGCTCGTGACGGAACACCAACTCTCCATGTTGAGCGACCAACATGCCGACGGCGATGCACTCATCGGCCGCGGGTGCTTCCGCCCCAGTAACGATCGCCAGAAGCCACGGCTGGATGCGACGGCCGATAATGGCGGCCGCTTCCAAAACCGCATAACCAGAGGCGGACAATCGCGCCGCTCGCGCCAGAACCGCTTCGCGCACGCTGGCCGGAATTTCTCCCGTCGGGTTGGCCAGCACCTCCGTGACGTAAAATGGGTTTCCGCCGGTTTGGTGAAAAAGAGCCGCCGCGTCAACCGCCTGATCGCCAACCAGCCCCTGAACAGCTCCTTCACTCAAAGGGGGCAGCTGAATCCAGCGAGCCGCTGATGAGGAACCCAAATCACCAAGGACGTGACGAAGCAGGTGACGCGGCCCTAACTCATCATCGCGGAAAGAAACGATCATCAGAGCGGTGGTGCGGTTAATGCGCCGGCCGATAAAGCGCAGCAGATCGAGGGTGGCTTCATCGGCCCAGTGAACGTCTTCAAAAACAAAGATGGCCGGCCGGCGCTGCAGCAGCCCCATTACCCACGAATAAACGGCCGAACGCGGTGTATCGCTGGCCAAAAAGTCAGCCAGCGTCCCTCCAATTTGTATGGCCATATCGTGCAGCGGCCCGAGCGGCCGGGGAGCAAAGAGGGCGTCGCAAGAGCCCCAATAAACAGGGGTGATGCGGCGCTGACGATTGGTAAATTGTTCTAGGAGGGTTGTCTTCCCAATGCCTGCTTCGCCGCTGACCAGCACCAGACACCCTGCCCCTTTTTTGGCATCTTCAACGGCCGCCTGCAATTCTTCTAAATAGGGTTCGCGTTCTACCAGTTCCATCGCCCTCATTGTAGTTGAGGGATGGAAACGGCGTCAAACGGGATAGCTTGCCAGGGAGGCGCCATTCTAGATTGATTTGTAAGCGTCGTGTTCGAAAGTGAAGCTCAACTGTGCAGACCGTGACGGACAACAAAAATCGCCAGTTGGGTTCGGTCTCGTAAATTGAGCTGATTGAGAATGCGAGAAATGTGAGTTTTGACCGTTCCTTCTGAAATAACCAGCTTCTCTGCAATCTCCCGATTGTTGGCCCCTTCCGCCACGAGATTCATCACCTCGCGCTCCCGGTCCGTCAGGCCAGCAATTTGCTGGACAGCGGCCGGATCTGGTTCGCTGCTGGTTCCCGTCGGCTTAAGCTGCTCGACGATCTTGGCTGCGGCCGTGGTATCGAGCTGAAACAGCCCCCGATGGGCCATCCGCACCGCTTCGGTTAAATCTTCGATCGGTATATTTTTGAGAACATACCCCACGGCCCCCGCCTGTAGAGCGCCGACGATGTAATCCTCGTCGTCAAACGTGGTCAGCATCAAAATGCGGCAGTGCGGGAGCCGCTGGCAAATCTCCCGAGTGGCCAAAACGCCATCCATGATCGGCATGCGCACATCCATCAGGATCACATCCGGCCGCCGTTCTAGGGCCAGAGTCAACGCTTCACGTCCATCTGAGGCGATGGCCACGACCTCAATCCCCTCCTGGCGATTCAAAATCGTGACCAAACCATCGCGCATCAGTTCCTGGTCATCGACAATCATGAGCTGAATATGGTCACCCATGCCGCGATCTCCTGCTGGGAATATGGACTTCAAGCGTGGTGCCCTGTTCGGCCGCGCTGTAGATTTGCAGCCGGCCGCTTACCAGCTCGAGCCGCTCACGCAGCCCTCGCAGCCCGATTCCCTCTGAGTTGGTCATGCCAATTCCATCGTCCTTAAAAGTCAAAGTCGCTTCATCCCGATTCAGGTTGATGTGTACAGTGATTTGCTGGGCCTGGGCGTGTTTCTGGGCGTTTGTCAATCCTTCCTGAACCATGCGAAAGAGAACCATGAGCTGCTGTTGGGTGAAGTGCTTTTCCTCCCCTTTTATCTGAATATCAACCGTAAACGGTGCGTCTTTGACGTTATCAACCAGGTCAGCCAGCGCCGGCCGCAGCGCAAATGGGGGCTTGGGCTCACGCAGGGTGCGCACCGATTCCCGCACGTCGGTCAACGCCTGATCGGCCATACGCTTGGCATGGCCGATACTGGCCAGCGTTTCTTGCCAATCGTCTTCCGCCAACGTTCGCGCCTTTTCAAGTTGGATTCCAATCACGGTCAGGTAATGGCCGAGACCGTCGTGAATATCACGCGCCAGCCGGTTTCGCTCCTCAACCGTGGCCAATTCAGCCACCTGTTCCGCATACCGCTTGAGCTGTCGGTGGGAATCGCTTAAATCGGCAAAAAGATCTTCCGCGTGACGGCGGCTGCTGCGTTCACGCTGCACCACTTCGGCCATGACAACCATCAAGATAACGGACACAAAAAGGAGGGTGAAGGTGTTCACCGTGACCGGATCGAGCCACCAATCGGGTTTAAAGATAAAAAATTTGATCGTCAGCCAAATCAAAATGAGACATCCAACCCCATATCCGGGGCGCCGGCCAAGCATAAAAAATGCGGGGAAAGGCAGGGTCAAATAGAGAATCGAGGTGTAGGTTAACCCATCGGCCAGGGCTACCATTTCGACCAGAAGCGCATGACCTACCAACGCGGCCACCGCAATACCATACGGCGGATTTTCGCCATAGGTGCGCACCAGCCAGCGATCGAGCAGCACCAGAATGGCAACGGCCACAGCAGCCAACAGCAGCACAAAGCCATTGAAAACCTCATCCAAAGTAAAGCCCTGAAATATGATGACGGCAATACAGGCCGCGCCCAGAAGGAGCGTGGCCCGGCCGGCCGTGCTTAATTTTGGGTGTGGTTTGGTCTCTAAAAAAACGGGTGATGAATTGGGGCGTAATTCCATAGGGGCAATTTTAACATATCACCATTTGACCTGGACATCGACCATTGGTCAGATCTTCCCTAAACCAGCGAGGTATGCCAAAAGTCTGATGGCAAATCCGACGTCCGCAGTTGGATATCTGCTGGACGGCAGATGTGCAACCTCGGGTTCTATTCTATGCTGCAAAACATGGAATTTTTTAACCATTCAGGAAATAAACTGTTTCAAATTTATCTTAACTTCTAACTCATGTCGCAACCTTCATGCGCAGCCGAATAGATCCGGCTGCCAGGAGAACCGAAACGCGATCGATATTGAAGACTTACAAATAAATGTGGATACGGACCATCTTCAAAAACAAGCCCGTCATCCCCGCGCAGGCGGAGATCCACCGGTGCCAAGCCAATGGATTCCCGCTTTCGCGGGAATGACACTGCCGTATCGGACTTGATTTATCAAAACTCAAAATCGCGTTAAAAACCGGATTTATCCGGTTTCGGTCCCCTTGGCTGATGGATTTATTCATCGGCCAGGCTCAGGCTTCGAGTCTAGCGGAGGCTGAGCTTGTCGAAGCCATACCAAACCTGAACGGTTACCACCACAAAAAACAAAAGAACACAAAAATTTGGAGGAATATATGGAAACAACACAATCGATCATTCGTCGGGCATCAATACCGGCCCGTTTTCTGCTGAGCCTTCCATTGGCCTTAATTCTGGTGATATTGATGGCCGGCACCGGAATTTATCTCTTTGCGGCCGCTAATCTCAATCAAGTCACTTCCACCCCGATAACCGCTGCCCCCAACCGCTTTGACGGCTCATATCTGCTTTCATTATCTGATGCTGATATGGTTGGTACCGGATATACGGATGGGCAGCTGATGCAGGTGCCCGGGATGCGCGATGCCCTGACGATTCTGCCTCTTCCCCTCGATCCAAATTCGCCACAGCTAACGGAAACGTTTGTCTCCAACTCGGTGACGTCATATCCACAGGTGATGGCCACCTCACCCGATGGCGAGCGGGTTTATGTGATCGAAACCGCCGCCGAAATTCCGGATGACGTGATCGCCCTGGATGTTTTTGGTGTACCGCCCAACGGCCGCTCGCTAACCGTTTACGATCTTACAAGCGGCAAAACCGAGATTTACGACGTGATGGAATCAGCCATCCACCTGGCCCTCCATCCAGAAGAACGCTATGTGGCGGTCGGCTCGGCCGCGGCCGGCGATAATCTCGCCATTTTGCCGGTCGCCACGCTTGATGACCCGACCAGCTATCGGTTCATGGACATTGATCCGCTCTTTAGCGATGAAGAAGACAGAATTCATTCCGTTTACTGGCACCCCAGCGGAAACTTTCTGGCGGTGGGGGTCAATGACGAAGAGGTGGCATTTTTCCGGTTCATCGAAGGCGAAAATGGGGCTGTTTCTCTAGAGGCTCACGGTGAACGGCTGTTTTTGGGCAATCACCTGACATACGGTGAATTTACGGCCGAGGGGGATTATTATCTTACGGCCGAAATTAACTGGTCAGCGTATCCAGGCACGCTTGGCTTCGCCATTAATCCCAGAGGAGAAATGATCGCCATTCGCTTTGATCCAACGGACGCCGCCGCCCATGTGGTCACCTCCCGCGTGGCGGTAGGGCAAAGTCCGGAAGGGTTTGCCCTCAGTCCGGACGAATCACTTATCGTCACGGTTGATATGCGGCGCACCTATCTGTCCGATAATCTTGCGTTCATTCCCGGCAGTGACTTAAACTCCCTTTCGCTGCTGACTTTTGATCGCCAATCAGGGGAGCTGGTGATGATTGAAGATTATGGCTTTGAAGGGGTGCTGCCGGAGCACGCTGTTTTTGACAGTGACGGCGACTCGCTCGCGGTTGTTGTTTACAATGAACGGGAAAATCCGCTGGGTGATGGCTACATCGAATTTTGGAACGTCACCACCGCTGGGAATGAACCTGTCCTGGAACGGACCGGTGCCCGCATCGACGTGGTTCGCGGAGCGCACGCGATAGGGCTAGTTCCTTAACGGTTCAATCGCTAAAAAAACAGGCCCGTCATCCCCGCGTATGCGGGGATCCACCGGTGACTATCCAATGGATTCCCGCTTTCGCGGGAATGACGCTGCTGTATCGGACTTGATTTATCAAAACTCAATATCATGACAAAAACAAATCATATCAATTTCAATCCCAAGACTGGGCAACCGATCCCCCTGAATCCCTGGTTCGTCAACAGCTATCTGGTTCGCGGCGAGCATGGGCACATCCTGGTGGACACCGGTTTTCCGCAAGATCAGGAAAAAATCTGGCAGGCCCTACAAAAAAATGGGGTTGGGCCAGAAGAAATCAAGCTAATTTTGCTCACCCATGGCCACGTCGACCACTTTGGTGGTGCTGCGGCGTTCAGGCAAATGACCCAGGCCCCGATCGCGTTACACGGAGGCGACCTGGAGCAGGCCCGCCTCGGCCGCAACAATCCGGTCTATTCACTCACCTTATTCGGACGGATAGGGCAGCTGATCGGCATCACCAATCACACCGCTCAGGGAATTGAGCCGGATATTTTGTTTGAAGGAAATGATTCTTTAGAAAAAATCGGCCTGGCAGGGCGGATCATCCACACGCCGGGGCACAGCCCGGGTTCAGTCTCGTTAATTTTGCCCGGTCAAGCGGCCGTAATCGGCGATTTGCTATCGGGGAACCCGTTCTTGCGCAACCGGCCAAACTGGCCGCATTTTGCCGAAACGCCCCGGCCACATGAGGAAATTCTAAACAGCGTGGCTCACCTTTTGGAAAGCGAAGCACAGCTCTTTTATGTCGGTCACGGCCGGCCGTTTAACCGTGCCGCGCTGGAAAAATGGTTTGACCAACAAGGGAAAAAAACATGACGAACAACTTAAAAGACACAGTCCTGGTCACCGGCGCCTCCGGCTTTATCGGTGCGCACTGCGTGCTCGATCTGCTGCAGGCCGGTTATCAGGTTCGTGCCTCCGTACGCACCTCCAAACGCATCGACGAGCTGCGGGCGCTGCTGCACGATCATGCACCGGAGTTTGACATTGAATACGCCATCGCCTCTCTCGACTCTGATGAGGGATGGGCCGCGGCCGCGGCCGGCTGTCGCTACGTGCTGCACATCGCTTCCCCACTCCCCGTCAACCAGCCCAAAGACCCGGATGATCTGGTACGGCCGGCCCGCGACGGCGCGCTGCGCGTTCTCAGGGCGGCCAAGGCTGCAGGGGTCAAGCGCCTGGTCATGACGTCCTCGACCGCGGCCGTCTGCGGTTCGCCAAACCAGCAGCCTGATTATATCTATACGGAAAAAGATTGGACTGATATTAAAGATCCGACGGTTTCTGCCTACAATTTGAGCAAAACGGTCGCTGAAAAAGCGGCTCGTGATTTTATCGAGCAGGAAGGCGGCATCGAATTTGCCACGGTTAATCCGGGGTTGGTTTGTGGGCCGGTTTTGCAAGCGAGGGTCAATACGTCGCAGGAATTTGTCAAGCGACTCATGGAAGGCACTCTACCGCTGATCCCTCCACTGGGTTTTGAAACGGTAGACGTCCGTGATGTGGCCAGTCTGCATCGGCTGGCCCTGGAGCATCCCCAGGCCGACGGCGGCCGCTTTTTGGCCACCTCCGGCTTCTTATGGCTGCGCGAAATGGCGGCCGTCCTGCGGAACAATTTGGGAGAGCGGGCGCAGCGCGTTCCAAAAAGACAGGCCCCGGCCTGGCTCATTCGGATGATCGCGCTGTTCGATCCGGCCGTCAAATCGATTGTCAGCGATCTCAATCAGGTGCGGAAGGTCGATCATTCAACTTCAACCCGCGTTTTGGGATGGCGGCCACGGCCTGTGCAGGAGGCGGTGATCGCTTCGGCCGAAAGTATGCTGGCTTTTGACCTTATCTAAGTGGTTTACAAAAAGAATTGCTAAAAAAAGCCACAGATTAACACGGATTATCACAGATTTCTCTCTATTATCTGCGGCCATCTGCGAAATCTGCGGACAGCTATTTCCCGAAAGCTTTATGCTTATTACGTTAGAAGAAGAAATATACGGTAAAAATAGTGTAGGACAGTCCATTAAAATTAATTTTGCGACCGGCCGCGCTCCAGCAGCCACGTCACCCCCTTGAGACGAAATCCTGATATGTGCCAGGTGCCGATAATGCCGTACGGTAAAAAGAAAACCAGTCCGATATAAATCAGCCCCAGCAAAAAACTGGCTGACGGCCCAAACCAGCGCTCGAGGTAATATTCGAGCAGGCGAAAAACCGCCGCTCCCAGGATCGCCCCGCTCAGCGTTCCCACCCCGCCGATGAGAATCATCAACAGGGCGGCCACCGTAAAACCCAGGCTGGCCACATTGGGGCTGACGATTGGCTGATGCACGGTGTGTAGAAAACCGGCAAAAGCGGCCGTGATCGAGGCCAGGAGGAGGGCAATTAATTTAAAATAAAAGGTGTTATAGCCGAGGGCCAGCGCCCGCTCCTCATTTTCGCGGATCGCCACGCACACCCGGCCGGTTGGTGAATCGACAAAGCGGCGATAAAGCAGATAAAAGCCAAACGTGGCCAGCAGGGCAATCACATAAAAGCGGAAGCGCTGATCCACGGTATCGATCCACTCAGGCACGACCACCCCCTGCAAACCCACGTCGGCCCCGGTGTAGGTAGAAAATTCGGTGGCCTGGATGATAATATGAAACACGGAGGCCAGCCCCAGCGTCACCAGGGCGAAGGTGATTCCCTTGACGCGGGCCAGCACCACGCCAAACAACAGCGCCTGCACGACGGCGGCGGCTACCAGCGCCAGAAGGGTTACGCCAACGCCCCAACCCAGCGACTTAAAAGCGATGCCGGTCCAATATGCTCCCACGGCAAAAAACATGGCGTGACCAAACGACAGCAGTCCGGTAACGCCGAGCACGAGGTCATAACTCAGGGCGTAAATCGCCAGAATAAACACTTCGATAAGCAGACCCTGGATAAATTTGGCGCTGCCGGTTTCGCTGCCCAAAACCGCGGCCGGTGATTGCCCATCAAAAAGAGCAATGGCAAAAGGCAGAGCGATCATGATCAGGAGCAGGGCCAGGAGGCCGAGGCTGTTGGATAGAGAGAAAGTAGATTTTGTCATAGATAGTCTGAGTTATTCGTTTCGACCAAAGAGCCCCTGCGGCAGGACCAGCAAAATAACGACCATGAGCAGGACAGCCGAGGCCGGCACCAGCGGCGGTGAGGGTTTAAACGGCTCAGCCAAAAACGGGAGCGGAATGCCGATCTGGCCGTACTTGATCATAAACTGCTGCAGCAGCCCGACCAGAATCGCCCCGGCGGCCGCGCCAGGGAAGCTGGTCAGTCCACCAATCGCCAGAGCGATCAAAGCCAGCAGCAGCAGCCGGGTGCCCATGTCGTTTGAGAGACCGATCGAAGGGGCGGCCAACACCCCTCCCAGCGCGGCCAGGCCGACTCCCAGAGCAAATACCTGGGTAAACACGCGCCGCACGTTAATCCCCAGAGCCTCGACCATTTCGCTATCCTGCACCCCGGCCCGAATAATCATCCCTAGACGGGTGCGCTGCAGCAGAATCCAAACGGCAATCAAGACAACCAGCCCCACCACAATGATAAAAATCTCGTTGTAGGTTCGAATACGGGCCCCGAAGAGGCTCATCGTCGCACATTGATTGGCCAGCAAATCGGCAAACGATTCGGCCGGGCAGCCGTCCCCACGGCCGTTAAACAGGGCCGCTTTGGGCATCGTGAATTCCGGCCGTCCCCAGACGGCGCGCACCAGCTCGATCCCGATAAAGCTCAGACCTAGGGTGAGCATGAGCTGGTAAATCGGCCGATCGTACAGCGGCCGGATCAGGGTTGTCTCGACAAAGCCACCCAGCAGCACACCGGCTCCGGTGGCCGCGCCCATCGCCAGAAAAAAGCGGCCGGTGGTGTTCATATTTAGAAGCCAGTTGCTGAGGGAGTCATTCGCCAGCCAGCAGACGGCCGCCACCAGCAGCAGCAGCACCCCCGCCATCACGGCGCCTCTCGGCAGGCCACTGTGGCTTAACGGCGCTGTCCCCAGCCGTCGCCAACCGGCAATACCGGCCGCCAGCACAAAACCGGCCAGCAAAAAGCCCAGCACCACGATTAGACCGGTCGACTCGGCCGGAACCACCTGGAGCGTGCCCTGATCAACCGCCAGGGCAAAGGTCCCCGGACTCTGCGAAAATTCTTCCGGATGCCAAATCGAAAGGGGGTAGCGACCAAACAGCCACACCACACCGCCGGCACCCAGGGTCATGGTCAACCAGGGCCACACCTGCGGCAGCCGGCCGGTCAGCTGTTTTTGCCAGCGATCGACCGTCGGTTCCAGCAGCGGCAGCAGCGCCAGCCCCACGGCCACCAGGCAAATCGGGGTCAGCAGATCGACAACCGTATCCGGCCGCACGTACACGGTCCAGCCGACATACGCGCCAATCATGAACAGCTCTCCGTGAGCCAGGTTGAGCACGTCCATCAGCCCAAAAATCAGGGAAAGCCCGGCCGCCACCAGAAAGGTAATCATCCCGACGGATAAACCGCGCAGCACCGTCAGGGCCCAGTCATCAGCCGGCATCCCCCGCGATGCGGTGACAAAAAGCACGGTCAAAATGGCCAGGGTGATGAGACGGGTGCGGTTTTTCTTTAAGCGATCGAAGGTCATGGTGGTTGTTAATTGGTTATTGGTATATTAGTTATTGGTGTATTGGTATATTAGTTATTGGTTATTGGTATATTAGTTATTGGTTATTGGTATATCAGCTATTGATAATTGATCATTGGCTATTGACAATTGATCATTGGCTATTGACAATTGATTATTGGCTTCACGCCGCCCCCAGATACTTTTGTATCGTTTCCTGATCGTCAACCAGATCGGCCATGCGACCCGACTGTACCGATCGTCCTTCATCAATAATGACGTAATACTCTGCCAGCTGAGTGGCGACGATAAAATTTTGCTCAACCAGCAGCACCGTTGTCTCGGCCGAGAGGGCCTTGATGGCGATCATCATTTGTTCGATGATGACCGGAGCCAGACCTTCACTGGGTTCGTCAATCAAAAGGAGATCGTTGTCCGGCACGAGAGCCCGGGCCACGGCCAGCATCTGCTGCTGCCCTCCTGACAGATTGGTCCCGGACAGGTGAATCAGCCGCTTTAAATCGGGAAACAGGTCAAAAATCAGCGTTTCTTTCCGGGCCAGATCACCCCGCTTCCGCTCGGCAATTTTTAAGTTTTCAGCCACGCTGAGATCGCGAAAAATCGCGCGATGTTCCGGCACATAGCCTATCCCTAAAGAAGCGATATCGTAGCTGCGCCGGCCGTTGAGGGATCGGCCGTCAAACAAAATTTCACCGCTTGTTGGTGGCGTTAACCCCAAAATCGACTTGAGGGTTGTGGTTTTTCCAGCGCCGTTACGGCCCAGCAGAGCGGTAATCGTGCCCCGCGGCACTTCCAGCGAAACACCTTCCAAAATATGGAACTGACCGATAAAGGTGTGGATGTTTTTGACTGAAAGCATGCTAATTGCTAATTGCTAATTGCTAATTGCTAATTGCTAATTGCTAATTGCTAATTGCTAATTGCTAAAAGAGCATAAGCCCCATCCTTTCGTTTTCAAGCCCCAATTTCAACCCGCTTGCTCAGGACTTTTAACTTAGGACTCAGGACTTCCTTTTCTACTCAGGACTATAAAGCTCCCCCAGATACGCGGTCTGCACGGCCTCGTTGTCGGCGATCTCCTGCGGAGCACCTTCAGCTAAAACCTGGCCATAATTCATGACCGTGATTTTGTCCGAAACGTTCATTACCACATTCATGTTGTGCTCGACGAGCATAATTGTCTTGTTTCCTTTCTGCTGGATATTCTGAATGAGGGCGATCAGTTCAGGCACCTGCTCGGATGCCATTCCGGCCGTTGGTTCATCGAGCAGCAGCAGTTCCGGATCGGGGGCGAGAATCATCCCCAATTCGAGCTTGCGCTGCGCCCCGTGGGGTAAAATGCGCGCCGGCTGATCGGCCTGCGCGCTTAAACCCACCAGGTCGACCACCGCTTCCGCGCGCTCGATGTACGTCTTGAAGCGGTGAAACGGCCGAAACAGCTTAAAGTTGTCCGATCCCAACGCCTGAGCAGCCAGACGGATATTTTCAAAAACGCTCAGGTTTGGAAAGATATTGGTGATCTGAAACGACCGGCCGATCCCCAAATGAGCCGTGCGGTGGACCGGCAGATGGGTAATTTCCTGCCCCTTGAATAACACCCGGCCGCTGGTTGGCTTGAGCGTCCCGTTTAGCAGGTTGAAAAACGTTGTTTTTCCAGCGCCGTTCGGGCCGATGATCGAATGCAGGGTGCCCTGCTCGACCTGCATGCTCACATCGGCAACGGCCACCAGCGCGCCAAATTCCCGGCGGAGGGCGTGGGTTTCTAAAAGGGGGGCCATTAAAAAGGGGGTTATTGGTTATTAGTTATTGGTTAATTGGTGTATTAGTTTATTGGTGTATTAGTATATTGAGAGTCATCAGGCCATTTATTAGACCATTACACAAATATACCAATATACAAATAACTAATAACCAATAACGAGTAACTAATAACCGCTAACCTCTTATTCTCCCGCCAAAGACCCCACCGGCAAATCGCCACAGCGATCAACCAGCTCTTCAGGAAGAAGGCAGGGCACGTCCGGCCGGTTGGTCTCGACATTTTCAAAGTACTTAAACTCCGGATCGTCGACGTTTAGCAGGGTGGCGATATACATATCCTGGATGGCGACATGGTCCTCCGGCCGGATATAAATCGTTCCTTTGGGGCCTTCAAACTCAAGCCCTTCCATCGCTGCGATCAGCGCCTCAGCCGACGCGTCATCGCCGGTCTCCTCAAGGGCACGCACCAAAAGAATCGCGGCGTTCATGGCGTCCGCATCAAACAGATCGGGGGGAACCCCAAAACGCTCCTGGGTATTTTCAACCAGCCAGTCGTTGATTTCGTTATCGGGCAACGTGTAATGATATAGGATTCCGCTGGTGCTGCCGATGGCATTGGCGAAAAAGGCGGGCATGACCACATTGTCCACAAACCCGGCCGCCATCGGGACTTCATCCATCACTCCGGTGTCCTGTGCCGCCTGCAGCAGGGGTACAAATCCACCACCGGCCCAGGTCACGATAAACGCCTCCGCACCCCCATCAACGGCGTCAAGAATCGGATCCATATAGGCCGTAAAATCCGTCGTATCGGCCGGAGCAAAGACATCATCCGCAGCAAACTCCCCTCCCAACACCGTACACGCGTCCCGGAAGGCGGTCGCAGAGCCCTGACCAAACGAATAATCCGGCGCAATTTGGACAAAGGTGTTGTACTCGGCCGTCAAATATTCACAGATGTTGACCGCATCCTGATAGTTGTTGCGGCTGGTGCGAAAAGTATATTCGTTAAAGCCAACGCCGGTGATGTCGTTGGCCGCGGCCGGGGCCACAATCAAGACAATTTCATTTTGGGCGGCCAGCTCCTGGAGCGAGGCGGTGGCCCCGGAGCTTACCGTACCAACCAGCACGTTTATCCCTTCAACTTCGATGAGTTCGCGGGCCACGGTGGCCGTGGTTTCCGGATTGCTCTGATCGTCGCGCACAAAAACCTGGATCTCACAGCCGTTACTTGTTGGATAGCTGGTAAAGCCATCCTGTTCTGTGCCGGGTGAGCCGGTCGCGTACTCTAATCCCAGCGGAAAACCGCGCAAAATGTGTGCGCCATAAATCGCCAGAGATCCGGTTTCATCGGTGATCAACCCTACTTTGATCGGATCACAGCTGCTGGGCGCCTCGTCAACGACAACTTCATCCTCAACCGGCTCTTCTTCAACCACTGTTTCCGGCTGCTCCTCAACCGGGTCAGCGGCCGGTTCACCGCCGCCACACGCGACCAACCCCAAAACCAGAGCCAGCAGCAGTAAAAATAATGATGATCTTTTCATGAGTCCTCCTGTATTTAGCAAGTTAGCACGGCCCTTAAGGGCCTTTTAGCTCGGCGCTGCCGCGCCTCTCAGCTTTCCATTAATTAATAATTGACTATTGATTATTTTAAATATTTCTCTTTCAACTTAATCTTCTCCACCTTGCCATAGGGCGAGTAGGGCAGGTGGTTGGTAAACACAAATTCTTTGGGGATTTTGTAGCGAGCGAGAGCCTGACTGCAGTGGGCAAACAGATCGCTGACCGTGGGCGGCCGCTGCAGATCGGCCGGGACCACGATCATCAAGCCAATTTCACCCCACTTTTCATCCGGCTTGCCGATCAGGGCACACTCCTGCACGGCCGGGTGCGCCTGCAGCACCGCTTCTACTTCAGCAGCATAGACATTTTCCCCACCGGAAATGATCATGTCTTTAAAGCGGCCGACGATGTAAAAGTAGCCGTCCTCATCCTGCCGAGCCATGTCGCCGGTGTAAAGCCAGCCGTTTCGGAGGGTGCGGCTGGTGCCCTCCGAATTCTTCCAGTAACCGCTCATAACGTGAGGACCGGCGATCAGCAGTTGACCGGCCTCACCCTGATGCACGTCTCGGCTGGCCGCATCAACCAATCGCATCCGGCTGTGAAAAATCGGCTTGCCAACCGAGCCCACCTTGCTGTTCGCTTCGGCCTCGGTCATCGAGAAGCAGTTGGTGCCTGCTTCGGTTAATCCGTATCCCTGCTTGAGCGTCGTGCCGGTTTGCTCGCGCCAGGCGACGATCAGGGAGGGAGGGCACGGAGCACCACCGCTGATAAACCAGCGCACCCGGTCCAAGCGGGCGCGCTCAATTGCCTGGTCGTCGAGCCACATCTGAAACAGCGTCGGCACCCCTAAAATGACCGTACATCCTTCATTTTCGATGGTTCTCAGTGACCCGGCCGGGTCAAATTCTCGCTCCACGACCAGCCTGCCGCCGCAGTAAAACAGCGGAGTCAAAAAAACAAAAAGGCCGCCGGCATGAAACATCGGCGTAAAAATTGGCGACACGTCACTGGCGGACAAATCCCAGCTGATGACGGTATTGATGGCGTTCCACAAAATTTGCCGGTGGGGAATCATCGCTCCTTTTGGGCGGCCGGTGGTCCCGGAGGTGTACATGAGGCAGGCGGTCGCGTCCGGTTCAACAGCAGCCCCCACCAGCGAGTCGGCCGGCTCCCTGGCCACCGCTTTTTCAAAGTCGATGGCACCGGGAATTTTTGCCCCTTCACAGGCGGCGCAGACGGCAAGTTCAATCTGTGGCCGAATTTCAGCCATCAGCTCCACATATTCCGGTCCGGCTACCAACATTTTGGGTTGGCTGTTGTTCAAAATAAAAACCAGTTCGGGCGCCGCCAGCCGCCAGTTCAGCGGGTTTAAGATCGCCCCCAGCTTGAGGCAGCCAAACAACAGATCGACAAAGAGAACGCTGTTGCCGGCCAGCACCGCCACTCGATCCCCGGCCTCGATCCCCAACTCAGCCAGGCAGCGGGCGGTTTGGGATGCGCGGCGTTCGAGCTCCCCAAAAGAGAAGCGACGGCCGGTGGCGGTTTCCACCAGCGCTTCGCGATCTGGGGTGAGATCGGCGCGTTTACGGAGGATCAGGTCGGCATTCATAAAATGGGTGTTGGGTGTTGGGTGTTGGGTGTTGGGTGTTGGGTGTTGGGTGTTGGGTGTTGGGTGTTGGGTGTTGGGTGTTGGGTGTTGGCCAGGATAAACGATCACCCACTTTATGTCAACCCTCCATCACCTATCACCTATCACCTATCACCCATCACCCATAACCTGAATTGTCGTTTCCACCACACCCCTCGCCCGTTTGCCAAACAACATCGTCATATGGTTTCCCTTTCCTTCGACATAGCGACAGTTGGGAATGGCCTCGACGGTGCGCATGGCATTTTCATAAGGGACAATCGGCGCCGGGCCGTAATTTTCCGGGGCGCGAATGAGAACGGCCGGTTGGGTGATGTTTGACAATATATCGCCCCAGGGTTCATCGATGGCCAAATCGGCCGCCTGCCAGATCGCTTTGGAGTCGGAGCGCGGCTTTACCGTGCCGTCCGGCAGCACTTCTACATCAGCGCGATAATAACTTTCCAGGGCCTCGTCCCATTCCCCAGCCAGAAACGGCTGGGCCTTCATGCGTTCAATAAACTGCTCCCACGAAGGAACAGTTTGCTCCAGGCGGGCCAGCGACGGCTTGATCAGCTCGCGCACGCTGGGATGCAGCTCTCCGGCCGCGTCTAGAATGATTAGCTGCGATACCCGTTCCGGGTAATGCGCGGCGATGTACATCGTCAGCAGGCCGCCAAACGAGTGGCCGCCAAGCGCTACCTGGTCGAGCCCCAGCGCATCGAGCAGACCGATCACATCGGCCGCATGGTCGCTCATAGCATACCCACTTGGCGGTTTGTCGCTCTGCCCCCGGCCGCGAAGATCGAGGGCCAGCAGGCGCACATGATCGGTTAACCCGGCCGCGACCAGCCCGTCAAAACAGTAAGCGTTGGCGCTCAAACCGGGCATGAGCACCAGCGGGGGGCCATCTCCACCATAGTCGAGGTAGTGGAGGCGGATGTTATTGGTGGAAGCAAAGTGATTCATGGGGTAATGGGTTATTGGTTATTGGTTATTAGTTATTGGTTTACTGGTGAATTCGTGTACCGGTTAATGAGCGTAATGAGGCAGTCGTGGGGTAGTCTGTAGACCAATCTCAAAATCGGTTACAGAGGGGTAGATAGAATCATTTTGAACCGGCACCTCTGCCGAATAGGTTAATAAACCAATAACTAATAACGAATAACCAATAACCAGATTTCCATCAGGCTATTTGTATGAGAGGAGGGTACCAGGAGACAGTTACGTATCAGTTACGCGAGGTGAAATTGAGTAAACTTTAAACCTCTCTCTCCTTAATTTCTTCCAGCAGGTTTAACGTGACGCCGGCCGGGGCCACGTTGAGCTCCGCCTGCAGTCTTTCGGCACAGCGCTGATAGACCCGCAAAGCCAGCGGCCGCTGACCCAGGGCCGCGTACGCCCGCATCAACAGGCGATATGCCTCTTCCCAGCAGTCGTCGCGCTGTAAAATCTGTTCGGCCACGTACACCACTCCCTCCCATCGCTCCTGATGAGCCAGCAGCTGAGCCAATCGTTCAGCGGTGCGCATGTAGATCGTCAGCAGCCGCTCCCGCTCTTCTGAAGCCCATCGCTCGTAAGGAAACGCCTGCAAAAAATCGCCCTGATACAGCTCGACGGCCGCTCGATAATGCTCGATCGCTCCGTCCGGATTTACCCGGCGCTGCTGATCACCGGCCGCGGCCAGCCGCTCAAACTGCAGGATGTCAACAGCGATGTCGGCCTCCGGCCGGAGCCCGTACCGGCTGCCATCACGCATCACAAAAGCGGACGGAGCCTTGCGGTCCCGCTGCGGCTCGAGCACCTTGAGCAGCGTCGTATAGGCGATCTTAAAATCCCTCTCCCCGCTGAGCGGGTCGAGCTCCGGCCACAGTAAATCAATGATCTGCTCCCGGTCGAGCAGGGTTTCGCGCCGTGTGAGCAGCAGCTGGAACAGCTGCCGCGCTTTTTGCCGCTTCCAGGCGGAAGCAGGCACTTCCTCCCGGCCGAGCCATAGTCGAAACGGTCCCAGCATGTTGACCCGCAGCTGATAACCGGGGTGAATTTCCAGCAGCGGGCTGACCCCGATCTGCTGCAGCAAATCCTGCGTGAGTGGCGCTTCGATTTCGGCGTTGCGGGCCGCAACGAGGAGGGGAATCACCGACCGCGGGTCAGGCGGGCCAAGCAAAATCGGTCGCCGGCAGATAAATCCATAGTTGTGCTGTCGTATCTGCCTGAGCCATACTTTGAGATCGCGCTCCAGCCGCACACGATCCCCCAACCGCCGCCAGAGCAGAGATTGCCACAGCAGGGTGACCGTCATCCCGTAATGATCGCCACACTCTTCAAAACCGTTTAGGGCCTTGGCCAGCTCGGCGCTTTCGTCCACGCCGCTCAAAACCAGGCTGGCGCCCCAGGCGAGATGTAAGGCGGCCGCGATCCACTCGTCACCAGCTTCACGGGCCAGCTCCAAACCGGCCTCGGTCATCTCCTGGGCGCTCACCAGATCTCCCTGAAAACCGTAAGCCTGGGTCAATCCCCAGTATGCCTCGACCTTGAGCCGCGGCACCAGCAGCGTCTCGCTCAGGCGAATCGCCTTCTGAAAGCAGTGTCGGGCTTGCTCGTACCCCTGCTGGTTTTTAGCGAGCAAATGGGCATGACCCTGGCGCATCCACCCCACGGCCGTAATAAATTCGGATTTAAGCCGCTGGCCGCGTTCTGTTCCCAATCTGGCAAAACGGTAAGCGGCCGCCTGTTCACCCTTGAAGGCATGAATAAGAGAAAGCAGCAGCATCGTTTCGCGATGGGCTCGCGGGACGAGAACCGGTTCTTTTTCTTCCTGAGCCGCCTGCCGGTCCAGGATTTCCAGCGCCTCGTCGAGCCGGCCGGTGCGCAGCAGCAGCCGAACCGGCACTTCGACCTCACTGGGCCCCTCTTCCTGCAGCTGGCGCGCCTGCTGCTGATACACCTCCGCTTCTTTAAGCCGGCCGCGGTTGAGCAGATTTTCAGCCATCAGGGTCAAAAGGCGAGCCTGGCTCTGACGATCTTCGATGCCGTCGGCCAGACGCAGCGCCTCCTGAAGAAGTTCCTCCGCCCGGCTGGGGTTAACCGTATCGAGATACACGCGCGCCTGGCCGCGCAATGCCTGCCCGATGCTTTGTCGATCGTTTTGCTGCCGGGCGCGGTCGAGCGCCTGCTCGTACCAGCCCAGAGCCTCCTCAAAACGGCTGTAAAGCCGGGCAATATCCCCCATGTACGTTAGCAAATTGGGGTGATCGGCCAAAATATCGGGGGGTAGGGCGGCCAGCCAGTCGGATAAGGTGTCGAGCCGCCCGCTCCGCACCAGTTTCCGGCCAAGATGGGTTAGAACGACGGCCGCGGCCGCAAAATCGTGCGCTTCCAGGTGATGATAAATCGCCTCTTCCAGCTCTTTACGATTGGCCGCAATGACGGCCGCCCGGCGATGGGCGGTCTGCGCTTCACCTGGAGACAGCTGATTGATCAGAAGATCGCGAAACAAGTGGTGATAGCGACAGCGATCACTACCTAGATCAACGACGAAGAGTCCCCGATCGTGGAGGGTAGCCAGGATCTGATCGCTGTCAGAGGCCTCGCGCAGCGCGTTACAGCGGTCGACGGTCATCTCCCGTAAAACGGATGTAATCTGCAAAAAACGCTGTACGGCCGGTGGCTGTTGAGCGATCACCTCCTGCACCAGCCAGGCAAACAAATCGCCGGTTGTGCCGGATACACGGCCGAGGGCGTTGGGAATCGAGCGGTCCCGATAAAAGCGCTGCCAGACCAGCGGGAGGGCGATTGGCCACCCTTCAACCCGGCGGGTCAGCAGCAGAACATCTTCTTCTTCCAGAGTCAGGCCGTACTGCCCAGCAAAAAGATCGGTGATTTCCACTGCCGTAAAGGCCAGCTCCTGCTGGTTGATTTCCAGGATTTCGCCGCGCATCCGCCACTCCAGCAGCCCGGAGAAATCAAGCGGATAGCGGGTTAACAGTATAGGGTGAAAGCGGTGGGGAGCGTGATGGATAAGGTAGCCCAATAGATCGCGAGTGGCGGCCGTGGTGTTGAGATGCTGGGCATCGTCGATGATAAAATAAAGGGGATCGGTCAGCTTTTGATCGAGCTCGTTGATGATGAGATCAACTACTTTGAAAGCCCGCTCCGCCTGCTTCTGACGCGGCCACTTCTCCAACTCACCAACCGCTGTTTGGGAGAGCTCGGGTACGACCGTATGCAGGCCGTACAACAAATGACTCAAAAAAACCAGGACATCAGCATCTTCATCGCTGAGATGGTACCAGACGCAGTTTACGCCGGTCTGCACTAGCTCGGCCGCCGCCGTACTTTTGCCGTAGCCGGTGCCCGCCTGGACGATCGTTACGCGGTGTCTGGCCGCCTCAAGAAGGCGCTCGGTTAGCCTCGACCGCGACAGGGTATGTTTAGACGGCCGAGGCGGGGCCAGCCTCGTCCGCACGATAGAGAGGCGGTTGTGCATGAACACAGTTTAACAGACATCAGACATCAGACAACAGACATCAGAGGGCCGATTTCTGAGGTCTGACGTCTGTTGTCTGTGGTCTTATTGGATGTGTTTATGAAACGCCAAATTAAACTCAATCGGTTTTTCAATATAAGGGGTGTGACCGGCGTCGGTGATGACTACCTCTTCATAGCGGCCGCCGTTGGCCTGATACTGATCGAGTACCGCTCGAATCTGATCGATCATCGGCTGTGGTGGGCACTCCTCCTCACCGGGCCAGCCGGGGATGGCCCCAATCGAGCCCAGGGCCGCCCCTTCAAACATAGCCAGGTTGCCTACAATCTGGTCCGCGTCGCCTCGAACCCACAGGATCGGTGGCTTGAGCGAAATATCGACGATGCCACTGGCGTCATAATGTTTGCCGGACAGTGCATTGAGGACCCCCTTGCTGCCCGGGGCCACCCCAAACCAGTTTTCGGACGGGACAAAATCACCGGGATAATGATCCTCGCCGATCTGGATGGCCAACATCGAAGAAAGCAATGCCTGTTCCCGCTGGGCGATAAACGGCGGCTTAAAATAAAATTGGCGCATGACGTTGATGGGTGCCAGCGGATTGTCATCGCCGCGGAATTTTTCCTGCAGCAGCTTGATAAAGTCCGGATTGCCGGTGCCGCCCCCGGCCGGAGCCCCATCATCATAGACCGGCTGCCCGTCCACTCCCTTGGTCCCGCCGTAACCATAAGGGGAACCGGTCGCCACCAGGGTTAACGACAAAATTTCAGCCGGGTAGTGAATGGCGTACTTCATCAGGACGTTGCCGCCCATACTGTGGCCGACCATGTGGTAGCGAACCATTCCGATCTGCTCCAGCAGGCCATGAATATCGGCCGCCATGTCGTCCAGCCCCTGAGTGGCGTCGATGGGTGCCGCTTCGGTATCCCCGTAGCCGCGCAGGTCAGGAGCGATCGCTCGATACCCTTGAGGCAGCGTCAGCATCGTTTCTTCCCAAAAGGTCGCGGAAGAGACGTTGCCGTGAACAAAAACGACCGGTATCCCGCTTGAAGGACCGCTGGAAAGCACGTGCATTTTGAGGCGTTCGGTGGCGATTATTTCAGATTGAATACCTGGGAGGGTAGGGATGGATGACATGGGGAAACTCCTTTATAAAGTTTATGGTCCTCAGATTAAGCAACTCACAGTTCAAAGTTTAAAGGAAAAAGTGCAAAGAGGGGCGGTTTTCTCTGAAGTAACGCCTGATTGTCCAGATTTACATTATAGATACCGCAGCTACACCGAAGTTACAGGAAAAGGTTGTAGTTTGAGTGTAACAAATTGTTGTTAGAATGATTTTGGACATAAGGTGACAATTAAGTCCTGAGTCCTCAGTTGAAAGTCCTGAGTTAGCTGGCTGCCGTTGAGACATGACGAAGAAAAAGCGGGACCGATTCAACCTCAGCACTCAGAACTTAGGACTCAGAACTTAGCACTCCAAACTATGAGATACGCTCAAATCCTCTCTACTGGCCGCTATGTGCCGCAAAAAATGCTCGACAACGCCTATTTTGACCGGATTTTGGGACGGGAAGTCGACGAGTGGCTGGTCAAAAACGTGGGTATCAAAACCCGTCACGTGATGGCTGATGACGAAGCAACAAGCGACCTTGCCGCGTATGCCGGCCGGCAGGCGCTGACCCGGGCCGGCCTGACTCCGGACGATATCGATCTGGTGATTGTGGCCACCGACACCCCCGACTATCTGAGTCCGGCCACGGCCGTGGTCGTGCAGCACAAGCTGGGATTGCCACCCACGGTTGGTGCGTTTGACATGAATTGTGCCTGTGCCGGGTGGGTCTCGGCCGCTGATACCGGGGCGCGCTTCATCATGACCGATCGCCAAATAAACCGCGTGTTGGTGATCGGAGCCTACGGGATGAGCCGCTTCATTGACTACACCGATCACAAAACCTGCACCCTCTTTGCCGACGGAGCCGGTGCGGTGGTTTTGGGTGCGGCCGACAAGCCGGGATTTTTAGCCGGGGCGCGTCGCACCTTTGGAGAGCATTTTAACGGACTGGGGATCTTTGCCGGAGGTACGGTTCAATCAAAAGAAGATCCCGGCATCAATGATGGCGTTCCGCGGGTGCAGTTTGTCAAGCGGTTCCCGCCGACGTTTAATGCCGAAAACTGGCCGCCCCTGATTTATGAAACCGTCTCCAGAGCCGGGCTTACCGTCGATGACGTTGATTTTTATGTAATGACACAGCTCAACGTCAACACGATAAAAGAAATCATGGGCATCATCGGTCAGCCGCTGGAAAAAACCCACTGGATTATGGACAAATGGGGTTACACCGGGTCGGCCTGCGTGCCAATGGCCCTCGATGATGCCCTCGAGCAGGGTCGCGGACCAAAACCGGGGGATTTGGTGCTTTTTATCGCCAGTGGAGGCGGTATCTCGATGGCCTGCTCCGTCTGGCGCTGGGGGTAAATTTTCGTTTTGTTACCACCCAGCACCGCTATGATCTATCTCAACACAACCGGCAAAAATGTCTTTTGTACGGCCGGTGGATTTACACCGAGTGTTGCCGCCCACTCATCAAACGTCATTCCCACGTAAAGCTGCAAATTATTGGTGTCGGTCAGGTATTGATTGATGACCGCCGCCAATCCGGGGCTCGCTTCGGCTTCGACACGCTGCCAAATATCCAGGGCCTGATCCATTAGCGCCTGATCGATTACAACCAAAGATCCCTGCCCTTTAGTAAATGCCGATAGCCCGGGCATCAGGTTTTCCAGCGTGCGGAATGCATCCCATGTCAGCGAGGGATCGCTCGCTAATATGAATGTCAGTTCGAGATCGTGCGTGATATAAGTATCCAAAAACGCCTGACCCTCGGGGGTGGCCTCAAAAATTTTGGTGAGGGCAGCCATGTCGGCTCCGTCTTCATTGAAAGGAGCGGTTATGGCGGCAGCCTGTAAACCTGACCGGGCATCAGGACGCGGGTCCCACAGCAACCGGCCACAATACTCGGCAGACAATAAACACATGCACTGCGATTTGAGAAGCCCGACCATTCCGTTACTGTCCTCACCGGGAACCACCGGGGCACGGGTCGTAGCCGTGCGGAAAGCGTGCATCACCACGCCATTTTCGAGATAGGTCAGCCGTTCGCGATCCCCCATAGCGAGGTTAACATGGGAACGAACGGCCGCTCCGGCCGCCACAACCGTTTCTTCAGACCAGAAAAAATCTCTGCTGTCAGCGCCAAAAAGGCGCACTGTATTGTCGACCGTAACGACCGCAATGCGTGGGCGAACGGTAGAATTGCCAATAAAGACCGTGGCCAGCGAATTCACCTGACTGCTTGGCGTGGCCACAACTCGCGGAATCCACGTGGACACATCTGCCAGTCGGGCATAAATGATCTGGCCGGAGTTAGTATCGTAATAGGTTATTGTGGGGGAATTAAAGGGGGTGCCATTATCACGACGATGGCGGGCCACCGTGGTGGAGATGGCCGTGGCCTGAACCCCGTTGGCTACGATGCTCTCCTGCCATTGACCGTCAAATCTGGCTTCATTGATGGTGTTGTTTACCGGATTAAAGTAGGCGACTCCCACTGCGCCACCCACGTGATAATCGGCCGACAGCGGCGTCAGGGGGGCAGATTGGCCCGGTACAGGCAGGGTTCCTTCGCGCCACACCCCATCAATCCCTCTCATCACCTTGATCACGGCCGTGCCGTCGTAGATGCTGAACGCCAGTGTAGGGTCTTCTTGTTGACCGGCTAACATCAATACCAGGTCCGGCCCCATTGTTGTTCCGACCGGTAAAGTCGCCACCGGAACCGCCTGCCAGACGTTGTTGACCAGCGTCGCATACATCACTTGACGGGTGCTGGTTCGATAGTAGGCGATCCGCGGCTGCCCATCAGCCGCAAATACCACGGGCGTGGTCACCGCAGCATCGGCATCCGGGGCAACGACATCATCTGCCCAGCTGGACCCATCCCACGTTACCAGCTGCGCGGAATCGGGTTGGGTTGCTTCGGTGTGAAAAGCCACGGCCGGGGAGTGCCCGTTGAGGGCCAGAGACGGCCGATAATTGGGCTGGGCATTGTTGTCGTAAACAATGCGCGTTTGCCAATCGTTGCCCCCGCTGAACACGATCAAATCCCCAAAACTTCTTTGGTAACCGCTCATGATTGGCTGATTGGCGGCATCAACACCAATACCGCCAACGCGAGAGATATCTAAAGTATCAACGGTCTCAATTTGCCAGGTATGCGGACTCTCACGACGGGCCAGCATCAATTGATTTTGGGTCTGATTGATATAAGCTACCACGGGACGATCGCTCTGATCGAGAGTCATTTCATGAAAACGGCCCAGATTGAGGTTCACGTCTGCGGCCACGCTCTCTTCCACCCAGCTTGCGCCATTTTTGGCGTAATAATTGAGAAAATAGCGGCCTTGATACAAAACCGAACCGGTGACGTGCGGAATATCGCTGCTGTCATATATCAGGCTGCTGGTGCGGCCGACGTCAGCAAAATCCGCCACCGTTTCTATCGACCATGTGCCGTTGATATTCCGCGTGGCCAGCATCAAATCTCCGCTGCTCGAATCGTGATAAGTGATGCCAGGCCTTCCCAAACTGTTCACCGCCAACCCGTGCTGATCCAGGGTCGTTGTCTGAGCAACGAACTGGGGCGCCCCAAAGTTGAAGGTCCCTGCCGTGCCAAAGATGACCTTAAGCGCTCCCTGTGTTTCATCCAGATAAGAGATTGCCAGGCCGGTATTGGTCAAGGCAACATTGTTAAAGCGGCCGACTACCCCCTGATCGAGTAAGCGTGACCTTTGCCAGCCACTCGCCTCCCGAAATGCATAGTAAAGATCCTGGTTGATCGAATCCTGATAAACAACGTGCGGCCGCTGCTGGTCATCGATCGCTATGCTAACCTCGTTACCGACCCTGAACCGATTATCAACTCGCTCCTTGATCCAGGTGACCCCATCCCACCGGGCATAATATAAAATGCTGCTGGTTCCTTCACTGCGCCAAAAAATGATATGAGGGTGTCCATTTTGGTCCAACACCAAATCACTGGACTGCCCGGCAAAGCCGCGGGCGTCGATCAGCTGCCGCTGCCAGGCAATCGGAGTGAGCTGTGCCGGCCTTTCAGGCGTCCGGGCCTGGGCGGATACCGCGCATCTCCACAGCAAGATCCCCAAGACGATCTCAATTGCTAAAAGAAGCAAAAATTTTCGCAAACCCTTTCTCCAAGTTTCTCTTTCTTTGAACTTGAAGGATACCGGATTGATGTTTCCAAAGTTGTTTCCAAACCCTATTGTTTGAAAACGGCCGTTCTCACCGCAGCATTCCGTCGATAAGCAAAGTATCCCTTGCGGAGCACCGGATCGTCAATTTGGTCTGCAAAGCGCTGCAGCGTTATTCGTGCCCTCTGAGCTATCGTCTCCGCCGCCGCAAACTGCCCGGCCGCGGCAAGGGCTTCAGCCCGGCACCGAAGCACATCCGGCTGTTCCCAAACGTAAAACTCCCCATAAAAGTTATCAAGCTGACTAACCGCCTGATCGGTCAGCTTGAGGGCCTCCTGCACATTTCCCTGAGCCAGCGCCAAACGACCCAGCCAGGCTAAATCGCTGACCTGGTTTTGCACCTCCCCCGTCAAAATGCGAGTTTGCCGCGCCTTCTGAAGGTGTTTGGCGGCCGTGACTGCATCTCCCCGCTCCAGAAAGATACGGCCGATCAGCTGCGACACCCAGCCGACCAGCCAGGTATCCTGCCGCCGAGAGGCTTCCTCCAATACTCGTTCATAAATCGACAAAGCGCGGTCTACATCACCCCGCGTGTCGTGGGCCAGGCCGATATACATCAGGGGGCGATTGGCCCGAACCGCAAAACCGATCTGATCATAAATTTCAATGGCCTCATTGGCCAGCTTCATCATCTGCTCAGGCGCATGATAAAATCCCCAGGCGGCCGTCATCACATAGAGGGTTTGGGCTTCGCCAAGACGATCTCCCCGCTCCCGGCTCATTCCCAGCGCCTGCTCGAGAACTTTTAAAGCCAACGCCACTTCACCCAAATTAAGGGCCACCCAACCTAATCCGCTCAGAGACAAAACCTGACCCGGCACGTCCCCTATCTGCTGATACAGCTCCAGCGCTTCTGAGAAAACGCGCTGGCTGTTTTTGTTTTCGCTCAGGGAGAGGTGTCTTGCTGCCGCCGACACCAGGGCGGTGGCCGCCATCTGTGGCTGCCCCAGCTGTCCAAATTGTTTAAACGCCTGCCGAGCCTCAACAATCCCCTGACGATGGTCGGGATTCAAATTAGCCTGAGTCAAGTGAAGGTTGGCGGCCCGTTCCGGGGCCGGGTGGCGGTTGTGGAGCTGTGTCGCCTGCTCCAAAAACGATTCAATTTGTGCCTCGGGTTTGCCCACCATATCGCAGTAAGATAACCACTCGATCATCAGGCTAAAAAGGATGATTTCACCCGCTTTGATATCAAAATCAGGGTCGAGTTGGCAGTGATTAAACGCCTCGATTCCCGTTTCCAGCAGGGTTAACGCATCGTGATAGGCAAACATGTGACGGGCGTGCGCGGCCGCTTTTGATGCCCAGCGAAACAGGAGCAGAAACCCTTCACCCTGTTTGGCGTGGACGACGATTCGACCGGCGATCTCGTCCTGGGCGGCCGCCGGTTGCCGTTCGGCCAGGCGAGAGAGCCACAAAGCGCTGCGATAATGCAGGCGCTGCTGGCGCACCGTCGAAATGACGGTCAAAACCGCTTCTCGCACCAAATCGTGGTGAAAAACGTAGGTGGTGACGGAGGCGGTTGATTTTTCTCCTATCATGCCCGCCTGCAAACCCAGCTCCACCGCCTGGACAACTTCATCCATGCTGCGGCCGCTGATAAATTGCAGCGGCGACACCGCCGCCGCATTTCCCCAAACCGCCAATCCTTCCCAAACCTGACGACACCCCTCAGGCAAACGGTGCAGATGACGGACGATTAAATCCTGCACCGACGCCGGGATGGGAAAACCTTTCGGAACGATGTCGGTATGGGCCAATTCGCGCAGCACGGCCGTGACAAACAAGGCGTTGCCGCCGGTTGTGTGCCTGAGCTTTTCGGCGACGGCTGGGCGTTGAGCGATAGAAAGGCCGGGCCAAAGATGGCCGATCAACTCGGTTACTTCATCTAAGGTTAGCGGAGGCATGGAAATTTTTGTCACCCGGCGGCGGGCCAAATCATTCAGCAGCAGCAGCAGCGGTGGCGATTGGGCGGCTTCTTCCGGACGATATGATCCGATGAGCAGCCAGGGAAGGCGGTCGCTTCGCTGCGCCAAGTAGTGAAACAATCTCAGGCTGGCCTCATCCGCCCACTGCAAATCGTCCAGAAAAAAAACCGTTTGAGGGGACTGGCCATCCACTGACTGAGTGAGGAAATCCACCACGGCCGTATAGAGCTGTTCGGCCTCTGTAAACGTGCCCCGCGAAACATGCGGGGGCACTCCCCGAACCAACTGTGGCAGGAGCCGGCCGATAAAGGTACGCGTTTGTAAGGAAAGCTGCTTTATCGCCTTATCATTTAACCGCTGCAGATGCTGCTCCAACATACCCAACCACGGCTCGTATGGCAGCGCGTGGCTGGATTCATAACAGCGGCCGGTCAAAACGGCCGATTGGGGTAGTTTGCGTACAAACTCTTCAACCAGACGCGTTTTTCCTCCACCGGCCTGTGCGGCAATGACGATGACCGCTCCACTGCCTGTTTTCACCCGCGGCCAGGCCGCTTGCAGGAGGTTGAGCTCGGCCGCGCGGCCGACAAAATCAGAAGCGACCGGTGTAGACGGTTCGGAAACGGCCGGTTTATGGACGGCTTGGGTTGGAAACGGCTGATCGGCTTCCAAATTAGAGGCCAACTTTTGCAGCAGCTCCCCTGGCTCAACGGCCAGCTCTCTTTGCAGCAGTTCCCGACAATAAACATACTGCTGCAGGGCGGCGTCTCTCTGCCCCGTCTGCGCATATAGCCAAATAAGCTGACTGTGAGCATTTTCCAACAGGGGATTGTGCTGCACCAGCTGCTGAGCATACCTCAGGGCGACATCCAGCTGATTTTGCTCGACATGATCGCTGACAAGCCTCATCAAGCCTCGCTCCAGCAAATGCCGCATTTGTGCTCGCTGAGCCAGAAGCCACAGCTCAAATTCAGGGGCGTCGTTGAGGGTTAGGCCGCTGAGCAAGTCGCCCCGATAGAGCAAAACGGCCGCCTCAACACGTTCAATCGATTGATCGGCCACATCCCCACCGAGAAACTCTTGAAAGGTTAGCACATCAACGCTGACCAAAGCGACATTTAACTGAATGGATCGATTTTTTGTATGGAGGGCATCTTTACCCAACAGCTTGCGAATGCGGCTGAGCAGCACGGCTAACGCCCGTGAAGGATCGGCCGCCTCCTGGCAAAAAAGATCCATTAGGTGACGGCGGGTATGTGACCGGTTGGTAATGGCCAGATAAGCCAGGATGGCGCGGGTTTTTCGACGCAGAGGGGGAATAGATTGAGGTGAGGATATGAGTAATGGACCGAGAAACTGCAGCTGAATGTTTTGAGGTTCACCCATCGTGGAGCAATTTTACATCAAAAAACGCTGTGCTTGCAGATTGGATCAATCTTGGAGATTGGTCCAATCTGCAAGCGTGTATTCTCCTTTGATTTTGCTTGTATGGCACTTGCCTAAACGATCGGCTAAACCGGTTTAACGATGTTGACCGAGAGTAACGGCATGCCCAGATCTCGCACTTTTTTTAGCAATCCGTAAAGCGCAGCCTGATCGATCACTACGCCGGTTAAAAGAGTTTCACCGCTCTCTTCAAGCGTGATTGTCAGCTCATCAAACCAGTGGGTCCATTGACAATCTAAATGGCCGTAGATTCTGATTTGATAAACCAAGGGTTGATCTTGATAAACTTTGGCGGCGCTTTTTTTTGACATATCGTTCTACCGACTTTAGTTTTTTTGCAGTTTGATAATTAAATGGGTCAATAACCCTCCCCTCATTCCCTTCCCAATGGGAGGGGAGGCAGGCATCCACCCCCCGTGGGGAAGGATTGATGTGGGGGTTAGGTGTCACCAACCCACTACCCAATTATTTTGTGAAGTTTCATTATTCGGTTGTGCGTGAAGGTCGCAAATTGAGTTAATTTTTAAGAGAATCACAATAAATTTCAGCAAAATGGCCACGGATTAACTTCATTAGAGTATGCCAATTAAAGGGTATGGGTGTATAGATACTTAAGTATCGTTTGAGGTTGTCGAGGGTATGGGGAAATCTGGTTCAGGGTGAAAATCGGGCTATAACAAGCCTATCTCGCGAGCGCGAGCAACCGCTTCTGTACGCCGCTGGACGTTCAATTTGTCAAAAATGATCCGATTGTGGCCTTTGACCGTACTCAACGCCAGAAAGAGTCGCTCGGCTATCTCCCGATTTGAAAGCCCTTGAGCAATCAGATGCAGCACTTCCAACTCGCGCGGGCTTAAGGGGTCGACGAGGGGGGGATGCCGTTGAGAATCAGATGGTTTGGGTTTTTCACCATGAAATGCAGCTAGCAGTTTGCTAACGTACATCGGCTTTACTCCCCGAGCGGCCGCTTCAGGCAGCAGGTTAGCGATCGGTTCTCCTTCATCCAAAAAGAGTCGGATCGAGCCACCGGGCTCGGCCAGCGGTAACGCCTGATTTAACACGCTCAGAGCGGTCTCCCTGGCACCAACTGCCTGATGAGCCGCCACTTGCAAAACCATGGCCTGGAGCTGTTGGTGGACCCACCCTCTGCTCTCAGTATGATGACGCCACGGTTCCAACACCGCCAGCGCTGCGGCCGGATCACCTTGGGCCAGATAGACGCGAGCCCGGCTAAGCGGAAGGTCGTGTGCCTCAACCAATCGCTCGGCCGCCGCCACCTGATCCTGATAAAGCATGGTGCGCACCTGAGCGGCCGCTACTTCCGGTATTCGCTGCATGAAGTTGTGCTGCTGCACCGCTCGCTCGGTTTTGGCCAACAGGTCCGCCGCAGCCACCGGATCATTTTGAGCAAGCTTTAACCGCGCCATAAATACCTCACACCCCACAAATCGATCGACGTCTACCAGCTGGCGCGCCAGCTCTACACTTCGCCGGCCGTGGTGCTCGGCGGCCTCGAGGTCATTCCAGGCGTAAAAAATACGGGCCAAGCCCAGATGCGCTTCACAGGCGACCGGGAGCGGAGGCTCACCGGTTAACTGGAGAACATCCCGGTACGTTTTGGCCGCCTGACTGAGTTGATCTTCCTCTTCCTGCACATTTCCCAGGCCGATGGTGGCCATAATGGCGATAATAATGTGTCCGATTTCCCGACTGATAGCGATCGCTTTGGTGTATGCTTCACCGGCCGCGGCGAAATCCCCCTGGATCTGGTAGGCTACCCCCAATGTCCAGGTGGTGGCGGTGCGGACCGGGAGGTTATCGGGGTGCAGATACGCCAGAGCGCGGTGGGACTGCTCTACGATGGTCTCGAGTTGATAGTAGATAACCGCCAATGTGGCCCTGATGGCTGCAATATGCCCGATGAGGTCATCGGTTTTCTCGTCTGATTCTCTCTCTTTCAATGCGGCTTCAGCCGCCTGCAGTGTCGGTTCAACATCGGGCAATTGGCTGACAAAAATTAAAGCCGAGGCATACAGCACCCACAGCGCAGGTCTATGATTGAGAACCGTCTCGGGCAGTGAGGCTAGCCAATTTAAGATCGGAGCCACCGCACCGCGGAAATGCAAAGGCATTTCTTCCCCTTCAACCAGCCGCGCAGCACGGTCGACATCGTTAGCGGCCGCGGCGTGCTGAAACGCCTCGATCTCCAGGCCGTTCTCTTCGAACCAAATACTGGCGCGAATGTGGTATTGGGCCACTTTTTCTGCTTGACCAGCCGCCAGCCGCTGCCGCAGCAAATCGGCAAAAAGATGATGATAACGGTACCAGCGCCGCTCGTTGTCTAGAGGTATGATAAACAGGTTGGCTTGCTCGATATAGGCCAGCGTTTTTTCGCTGGCAGCGTGGGGATCATCCAGAACGGCGTCACAAAGCGGGCCGCAGAGGCGATCGAGAATCGAAGTGCGCAGCAAAAATGCATGCACGTCAGCAGGCTGCTTCTGCAAAACTTCTTCAGCTAAATAATCCAATACAAAACGATGGCTGCCGGTAAACGATTGGATAAACGTGGAGACGTCTTGCAGCCCCTGCATCGATAGAGCGGCCAGCTGCAAACCGGCAATCCACCCTTCGGTACGGGTTTCCAGAGCGGCAATTTCTGCGACCGAAAGCGTCAATTCCATCACCTGATTGAGAAATTCGGCCGCCTCATCGGGGGTGAATCGCAAATCCGTGACCCGCAGCTCGGTTAACTGCCCTCTGGCACGGAGCCGGGCCAAAGGAAGCTGGGGGTCTTCTCTGGTGGTAATGACCAGATGCATCTCTGGTGGCAGATGTTCAAGCAGGAAGTTGAGGGCGGCGTTAACCGGTTTGGCATCAATAACGTGATAATCATCGAGAATGAGAAGAATGCGATCCCCAACGGCCGACATTTCATTGAGCAGGACCGTTAAAATCGATTCCGGTGATGGCGGCTGAGCGGATTGGAGCATCGCTAACATCCCCTCACCGATACCGGGCACAATTGTCCGCAAAGCGGCAATTAGATAGGTAAGGAAACGGGTCGGATCGTTGTCTCCGTCATCCAGTGACAGCCAGGCGGCGTGAATTGCGATTGTTGATTGACGATTTTCGATTATGCCCGACTTTGCAAGATCTCCCTGATCTCGTATCTCGTATTTCGTCTCTCGTAAATGGTCAAGCCAATCACTAACCAGCATTGTTTTTCCAAACCCGGCCGGGGCCGAAATAAGCGTCATTTTGCGATTCAGCCCGTTGTTGAGCTGCTCGATAAGGCGCGATCGGGTAACCATTTTCGGCCGGGGTGAGGGAATATAAAGTTTGGTAGCGATTATTGGGGATGACATTCTTTTATTCGAGATTTTTCTATTCCTATCCGAGCTCTTTTTCCATTTTGGCGACCGCAAAATCAACCAAGGTCTTAGCATCAAGCAAATAAGAATCGGCATGGCCGATCCGGCCGCTTTTTACCCCTTTGGATTGAATAAAATCTTGCATAATCATCTCGAAGTATGTGTCAGACATTCCTTCAACAATGGGATCACCGGTATCAAACTCTTCGATTATGATTTCCTCGACGCGGCCGTCAATCAGCACTTTGTCAGCTCGCCGAATGACCTTCTTGCCGGGTAAATTAGCCAGATGCTCAGCATAATGCAAAAGAGTGACGTGGTCTAAATGCGACCCCAGCAGGAGCACCTTGCCGTTGACTTCTACCAGTTTTGCCAGGGGGGAATTCTCGCCGTATCCGTAATTTACGGGGTGATTTTCGCAAATCCAGTGTGCCCTGTGGCCGATGGCGGACATCGAGGCACCCGGATTTTCTGAACGAGCCGCACCGGGCCACGTCCGAATAATCTCGGCCAAAACACCATGATCCGGCATCGCAGGCGATCGGGCAGCATCAAAGTACGGCCGGTCTTTGGTTGGATAGTAATCCACATAAGCCATCAGCGTCCCCAATGGATTTAGCACCTCCATCATCGCCTCTACTAGTGCCTCACCTTTCCCTTTGATCGGTCCAACCGCCCTCAAGGAGGCATGAACCATAATCGTATCGCCCTGTTTGAGTCCCAGGTCCTTCAAATCTTCAATTAGCTGGCTTTTGTTTACGAATGGTTGCATAGTTATTGCTTTCTTCTCTTCCGATATTGAATCTGTATCCTTCCAGATGGATACTGTTGAACCACTTCCTGAGTATAAAATTGATGCCGCTTTCCTCGACTCAACAATGGAATACCTTGGCCAAGGATAACGGGGATGATATCAAGAATGATTTGATCGATCTGTCCTAATTCATAAAAAAGATTGTTCAATTGTCCACCACCAACAAGCCAAATATTTTTACCCGGCCTTGCTTTCTGCTCGACAATGAACGCTTCGATATTATCTTTTACATAGGTAACATTGTCCGTATTATCATGATCATGTGTTGAAAAAACATAATTTGTTTTCTGATGATATGGCGTGGGGTTTCCCGAACTTAAGATCTGCTTAAAGGTCTTATTTCCTATAAAGGTCGTATCAATTGAGGAATAGAATCGTTGAAATATTTTTTCTGCTTCATCGTTGGTTTTATCAAATTCAAACAGCCAATCCAAATTTCCATCACTCTTAGCGATATATCCATCAATAGTAATCGCCGAAAACAGAATGATATCTTTCAAGGTAACCTCCTCTACATTGCGATACTGCGATTCATCATTTTACCCGATCTTCACCCTGGCTCATGCCATTAGCTGCAGATCGGCCTCCGAAAGAAGCTAGCTGGGGCGATCATTCAATTTCTACTGGTTCCATTAAGGCAAACAGGTCGGCTAATAACTGAGCGGTATAACGGGGCACCACATTATACCCCATACCCTCTAACCAAAGGGTGTCAGCGTTTGGCATGGCAGCCGCCAGTTTTTCAGCATCTTCAAGACCTCACGCCAGAAAAATACATCGACGTTATTTCATGATGATAGGCAGGAGAAGCTGAAAGACGTCATCAAAGACACCGTGCCAAAATCCATTTTCCATCGTGTAACTATTCCCATCCATCGTGGTGACCGCAGTTTGCCCCGTCGTGCTGTACATCGTGTAAGATGCACTCTGCATCGTGGAACCACCATTAGCCACAACATCCCATTCCAGCTGGTAGGACAGTGACGATGCCGCTGGCGTCAGAGGCTCCTGCCCGGCAGCCTCAACCGGCCGATAGATCGCCTTGCCAACACCGGTGAAAAGGAGCAGGACAACAGCTACGAAAAGCGTGGTAAAAATTGCTTTTTTAATCATTGTGATCTGCTCCTGTTAGCGATTCAACAATATCCAGCGAAAGCCTTGATCGTCAGCTTCGCTCATCACCTGGGCGAAATTGTTCCCAACACCACCTTCGGCCGTGACTTTATCACCATCAAACGATAGGAACTCACCTACTTCAGGGTCCAAATTCTGTGGTATGCGCGCCTGGACCAATCCTTCCATAACCACCGACAAATATTCCTGAGGTTCAATCAAACCATCAATCTTTTCATAACCGACCTGGTCAAAAGGATCATCTACATAGTCACTGCGCTCCAGGGCACTCTCAACAACGCCCAAAATTGTTTCTCCGGTCGTTGATTGTGTCACCAAAAGAATGGGAATCCCAAATTCCGGATCAACTTCTACACCCAGCGCCGTTACAAAATCACCTGGAGCGATGGCACTCGATCCAACGTTTTTAGCCGTCAAAGCCATCATGCAGCCGCTGCAGCTGCCGGTTACTCTGATATCTCCAGTGAACCAGGCCGCATATTCATTGGTTCCCCCCTTTGCGTAAAGACCTCTGAAATCTTCGGAGACAAAGATCCCGGCATAGGTACCGGTCGTAGAATTACTATCGGCATCTGCGGCCAACCCACGAACGGCGGCAACGTCGATCCGATTCGAGGGTGAACTGTCCGGGATCTGGGCCAGGGTTATGGCCGTAATACCGCTGCCGCCGGTGGCAGTTACATCTGTATTCACCGCAAAAAAGGCGGATCCCAGGTTATCAGTCGTGCCATATGTATAGGTGATCGGCTCCGGTCCAATCGCCGCTGAGCCGGCAACGAGGCTGGAGGCATACGGAGCACCGCGCAGCAGTTCGCGAGGCTCTAAAGTTTCGCCGTTGACGGTGATTTCCAGCCACGTTTGTTGGGCAAAAATTTTGCTATCAACATCTGTTCCCCCAAACGTGCTAGTAAAATACCCGTCGGCGATGTCGACTGACGCGGTCTCCGAGTGCACCGCAGACCCTCCGGTCGCTTCATGATAAAGCTTGTACTCGACCGTGTAGGTTCCATCGGCCACCGGATCCCCATTGCTATCCAATAATCTCCCCTGGTGGGAAAATGTGGGATACAAAATCGTA
Organism: Ardenticatenaceae bacterium; assembly: GCA_030065875.1. Classification (GTDB taxonomy): domain Bacteria; phylum Chloroflexota; class Anaerolineae; order Promineifilales; family Promineifilaceae; genus WTJY01. Next base: position 44,902 of record JASJCR010000003.1, on the reverse strand, counting down.
CTACAACCCAAAACGAAAAATGCAAAGAGCGCTAGCAACAGCGCCATCACGAGCGTTCGAGCTCGATACGACATTACTACGCGATACATTTTTTTCTCCTTTTTGCCAAATGACGAATAGGCACTTTGACCTGCAGCCGGGCTTCCTTTGACAATGACAAAGGCACAAATTAACGATCAAATTAATCTTTTCGCGGCTGCAAACATAGGATGCATGCCGGTTATACGGCCGGTCAGAAGCTCCGAAGCGCTAGGCTAATTCTTTTGATTCTCGGTTGTTTGCACGAGCCCCAGATTTAAGCCGTATGGGCGTTCAACCTATTCCAAAACCCGATTAAATCACAGACCAAGCGATCCGTGACGCGCCTGCCATTCAAGAATCAACAATTCCCGATAAGCTCACTATCCTACAACGATTCCCCGGCATACAAGTGACATTTATCCCAATTACTGTTGACGAATGTCATGGCCGCAAGCGGCATAAAATGATTGTTTTATCGACGGTTTATTTGGCACTTATTCATGAAGGATGGGTCTCTGCCTGCACGGCGTACTTCCAATATTGTATGTCGTTTTGCGTTATCTCTTCGACAAACCGCATGCCAATCTTCTCCGATACGCGTTTAGATGCCTCATTTCCCACTCGTATGAGGGAGAATAGCGAAGGGAGTTGGAGCGTATCAAAGGCATAATCGCGAACTGCTGCAGCCGCCTCCGTTGCATAGCCCTGGTTCCAATAATCGCTTCGAAAATCATAGCCGAGTTCTGCGGCCTTTTCCCCTTCCACATTCATATATTCCAGGCCACAATTTCCAATTAAGATCCCTTCCGCCTTCAAAATGACCGAGAAAAGACCAAATCCATGTTGTTCCTGGTGTTCCAGATTTCTTTCTAGCCAAAATTTCATTTGCTCACGATTGAAGGGAGAATCATTAAAAGAAGCCATCACTTTGGGATCCCCAAAGATTTTCAACAAGTCATCCAAATCTGACAATTTCATCAGCCGCAGAGTCAACCGTGGGGTTTGTAGCCGAAGAGCATCCATATCAACATCCTCCTTATATAGGGTCCAACCCGCGCGGAATTCTTTTTTCGGGATCAAAAAATGGCAGTGAAACGACATGAGCGACATGTGGATTCCCATCTTGATCGAATAGGGTGACTGTTTGATCTAGCCAGCCGGATACCCCCTCGGCCGGAGCATAAAAACGCACGTAGCCAATCCCTTTTTCGAGGGTTGGGGACCATTCTCCAATCTGTATATGACCCACGATGCGATCATTCATCTGGACGGTCATGCCTGCCATCGGCACGGCCGTTTCACACAGCAGCCCAAACAGCAGACAGGTTTTATCCGCCGTTTGCAGCGCCGATCGGCCGATAAAATCCGGTTTGGAAAGATCGACAAAAGCGCCAAGTCCGGCCGCATATGGGGTCATATCCGGTTCGATGTCGGTGCCATAATCGAGGATACCGGCCTCAATTCGGCGTATGCCCATCGATGAAGCGCTGCTAAACTCGAGGCCGGCCGGCCGGCCAGTGGTGAAAAGATGATCCCACAGGGCGTGATGATCGGTGTTGCGGCGGCAGTAAATCTCGAACCCCACCTCCCCGGTCCATCCGGTCCGAGAAACCAGCAGTTCCTGACCGTCAAAGTTAAACATCCCGGCATGAAAGTAGCCAAAAGTGGCCGGGACCTGCTCACCGGCGGCCGCGCTCAGAACGTCCAGCGATTTTGGCCCCTGAATTTGCAGCACGCGCGAGTGCGGGTCGGTGACTTTAACATCCAGACCGGCCGCATGGGCCTTGAGCCACGTTTCAAACTCTCCATTGGCCTTGACATACCAGAAATGGTCTCTGGCTATACGAATCAAGACCCCATCCATCAATACCGTTCCCTCAGCGGTACAGGCGATGGCGTAACGCGCGCGCCAGATTTTGAGGGTGGCAATTCGACGAGTAAAAACGCGCTCCAGCAGCGTAACCGCATCTGGCCCTTTGATTTCGAGCGGCTTTTCCGGCACGTCGTACAGCAAAACGCTCTGCCGCAGCTTCCAATAAGACTCAATCACGTTTTCACCCATGTTTAAGGGGTAAAAGCGGTTGCAGTAAATGGCAAACAGCGTGTCATCAGTGACATACTTCTCGATAAATGGCGATTGTTCAAACCGAAAAGAATTGAGCCGCACAATCGGGTGAGATGCGGCATAGATGCTTCTCTTGGCGATATTTTGATCTTTGTTCATAGATTTTTCTTCTTAATGAGTGTGGTCAAACGAACTCCATTTCCCCGATTCTGATTCAGGGGCGGACAGGTAAAAATTCTGACCTCAAACGGTCCGACAAACTCCCCTCCCCGCGTCGGGGAGGGGCTGGGGGAGGGGTAAAATGACTGTGAAAAGACCCACCACCCCCTAACCCCCTCCCGGCGCGCAGGAAGGGGAAATTGTCGGAGTGAAAAGCGAATTTTCTCATTGATCAAGCCAACTGTCCGCTTCCAAGCCGCAGGACAAAGATGCCCCAACCAAAATAACGTCGTCCATACCGGAGATAGGCACGCTGGTTTTTGTCACGCCAATTGCGCAAAGCAGAGGCCTCCGGATCATCGGGATGGGCCAGCAAGAAATCATCGATGGCCATCCACTGTGGTGCTTCGTACCGGTCCCAACCATCCAGATTTGCCAGCACCATCTCGACCAGGCGGAAGCCGGCCGTCTCCATCCGATCCAGCGTTTGATCCAGGGAAACAAAATCATCTTCGCCGATGCCCATCGCGGCATACGCTTCATCGGGAGGCGGTTCGATCCAAAACGGTTCACCGACCAGCAGCAAGCCATCCGCCTTGAGCGCCGGCTTCATCAATTCCAACGTGCCGATTAGCCCGTTACCGATCCAGGTGGCCCCAATACAGCTGACAATGTCAAAATCATGGGCTGCCTGCGGATAACGCCCCGCATCACCCTCAATAAAAGTGACTTGTTCTTCAACGGCCAATTCAGCCGCGCGCTGATTGGCTGCAGCCAGAAACACCTTGCTGATGTCCACGCCAACCCCGCAGATGCCAAAGGTTTGGGCCCAACAGCACAACATTTCACCCTTCCCGCAAGCCAGATCAAGAAGCGTCAATTCGGGGTCCAGGCGACAAATTTCTCCCAACAGCATCAGCTGTTCTTCAGTAAAAGGGTTTAAAATGCGATGATAGGTTTCGGCAATTTCATGAAAACGCAGTGACATGTCAGATCGCTCCTTTCTTCATTTTATTTCTTGAACTCCCGTTTGACCTTAACTGCCCGGTATCCGTTTGTTCTCGGCGGCCAAAGCGGCCGTCTTTTCTACGCGTTTGGCCCGAGTCTCCGCTTTCTTGGCCAGCTTGATCCACCGCAGCACAAAACGTTGACTCGCTGCTGGGAAAGCCTCAAAATTTTCGGCCGCCCCCGGATATTGGGTCAACGCCTCGACCAGATCGGCCGGTTTTATCAGGGCATCCACATCATCCATAAAGTTCCACAGGCCGCTCCGCTTTGACTCTTCAATCGCTTTTAGACCGGCACGGTGCATGCGCCCTTCCTTTATTAGCCTGGCCACCCGATCCTTGTAACTTTTAGCCCAATGTTGAGCCTGTCGCGGAGCGATCAGCTGCATCGTTCGATCTTCATCCAGCTTACGGCGGATGCCGTCGATCCATCCAAAACAAAGGATTTCATCAAGAATCTCCTGAACTGAAACGTACTTTTCTCCGGTATGCTTCTTGTATGTGACCAGCCAGACGCTTTCTTTTTGGGAGTAATTTACCTCCAACCAATCCCGCAGCTCTTTGGTGGATTGTACCTCTACCTTCACAAAATTCTCGGTTTTCGTCACGGTGAACCTCTGCTTAGTCGCGATGATGAAATTCGTAAAAAATGTCTGCAAAAATGCACAAATCTAATATCCTAAAAAATCAAGCTCAAAAACTTCTACCACCGGCATTTTTTCCCTCTAAAATGTATTCGATCATTTTTAACGCTCTTCTCTCCCTAGTAGGCGATTTTTTGGCCGCTGAAACGTGAGCCGCGTATCCTCTTTTTTTTCCAGCTGACAGGGTAGCCCAAACTCGCAGCGCCTCATCGTTTTCGTCCAGCGCTCTTTTAAGCTCAGCAGGGACCTCGACATAGTTCTGATCTGCAATATTAAACCTGACTTCGACGGAGTCACCCAGATCGAGATTGTGTTTTTTCATAAAAGTGCGGGAGATTAAAAGATACCACCTCCCTTTTGCAGGCTGTACAGCCCCTTCAAAAGGGTGCTCGTGCATTTCCCCTTCAAGCCGTAAACGAGGGTTTTTGTCGAGCGGCAGATCGTCAATCACGTCATCCGGCAAGAAAAGAACCGTGTAAATTAACTCCCCATTTTTGTTAAATCCGAGCGAATGCTCCTGAATATGAGCCACAAAGCTGTGCTGGTAAAAAAACATAAATCGTTACGCTGCAGGTTGATTTAGAAAAACGAAGGTCCATTTTTGGCACTCCTCGCCCACTTGTTAGATGACGGGATTCTTCGCTTCGCTCAGAATGACAGGTGGTTCGTGGACGATGGAAGCGGCCATAGATTTATTATCCGTTTATTTCGAAAAAAATTAATTATCCATCGGGAAGGGAAAATAGTAACTTGGGATAATAACAAACTAAGGTTCGAATCCCGTTGGAGGGCAGCTTCAATTTCATTGAACCACTCAGTGCCTGTTCATCGGTCAATAAACTAACAATCGTCGATCTCGACCGTTCACTTCAGGATATGCTTTATCTAACGACTCAAACCACTATTATCGGAGAATTTTTTATGTGCCGCATCTCCAGATTTTTACCGCTGCTGCTCTTGTTCCTGTTGACCGTGTTGTGGGCCTGTACCCCCACTACCCCCCAAACCACTACGCCCGTCGCTGATCGCCCCACATCCACACCTTCCATTTTGGCCGCTGCACCGGATACCCCCACTCGCACGACGGTCACCCCTTCTCCAACCCCGATTTCCGCAACTTCCACGCCTGTTGTCCCGTCGCAAACCCCAATTGCTCCATCCCCTACCCCCACCGCTCCACCCACTCCCACCCAGGAACCGCTGCTCCCTGGCCTACTCTATGGTATCAATCGAGATCGCTTTCTGGTTGATTCAAATGGACAGGCTCAGCCACTAGGTGATTACAAAGCGGTGTCCCCTGACGGCCGCTATCTTTTTCGTAAATCCAATATTTTCCTGGATTTTTCTGATCCAGCATTAACCGGGGAGGCTTATCTGTTCGACACGGTCATCGAAGAGGAAATTAAGCTCCCCCTGGGGCCACTTTTTGATGTTGGCGTAGCCAGCTGGTGGCCGGCCGAACCCGACTGGATCGTGCTCAACACAACACATGATGGTGACCTGTGGTCCGCTTACTTCGGGCCTGTCCAGACCGGAGTAGCTCGCGTTGACGGCCGCGAATATCGCTTTTTGCCCGGTCAAAATGATACCATCTCCTGGACTTTGCCCGCTCCCTCCCCCCAGGGACGCTTTATCGCTTACGACAGCGGCAGACAGGGATATATTTACGACTTGCAAAACGATACTGTTTTCCTGATCAACCCGGCCGATGTTGACCCCCAGCTCGCAGATGTGTCTTTGATTGGTCCTTCATGGTCACCGGATGGTCAGCTCATCGTGTGGGGTGTCGCCAAATCATCCCCTGGTGGAGGAATGGAACATCCGTACGGGATCATGATTTGGGATATGGAAACCCAAACCGGGCTTTATCGGGAAGGGTTTAACGTCATTCGAGGAGATGAAGGTTGGCGGGGAACCCCCAAGTGGTCTCCCGACGGTACTCGCCTGCTGTTTCAATCTCCTTATCTAGAGGGATTTGGCACCGTAATGACCGATAGAGAGGGAAACGTGCTCACATACCGGGAAGGAGTCGAGGATCCGAGATGGCTAAATGATGAATGGATCGCTTACGAGTATTATGGGCAGGGCCGCTGGGCAGCGGAGAATCTAGAGAGCGGTGAATTAATCGACATCCCCCCTGCCCCATTCGTCTGGCTGGAAGAAACGCTGGAAATTATTGGGGGGAATTTTTGGATCAGCGAAAATCAGCCTCAGCGGGTCAACTTACAAACCGGTCAGCGTACATACATCCCCATGCCGGAAAACAGCTACATCCTAGGCCAGATAAATTTTCAACCGGCAGCGCCTGCTCCCGCACCAGTAGGATTTACATCAGAACTAATTATTCACGGTGATGATGAAAATCCAAATCCGACCACTGATCTGCAGATCGTCAATGACCGGATCTACCTGACGCGAGGCCACGAACTGCTGGTTCTCGACGCGGAAAATCCGCAAAACATTCTCGGCCGTCTACCCTTTGGTCACCGCTTTGGGGAAGAAACCCTGAGTATGTTCGAATATTACAGCTTCGCACCGCTGCGTCTGGCCGTCACCGAAGACGGATTCGCCATCATCAGTGACGATCAACTTTATGTCGTTGATGTCAATAACCCAAAAAATATGACGGTAATTGGGACAGTCGAAGCCACCGGCCGGGATATTCGGGTGCTCGACGGGATTGCTTACCTCAACGACGCTCTAAATCTGCGTCTCGTCGATGTGGCCAATCCGGCCGATCCTCAGCTGCTGGCTGATTTTGCGGTATATGAAAATGGTGATTTTGGCTCCTATCTGGTTGATTTTGAGGTCGTATCGATCAACGGCCGGCGGTTGGTGATCTTTGCCGGGCAGGGTCGCGGGCTGGTCATGCTCGACGTCACCGATCCAGCCGATATTCAGCGTTTGCCCGGCATTCCCGATTTGTGGGTGTCTGCCGTGACCGCGGTTGGCACTCGGCTGTATGTACAGGGGGAGCCACTTTCCACGGTCGATCCGCCTCCCAACGAATTATACTTATACGATATCGCTGATTCGAAGGAGCCTCAGATGATCGTTGAGCCCTTAACAAAATTTGGCAACCGGGAGCTGCTCATTACGGCCGACAATCGCTTCTTTGCCACAGCGCTACGCTACGAGAACGGGCAAAATCAACCCTATTTGCTCTGGGGTTTAGTTGGCGAAAGCCAGCAGCTCCAACCGGTCGGAGAAGCTCCCTTGAATGTTGAGTTGGGATTTTCAGGTGACTCGCTGGCTCTGAACAAAGATCAGCTATTCCTCGGTGGAGGTCTCTCGATCATGGTGATTGAAGAAGTTCCCTAATGGCAGAAATGCGCTTGGTTGAAGAGAGATCGATTGTGCCCTTAAGGAAAGATGGATGTGAATTCCCCGGCCGGGAGCGGCTCCCATACTCCATCCTTTAGCTGCCTTGAAGCTTCAACGTCGATTTCATCCAGGATCAATACCCGGTTCCCGCCGCCCGAATCAACAATTAGGGTACCGACAAACTCATAGGTATCGGGAACCGCATTTACAAACCCATGTAAATTAGGCGGTGGGTTAAAGGGGCTGCAGGTGACGCTGCACGTATTGCCTTCACATTGCAGGCTAGACTCAGAAATAACGATTGGGTGAATTGGATTATCGCGCGACCCTTCAAAAAGGATGACCCGGCCGGTTATTGCCGGATTCTCGAACGACTCGGGCGCGCAGCCGCCCACCTGCAGCGGGTGAAACGGTTCATATCTGAGAACCCCTAAAGCGCGAACGCGGATACGTTCTCCCGCCAGAGAATCCGCGTTTCCCCACACCTCTGAAGGGGTTAAATACTGGTCACGGCCGTTACATCCAGCAAAAGAAATGACCGCAAGCAGTATCGGTAAAAAATATAGAGTGGTCTTCATGCGCAGTTCCTCCCGATTTTTGGCTGCTGGCATTACTGGTTAATAAAGTCACGGATCTATATTTTATTCGCAAATGCGTTATCCAATGCCATGATCCCCAACTTTCTTCGTTTTCCTATAAAAACTACCCTAAAATTGTGGGTGTTTACCCGCAAAATACAGCTTCTTATTGAGTGAAAGTCATGAATTTAACCCAATTCGAAATTATGGTCAGTTTGGCCGAAAACAAGAATTTTACAGAAGCGGCCGAAGCCATCGGTATTACCCAGGCGGCCGCGAGCCATGCTCTGGCCAAATTGGAAAGGGAGCTCGGGGTGACGCTTTTTGAGCGGTAGCGAACTGGTGCTGTTGTCACGGAGGTTGGGGAGATTGTGCGGCACCATTCCCGTCAGATTTTAACCCACGTCGAGGCGATTCGTCAGGCGGCCGTGAAGGCCAGAGGGCTCGACAGCAGCAAGCTGCGCATTGGCGTGGTTCCAACTGCTCCAACCCGGCTTCTAACCGGGATTGTCGGAGATTTTGAGCGACGCTATCCCAACACGGATATCGCCATCTTTGAGGGAAATGAATCAGATCTGGATGACTGGCTTCATTCGCGGATGATTGATGTCGCTTTCACTTCTTCTTTGCATCCCCAGGTAAGCGACAATTACGTGGTCCTGGCGAAAACCCATATCAAGGTGCTTCTCCCCGAAGATCACTCACATGGAAATTGGATCTACCCCCCTCATACTGGCGATCCTTTTTAAGATTAATGGCTCTCAACCCGCATCGGCCGCGGCTTCTATCAATTCAAAATGATCGGTCCTGTTGTGGTAATGCAGCCGCCATGATTCCCGATTGGCGTGGTCGATGTATTCAAAGCAGGTGATCCCCGTATTTCTGGTCCAAATTTCACAGCGGCGCCAGATGCCGGTATCAAAAATGTGATCAAAGCTAAGATCGATGACCCCACCGTGGCAAAAGGACATGATGGTTTGCCCGTCGTGTTTGTGGATCAGCTCTTCCAAAAAGGTCCCCACCCTGGCCCGAAAATGGATCATCGCCTCGCTGTCTTCCTCCAGCGGGTTGAGTGGGGTAAACGGCCGTTCGCTGCTCCAGAAATCTCCATAATCGGGCAGGGCGTGGTTGGGGTACGGCCGGTGATCCCGCTGATTGTTGCCTATTTCGCGAATGCGGTCTTCATATTGAATCGACATCCCGTAAGCGGCCGCAACCGGGGCGGCCGTTTCCCTGGCCCGCTTCATCGTACTGGAATAGATGATGTCCGGCTGGGGAATTTCGGCCGCCAGCCATTTAGCCAGCGCCTGCGCCTGTGCCTCTCCCAGCGGGGTTAATCCGGTATCAACGTTGCCTTTGTCCCACTCTTTCAAATTTACAAAGCTCTCTCCGTGGCGAATTAAAAACAGGATCATCGTTTCATCTCCAAAACTTGATCGATGGTTAACGCAGAATATCCGATCAAATATACCATCATGTTTGGTTTACACCTAAGGAGTGTTTTTTCGACCAAAAGGCGACTTGCTATCTCAACAGCAAGCCGCTTGTATCCAATACCAAGCTGAACTGCTTTTGCCTGCATTACAGCTGTTGTGTGATTGGGGAATAGAGCATTCGGGTTTGTATGCTGCACCTTAACTGCTGAATTACCTATCTTTGTTGCAGACCCTATTCGCTCATCACCAGACGTACCGGCCGGGCAGCTTCTGTTTTTACCGACGCCTTGCGCCGGGATTTACGGCGCATTTTGGCAAAATTGTAAATGTTGATGAAGTGAGCCATACCCAACACCATTAAGACAACTCCGATTTTTGTGCTGATATATTGAATCATTTCCATAACCGTGGCAGGCTCCTCACCAAAACTAAGGAAAAGAGCTACAAATCCAAAATTCAGCAGGCAAAATCCCACCACGAGTAGGCGGTTGACTGAATCGGCCATTTCAGCGTTTTCGTTAAAGGTTTCCAGCAAAAATACCCGGCCGTTGCGAAAGAGGGTCTTCGCCACCCATACGCTCAAGACAATGCTGATTGTTAAGTAAATGAAATAAGTTGTCGTGGCTAACATCATGATCTCCTTTAGGCTGTCTGATTTGAAAAACAAGAACCTCAAAATGATGTCTCATTTTGCTGATGAATCATAGTGCTGGTCGTCATGAAGGCTGATGACCACGGTCACGGCCACCTAAGATGGTATTTAGCGAAGAAAAATAGGCCAATTGAAGGCCAAACACCCAGCAAACGATCGGAATCCCCTTTACCGTTAGCAGTATATCGATCACCCTAAGAGGTTTGCCATGAAACGTTTTTCTTTGTGCTTGATTCTTTTTGCGGCTCTTTTTCACCTCGCCTGTCGGGCCTCCATCCCCTTACAAACCCCCGCTGTGCAAAGCTCGCCAACAGCCACAACAGCTCAAATACCCATCTCACCCACTATCTCCCCCCCTACGATTCCCTCGCCGACAAGCACTGCGACACCGGTGGCAACCCCGACGACAATCCCGCCCGAGCAGTTGTCTCCCACGTCCACACCAATACCTCCCCCCACCTCAGCCCCCTCCCCAACCCCTGTGCCACAGCTGTTAACCCCCATTGAGAAGTTGGCTGCTGGGCAAATTATCGATCAATCGCACGATTTGCTGTTTATCAGCCAAAATGAATTAAAGCTCTGGCAGCCCCAAAGCGGACAGGTTAAAACCCTGCTATCCCCATCCATCGACGAACAATCAATCAGCAAGAGGCAAATGTCCATTGAATCCGGCATTTTCCTCATTCCCGGCGTCCATCCAGATGACCTTCCGGGCTTCACCTTTTATGTTTTTGATGGGGCTACCAGCCAACTTGAAGAGGTGTGGTCCGAGCCAGATCGATTTTTGATGGCTTACGCTTTGTCAACAGACGGCCGGACCATCGGCATGGTTTCAGCCGGGGAAGTTAGCGGAGATGATGAGAAAAAATATGTGATTGATCTCATTGATATCGAGCTGCGAGAAAAAACGCCTATGGTCAGCTGCCCCAATACCCGTCCGATAGACCACTTTGTTTATAGGAAACCATGCTGGATTGCCGCCGTGCCAAACAGTCAAAACTGGATGTGGAGCGATATCGATGGGGTTCAAATAGGGGGTGTCGACCAGCCAGCTCGCCTTCTAGTGCCCCATGTCTTTGATGGAAAGGCTCTGCCCCTGGCGTTCTATCCAACTCCGGACTGGTCCCCTGACGGCCGCTATCAACTGCTTCTGGCCTCAAGATATGAAGGAAGCACGCGCTGGATCTTAGACACTACTAACGGACAAGTGATCGAAGTCCCCGATTCAGTTGAGGGGACTGGCTTAATGACTTTCTGGCAGTGGACCTGGGACAATCGGCTGGTGACCATAAAATCTACGGCCGATGAAAGCAGCGATTCGCCCAGCGCAAAATTTAATTTAGCTGAATGGTGGCGGGTAGTTGACGGTGAGTTACTTCGGGAAGAAGTGGTCGAGTTACCCAGACCCAAAAATATTAATCCGGTAGGTCTCACCCAACCGGCCGACGGTCAAATCTCTTTTATCATTAATAACAATGATCCCGCTGACCCTGACTTGCGCAATATCTATCTCCTCGATTCTGCAAATCTCGAGGTCCAAACCGTAGCCTCCATCCCTCCTTATTGGGGCTTGAAATTTCAGCAAACCTTACAGTGGACGCCGGATACAAGCGGAATCTTGTTTCTAGTCATTGATTGGAAAAACAGCCAAATTTTTTACATCCCGGCTGATGGCGGTGTCCTTTATGATATTTCTGAGTTTTTGGGAGAAAACATCACCCAGGCGGTCTGGCTCCCCTAAAACCTTTTAGCCGGAGCGTTTAGGCAAAAAGCGAGCATCCGGCTGTATACTGCCAGATGCTCGCCACTAGATAATCCTAAATTTTGTCGCTTACGGCACCAACGCCGATCTGCGTGAACTCCTGGTTCCGGTGGGCTTCGGCAACGAGTTCCATCGCGATGATATCAAAATTGCCATCGGCGCGGATGTGCCGCTCAACTTCACTTCAATCAGGGACGGCATGAACATGGCCGCCACCGAGCACGACAACAGCGGTACGCTGTCGGGAACGCCAACAGAAGATCTGGAAATATGGTGATTATGAAAGGAAGAGGAATTACGGATGCCTTCACATCAGACCGCCACTTTGAACAAACTGGATTTAACAAGCTTCTTGGATAAAATTGCCCTAACATCGTTTGCAGCCGACAAGAAGCGCAGCTGAAGCTGGTGTTACGGCATTGCTGCCGTCCAAAAAACATTGGATTAGAGAATAATGATGGTTAAACTCAGGAGTGTCATTGGAATAGGAATCGCAGTAGGAGTCGCTGGGCTTGTGTATGTTTTCGTGATTCTGCCCTGGCGGTTGCAACGAGGAGCAATCAATACCAATTGTCAACGCTTGCTGCCTGGTGATGATCTAATCCCTAATTCAAAGATCGGTTACACACAGGCAATCACCATCAGAGCCCCAAAATCTGAAGTCTGGCGGTGGTTAGTGCAGATAGGGTACAGGCGTGCAGGTTGGTACACTTACGACTTTTTGCATCGCTTGGTGGGTATAGCTGGTTGTGTGGATAATGATCGCCGCTCCGCAACACGAATCATTCCAGAACTGCAAGACCTGAGGGTTGGGGATGTAATCGAGATCGCGCCAGGAATGGGATATACGGTAGTCGGTCTTGAGCCAGAACAAGTAATGATTCTGCAAGGTATATGGGAAACAGGCAAGTGGGAATCGGTGCCCCGCGATGCTCCGCTGCCGGAGAAGTATCTACGGTCGAGCTGGGTATGGTTTCTTGAAGAGATAGATGAAAAAACAACGCGGCTGATCGTTCGAGTACGAAGTGATCATAATCCTGGACTATTAAGCACCTTAACCACGCGCATTCCAAATGAACTGGGGAGGTTGCTGATGCAGCCGAGAACGCTGCGAGTGCTCAAGCAGCGGGCAGAGATGAGTGTGACGTAGGAGTTCTCCGCAGATGGGAAATTGAGCTACAAGCGACTCATTCACCAATTATTATTACTTAAGCTGCAATTTAAGTTCTGCAAGTTAATATAGGTATCAAACTTTTGAAGCTGCGTTCTCTCTTACATGTGCGCAAAAAAGTAACAAAGTAGTTTACAAAAACTTTTCTAAAATAATTTGTCCACAAACCCCGTAGGGGTGAATCGAAGGTTCGCAGAGCTCCGCAGGAGCCAGAGAGAAATCTGTGATAATCCGTGTTGATCCGTGGCTGATTTTTACTAGAACCTTTATTAAAGACCTAAATTACCTATCTGAGAGGAGAAACCAGAATGAAACCGCTGACAAAAGCCTCGGAGATTTTCGCCGCCGTGCGAGTTCTTGCAGAGGGAGGGCTCTCTCGATACCACACGAGCGGCGTCTCGGAGGTCGAGAAGTTTGAGGAAGAACTGCAGGAGTTCATCGGCGTCCGCCATGCGCTAGCCGTAAACAGTGGCACCAGCGCTCTGATTTGCGCCTTGGTCGGAGCGGGTGTTGGCCCCGGTGACGAAGTCTTGGTACCCGCCTATACCTGGGTCGCGACCGCTGCGGCACCGCTGGCCGTGGGGGCCATACCCGTGCTCGTCGAAGTGGACGACAGTTTGACCATGGACCCCAAGGACATCGAGAACAAAATCACCGAGCGCACCCGGGCTATCATACCGGTCCATATGATCAACCTCGTGGCGAATATGGACGCCATCATGAAAATCGCCGCGGCTCACGACCTCTTCGTCATTGAAGACGCCTGTCAGGCGATAGGCCTTACCTACCGCGGGCGACGTGTTGGTTCCATCGGCCATGCCGGGGCGTTTAGTTTCAACCAACACAAAAACATCAAATCCGGTGAAGGTGGCGCGCTTTTAACGAACGACGAACGCGTTCACGTCCGCGCCTTGATGTACCATGACGTGGGCAGCTACATTCGAACCGACGGCCCCGGTGGTTTGGACGAGCCGCTCTTTGTCGGAGTCAACTTCCGCATGCCGGAAATTGCGGCCGCCATTTTGCGACCTCAATTGAAGTCGCTAGACAGCATGCTGAGCAAACGCCAAAAGCACCGCCAAATCGCCTTGCAAGAGCTCGAAAGGCTCCCTCAAGCAGGTTGGAGCGTAAGTCCGCACCACGGCGAGAACGCTGTAGCAAACCTGACACTCAAGTTCGACGACCCCAACAAGGCACGCGCGTTTGCGACAGCTCGCGGCTTAAATCGAATGATTGACACCGGTCGGCACGTCTACACGAACTGGCTGCCAATTCTGGCCAGACGGACCGCCCACCCCAAAAGCAATCCCTATCGAGATCGTCCCAACGATGAGAAGCTCACCGAGCGCACCTGCCCGCGCACACTGGCTATCCTCGAACGAACGTGCAGCGTCTCAATGCTGCCGGAGGCACCAAGCCTGCCGTATCGGTTCCTGATGCGACGCCTACTCGGTCAGGGAATGACGGCCGCTACCGCTGCGGCGCCTCAAGCCTCAAGCACAACGGCGCCTGTAGGCACAGCACACGCTGTCGAATAACCAAAGGAAAATCCCACAGCTGAGTAGCAACATGCTCGCTCTCAGCTCAGCACGTGCGGTATTTCTCAGGGTGATGTCCACGCGCTCCAATGCGGCGAGCGCATGGCCCGTTATTGGAAAGCGTGTGCCGGCCGACCGGCATGCGTGTTTCGACACCCTTCTAGGGGCCCTGCTCTTGGCCGAGCCTGCAGTATCCTCGGCAAACACGAGCGAAATCAAAAGAAATATCTCCTGGCCCACGTGCCCGGCTGAGACATAGGCTGCTCGCCAGTGCCTCACCCGACTTCAACCGCAGTCGATGAGGACAGCTGGAGAAGTAACTTCATTGAAAACTCACTGACTGTCTACCCGACAGTAGACAAGCCTGTTACTAAAAAAGTCAAAATGCCAAATTCATGAGGGACTTATGGTGAATATAAATAAAACTTCAAATACCCAAAGTGTCGTCGTAATTGGGAGTGGCCCAACCGGAGCAATTGCCGCGCATGAGCTGTTGCAGAAGGGAATGGCCGTTACAATGCTGGAATCCGGCCGGAGCAATCCTTATGGATTTTTAATCCGTATTAACGGGCGTAATATATTTCGCTGGAAGCCCAGTAAAGGGAAAGAAGGTGACCGTCATGTTGCAACAGGGGATGCTGAAACAAAATTCTTTTACAACTTATCTCCAGGAGGCCTATCAAATGATTGGACAGGGGCGGTTCCACGATTTGCTCCTGAAGATTTTTATGAAGGAGAACGGTTACACGAATGTTATCGATGGCCATTAGATTATCAAGATCTTGTCCCTTATTACGAGAAGGCCGAGCAGCTGCTTGACATCACTGCTACACCAAAGGATGTCCCCAATTTGCCTGTTGGAAAGCATAGTTTCAATCATTTTTTACCAAAAGATTGGGAAGATGTGGCCAAATGTGCAGAAAAACGGGGTCAGGGATTAACAATTCTTCCGCTGGCAGACGGACCGCCATCGATGATGGTAAACCGGGGCACAGCATTTAATAGCTACACAAATATCATCCGGCCATTACTAAAAAATTCAAACTTCCAGCTGATAAGAAATGCACATGCTCTCCGACTGGAATGGTCAGGTCAAAAGAAAAAAGTCGACTCAGTTATTTATTATGACCGCAAGTCAAAAAGCAGAAATCGTTTAGAGGCTTCTGCTTTTGTCGTTGCCTGTGGTCCATTGGGCTCCACAAAGCTGCTTTTCGACTCATCTTGTTCAGATTTCCCGCAAGGCCTTGGGAATAGTGAAGGAATATTAGGACGATATTTACACGATCACCCCAAAGAATGGTGGGTAATGGATTTAGAAAAACCGATTTCTCCTCTTGTTCCGAGTGGCTATTTAACGCGGAAGCCCCACGACAAATCTTCCCCACTTTTAGCAACATCTTGGACCATCGGTTCGGTTTCACTCAAAGATAAGCTGCTCACATTCACTGGAGGAAAATCAAAAGCGTTGGGCGTTCAGGTTTTTGGGACAATGATTCCTGGTGAAAAGTATTACGCAAAACCTGAAGCGAATAAAAAAGATGAATTTGGGCTGCCACTTCTTGAACTTAAGATTCGATTTGATGACGATGTAAGAGAAAATGTTGAATCGGCTCGTGAAAGTTGGCGGTCACTGTTAGAAGAGGCCGGTTACAAAGGAGCCATTCGGGATGTTGATCCGCAGCTTATCCCAGGTCATGCAGTTCATTATGGTGGCACGGTGCGTATGCATAAAAATCCGAAGTATGGTGTTTTAGATGCCTGGAATCGTTTGTATGATTCATCAAATGTAATCGTTTGTGATGCCAGTTCTTTCACAACAGGATGTGAAAAAAACCCGACATTGACGGCCATGGCTCTCTCCGCTCGGGCGATGGATAAATTGGTCGATGATTTAAAAACGGGGTAGTTCATCGTGCAAAAATCAGTGTTCGACAAAGTCATGGTCTTTTTGAGACTTGGCTTTTGGCAAACAGCAAGATGCACAACCCAATGGCTTAACGAGAAAATGTAGCCACAACAACTCAAATTAGGGTTGATAATGGAAAAAGAAATCGGAGGAAGGAGAATTGTGAGGCGTTCATTAATCCTATTAGCTATTTTGTTCCCTTTGTTAACGTTGTCTGCTCTTATGCACACGATACGCGTTCAGGCCAACCCAACTGGTCCCAACGCCACATTCACCGTCAACAGCCCTCTGGATGCTACCGACGCCAACCCGGGTGATGGTGTTTGCGAAACGGGTTCTGGTAATGGCATTTGTACGCTTCGGGCAGCTATACAAGAGGCCAATATTTGGCCAGGTGCTGATACGATTACTCTACCTGCTATGACGCTCTATCTAACGATGACGGGTAACTATGATGATGATGTCGCAGCTTGGGGTGATCTTGATATTATCGATGATCTCACTATTAATGGAATAGATACGTTAACCAGTATTGTTGATGGCAATCATTTGGATCGTATCTTTGAAATCCGTGCCGGTAGCCAGGTTCATTTCAATCAATTGACTATTCAAAATGGGCTCGCGACAGATCAGGGCACAAATGTCTCTCAAGGTGCCGCCATTTATAACGGATTTGGGACCTTGACGGTTACGAACGTCGTTTTTAGTGATAATCTCGCCTTGCGTGGTGGGGCTATTGCCAATGAAGGCAGCCTGGCAACATTGGTTGTTTCTAATACCCATTTCATAAGCAATACCGCCTCTTATGGCGGGGCTATCTACCTACATTTCAGTTATGCAACCATTTCACACTGTGTGATTGAAGAAAATATTTCTACTGGTGGAGGTGGAGGGGGGATATATGGCTGGGGTGGTGTGATGACCATTACGGATTGCCGCATCGAAAATAATCAAGTCGAGATTTTTGGTAGCGGGGGAGGAATTGGTCATAATAGTGGCTCCAGCATGGGCGAACTATTCATTATCAATACCATAATTTCCGGTAATGTCGCTTATGGTGGAGGTGGTATCCAAAATTCGAAACCTATGGTGGTACAAGACAGCCAATTTCGTCACAATATCGCATCGGGTAATGGAGGGGGAATCCTTTCTGCTGATACCACTTTGATCACCAATACTCTTATCGCTGATAATGAAGCGGGTGCAGTGGGTGGGGGGATAGCAGGTGATGTCTCACTCTCCCAATCAACAGTGCAAAACAATTTTGCTGGCGGTGATGGGGGCGGTCTTTATGCTATACAGGGTCAATCGTGGCTCACGGCAACTGCTGTTATTAGCAATGTCGCCACCAACCGCGGTGGTGGCATCTATATTAGTGAAAATCTGAATCTCATTAATGCAACGATAAGTGGCAATGAGGCTGGAACTCAGGGAGGAGCGATTTATCAAACAAGCCCGATTGCTGGTGGGATCCTCAACCTGACGAATAGTTCACTGATCAATAATGTTGCCCCTGATACAGGGGGACTCTTTCACAACAATCGTGGTGAAGTTCACATCTGGAACAGCATCATTGCAGATAATAGCCATTTTAATTGCCGCGGTACTCAGGGCATTATCTCTGAAGGGCATAATTTGGTTGATAGATCAGATTGTCCATTCAACCAGCCAACAGATTGGCAAGAAGCAGATCCCCATCTTGGTCCACTTCAGGAC
Organism: Ardenticatenaceae bacterium; assembly: GCA_030065875.1. GTDB lineage: Bacteria > Chloroflexota > Anaerolineae > Promineifilales > Promineifilaceae > WTJY01. Next base: position 26,923 of record JASJCR010000003.1, on the reverse strand, counting down.
AATGGCGGGAATGTATTAACTCACGCCTTGTTACCGTTCAGCCCGGCAGTAGATACAGCCGATAACAATGCCTGTCCTGGTACAGACCATCGTGGTATCGCCCGTCCCATAGATGCAACCGATAAAGGTACTCCCCGCTGTGATATAGGGGCTTATGAATACGACGGCTCAAATGCTTGGTTGAATATCACCGGTGCCACTGTTTGGGAGAATCTCGATGGCACCCCGGTAACCATCACTATTCCTGTCCAGCTTTGGGTCACCCAAACTCAAACTGTGACTGTTTCATACGCCAGCACCTCTGGTACAGCCACAATACCAGATGATTATCAATCAATATCAGGGTCGTTGACTTTCCCACCTGGCAACCTCGTACAAACGATAGATGTTGTCATTTACAGCAATTTGCCCCAAGAAGATATCGAATATTTTTATATCAATTTAACTACACCAACGAATGCTGCCATTCGGAACAACCAAGCTATCATTACTATTCATGACACCTATAAATCCTATTTTCCAATCATAAATGATGAACCTTAGCCCTTTTTTTAGGATGTATCTGATGCACTGCTACCTAGTACATTTTTCCAACTGTAAGTGTAGTGTCAACGGATAGTGCAGTGCTGAAGAGTATTCTGCGCTCAGAAGCTCCTGAACCAGAGAAGCGGACCGGTTCAAGTTTATGATCAAACAAAACCTGGTGGATCCCTCTCGCGCCGTAGGGCCGCAGCATGCTGCGGCCGTGGGGTTGTCTCCATCCCTTCCGCTTCATGGTGAATGATTAAATTTTTAACCGCCAACTACCCTGTCGGGAAAAATGGATCGGCCGCAGCATGCTGCGGCCCTACCAATTGGCGATGTAGAGGGATGGTTTTGCAGCTCAAAATCAACCTCAAACAGCCGACGCCAGGGAAACCGCACGCTTCCCGGCACAATCGACCATCCGGCCGCATTGGGAATTTGCGGCAGCAAACCCTGCAGTTGCTCTTCAACATAAGCTGCGGCCATCAAAAGCGTCTCCTCAGAAATTTCTCGCACGGCCGCCCGCTTGTACAGCCAATCGCGGGTCCGCTGGCGCACCACCCGCTGATATCCCCAATCTTCGATAAAACGATGAAGCAATAATCGGGCTTGAGCCACCTGCCGAGTCTCGCCGGCCAAGCCATCAGCCGCACACGCCTGGGCCAGCGCTGTACCCACGGTGTTCCCGGCCGTGTTCCATCCGCCATAAGCGGCCAGCTGGGTCACAGCTGCAGGCTGCTTAAACAACAAATCAATTAAATAAGGATCGCTGCCGTTGGGATAGGCCACGTCAACCAGGGCGATTGGAACGGCAGATTTGACGATGCCGGTGACAAAATCTTTGAGGGCAGCCGACCGCTCCGCATAAGCGGCCGCAGCCGCCGGCGCGTCAAATTCAAAACACGATGGGTCGGGTGGATTGACCGCCAGCAAAATATCGCCCTCATCTTCACCCAACCGGCCGTTCACCGCCCTAACCTGCCGCTCGATCGTCACCCGAATAGGGCCATCCTCATAAGGGGCAACCAGCTCCGCCCGCTCAGCCTGAGCATAAACGGATTGAAAAGTGGGCACAAAGCCGCGCTGCTCATTGATTAGCCGGGCCAACAGCACGCACCCCACCTCGTCAGCGCCCGGATACATCAACAGCCGGTCTTCCAAATCAAGCAGATCAACCCATTCCTGCAGCCACCGTTTTTCGCGTGATCCAAGACCGTATGCGCTGGTATCATCCGAACTCAGCACCAGCAAATCAAAAATCCCCTCACTCAAGAAGTGCAGGACAGCCATATTCACGGTGTGGTTTCGCGCCCTGCGGCGCAAAAAATCGCCCACATGAGCCTTGGGAATCTCGCTGCGCAGCTTCTTGACATCCGCCATGACCGGCTGACCCTGTGAGGCCCGATCGTGCAGCTGTGAGAAACGATAAAGACGCTCTCCATAGGTCCCCCAATAAAGCGGTTCTTCGACATTGTGGTTGGCGTTGGAAACGCGGGTAATTAAGTTAAACCCCAAAATCGGCAGCGACGGCCGCATCTGTCGCAGTTGACGAAGCGCATCCAGACGAGAAAGCACGTCTTGTACCGGATCATCGGTGATCCGCGAGGCCATCAAACCGCCATAGCCAAGCATTTCACAAGAAACGATCAGGGCATCGATCTGCCGGCCTTGATCGAGGAGCCACTCGATCAGCTCGGAAGAAGCGGGTCGGCGCTCGGCGCTGAGAAGTTCAGCAGGCGGCTGGCGCAAATCTACTCCGGCAATGGCCGCAATCATTTGCGGATAGCGCACGTTGACCGGCCGTTCGTCGAGCGGGATTAAACCGATCATTAATTTGGTCCACCCTGGAGCGGCCGCCCCATTTGCGCCACGGCTGAATCCGCAGCTTCCGTCAGCGCCAGCGCTCCGGCCCCAATTAACCCGGCGTGCTCTTCAAGCCCGGCCGGCAAGACGCGTACCTGTCGTACGCTGGGCAGCGAACCGGCATGCAAGGCCCCCCGCAGCGGACCCCACCATAAATCGCCAATGTGCGGCACGCCGCCCCCGATGATGATCGCCTCCACATCGAGGAAGCCGGTCAACCCGGCCAACATGTTTCCCAGCAGGGTGGCCCCGTCAGCGATGACCTGCCTGGCTGTTTGATCTCCATCTCGGGCGCGAGCGGCAACCTCTTGCAGGGTCAGCAGTTGTGTCAGGTTCATTCTCTTTTGATAAGCTTGCGCAATCGCCGGTCCGCTGGCCTGGGTTTCCAAATTGTTGTCCCGGTGGGCGATGCCCCGCCGGCCGTCTACCGGCAGATAACCTAGCTCGCCGGCCGTCCAGTGTACGCCACGCCACAGCTGATGGTTTAATATCAGCGCCCCGCCGATCCCGGTCCCGATTGTTAGAAAAAGGGCGTGCTGTAAATCCTGGGCCGCCCCGTGAACCAGCTCGCCATAAGCCATGGCGTTAACGTCATTTTCTACGGTGACCGGCAGTTTAAATGCCTCCTGCAGCCGGTCCTTGAGCGGAAACCCGGCCCACCCCGGCAAATTTTCCGAGGCGTAGGTGACGCGGCCGAGCATGTGATCGACTACACCGGCCGTGCCGATGCCAACGGCCATCGGAGAAATATTATCGCGGTCGGCCCTTTCCAACACGATGCGGCCGATCTTAACCAGAGCTTGAGCAATGCTTTCTGCCCCCTCAAGCGGGGTGGCCAGACGCTCGTGACAGGTTAAACGGCCGCCTTCATCAACCAGGCCGGCCGCAATTTTGGTTCCCCCCAGATCTATTGCAAGTGCGTATTGATTCATAAGGTTTTTAACTACAAAATGTCGTGGAGTGCCTATCTCTTGCTGAAAGTAGACGGGATTCCTCGCTAACGCTCGGAATGACATGTTTTTATCTTCTCATTTTTTCAGTGCCAATCTGCTATCGTATTTGCTGCAGACGGGAGAGCACGGCCGCGCCACATCGTTCCAGAAGCTGGCGAGGGGTGATCGCCTCACCGGCCAAATTGGCAGAAAAATTTCGGGCCTCTAGATCCTCATTTGCCTCATCTGCCGTGATCATCCCGGCTTCAGCCAGCAGATGATATTCTTCACCCAAAAACGGGTGGAAAAGCATCCGAAAATCCCGCCGGTCCAGCGGATTATCGAGACCCAATTCAAGCTGATCTTTTAATTTTCCAGCCTCGCCAGGAGGAGCGTGCACCAACCACGATTGGGCCGTCAAAAAGTGTGGGTGGTCAGGCGGGATATCGACTAACCACATCAGAGGGATACCGGCCTGCAGGAGCATGGTTTGAAATTGAGTACGAGCATATGCTCGATCGAGAACGGTTCGGGGTGCCATTTGATTTTGCACGCAAAATGCGGCCAGCATTCCGGCCGTTTCGCCAACATTCCATTCAACCGGATGCACCCGATATGCGCCGTTGGTGATGTGGGTCGTGGCGATATTTTTACACGCCGGCAGCAGGTTGTCGACGGCCGGCGAGATAAACGCCCCCAGCGGGATCTGAAACGGCCGGGTTGGTAAATAAAAGCTGTCTTTACAGCCGACGGCCGGATGCAAATCGAGGCTGTACCATCCAACCCCCACGGAGTCGGCAAAGTGCGCGGCCCGAGCGGTTGGATTGGTGGCGGCCGCAATCTCCTGCTCCACAATTTGGTGACGGCCGATAATCCGGCGGCTTTCCCGAATATATGGCGCTTGAGATAAGCCATCCACGGTGCCCAGCCCCTTGGTCAACAATCGCAAACCCGGATACCCATAGCCCCGGCCGTCATCGCGGGGCACCTCCGTTTGCAAATAGTAGAGAAACCCCAGGGCCAGATTTTTGGCCGCCTCAAGGTGAGCGTTTCTTTGGTCCGGAGAAGCGCCAATGATATTTCCACCGGCGTAATCATTGCCGTGCCAGTTGATCAGGGCGATATCGCGCGGCCGGTTGAGCAGCTGGGCATCCACCACACGGCGATACGTCCAAAATGGGAGGTCGCTGTCGGCCGTGGGGGAAAACATGCCAAAGCGGCGAACCGCCCCATCGGGTTGGGTCAAACTCAATGAATAAGGTTGATGCTCCCGATTTACTTCGTAATCGAGGGGTTTAGAGATTGTAAAATCGCGATCGGGGTGATGTTCAACCAGAAAAGTGTAGGTAAATGACTGCACCCGCTGGGGATGGTCCCCATCCCGGGAGGCGTGTGGTTCACCGGTTTTATCTCGAGATTCAGCCCCGGTCACGTAGGGGATTTCGGCCAGCGGCAGCAAATCTCCCAAATCGGTGGCATCGAGATAGTAAGCGGCCCGCAGCTCCATCGGTTGTCTATCCCCGTTGCCAACGATCAAGCTGCGAATTTGACCGTTCTCGTGTCGAGCGTTAATCAATTTATAGCCTGTAAATAGATGAAGTGTTCCGTTGGCAATGGCAGGCACCAACATCGCCAAAAGCGCCTGATGGCCAACCTGCGGCTCAAAGCACAGGTGGCTAACCCAACCGCGGCCGGGGTTAAGCGGCCGGCCGTCCGCCATCAAAACGGGGGCGTGATCTTGCTCCTGATAAATCGCCCGAATGCGCTGGCGCAGCTGCATATAGCGGCCGGTTCCACCAAATTGTTCGATCAGGGGATGTTCATCCAGGGGAGCCACGCCCTGGCTGGTGATTTGCCCTCCAATCCACATTTCAGGCGACACCAATATCGTTTGACAACCGGCTTCGGCCGCAGCCAGAGCGGCCGCCACTCCCCCTAAACTGGCCCCGATCACGGCCACATCACATTCTGAAATCATACCGGACTGGTCCTACCCCTTGACAGCCCCACTTAATCCCTGAACAAAATGCCTCTGCAGCACAAAGAAAAAGATCAGGATGGGAATAATACCCAGAATCGCGCCCGCAGCCACCAGCCGGAAGTCGGTGGAAAATTGACTGCGCAAAGCCAGCAGCCCGACCGGCAGCGTAAAGCGCTCCTGTGAATTGAGCAGCAGCACCGGCCACAGCAGGGCATTCCAGGAGGCGATCATGGTAAAAATCGAAACGCTGGCCAGGGCCGGCCGAATATTGGGAATGACGATGCTTCTCCAGATCCGAAATTCACTGGCCCCATCAATGCGGGCGGAGTCAAGCATATCTTCCGGAATGGACTTGATATTTTGCCGCAGCAAAAAGATATTAAAAGCGCTGGAAATACCGGGCAGTATGAGTCCGATAAAGGTATCTTCGAGCTGGAAAAAACGAACGGACATGATGTAAAGCGGAATGTAAGTCAATTCGGCCGGTACCACCAGGGTCGAAAGCAGCAGATAAAAAATAAATTCACGCCCCTTAAAGCGCAATTTGGCCAGCGGGTAAGCGGCCAGCGAGGTCACCAGCAAATTGAGGACGACGGTGGCCAAGGCCACAATCGTGCTGTTGATAAAGAAGCGCCAGATTGGCAGCTGGTTCCACACCCTGATGTAGTTGGCTATCGTCGGAGGGGCGGGTATCAATTCTGGCGGGTTGGCAAAAACCGGCTGGGCATCACCTTTAAGCGAGGTCAGCAGGAGCCACAAAAAGGGGAACACCGTGGCCGTGCCAATGGTCAACAAAATGACGTACCAGATTAGGCCATCTAGCCATACCGGCCGGTGGGTCGTGCCCCGTACAGTGGTGAGGGAACTCATCTTCTATGCCTCCCAGCGACTTTCAAGATAGCGCACGTTAAAAATTGAAAACGCCATTGTCAGCAGCAGCAGGGCCACAGCTACCGCTGAAGCGTAACCGGCGTTTTGCAGCTGAAACGCCTGTTTCCACAGGTAAAATACCATGGTGATTCCGCTGTCCAGCACCCCTCCGGTGCCGTTGGTCAACACATAAATTTCATCAAATACTTTTAAAGCGCTGAGGCTGGAAATAATAAAGACAAAAATAATCGAGGGGCGCAATCCCGGTACGGTCACATAAAGATGCTGCTGCAGACGGCTGGCCCCGTCGATGGCGGCCGCCTCGTAGAGGTCCTGGGGGATGCCCTGTAATCCGGCCAAAAAGACCACCATGTAATACCCCGTTCCGCTCCAAATGGTTACCAGCATGGCGATCGGCAGGGTGTATTCGGGGGCGATCAACCAGGGGATAGCGTTGTCGATCACCCCAATAAGCTGCAGCAGGCCGTTGATCAGGCCACCCTGCCGGGCAAACAGCCACTGCCAGGCGATACCGATAGCCACCGTGCCGCTGATGACCGGCAAGTAGTAAATCGCCCGGAAAAAGCTGATTCCTCTGAGCGGCCGGTTGACGATAATCGCCAAAATAATCGACAGAACGATGAGAATAGGGGTGACGATTAAATAGATGAGCGAATGTCGCAGCGCCAGCCAAAACGCATCATCCGAAAGCATGTCGCGGAAATTTTCCAGCCCCACGTATTCCGGTGGGGTGATGATGTTGTAACGCGTAAAGCTCAAATAAAATACGCTGCCGATCGGAATGAGGCTGAAAAGTAAAGTAATCAGCAGGGCTGGCGCTATAAATAAAAGTGCGTTTCGTGTTCGATGTGGATTCATTAAGGTGGCCAATTCCTTTCCCTGGTTTAAAGGCAGACAGGTGCGCGTTAAAATTGAACGAAAATCGAGTCTCTCCAGGATGTAGGGCCGCAGCATGCTGCGGCCGTGGGGTCGCCTTCTATACCCTGTCGCTCCATGGCGAGTGATTGAATTTTTAACCGCCAAATACCCTGCTGGAGGAGATGGATCGGCCGCAGCATGCTGCGGCCCTACGGCGAAAGGGATCCCCCATGTCCTGTTTGATCATCAGTGAACCTGTCCGTCCCTGAACCCTTGTCGGGGAGGGGCAAATTAAATGCCAAAAGGTCCAACCCCCAACCTCCTCCCGGTTCGGTTCAGGGGCGGACAGGTCTTCAACATCATTCGCGGACTCCCTGTCATCCTGAGCGCAGCGAAGGATCCCGTCAACTCACTTGAAGGTGAAGGTAGCCAATCAACGGGCTTTCCTTGCTTCAAATCAGCCCTCTTAAAAGACTGCTTGATGAGATTCTTCACTTCGCTGCGCTCCGTTCTGAATGACAAGTGGTTTGCAGCTTGCCTATCCGCCCCGGAACCCGTTTCGGGGGAAGGAATTTGTTGGGCTAACAAGCAACCTACACAACCCCTTTAACTATCGGCCAAAATCTCGTTGATCTGCTCTGCGGCCGAATCAAGGGCTTCCTGCGCCGTGGCCTGACCGAGCAGCGCTCGCTGGGCCTCATTATTGAGAATATCGAGAATCTCGGGGGCATCAGGCAAAACCGGCATCAGCTGGACCTGGCTGGCGATGGCATCTCTGGCGATGGGACGAGCGGAATCTTCAATAGCCGCACCTGGCGTGGTAAAGAATTCATCCTCGAAAGAGCCTGGGGTGGCTGGATAAACCGCCACCGTTTTGGCAAACTCCAGCTGGCTCAGTTCATTGGTCATGAAGGTTGCCAGAGCCAGGGAGGCGTTTGGATATTCGGTATCGGCGGTGACTACCAGGGACATCGATGATGGGGAAGTCACGCCGGAAGCGCCCAAATAGTTGGGGGCCACGCCCAGGAAACCATATAGACCAGGGTTGTTTTCGCGCACCAGGCGAATCAGCTGCGGTCCGGTTTGCATAAAGGCGAATTGACCGGCGCTAAACCCTTCGATCATCGTGCGATGTTCCTGGGTGACGATTTCCAGCGGGATCAAATCCTCATTGAGCATATCAACCCAAAACTGCAGCGTGGCCACGCCTTCCTCAGAGTTAATCAACACTTCACTGCCGTCTTCACTCAAAATTTCCACATCGTTGTAAGCCAATATTTTGAGGAAGCTGTCTCCTTCGAGAAGGTTGGGGGCGGTGCAATATTGACCGGTGGTGTCTTTAATAGTGCGGCACACTTCGACTAGCTCATCATAGGTGGTTGGTAAATCTTCGGCCGTTAAACCGGCTTCTTCGACAATTTGACCGTTGTAAACCAAAATGGTTAACGCCTGATACCACGGCACCTGATAGCTGTTCCCTTCATAATTCACGACGTTAAACAGCCCCTCAAAATAAATTGACTGGACGTCATCGGGCAGCGCTTCGCTCATATTGACCAGCTGACCGTTTTCGGCAAATTCCGGCACCCACCCTGATGAAAGATTGATCACGTCGGGTGCGTTTCCGGCCGCCAGGGAGTTTCGATATTTGTCCGGCAGCTCGGTTTGGTCTTCCCAGATGACGGTTACTTCCGGATACGCCTCGTTAAAGCGGGCGATCGTGCCGTTGATGTAATCATCAAACGTTGGCGAAAGGAACCACGTCCAAAAAACGATCTCCGCCCCTTCTTCAACTCCTTCGATGACCCGTTCCGGATTAGCTTCCATTTCCGCTTCCATTTCTACGACGCGAGTAACTTCCACTTCGACCACTTCCGGATCACCCTCAACTTCAACAACCCGGGTGACTTCGACTTCCACCACCTCCGGATCGCTTTCAACCTCAACCACCCTGGTCACCTCCACTTCCTGAGGGGTACAGGCGGCGATTAAAGCCAACAGCAAACCTAAACCCAGAAACATTTTTACTTTTTGCTTCATTTTTATTCTCCTCACTGCCAAATGTATTAAAAAGTTTTGAATTACAAAACACAGCCACCATAAGAATTTTTCAATATCTCCTCCTCAAAGCATCCGATGTTTGCCAGTGGTCCGGTTGTATAGACCAGTAGTGGCAAAAATTAACTGATTTGAGACACAAAATGCGCCGTAATATATTCCGGGCGGGTAATGGCGGAACCAACGACAACGGCCGCCGCCCCCAACTCAATCGCCTGCCGAACCTCCTGCGGATCGCGAAAACGCCCTTCCGCCACAATGGGGGTCTGACAATGGTCGATCAAATCACCGACAAACTCGATATCCGGGCCAGAGATTGACGGCCGGCCGTGAGCGGTGTAACCGGCCAGGGTGGTGCTGATCAAATCAACCCCCAACGCCTCTGCCGCCAAAGCATCCGCCAGGCAAGAAACATCGGCCATCACCGGCCGCTTTAACCCCTGCTGAATATAGGTCACCAGGTCCGCCAGCTGCTCGCCGCCCGGCCGTGGGCGTGGGGTGGCATCAACGGCCACAATGTCACACCCAGCCTCTACGATTGACCGGGCGGCCGTCCGGGTCGGAGTAATATAGACCTCAAGGTTGGCAGTATACTGCTTCCACAACCCGATCAGGGGCAGGTCGGTAACCTGGCGAATGGCCGCAATATCGGCCGGTGAATTGGCTCGTATGCCCACCGCACCGCCCGCGACGGCCGCGCGAGCCATGGCGGCCATAATCTGGGAGCCAAAAAGGGGATCTCCCTCATACGCCTGACAGGAGACAATCAGCCCCTGGTGAATCGTCAAAGATGGCGACAGCTGAATCATATCCGCTAATTTACTTATCTCGATCGGACCAGAACGACCCGGTAGCGATCCGCTCGATAAAGAGTCGTCACCGTTTCAATCACCTGCTGCCGGGCATCCTTGGTCAGCCGGCGAATGAGCAGGGCCGGGCTCCCTTTTTCAATTTGCAGCAGCTCCGCCTCTTCCTGATTGACGATTACCGCTTCAATCGTTTCTTCAGCGAGAACCGGCCGTACCCCGTAGCGATCTTCCAGCGTTTTGTACAGGGAGTGCTGGGTTAAATCATGCTCCAGTAATTCCGGAAAGGTGTCGTGGGGTAGGTAACAGCGCTCCAGGGCGATTGGTTCCTCATCAGCCAGCCGCAGCCGCTCCAGACATATCACGCGCGCCCCGATTTTTAAGTTGAGCTGGCTGGCCACAGAGGCACTGCTCATCTCGCTGTGCATTTTCAAGACGCGCGAAGAAGGCACAATCCCCAGTGACTGCATATCCTCCGTAAACGATTTAAACCCGCGGGCGCTTTTTTGGATGGTAGTCGAGGCCACAACCGTGGCTTTCCCCTGATTGCGCAGCAGCAGACCGTCCTGCACCAGCTTGTTGACGGCCGCTCTGACGGTCATGCGGCTCACCTCAAACAGATCGGCATATTCCCGCTCCGACGGGATGGTATCTCCGGCTCTCAGCTGACCGGTATTTATTTGATCGCGGATTAAATCGTAAATTTGGAGATAGAGCGGCTTGTGATGGGTGCGATTGAGAAGTTGGGTCATGATTTATATCTGTCACTGGTCTATACCACTACAAGATTAGTTTATACCACTTTTCCGTGGGGAGTCAAGGGAATTGGGGTGGTTTTGTAACCACAAAAGCCAGTTGACCGGCACAGACTTCAAAAGTTTTGAAAACTTTTGAAGTCTAAAAATCGCCCTCTTTGACCTGGCGCAAAGAACCGGCCGGCCGATTCCTTTATGGTGATAAGGTAGTCCGATTCCCATCTCTATCAATATGGCGAACAACCATGAGGAGAATCCCAATGAATCTATTCAAGAAACAAAATAATTTTTACAGGGCCGGCTGGATAACCTTTCTGCTGGTCTTTGCCCTAACCGCCTTTTTTATCAGCTGCAGCGACCAGCAGCAGGAGGCGGCTCCGGCTGAAAGTGATGGCGGAGTATCGACCGGCCTGCCGGCCGATGCCAGCGCGATCGCCGCCGCGCGCAATTTGACCCCCGATGACATCGTTGCTGCCCTCAAAACCTATGTCCCCACCGGCCAGCACGATGATTACATCATGTTCTCGTCCGGTGGCCACGCCGGGCAGGTGTTTGTGATCGGTCTGCCTTCGATGCGCCTTTTAAAAACAATCGGCGTTTTTACCCCAGAACCGTGGCAAGGTTGGGGGTATGGGTCGGAAGAGACCATGGCTATTCTCAATAATGGCCAGGCGGATGGGGAGCAGACGGTGATGTGGGGAGATACCCATCACCCCGCCCTGAGCGAGACGGCTGGTGATTATGACGGCCAATATCTTTTTATCAACGACAAAGCCCACGCCCGGGTGGCCGTCATTGACCTACGTGATTTTGAAACCAAGCAAATCATCAAAAATCCGATAGCGATTAATGACCACGGCGGCACGTTTGTCACCCCCGACACCGATTGGGTCATTGAAGGGGGCCAATACGCCGCACCCCTGGGGTGGGAATATGCTTCCCTGGATGAGTACGCTGAGGATTACCGCGGCATGGTGACATTCTGGAAGTTCGACCGCGACAGCGGCCGCATCGATTACGATGCCTCATTCGCCATGGAGCTGCCACCCTACTGGCAGGATCTTTGTGACGCGGGCAAAAGAGTGAGCGAAGGGTGGGTATTCTGCAACTCGTTTAACACCGAAATGGCCACCGGCGGCATTGAATCCGGCGAACCGCCGTTTGAGGCCGGGGCCTCACAGCGCGATATGGATTATCTGCACGTCATTAATATGGATAAAGCGATTGGAGTTGCAGCGGCCGGCCAAACCATCGAAGTCAACGGCTTTCCGGTCATCTCGCTGGATACCTCGGTGGCTGAAGGGCTGCTCTACTTCATCCCCGAGCCCAAGAGCCCCCACGGGGTAGACATCACCCCCGGCGGCGAATACATGGTCATTTCCGGCAAGCTCGACCCACACACAACCGTGTTCAGCTTTGAGAAAATTCAGGCGGCGATCGCCGACGGGAACTTTGAAACGGATCAGTACGGCGTGCCGATCCTCGATTTTGATGCGGTATTAGAAGCACAAATTGAGCTGGGTCTTGGCCCATTGCACACCCAGTTTGACGACAAAGGTTATGCCTATACCAGCCTCTTCCTCGAAAGCACCGTTGCCCGCTGGGCGCTGGGCGGCCCCTATGGCGAGATGCACGAAGAAGAGGACTGGTCGCTGGTCGGCAAGCAGTCGGTGCACTACAACGTTGGCCATATCGCGGCCGCTGAAGGGGATACGGTTAGCCCGGATGGAACTTATCTGGTGTCGCTCAACAAGTGGGCGGTTGATCGTTTTGCCAATGTCGGTCCCCTGCTGCCGCAAAACTTCCAGCTCATCGATATTGGCTCGCCGGGCGAGCAGATGCAACTCCTGTACGATATGCCGATCGGCGTGGGTGAGCCTCACTACGCGCAGATCATCAAGGGAGACAAACTCTCACCATGGGAAGTGTATCCGGAGATCGGCTGGGATCCGGGTATCCAGGCGGTTAACCCCGAGGCCCCCATGAGCGGCGAGGAAAAGGTGGTGCGCAACGGCAACGAGGTTGAAATTTGGATGACGGCCGTTCGCAGCCACTTCACGCCGGAGCACGTTGAAATCAATCAAGGTGATCACGTCATATGGCACATCACGAACGTCGAACGGGCTTATGATGCTACCCACGGCTTCTCATTGCCGGGTTACAACATTCAGCTGAGCCTGGAGCCGGGTGAAACAGCCACGTTTGAATTTGATGCCACCGAAGATGGGGTCTTTTCGTACTACTGCAGCGAATTTTGCTCGGCGCTGCACCTGGAGATGGTCGGCTATCTCTTAGTTAAACCGTAGCCATTACGGGTGATTCACCGAGGGGGACGGCCCGGCCGTCTCCCTCACCCACCTTTTGGGGGCGGGCGACTGGAGATAATCACCTCATCGAGCTTCTCTCTAGTCGCCGGTTACCAAGCGGTACCGGAAACGAATCACCCAACCTTGATCGGCGCACTATGCGGTGCGAAGCATGTTTAAAAACACGAGGTATGTAATATGGCTAACAAATTACAGGGCTTTTTTGGCCCTCGCATACCGGCCGAGGTGCCGGAAGCGGAACGCTGGCGATACCGGCTGCCAACCATCCTGCTGGCCACGGCCGCCATCCTGCTTATTATTTCAATTTTCACCCCCTACTGGCGCATGACCCTGAACGCTCCTCAATATCCAAAAGGATTGATGGTGCAAATCTATGTCAATCGCGTTGAAGGGGATGTGGCCGAGATCGACGGCCTCAATCACTATATCGGCATGCGGCCGCTGGAGGAAGCCGGTCAGGTCGAACGGCGGTTTGCCATTATGGCTATTTCGTCAATCGCCCTGCTGACCGCAGCCGCCATTTTTATTCACACCAAATGGGCCGCACTCCTCGCCCTGCCGGCCGCTTCGGTTCCGTTTGTCTTTTTGGGCGACCTGTATTACTGGCTGCGCAACTTTGGCCTAAACCTCGATCCAAATGCGGCTCTTAGCAGCAGTATCGAGCCGTTTGTGCCCCCGGTGTTGGGCACAGGAATCATCGCCCAATTTAGCACCCTCGCCCTGCCCGATTGGGGGCTTTACCTGGCCTTTACGGCGACCGTCTTAATCATTGTCGGTCTGTACTTTCATCGTCGGGCCTACAAACCGCTGGTCGACCAGCAGTAAAGGGGCATCTCATGAATCAGCTTCTTACTTTGGCTCTGCTGCTGAGTGGGCTGCTGGGGTTAATCGCTCCCCACTCGATCCAGGCAGCCGAAAAAAGCGATTTGGCCGCCCGGCTGGCCGCAGCCCGTGATGGAGACACCATCGAGGTGGATGGCGGGATTCACCACGGTCCGCTCGAAATCAACAATAGTATTACTCTGATTGGCGTCAATTGGCCGGTCATCGACGGTGGCGGACAGGGAACAGTGCTACACATCACCGCCCCTGATGTTCATCTGGAAGGGTTTGTCATTCGAAACAGCGGTGACTCCCTCGACCAGGAGAATTCCGGCATTGCGGTTGAAGCAGCGGGGACCACGATTGTCAACAACCGTCTGGAAGAAACCCTTTTTGGAATTTATCTGCGAAAAGCCCCCAACAGCGTTGTGGCCGACAATTCAATTTCCAGCATGGACGTCGACGTTCCCCGTCGTGGGGACCCCATTCGCGTCTGGTACAGCAACGGCGTTCGCATCGAAAATAATACCATCGAAAAAGGGCGTGATGTCGTTTTGTGGTACTCCGAACAGCTGCAGGTGAGCGGAAACACGGTCACCCACGGCCGCTACGGTCTGCACTTCATGTACTGTGATGACGCGATCGTTGAAAACAACCTGCTCTATCGCAATTCGGTGGGGGCATTTATGATGTACAGCCGCCGCATTACCCTTCAAAACAACACCATCGCCGGCAACCGCGGCCCCAGCGGCTACGGCGTGGGTCTAAAAGATATGGACGACGCCTTAATCGAGAACAACTTATTTTTAGATAATCGCGTTGGCGCTTACCTCGACAATTCCCCGCGCGAAGTGGACAGCATCGGCCGCTTCACCGGCAACGTCTTTGGATACAACGATATTGGGGTCAGTCTGCTGCCCTCGGTGCGCCACAATGAATTTGTTTCCAACAACTTTATCGAAAATGAAGAGCAGGTGGCGATCGAAGGGGGCGGCACGATGTCCGACAATACCTGGAGCGTGGCTGGAGTAGGCAATTACTGGTCAGATTACGCCGGGTTTGATGCCAACAACGACGGTTTTGGAGATCTCCCCTATCGTTCGGAGCGGCTGTTTGAACAGCTGGTTGATAATCAGCCAGCGATGCGGATATTTCTCTACAGCCCGGCGGCAGCGGCCGTAGATTTTGCCGCCCGTGCCTTTCCGCTCATTCGGCCTCAGCCCAAACTGGTCGATGAAGGCCCCTTGATGTCTCCTGACATTCCGGCCGGTGCCCCGCCGCTCCCCGCTGAGCAAAATGGCCGGTTGTGGCCCCTGCTCCTGTTGGTCGTCATGGCGGTCGGTCTAATGAGCTGGCCCTGGCTTGCGCCACAAAGCCCCATTTCCAGACGTTTTCCCAAATACGGCAAGGCGAAGGCAACCTTATGATTCACGTTGAACAATTAACTAAACGATTTGGCCGGCTGACGGCCGTCGATAACCTGTCCTTTAAAATTTCGCCGGGTGAGGCGGTGGCCCTGTGGGGCGCAAACGGTGCCGGCAAAACCACAGTATTGCGCTGTTTGCTGCACCTGATCCCCTTTTCGGGCAGCGTCCAAATTGACGGTCGCGACATGCGTCGTGCCGGTAAAGTGGCCCGTCAAAAAATCGGGTTTGTGCCCCAAAATTTAACCTTTCATGATGATTTGCGCGTTGACGAAACGCTGCTGTTTTACGGCCGCCTGAAAAAAATCGATTTTAACCACACCGCACCGCTTGAGGCCCTGCTGGATCGGCTGCAGCTGCAGCCCCATCTACAAAAAGCGGTTGGCGATTTGTCGGGCGGCCTCAAACAGCGGCTGGCCCTGGCCCTGGCGCTGCTAGCTGATCCCGCGATTTTGATGCTGGATGAGCCAACCGCCAGCCTGGATGTCTCGGCACGGGAGGCGTTTTTATCGCTGCTGCTCGACCTCAAACAGGCGGGAAAAACCATCGTTTTTACAACCCATCGCCTGGATGAGATGTCAACCCTCGCCGACCGGGTGCTCCACCTGGTTGACGGCCGGCTGCAGGCTGATTCTTCACCGGCTGAACTCCATCTGCAAATGGGATGGACCACGATGCTGCATCTGTCGATGCCGGCCGGGTCGATTGACGCGGCGCTGACCGTTCTTGGTCAGCACGGTCTGGAAGGACGGCAGAACGGCCGCGGTATCTATGTCAGTGTGCCGGCCAGCAAAAAAGGGCTGCCGCTGGAACTGCTCTATCGGGAAGGAATCCCGGTGACCGATTTTTCACTTGATTAAGTGCACGCAAATTATCACAGAACCTCCCTAATGTTCTGCGAAAATCTGCGTAATCTGCGGACAAATAAAAGAAATCACCTGCTATTAACTTCGATAGTTCATACGGCCTCAAGCAGGCGACGGATGGATAAAAATTATGGAATTTTCAAACGTCTTGATTCTCATGCAAAAAGAGCTGCGCGACGCCCGGCGAAATCGCTGGTTTATCCTGTACATGGTGGCTTTTACCACCCTGGCGCTGGCGCTGGCATGGCTCTCCCTGGCCGGATTGGGCAATTACGGGCTGGCTGGTTTTGGTCGAACGGGCGCCAGCCTGGTCAACCTGGTGCTGCTGATTGTGCCTCTGATGGGATTAACCCTGGGGGCGTTAGGTTTGGCCAGCGAAAGGGAAAGCGGCACCCTGCTCTATCTACTGGCTCAGCCCCTCGATCCCAAAGAGCTGCTGCTAGGAAAATTTTTTGGTTTGTCGGCCGCCCTCATGGCCGCCCTGGGTGTTGGGTTTGGGTTAACCGGCATGATGATCGGTTCTTTTGGCGGGCTGACCCATCTCAACGCTTTTTTATGGCTGGTTTTGCTCACCTTTTTGCTGGCGATTTCCTCGCTCAGCCTGGGGTTTTTGATCTCTGCGGCCGTGCAGCGAGCGGCAACGGCCGTGGGAGTGGCCCTGTTTGGTTGGCTGCTGCTGGTCTTTTTGGGAGATTTGGGGTTGATGGGTACGGCCGTGGTGCTGCGCTTCCAGGCCCAGGAACTGCTGTGGTTTTCCCTAGCCAACCCGCTGCAGCTTTA
Organism: Ardenticatenaceae bacterium; assembly: GCA_030065875.1. Taxonomy (GTDB): domain Bacteria; phylum Chloroflexota; class Anaerolineae; order Promineifilales; family Promineifilaceae; genus WTJY01. Next base: position 10,035 of record JASJCR010000003.1, on the reverse strand, counting down.
TAAAACCGCAGCCATTCTTAACTTACAGCAAAATTTGGATCTCCTGGGACCGGCCGGTGTCTTTGCGTTACGCACCTATGGTGCCAGGCTGCTTCCGCTTTTAATTGGGCTGCTTGCGGCCTGGACCGTTGTCCCCCTGTTGATTACCCATCAGCTTTTTACCCGTCGAGGTGCCTTATGAATATTCGCCGGCTGCCCTTTTGGTTGACGCTGCTGTTTCTATTCCTGACCGGCTGTGCCCCAGCGGTTGACCTCAATCAACCCCCTGAAATTTTGTACGGACAGGATGTTTGCGCCGAATGCGGCATGATCATTAATGATCCCCGCTTCGCAGCAGCCATCGTCACCGCTGATGAACAGGTGCGCCTGTTTGACGACATGGGGGACATGTTCGCCTATGTCGTCAAGCGCGAGGAGGCGGTACACGCCTATTGGGTTCACGACCTCAATTCTGAAGAATGGATTCGAGCTGAAAACGCCGCCTATGTGCTACAGCAGGATCTGATAACCCCCATGGGTTGGGGTTTAACCGCGTTTGAAACCAGCGCGGCCGCCGAAGCTTATATCGAAGCCGGCGGTGGCTGGATGACCACCTTTGAGGCGGTGGAGGACGCGGTGCGCAGCGGGGTTTTAGATGCCCGGATGCTGCACGATCACTTAAATTGCGGCCATGATAATCATAAAAGTGATGAAGCTGATGATGGAAATCATAAAGTCCTTCATCAGCCGTAAATATGTTTATCTGCAGTAACTCTGTACAGGTGCTCCGGCCGGTCTCCGACCGTGCCGGCTGGTGGCTCGGTGAGAACACCGGCCACAGCCTTTGAAGAAGGCTGACGACCTGAATAGTTACTATCTACAATAAAAAATCAAAAGGATAGCAACCATGATTAACCGTTATTACGCTTTATCGCTCTTCGCAATGCTGCTCCTTCTGGTTGGCTGCGGTGGGGATTCACCCCCAGCGGCCGCCCCGGAAAATGGGGAAGAAAGCGGCGGCGAGGTGGCTGCCGTGCCGGACCTGCCGGCCGGTGACCCCGAAGCCGGTGAGACATTATACACTTCGAGCTGCTCCAGCTGTCACGGCCCGGATGCCAAGGGAATTACCGGTGTTGGCAAAGATTTAACCTCTGGTGAGTTCATACCCAACATGAGCGATCAGGATTTCATCACCTTTATCAACAGCGGCCGACCCACCGGCGACCCGGACAATACTACCGGTATTGATATGCCGCCCAAAGGGGGCAACCCGGCATTGACCGATGAGCAAATTCTCGATATTGTGGCTTATTTGCGCTCCATTCATGAATAGGTCGTTTTTAACTCATCAAATCCCCTTCCTATCTCGGTTTAAGGGCGGAACGGTTCAAGCTTGTGATCAAATAGGACCTGGTGGATCATCTTGCGCCGTAGGGCCGCAGCATGCTGCGGCCGATCCATCTCCCACGACAGGGTAGTTGGTAGTTAACCAATTAAATCATTCTCCATGAAGCGAAAGGGTATGGCAGGTAACCTCACGGCCTCCCTTGTCTTCGCTCAGAATGAGCAGCGCGGCGAAAATTTCGTGTGAAAAGTGAAGATGAAACCAAAGCCTTTGTGTAGGGGCTTGGCTAGCCAAGCCCTGCATTGGCCGATCGGTGTCATTGCCCTCTGAACTATGTTGGAAGTGGGGGTATAGCACGAAGAAGCGAAGTGGGTATTTAAAAGCTTGAGAGGTATTATGGATGACCTTTTTGGCCTGACGCAGATAACCATCGACGAGATGCTCAAACGCTGGCCGGCCACGGTGAAGGTCGTCCATCAACTCAGGCTGGTTTGCGTGGGTTGTGGTGCCGCTCCTTTTTGCACCGTGGCTGAAGCGGCCAAACTACACGGCCTGGAAGTCAGCATGCTGCTGGAACAACTGGCCACCATTATTCAGGAAGAGGAAAATCAATGACCGATGCAACTTATCAACTGGCCCACATCGAGTTGAACACGCAAGATATTCCAGAACAGTCAATTGTCAGCACCACGCTGGCCAAATCGCCCCATGTGAAACCGGTGCTGTTTCGCTTTGCGGCCGGTGAGTCGCTTTCAGAACATACCAGTACCTACCCGGCCGTTTTGCTTTTTTTGAGCGGCCGGGCGGCCGTCACCTTGGGAGAAGATTCTCACGAAGTCGAGACCGGAGCATGGATTTACATGCCGCCCAACCTGCCGCACAGCATTACCGCCCACACGCCGGTGGTCATGCTGTTGGAGATGATTGATTGTAAATAACTAGCAGGGCCTTATGCTAATTGTTTGATTGAAAAGAGCGTAGGCGTGATTTCCCAATCACGCCGGTTTTTGACGCGATTGGGAAATCGCGTCTACGTCAAAGATCAACATCTGGCCAGCATAAGGTCCAAGTAGGCACCAAGATCGTTCAAGTGAATAACATGTATTCCAGAAAAAACCTGATCCAGCAGCTGCCGATTATGCTGCTGGCCGTCTTATCTCTTCTGGCGGCCCTGTGGGGAGGCTTGAGCCGCATCGGCTGGTCACTCCCTTCCGGTCAGCTGCGGCTGCCGGCCGCGCACGGCCCGCTGATGATCGTCGGCTTTCTGGGCTGCCTGATAACGCTTGAACGGGCGGTGGCCCTCCGGCCGCAGGTGCAGCGCGGATGGCTGCTCTTTTTTCCGGCCGCTGCGGCCGGTGCCGGAGCGCTGCTGATTGTGACTCCCCTACCGGTCGAGCTGGGGATCACCCTCAATTTACTGGGGGCGGCCGGCCTGGTGGGTCTGTTTGCGATCATCTTGCGCCGTCAGCCAACCTTCGATCATGGGGTCATGGCCGGCGGCGCGGTGCTGTGGCTGATTGGAGATGTGTTGTGGCTGACGGGCAGCCCCCTGTTCCGAGTTGTGCCCTGGTGGAGTGGGTTTCTGATTTTGACCATTGCCGGCGAGCGTCTGGAGCTCTCCCGCGTTTTACGGCACGGGCGCTATGCGCAGCGGTTATTTTTGACGGCCGCCGGTTTCTTTCTTTTAGGGCTGTTTATTTCACTTATTTCCCTCGATAGCGGTCTGCGAATCGCCGGCTTGGGGCTGCTCTTTCTTGGGGTGTGGCTGCTGCGGTACGATATCGCCATCAAAACGATGCGAAAAACCGGCTTGACCCGCTATATCGCCCTTTGCTTATTGCCCGGTTACCTGTGGCTTGCCGCAGCCGGTTTGATGTGGCTGTTTTACGGCGGCCGCTATGTGGCCGGCCCCATTTATGACGGGATGATGCATATTATCTTTTTGGGATTTGTGATGTCCATGATTTTTGGCCACGCGCCGATCATTTTGCCGGCTTTGCTCCCGATCCAGATCACCTTTTTCCCGCTGCTTTACCTCCCTCTGATTTTACTCCACCTGTCGTTGATCATGCGTCTGATTGGAAACTATGGTTTTTGGCTTGACGGCCGGCCTTGGGGTGGGCTGCTCAATGAAATCGCCATCATCCTATTTTTGGGGTTGATGGCCCTGACGACGCGCGGCAGGGCTTCCCTCAAAGAGAATTGACTTTAGTAGATTCCTCTTTGTCCTGGGGCAGATCCTCAGCGATGATCATGAGCTGATGTGGTTGACAGATTGTCACGCGCTCCCGCTCTGATAAAACTATGCCCTGCTGTTCCCATCGTTTTAAAATCCGGCTGACCGTAAAAAGGGTCGTGCCGGTTACTTCCGCCAAATCCTGCCGCGAAAGGGGAAAGTCAATCAAAATACCCTGCTCGATTTTGCGGCCGGCGTGTCGCACCAACCGCAGCAGGGCCCTCGCCACCCGCCGTTCAACCCGTTCAGCCGCCAGCTCGTGAAAGCGATTTTGCAGGTGAACAAAGTAGTTGGCGATCATTTCCATGCCGTTTAGGGACAGCAGCGGATATTGCAGCATCAATTTGCGAAAAATCTCCTTGGTCCAGATTACCGCCACTCCGCCAGTGATCACTTCGGCCGTTACCGGATACGTTGTGTCGCTCAAGGCCACAATAATCCCAATGCCTCCCCCGCTGCCAACATAGCTCACCGTAATTTGATGCCCCTCAGGGTTGAGTTCGGTCAACTTAACATAACCCGAAAGAACAATATAAAATACATCCGCTTGATCGCCCTGGTGAAAAAGGATTTCACCTTCGACAAGGGACGATTGACGGCCGGCAGAAACAATCTGCTCACACTCGGCAGGATTTAACCCCAAAAAAAGACCGGTTTTTGAAACCAGGCCGCACAAATTTTCCTGAATGATTTTGCTCTACTCTTCAGGGTGGCTCAACCCTGAATTTAACCCCATGCATTACACAGGGCAATGGCTAGAAACGCTTAATCATTATTATTCATTTTTGGGTTCAATTGGTCAATGGCCAATTGTCAAATTTGGGCTCCATACGAATAAAAAATGGCGGCATCATCCCCGATAAAATCGGTGGAAAGGATGCCGCCATTCAGGAGAAGGAGTTAATTTTCTAACTTCTGCCGCAGGCTCAACGGCCGCATGTCCGTCCACACCTCTTCGATATGAGCCAAACACGCTTCTTTGGTTCCCTTCGTGCCCTCCAGCCGCCATCCCAGAGGCAGCTCTTTGTCCGCCAGCCAAATCGAATACTGCTCTTCATGATTGATAACGACCGCATATTCATTTTTTTGATTCTCGCTGCTCATAATTCCTCCGTTCTAATTATTGATAAGCCAGGCTGTCCTGTACGCTGGTCCGAATTGCCTGCCTCGAAGGCAGATAACTGGCTACGATCGCCAGGACCGTCACAATCCCAAACCACGCCAGAATCCCGGTGGGCGTAAATTGAAAAACCATATTGGCCTGGACGATCGCGCCCAGACCGTTGGTGGCCAGTTTGGTTAAAGGGATAACGAAGGGGAGGGCAATCAGCCAGCTTAGCCATCCCAAAATAATCCCCTGTCCAACAAATAAAAAGCTGACGTCTCGGGCTGAGGCACCAATGGCCCGCATCACGCCAATTTCTCGGCGTCGATCGATGACGTTAAGTGACAATATGCCGCTTAAAGCGATACTCCCGACAACAGCAATGACCACAGCCATAATCGCCAGCAAAGTAATAATGATTTGGAATTGACCGATCACGTTTTCGGCAATTTCGGTAATTGTCCGGCCGCCGGGGCTGAGTGCTATCCCCTGCTCGGCAAAATAATCCTGCAGCTGTTTTTCTGCGGCCGCATCATTGGCGACCTCCGCCAGATTGGCCTGCACGTAAATCCGATTCGCCTTATCAAAGCTGCCAATCTCTCGAAGAAACACGTCGCGGGGAACATGAACCGAAGCGATATTGTTGGGGTCGAACAATAAGCCGACAATCTGCCAGGTCGACTCTTTATCTTCCCCGTGGGCCATCGTCACCCACTGCCCAATTTCCAAACCTGAAGCCTGAGCCACCCGCTCATTTAGCACAATGCCTCGCGGGTTATCTTCATCCAGCCAGATTCCGCCGCGCATCTCTGGCGCGTAAAGCTGGCTGGCGGCCGGCAGCCCCACGATCGAGATTGAACGGCCGGCGCTGGCATCGGGTTCGTCTGCAGAACGAATCGTTGCCCCACCGCGATACCACATCTCCGCAATGGCCACCTCTGGCTGGGTGGCGGCCAGCTGTTCAGTGTGCTCAATTCTTTCCGGGTTTTCAAAAATCATAAAAAGATCATATCGATTCATCGACCGCAAAATATCGTCAAACGTATAAAGCGTGGAGTCTCGTACGCCCATGACAACCATGAAAATAAGGCCGCTAAAAACAAGGGTAATCTGGGTTAGGATTAATCGCCCCTTGTGACGAAAGGTGTTGCCGATGGTCAAAATAAAAAGACGGGGCAAAAATGCCAGCCGGGAAAGGGTATCCTCAAGCCAACCTGTTTTCGCCTCCAGACCATACGACCCAATCGCCTCACGAACGGTGATGCGGACACCGGCAATAATGGGGCCCATGGCCGCCACCAAAGGGGCAACCAGGGCGATCGCCACCTGAATCAAAACAGCCAGCCAGGAAACCCGAAAACTCCCCGGATCCGCATTAAAATTTCCTAGAAGAAATACATTTAGATACCAGCTGCCAATGATCCCAATCGGCAGAGCGATAAGCAAAGCCAACAATCCATAGGCAAAGATGGTGGTCAAATAACTCAAAAAGATCTGTCGCGATCGCGCTCCGATCGCTTTCATAATGCCAATTTGATCGATCTGGCGGCTGATTGTGGCTTCAATCGTGTTGTATACCAAAAATAAACCGAGACACAAAGAAAGCAGAGCCATCACGGCCAAAATGAGGAAAACCGCATCCATGATGTCCTGAAAGAAATGGCGGGACGGGTCGGCAGTCCGACTGCCAAAAGGCGGAAGGAAACCGCCTGAGTTTACCTGCTGCCTGTCCAGTTTGTTTTCAATTTCGCCAACAAGCTCGTTTAATTGAGCAGCATCATATTCGGCTGCGCGCACGAGCAAGCGGTTAAAATCCTGGCTGCCGGTCAGCTCCCGAAACCGCTCCCTGCTGGTAAAAAACTGCGCGCTGCCGCCAAAACTCGGCGGCTGGGCGATCGGATCGTAAAGTATACTTTCCAGGCGGATCGATTTTTCCTCATCATTGATGCGGATCTCAATTTCATCCCCAATGCCAATACCGAAAACGCTGTCGGCACCCTGTCCGACAGCGATGCGGTCACCATGGGGAAATTCACCATCCAGTACACTTATTTTTATCGCTTCCTGCTGCTGATAATCATCGCGGGCGATGAGCGTGGCCGTGCGCCAATTATCCTGGGAGGTTCTGCGCCAGGCGATTGTAGCCTGGTTGTATCCTTCGATCGCCTCGATGCCCTCAATGCGCGCCAGAGAAGCTACAGTTTGATCATCGACAGCCGGATTCATCCACAGCGTAATCATGGCCGGTGACGATGCTTCCCAAAGTTCCGTCATCTTGCCGATCACCAATTGGCGAGAACCTACAATGACCCCCAGCGCGGCCGCGCCCATGGCAATAATTAGAACCACCTGCAGCGTGCGGGCTTTATTGACCCACAGGTCATACCAGATTTTATATTTAAGTATGCCCATTGATCGTCCCTTTATCCGCATCGCCTTTTGAGTCGCGCACGATCCGTCCATTGCGTATCTCAATTTGCCGGGTCGCCCGCCGGGCCAGGTCATTGTCGTGGGTTACCATCAACAAGGTTTTCCCCTGACCGGCCATTTTCTCAAACAGCATGAACACGCTTTCGGCCGAATTTGTGTCCAGATTGCCGGTTGGTTCATCAGCAATAATCAAAGGTGGGTCGTTGGCCAGGGCACGGGCGATGGCCGCCCGCTGCTGCTGCCCACCGGAAACAAAGGCCGGAAGTTTATGGGCCTGATCGGCCAGATCAACCAGTTCCAGCAGGGCCATAGCCCGATCTTGCCGCTCCTTTGGGGCGTATTTTCGCAAAAAATCCATGGGCAGCATCACATTATGAAGCAGGCTGAGTCCTGGAAGCATCTGAAAAAATTGGAAAATGATACCCACATACCGGCCGCGCCAGGCCGCCAGGGATTCTTCGCTCATCCGGTGAAGTTCGTGATCGAGAATGACGACTTCTCCATCAGAGGGGCGGTCTATCCCCGTAATCATGTTCAGCAGAGTTGATTTTCCATTGCCCGATGGGCCGACAATCGAAACAAATTCACCCGCATCGACGGTCATAGAGATCCCTTTGATGACGGTTGTTTCCTTGTCACCCAGGGGAAATCGCTTAAACACATTGTTCAGGCGAATTAAGACCTCCGAAGAAGTTTGTGGATGTCCGTTGGCACTCATAATTTCATCCGCGGATTTTGATCTCATCAAGCTTATCATGATTTTTTCCAATAATTTGTCCACAGACCCCATAGGAGTGAACCAAAGGTTCGCAGATTATAGAGAGAAATCTGTGATAATCTGTGTTAATCCGTGGCTGATTTTTATTGTAAAACTTTTTGCTGATCACTGAACCTAATCAATAAATGCCCAAGCTTCCGCGACGCCTGGCCCGCGCTTCCTCGCGATAATAGAGCCATAATCCTAAGGGGGGTGCCAGCAGGCCAAAAAGCGTCACGATCCAAATTTCAACATTGATCGGCGCTAATTCGGGAAAACCGGCCGGGTAATTCATTAAGGTTGAACGGAAGGCATCTACCCCATACGCCAGCGGAATCACCCGGGATACGAGCTTGACCCATTCCGGCAGGACCCCAAAGGGGATAAACGGAGCACAAAAAACCATAAACGAAAATTGAAAAACATTGGCCAGAGTTTGAGCCGTTTGCTTGATGCGCAGGGTAATGGCCGCAAAAGCGAAGCCGATGCCAAAAGTCCCCAAAAGCGTCATCGCCAGAATATAAAGCGCCAGGGGAAGGTTAAAAAACGGGATGGAGCGGGTCATCAAGACCATCAAAATGATGGCCATCAACGACATCAAACTGGTCCAAATCAAAGTTAATATCACGCGGGAGATCAAGCTGGCGGCCTGTGAAGCGGGGCTTAAAAAGACGCTTTCCAGCGTACCCTGCAGCTGTTCCTGGCGAATATTAACCCCGATCCCCCACAGGGTCTCCGTTAGAAAAATAAAGGGTATGAAGCCATACACGACAATGCTGTAGATGTTAATTCCGCCTTCCCCAATAGAGTCGCTGCCACCACTGGTGAACGTCAGCGTGGCCAGCGTGAACACGGCAATCATGATAAATAGCTGGGCGAACCCGGCAAACAGCTCAATCGGGTAGCGGGTTTTGATCGTAAATTCCTTGCGAACCATCGCCCAAAACATATCGAACCAGTCACGAAGCGGCCGCTGCTCGTTGATTTGGGTGGTTTTTTGTACATTTTCCATAGACTTTCTTTCCATTACTTCGATCAAAGTTTAAAGTGAAAGAAAAATAATTTTCTCTGAGCTGGGCCTCTTTTCACTTTAACCTTATGACTTTTCACTACTCAAAATTGACCGATGCCCTGTCGCCGTCGGATATTCCTTTCGGTTCGTTTAAAGACGCGAATACTGAAGATCGGCACGATAATGCTCAGCGCAGTCAAAACCGCCAGATCGTAATACCACGCCCCGAGAAAAAATCCCACGCCCAAAATAGCCGAGCGCACCCCGTTTACCAGCCAGGTGGCGGGCAGCACGAGCGCCAAAAAACTAAAAAAGTCGGGCAGCATGCTCAGCGGGTAATAGACCCCCATCAAAAAGGCAAATCCCCACTGCATCATGTTGATCAACGCGGTCATCTCTTTAATTTTGATCACCAGGGCCCCAAACAAAAAGGCTATGCCATAAACGGCCGGCAGGCCCACCAGCAAAAAAACGAGCGCCAGGCCGATTTGTCCCTGCAGTGGATTGACCCCAAAAATCAGGCAGCCCAACAGATAGGCGATCAGGCCGGCCGTCAGGCTGCGCACCGCACTGTAAAAAGAGACGCCGGAGGCCAAAACCACTGAATTGGTCGGGGTTAAATAAATCGCCTCCAGGGTGCCAACCATTTGCTCGTACCGCAGCCAGAAGGCCACATCCCAAAAGGCGCGGGTGACCATAATATAGGCGGTGGAACCGATCAGCAGATAAGCGACGTAGTTTGTCGTACCGGCATTTTCCGAAAAATTAGTGGCCACATCACTGCCGGGAACCGTTTGGCTGAGAAATATCGGCATGGCCGCAAACAGGATCGGTAAAAAGATTTCCAGGGCCAGCTGGCCTGGGTAGCGGGTCATGTTGGAAAAGCGCAGACGCATCTCGGCCGCGGCCGCTGATAAATCGGCCCGGATATCGTTGGCTTGCAGCTGCATTAGTGAACCCTCGTATCTTCAGCCAGCGTCCGGCCGGTGTGAGCGATAAACACATCTTCTAAAGATGTCTCTTTGTGCTTAACGCGATGAATCACCGCCTCATGGGCGGTTAAAATCCGAATCAGCTCCGGGAGTGAGGCGCGGGCGTTGTCGGTTACCAGGGTCAGATTGGTAAATCCGTCGACAACCGATGAAGCGGTTTGGCAAATACCGTTTAATGA
>JASJCR010000147.1 GCA_030065875.1 Ardenticatenaceae bacterium | reverse complement strand
TCCGGATTAAACCGTTGGATACGAACAGTAGCGGTTTTGGGTTTTGAATTTCTCATCTTTTTCTCTCTTGATAGCGGCGCTTTGCGCCTTTTAGCGTTTTAGCTCGGTGCTGCGCACCTTTTAGCTTTTTAGCTCGGCCTTTCGGCCTCTCAGCTCGCCGCTTCGCGGCTTTTAGCAATCAGCTGACGGCTGAAAGGGGCGAAGCCCCGCGCTAAGAGGTGCGCAGCACCGAGCTTAAGGCCTGTAAGGCCGCTCTAGTACTTCCTCGCCTGCGGCGGATACTTCTCATAATCAATCGTGACCGGTTTGTAGCTTAAGGTTGGGCCGCTTTGCCCATTGCGATGGGCGACGGTGTGGAAGAGCCACTTGTCGTCATCCCGGTCAGGGAAATCGGTGCGTGAATGAGCCCCGCGGCTTTCCTGCCGCGCGACGGCCCCGGCCACGATGACTTCACTAAAGGTGACCAGATGTTCAGCTTCGATGGCGTTGAGCAGATCGGTGTTGAAGCAGCTGCCTTTGTCCATCACGCGCGCATTTTGCATGCGTTCCTGATATTTTAGAACCTCATGGCGAGCTTCCTGAAGCTTGTCTGATTCGCGGAAAATACCGCATTTTTCAGTCATCGTTTGTCTCAGGTCGCGCAAAACGTCTTCCGCCAATTCAGGGCCGTCATTTTTAAGAAAGGCATCGATGCGATCCATTTGCTCCTCGGCCGGATCTCCGCTGACCGGCTGTTGTTCAACCCCGCTTTCCATAAATTTGGCGATGGCATACCCGGCTCGCCGGCCAAAGACCGAGGCCTCCAGCAAGCTGTTGGAGCCCAGCCGATTGGCGCCGTGAACGCTAACACAGGCACATTCTCCGGCCGCAAAAAATCCTTCAACCAAATCCCCATCGGCATTGGCCAAAACCCGGCCATCGATGTCGGTGGGGATACCGCCCATGCTGTAGTGGGCCGTTGGTTGAATCAACACCGGCTCTTCAATCGGGTCGGTCCCCAAAAATGAGATGGCGATTTGACGCACCTCAGGAAGTTTTTTCAATATTTTTTCTTTGCCCAGATGGCGCAGATCGAGGTAAATGCCCTGTCCATCCTCGCCAGCCCCGCGGCCGGCATCGATTTCACGCTGTTCGGAGCGGCTGACCAAATCACGTGGAGCCAGCTCCATTTTGTCCGGCGCATAGCGATGCATAAACCGTTCCCCGTCAGCATTGAGCAGGTAGCCGCCTTCACCACGGCACGCTTCACTCATTAAAATGCCGTGTTTGTAGAGTCCGGTTGGATGAAACTGCACGAACTCCATATCCATCAGCGGCACTCCGGCTCGGTAGGCGATGGCCACGCCATCACCGGTGTTGGCAAAGGCATTGGAGGTAATCTTAAACGCCCGGCCGTAGCCACCGGTGGCGAACATCACCGCCTTGGCGCGCATCGTGTGAATCGTGCCGTTTAAGATGTCGAGGGCCACGAGGCCGCGACAGACGTTATCTTCCACAATCAGATCGAGGACATACCATTCGGAATAAAAATTTACCCCGTGGCGAAGGGCCTGCTCGTGAATGGTGTGCAGCAGCACGTGGCCGGTGCGATCAGCGGCGTAATTGGCTCGCGGTGCTTGATGACCACCAAAGCGGCGCTGAGCGATCCGGCCGTCCGGCGTACGGCTAAACACACACCCCATATTTTCGTATTTGTACAAAATATCGATGGCATCTTTGACCAATATCTCAATGGCATCTTGATCACCCAGCCAGTCTGACCCTTTAATGGTGTCAAACATGTGCAGTTCCCAGCTGTCAACCGGTTCATCTCCCTCCGGGACTTGCTCCAGTGGACCGCGAGGGCCCGTGTCTGCGACCGGCCGGACGTTTCCAAGGGCGGCGGCAATGCCCCCCTGAGCCGCGCCGCTGTGTGAGCGCAGCGGGTGAATCTTTGATAAAACAGCAACATCGGTGAGCCCTTCCTGCGCGGCGGTCATGGCTGCCCACGTCCCAGCCAGGCCGGCCCCAACGATAATTACTTCATGTTCAAGCGGTTGTCCAATTCTCATAATTCATCTCTCCAATAAAAGTTCCGTTCATAGATTACGGGAAACCGGAAAGATTCATTAGTGAAATTTGTCACAATTAAGCGGGTAGATCATCACACATTTGGTCGGTGAACGGCTGGGATAAGCATTGTTTTTTCGCTCTGAAAATTCAGAATGCTTTCAACAATTCCCGGCAGCAGCTGATATATCGATTGTCCGATCTCTTTTTCAAACCACATTTTTAAACCCAAAAACGCCTGCCAGCGCTGCAGCGAATACTCATTGAAGCCGTGTCTTAGCGTCACGTCAACCAGTCGTTTTTCGATTAGAGTGAATCCCGAAGGCAGCGCCAGGGCATCACACAGCTGAATGAGGTAATCGTATTCATCGAGCTCGACCCGGGCCAAAAATTGCTCGACAAACTGCAGCTCTTTCTCTGTACAATCCCACTTCCCCGCGGCAGACTCCCGCTTTAAAACCGGAAATGAATGGGTCAGGCAAATTTGAGCTACCGCTGGAAAACCCTGTTCACGCATAAAATGGTACCCGTCCAGGATGTGTCGCATGTCGGTAACGCCAAACCTGCGGCCGATGTCGTGCAGGGTGCCCAAAATCGACGCGGTTTCCGGATCAAGTCGCGGATGATGGGCGGCGATAATTTCAGCGGCCTTGGCCACATAAATCGAATGAGCAACCCACGGTCCGGGATTCAGGACTTCGGCTTCGGCCAGAAGCTGTTGGGCGTAGCTAAATGTCGGAATGTTCAAGATAACACCTCCAAATTGCTTAGCACATCTAAAATATCACGATGCGATATTAATCCTTGATCAATACTTGATCAATAATGGAAGGTAGATAAGCTGGCGCTGACAGAACGCGACGGTGTTGAGAAACAGGGTTGTGTTGCCCGAAAACCCGCCGCCGACATCAGCGTCCGCAAAAAATGTTGTATCTGAATAAACGATCACCGGTCCAGATTCTGGTCCAACCGCCCCTGGTTCGATCACCGCCAGGGCAGTTCCCAGGGAATTGGCGGCATAGCCTGTGGCATATGGTCCTAAATTGGTCAGTCCACCCGGCCAGCCCTGTGCAAAGGAAGAGACGGTCCCGTGCGGTCCATTTGTAACCGCTGATGCGTTTGGATTGGGGACTGAGACGGTCAACCACCCCCAAATCAGGCCGGTGATGTCCATCCCAAAAGGATCCAGCAGACTTTCATTGGCCGGGTTAAAATCGTGATTTTCGGGCATTAGGATCGCACACCCCCCGCTGGTGACATAGTTAAACAACACATTTTGCTCGTCGGTGGTGAGCGGGGAGATGGGCACAAAAACATCGTAAGTTGAGGGAAGAATCAAAATATCCACATCGGCCAGCGCCGGCTGGGTTAAAGTCGTCACGGCCGTATAGGTGACCTGTGGATAATGGGTCGCCAATGCGGCCCGGACCTCGTCAAAGGCGGCCCCGGCCGGAAAAGAACTGATGCTGGCCCGAGTGGTGTCGAAGCCGCCTATCTTGAGGTTGGCAGGGGTTGCTGCAGATCCAGCCGCATTTTCCAAATGAGAGATCATTGCCAAAACAAGCAGGCCAAACAATATCAGCTGCCCCAGAGGTCTTTTTATGGCTGTCGGAATCATGATGGATTGAACTCCTTTTTTTGCGCCTGATTACCCGCTATGAACCTGGCTTCGTGATGAGGGGTAGAAAGACGGTGTTCATAACGGTATAGGTTTCTCCGCTGGTGTATGGCAGTCCTTGAAGGGAATTGCCGGCCAGATCGGATACATCGGCCGCGGCAGACAGGTCAAGGCGCAGCGTTCCGGTTCCACCGGCCGTCACTACAGACACGGTGAAAGCTGTCCCGTCACCGCTGATGTCGGATATCCCAGGGTCCTGAATCGTGCCGGTGGTGGTCAGCGTGAAGTCAGAATCATCCAGACCGGCTACCGCCTCGGAGAAGGTAACTTGGTAGTGGAATAGTTTGGCGGTGGTCGGATTTGGATCGGTCCGGGTGATTGAAACAACCTCGGGAATAACTCGGTCAATTTCATGGACAAAGACATCCGTAAACCCGTTGAGGTCCCCGCTGACTAGGTTGGACGCGGCCGAGTAGTAGGCCACGTAGCGGCCGTCGGCCGATATGGTTGGTCTGAACGACCCACCGTTCCCCTGCACTCCTCCAACACTACGCGATAGGCGGCTGGTTTTACCCGTCTGGAGATCGTACAGGAAGACATCATGCACCTCGTTGGTGTCGTCGTTCACCAGATTATCCGCCTTGGAACCAAACACGACGTAGCGGCCGTCGCCTGAGATCGTGGGGTAAATTGAATCGCCATTTCCAACTGCGCCGTTGGCCGCCTTCGATATCAGCCGGGTTTCACTATTCTGAGTGTCGTGGATAAAGACATCCCAGGTGCCGTTGTTATCACCGCTGGCCAGGTTGTCGGCCCATGAATAAAACACCACGTACCGCCCGCTGAGCGAGAAAACCGGGTCATAAGAACCGCCGTTGGCTTCGGTGCCGTCAGACGTTAACGAAACCCGCTTGAGCGTTCCGGCTTGCAGGTCGTAGACAAAAACGTCCCACTCCCCGTTGGTATCTCCGTCTACCAGGTTTGAGGCCGCGGAAGCAAAGGCCACATAGCGGCCGTCGGCGGAAACGGCCGGCTGCATGGAATCAGCATTTCCCAAAGTGCCAGTTGCGGCAGCGGAGATTATGGTGGTTGTCCCATTCTCCCGGTCGTGTACAAAGACATCGCGCGTCACACTATCACCACTGGTGAGATTAGACGCCTGGGTCCAAAACGCTACGAAGCGGCCGTCGCCCGACATGGCCAGATCGTAGGAGCCGCCGTTTCCCTGGGTGCCATCAGAAGCCAGCGATACGCGGGTGGTCAACCCGGTTTGCCGATCGTGGACAAACACGTCCCAAAAACCGTTGGTGTCGCCCGCGACTAGATTATCGGCGTAAGAGTAGAAGCCTACGTAGCGGCCGTCGGCCGAGATAGCCGGGGCGTATGAATCGTTGTTGCTGGGCGTACCGTCAGAAGCGATGGAAACCCGGGTGGTTGCCCCACTGCGGGTGTCGCGCACAAAGATATCGCGAGACCCGTTGTTGTCGCCGGCGACCAGGTTGTCCGCGTCCGAATCAAAAGCGATGTAGCGGCCATCGGGCGAGATATCCTGGCTGGTTGAATCTCCGTTTCCCTCGACATTCAACGTGGGAACGGAAACGCGCGTGATCTCATCACTGAGGGTATCGTGCAGGAAAATATCGCCGTCCCGGTTTGAATCTCCTACCAGGTTGTCGGCGTACGAGGCAAAAACCACGCGCTGCCCATCAGCCGAGATGGCTGGAGAGCTGGAGAAACTGTTCCCTTGCGTGTCGTCAGGCCCAATCGAAATCCACCTGGTCTGGCCGGTTTGGGTGTCGTGCACAAAGATGTGAGGCACCCAATTGATGTCGACACCGGCCAGCGCGGACGAACTGGATTGAAAGGTCACGTAGCGGCCGTCGGCCGAAATGGCTGGCTGCGTAGAGCCCCGCTCCCCTTCCGCACCACTGGAAGCGACGGAGACGCGGCTCGTGATTCCGCTCTGAAGATGGTGAATAAAAACATCGCTTTGAAAGTTCGAATCGCCGTTGACCAGGTTGGGAGAGGTGGACTCAAAGGCGATTTTTTGGCCATCGGCCGAGAGGCTTGGAAAATAGGCGGAGCCGATGCCTTCGGTGCCGTCGGAGGCCACGGAAACCCGGGTGATCGCCCCGGTTTGGGTGTCCTTGACAAACACATCTGACGACCCGTTGGTGTCCCCACTCACCAGATTGTTCGCTTGAGAAGAAAAGGCCACAAAGCGGCCGTCGGCCGAAATCGAAGGAAAATCGGCCGCGCCGTTGCCCTCTGTTCCGGCGGTATTGACCGAAACCCGTTTGGTTGTACCGGTCACCATGTCGTGAACAAATACATCTCCCACCTGGTTATAATCCTGACTCACCAGGTTGCTGGCATGAGAAGAGAAGGTGACAAAGCGCCCGTCGGCCGAAATGGCCGGGAAGAGGGAATCCCCGTTCCCCTGTACTCCGCTGGAAGTGATCGAAACCCGCCGGATCGTGCTGTTTTGGGTGTCGTGGACAAAGATGTCAAGCGACCCGTTGGTATCACCGCTCACCAAATTGGATGAGTTGGAATGGAAAGCGATGTAGCGGCCGTCACCGGAGATGGATGCGAATTCGGAAGTGTGCCCGTTGCCCTGCGTGCCGTCGGCCGTTAGCGATACCCGTCTCGTCTCGCCGCTTAGCGTATCGTGCAGAAAGATATCCGTGCCGCTATTGGTATCGTTATCTACCAGGTTGCTGGCAAATGATTCAAAGACTACATAGCGGCCGTCGGCGGAAAGATCGGGGGAACCCGACCAATAATTGGCCTCGGCTGTGGCCATCGATACGCGTATTGTGCCGCCTGGACCAACCGAATAGGTCGAATGATTGCCCATCACAACAGTGGTGGTGATGACCAATAACAATGAAATGATCAGCCCTTTTGCTTTAATTTGCCAAATATTCATGGGTTTGCCCTTTCTTCAAGGATTTTGTGCCCGTCGTGAGTAGGTCATTTCTCAAGTTCTTAAACAAATTTAGCCACGGATTAATACGGATTTTCACAGAACCTGTCCTGAGCACAGCCGAAGGATTGAAAACAGAAATCGGTGTTAATTTGTGTTAATCCGTGGCTTCTGATAAACACTTATTGTGATCCACTTAACGTGTAATCATCGGCAGAAAAACGGTGGCTTGCCCCTGCAGACGCATCAGATAGCCATAATTCAGCCCGCCATTGATGACCCGGCCGGCGGCCAGAATCTTGCCGTCTGGCTGAACCGTCACCGCGCTGGCGCGATCCCACAACCCGCTTTGCCCCCCAATTGGCTGGCCGACGTCGTGTATGAGGACCCCGCCGCTGGCAAATCCCGCGTCGAGCTGTCCATTTGCAGTCAGACGCATGGCAAAGCTGTCGACAAAGCTGCCGGGCAGGATCGAGAAGTGGTCAACCTCTCCAACCACAACGATCTTGCCGTCCGCCTGGCGAGCCACACCGGTGCCGACGGCGCTTTGGGTTCCGTTGACGTCAACGGTCAGCAGCCCGTCTCCATTAAACGAGGAATCGAGCGCGCCGCTGGAGAGGAGGCGCACGATGGTCACCCCTTCCGTCGAGCCTCCTCTTGTATCCCCGACCAACACGATGGAACCGTTGGGTTCAAGCATGAGATCCCCAAGCGATTCTTCGCTGTTGTCGGCCGTAATGTATGTCGAACCGACCAGGGAAAAGGTGGTGTCCAAAGCCCCGTTGTTTAAAAGGCGTATGACAAAAAAGTCGTTTGTCGGGGCCAGCCCCAGGCGATTATCTCCAGCGACAACGAGCCGGCCGTCGGGCTGCACGGCAAGCTGAGGGTTGATGACGAGGGTGTCGCTGGGTGTTCCCCATATCCCATCACCATCAAAGCTGCTGTCGAGCTGGCCATTCGACAGCCAGCGCACCACGCTCACCCCTGATTGACCACCGGAGTCGATATAAAAACCGGTCGCGGTTATGCGGCCGTTCGGCTGAATATCGAGATCGGTCAGGATGTCGTTGCTGGCTGCACTGAGGGCCACCACCCCATC
This sequence comes from Ardenticatenaceae bacterium, assembly GCA_030065875.1. Taxonomy (GTDB): domain Bacteria; phylum Chloroflexota; class Anaerolineae; order Promineifilales; family Promineifilaceae; genus WTJY01. The sequence goes on along the minus strand of JASJCR010000147.1, from coordinate 6,383 downwards.
GCTGTCAAACGTGGTGTCCAGCGACCCGTTGGGATTAAGGCGCAAAAGGACCCAATCGTTTAGGGTTTGACTGTGGGCGGCATACGCTCCGATAACGATCTTGCCGTCAGCCTGCAAACCGGCCGCTTTGGCAATCGCCCCGCCGTATCCTTGGGGACCCAGATCGATGATAACCATGCCCAAAGCGCCAAATGACGTATCGGCAAATCCCGCCGGGGTTAAGCGCATGACAAAAATTTTCGTGTTCGCTTCACCGACGATGAGCGCCTTGCCGTCCGATTGAACCAGCACGTCATAGATATTAAAAGTGGCGGCCGGAAGGGTTCCCAGCAGGCCATCGTCATTAAAGGAAGGATCGAGCTGCCCGATCTCGCTGGCAGCGGAAATTGCCTGATGCCGGGTAACATAGACCGTCAGCAGCAGACAAAAAAGGAAAATAATACGTCGTTTCATCATGAAATCTCCTCGAAAGATAGTCACTCAGCCTGATCTTTTCCGGAGGGAGATCGCCTGGCTTCCCCACATACGCCACTTTCCTGCAAGAAGGTCATTAGCTCGGCCAGGTCGCGAAAAGCGATGGCGGCACCGGTGTTGAGCTGTTCAATACGACCAACCCAGCGCGTTTCTTCTAGAGACCATTCACGCCATATGCGGACCACAAAGATCGCATTTGCGGCGGTGCTTTTTTTTTGCGCCATTCACCCTCCGATAGATTGAAATCAACATAGGAGGAGGGTGTCAAAAAAGTGTCAAATTCTGTTTACAAACTCGCCTTTTGGGGAAAATATAGGCTGCGATTTTCAGACCGCTCTTTCAGCAGCCACGGGAGTGAGCGGCATCATGTCGCTAAAGAATGTCGTCTGCAATCGCTCGAATTTTGGAGTGCGTGGGAATGTGGTTCAGAAAAGAGCGCTTTTTTCTTTCATCCGTGAGGCCAGCAGCAGCTTTTTGCAGCAGCGAGTTCGCCTGGCCCAGGATGAGTGCGGCGCGGGGGTCGCCAGCAGCTTGCAGGCTATGGTAGCAGGTCAGATAAACATGAAGGGGAATGGCTTCTTCTTCGGCCGAATCCTCTTCTAAGAATTTAAGAATCTCTTTTGTTGTTTCCAGCGCCTGAACCGGCTGTTTTTGCCGCAAAGCCAGTCGAACCAATCCAGCCAGCGCTTCAGTTATTAAATGTTTTTGACCCATCCGGCGGCGGAGCTTGAGCGCTTGCTGATAAACCGCCTTTGCTTTGGCAATCTGTCCACTTTCTAGCCACCCCTCGGCTAGAATGATTGAAGCGGCCGCCTCGATTCTCATGTCGTTCGCCTGCTGTGCAAGCTCCAAACCTTCCCGACCCTTTTCAATCGCGGTTTCGAATTGCTCCTGTTGGATGGCCAGCAAACCCAAGGCACAAAGTGTTTCTCCCTCAAACTCTTTATTGCCGATTTCCCGAAATAGATTGAGTGCACGGAGTAATAGTTTTTGGGCGGCAGCCCAATCACCGAGGGCCGCTGCCAGGCGGCCGCGACCAAAAATCGATTGGGCTTCACCCTGTCGTTCTCCAATTTCACTAAAAACCAAGAACGCCTGATCAAAAGAATCCTGAGCCGCGGCCGGTGCATTCCGCAGAAGAGCCAAACTCCCAAGATTGTAGTTGCAATATCCCTCGCCCCGTCGATCGCCAATTGCACGGCGGACGTCAAGCGCTTGTTGGTAGTGTATTGCGGCCTGCTTAAATTTGCCTTCATCTGTCAAAGTGAGACCCAGGCTGTTTAAGGTCATGCTTTCACTTTGCCGGTCACCAATTTCGCGAAAAATCGACAGGGCCTCTTCCAGATATACCTTGGCCCCTTCGAAGTCGCCGAGGTGGGTGGAAATACGGCTGAGGTTATTGAGCCAGTATCCTGCCGAATTGCGATCATCAACTTCGCGACTGATTTCGAGACCTTGGGTGAATAACGCTTTGGCTTGAAGGATGTCTCCCATGTCCGTGGCCACTACCCCCATATTGCCGATCACCAGCCCTTCTTTATGGCGGTCGCCCAGCTGCTGAAACACCTGCCGAGCCTGTTCAAAATAATCACGGGCGGCCGCATAATTTGCCAATTCTCGACATATAATCCCCAGATTGCCCAAAATATTGCCTTCTCCGATTCGTGACCCGACCTGGGCGTTTTGATAGATGGCCAGTGCCTGAGCATAGTGTATTTCGGCCGTGGAATAATCGCTTTGACTCATATAGTAACGACCCAGATCATTCAGGCTATCTGCCTCGATCTTGAGGTTGTTGGCTGTTTGAGCCAGCGCTCTGGCTTTTTCAAAATGAGCGCGAGACGCCTGGTGATCACTTTGAGAAAGCAGCGCCTCCCCCCACACCAGATGTGCTCTTGCCCTCTTGATCGGATCCTCTCCGGCAAGATCGATCGCTCGTTGGGCGGCGTCAATGGCCGCATCAAAGTTTCCGGTGAGGAAGAAACAGCGACCTTGCCGAATGGCAACTTCAGCACGGCCGGCCGGATCCTCAAGCGTCGCCGAAACCTCAACGAGGAGATCCAGGTCTTTTTCCTGAGCAGAGCGGTTACCGAGTTTGGCGTATGTGCTTTCGCGGGCGAGCAGCAGCTCATAGCGCTGTTGAAGATCACCATCTGAGACCAAAGTAAAGGCACGAGAAAAAAAAGCGATCGCCTCCGCGTGGGCGAATTGGGCTGCTGCCTGCTGGCCAGCCTGAAACAAGTAGATGACCGCTTGAGGGGTGAGGGATTTATCCAGTTGACGGGCCTGTTCAAAATGAAAGGCGACTTGTGGGATGATGGGCGCAGCTTCGGGTGCGTAAGAAAGGCGTCTTTCCAGAACGAAGGCCAACTGTTTGTGCAGGTGCAGCCGGCGATGGCGCGGCAGGGTGGCCACGATGGTTTCCTGAATTTTATGATGGGTAAAAGCATAATCCCAATCTTCAACGCCGGCCGGATTCTCAATAATGAGCTGGTGGCGCAGGAGATCATCGAGCGCTGTCAAAAGGTTATTTTCATCACCCGCTGCGGTTTCTAGCAAATGGTCATAGTCGAACGATTGACCAAGCATGGCTGCCGCATGGGCGATACTCTGTGTCGATGTTGAAAGACGCTGTAGACGGGTCATGATGGCCGCACTGATGGTTGTCGGCAAAGAGAGTTGTTTTATCGGCTCGAGATTTATTTGCCAGCGACTTTCTTGCCGGAACAGGGCACCGCCATCGAGAAGATGTTTGACCATTTCAGACAGAAAATACGGGTTCCCTTCGGTATCTTGATAAAGATAATCAGCTAGTTCCTGAGCCCCTTCGGCATGGTGACTGATCTCCTCGATCATGGAGCGAACTCCGGCCGCCGATAGACGCGTCAAAATCGTGTGTTCAGCATTTTCATTTTGCATGATCTGCAGCTGCCAATTTTGCAGAGCCGGAGGAAGCACGTCCCGATAAGCGGCGACGAGTAGCAGCGGCATTTGCCGACTGTGCCGAATAAGATGGTGGAGCATGGCCAGGGTCGATTCGTTGGCCCACTGCAAATCGTCGATGACAAAGAGCAGTGTGGTTGTATTGGCCAGCCGTTTAAGGAAGAAAACAAACGCCTGGAATAAAGATTCCGCCTCACCAGCCGGGGAAGTTGGTCCTAGCTCAGGGATCAATCGGGCCAGCTCTGCTGTAACCCAGGACGGCAAGGTTGATAAATCCTCTGCGGGCAGGGTGGTTAGCACTTGCTGGATGGCTTCAGCAAGCGGCTGGTAAGGCAGGCGGCGCTCAAATTCATAGCACCGGCCGTGTAGAACCTGACCGCCCAATTGGTTTATCGCGGCCGCAAAGTCGGTTAGGAGCCTGGATTTACCAACGCCCGCTTCCCCTTGAATAAGATGAAGATGGGTATGGCGTTTTTCGACCGTTTCCCAGGCGGTCATCAGCTTTTGCCATATGGTTTCCCGTTCCATCAGAGGCAGCCTGCCTGTCGTTGAGAAAGGGTCTGATTTTCGCCACGGGATTTGACTTTGAGGGAAATCTAATTCGGCTGCTTCGGGGTCTGGTGATTTGACTAGTTCATCGAGCAAAATGGCTTCATGTAAGGCGATGGTTTCCGGGGTTGGTACGGTACCCAATTCTTCAGCGATCAGGCGGCGACACTGGTCAAATTGAAAAAGGGCGTCATTCCGTCGACCCAGCTGAATGTAGGCGCGCATGGCCGTTCGATGGGCGTCCTCCCGGAGAGGGTTTTGCTGGAGGAGGGTCAACGCGGCATGCAAAGCGGCTCGAGGACGTCCGGCCGATGCATACATACCCATCAGGTGGCTTAAGGCGTCCAAATATTTTTCTTGAAGGAGATAGCGCTGATCGATGACCCAGTCATCAAAGGAGCCATCCAGGAAGTTGCCTGTGTAGAGAGAGACAGCCCGTTCCAGACGGCTGAGATCATTGACTGCGGATGCCGCATCGGCAAATGTCTCAGCATCAACCCAAATCTCTTCAAAACCATCAAGGTGGACCTTGTGGTTGTCGGCCGACAATGTGGCACTGCTGTTCAGGCTGCGGCGAATATGCCACAGCGCTGTTGACAGGGAGCGACGAGCCCTTTTTTCCGGCCGATCTCCCCAGAACATGCCGATCAGGCGCGAGCGGGGATGGGAGGTTTGGCGATGGTAGATAAGGTATGCCAGAAGCGATTGAGATTTTTGCGTTGGCGGCAGGAGAAGCGGGCTGCCCTTCTGACCAATTAATATTTTTAGTTCGCCAAAGAAATATACTTGAACTTTTTGTGGCATCTGGGGTCACCGCTGCACTGCTAATCACTCGGACTCTAGTTATTGTAATAAACACCATGGCCTGAAGGCAACGGGATGATGGCTCACCTTAAAAAGCACGAAGAACGCTCAGGTTATTTTGTTTGCCTGAGCGTTCTTTGTGTTTTGTTGAAAAATTGTGTTGGACCAGAGAACCCAACCTTTCCTGACTTAAGCGAAGCGCCCTTTGAGGCTGTCAAAGTCGATGATCGACTTACCGACCAGCACCCGGTAGAGCTTGCCAATCACCTCAAAGGCGACAATTACCATGATGATGCCCAGGACGAATTTGGTTAAAAAGGAAACCCCGCTCACAGTTTCAAACACGGTCACCGGTCCCTGAATGATGCGATAGAGGACATAGAGGCCAAACATTTCCTGGCCGATATCGGCCAGGCGGGACCAAATTTGCCATTTGCCCTGCCAGGCCACCACCGTTTTGAGCATGATGTCCAGGGCGAACGCAGCGGTTAGCCAGGGGATCTGGCTGATAAATTCGGGGGCCAGCTGAAGCAGTTCAGGAAATCCTTCAATGGCCGGCCAGGTGCTGTACGTATTGATGAGGGCGATCATGATCACACCGCCCACGATTCCGGCGATCATTTCAAAGCGATTGATCCGATCGGGGTTTTCGATGGCCGGCAGCGCCAGAGGATCCCACTCCGTCGATTCTTCTTGTTCTTCGGGCAGATCGACAAAGCGCTCGATGGCCACAAAAATCAGGGTAATCAAACCGACATTGGTCAGGGCGATGTTCCAGTAGCTGGTGAGGAGCCCCCACAGCATGCCGATGATGTCGTTGTCGATTTGCCCTCGAAGGATGTTTAGCAAGATCGGCAGGGCATGCACCCCGGCCAGGACGGCCAGCACAACGGTGACCACGATCTTGTAAATCGGGAAGAGGTTGGGGCCGATCAGATACTGCGTTGGCCGATATTCGGCCGCCATCGTTTCCGGTTTGCCGAATTCGTACAGCACGTCGGCCGCCATGCGGACGTTGGGTTCCTTGCCGGCTGCATCTGCCCGTTCATCGAGGGCATCCTGCAGCAGAGACAGCAGCTCCAGCTGGATATCCTCTCTGGATTTGCGGGGCAGGTGCTGCCCAACTTCATGCACGTATCGTTCAAATAAATCCATCGGTTTCATGTTGACAATTTTCCTTTATTGACATCCTCGAGTAAGCCGTCCATCACGCCCACGATGCCGTACCATTCAACGGCCAGCTGGCGCAGGGTTTCCCGGCCTTCTTTGCTAATTTCATAATAGCGACGGGGTCGGGCATCATCGATGACCTGCCAGTCGCTGGTGAGCAGCCCCTGTTTTTCCAGCCGCCGCAGCAGTGGATAGAGGGTGCCCTCGTTGATATCGAGCCCTTTTTCGCTGAGGGCTTGTTTGAGGGAGTAGCCGTACTCCGGCCGGTCGAGCTGGCTGAGGACCGCCAAAACCAGCGCGCCACGACGCAACTCTTGGGCCAACCCCTCGTAGTGACTGTTGTTGTTTGCCATGCCATACATTATACTGTATGTGACACAGTAATGTCAAGTCCCAGTACTTGCAAAAAAAAAAGAAGCTCAACTTTGTACAAAGTTGAGCTT
>JASJCR010000038.1 GCA_030065875.1 Ardenticatenaceae bacterium | reverse complement strand
GGGTTACCCTCGACCCTTTATGTGCCCGAATATGTCGCCCTTGATCCGCAGCTCCTCAAGGCGGCTCAAATTGAAGTGCCCGTGCGCGTTGTTTCCGGCACGCCATCGTTTGCTGTATATCAACTCCCCTCTAATTGGCGTGCGGAGAATGACAGAGGTGATGAGGTTCAATTTGGCGAATTTCTGACCCTCATTGATTTTCAGCTGTTAATCGAGGAGACCGGTGGAGAAGAATCGTCGAAATCGCTGGCCATGCTTTCCGTTTGGCGGATTGAACGCTCTTTACCGGCCGATTTGGCTTTTTTTACCCACCTTATCAACGAGGAGGGTGAAATTATCACCCAGCATGATGGTCTTGATGGTTTTGCGCCCTCTCTAAAAACGGGAGACATCTTGCTCCAGCTTCACCCTCTTTCTCTTGAGGACGTCAATCAGCAGCAGCCTTTGCAAATTCGTTTAGGGGGGTATACGCGGAATTCCGGTGATCGGCTGCGCCGCCTCGATAATGACCTGGATTTTTTCTTAATAAATGTCTCATTGTTTGACGATCATCTGGGAAATCGGTAATATTTCCATTCGGTCAGCAACCTTTCACGATTGAATTTGTCTTTTCCCAAACGCAGATGCGCATCAGCGTGCTGTGTTTTTATTTTGTGGGTTGCGACTATTTTGCTTCCGATTATGGAGAAAAACATTATGTCAAGCACCTCTTCAACCGCACCTGCCTCAATTGAGGCGTCTGGTGAGTCACGCCGCCGTTTGCAGCTCATTTTTGGATCGCTTCTGGCTGTCGTGGTTTTGCTGTTTGCTATTTCTAACGGCTTGAATGCGGCCGATGATGCCATTGCTGCGGCCGACCTGTCTGGCTCAACAAAAACCGCATCATCCAGCAAAGCTACACCGGGTTCCACGGTGCAATTTACGATTGTCGTCAGTAATTCCGGTACGCTGGTTGGCGATTCTACAACCGTGTATTTGACCGATACATTGCCGGTTGGAATGTCATATCTGACCGAAACCATTCAAAGCGACGCACCGGCCGAAGATTTTGCCGTCAACGGTCAGGTCATGACCTGGACCGCATTAATACCAGCCAATACGGCCTATACACTGCAGTACAGCGTCGATATCACAGATACCGTTATGGCCGGCACCACGTTGACGAACCAGGCCGAAATCGGCTACAACTCCTCCGTTGTCGCTCTTGATGCTTCAGTACTGGTTACCGATACCGACAATACTTTATACATGCCTATCGGGTATAAACCACTTCCAAAACCGGATGTTTCGGCCACAAACCCCAATAGCGTAAACAGTTGGAGTGTTTCCTGGAACGATGTCGGAGCTGCAAAGTATGAAATACAAGAATCACAAGCCTCTGATTTCAGTGGAGCACCGATCATCGATAACGGTTCCTCAACGAGCTACAATGTGGTTGAAAAACCTGTTAATACCACCAACCAATATTATTATCGGGTTCGAGGGGTAACAGCTAACGGCGCCCCAGGTGGCTGGTCTGATCCGGTTGAGGTGGTTGGCGCCTATTATGATGATTTCAAAGATAGCACCTCTAATTGGGCAGTTCGACGCACAACGTTAATTGAAGACGTTACCTCATTTTATGAAAAACCAACCGAAGGGTGGTTTATCCTTCGCGTCGAAGATTCATGGGATTGGGGAATCGCCAGCCCGATGGCCAAAGCACCAAAAGTGCCGTACGTCATCGAGTATCGGATGATGCCTGCCAACCGAGGCAATTTGGTATCACAAGGGGTGGTGTTTGGAGCCGATTTTCCCGGTTCAATTTGCGATCCATTCCAATACCCAACAGTAGAACAAGTGTATAGTCACGTAGACTGTTTTAATGAATTTTACAACATGAATACGATCTGGTACGGGAAGCTAAAATTGCAGTGGGAGCGAATCGATCAGCTGGTTTGGTGCCCCGGCTGTGGAGGATCACCGATGAAAAGATTAGGCGACGTCTTCTCCGCTTCTGATCCGGTTCCCAACACCAGTGATAACGGTTTTAATACCTGGAAAATCGAAGTGCGCAGTGACAGTATCAGAGTATTTGCCAATGGTGCGCCGGTCGAAACTTATAACGATACCAGGCACGTCAACAACCCGTATTTTGGCATATTTGCATCGACGGACGAGTATAGCAACTCAACCGCTCGCTTTGATTATTTCAGAGTAACCCCGCTCGACAGCTAATCTCTAAGATTGGCTGATGACGACTGTTTGACGCAATCAGGGCCTTGGAAGCAACTTCCAAGGCCCTTTTTTCACAATAATGATGCGGTTCAGCAATGCGCGCCTAATCACAATCGTCATTATTTGGCTGAGCTTCTTTTTATCTCTGGAAATTATATCCGCTCAGGCACCCACCTTTGATGAGCAAGGTTTTATTGTCCGCGGTGTTACCTACCTGCGCGGTGAATTTCGAACCATGCGTGTGGGCCATCCCTTGGGTTTAAACGGTTGGAACGCGCTTCTGGCCGCGGCCGATCCCGAAATTGCTTCACCCTCTGTAGATCCATCGTGGGACGGCCGGGATTTCCATCACCCGGCCGAGCGATTTATGTGGTCGTCTGGAAATCAGGTCGAAAAAGTTCTTTTTTTGACCCGCATTCAGTCTGTGTGGCTTCTCTTACTGCTTGGGGTGATCGTCTATCGCTGGCTGAGTCAACTCACCGGAAAGCCATCAATTGCGATACTTGGCCTGGTTTTTATCCTTCTAGATCCTAACCTATTGGCTCACGGTTCCCTGGCTACGACTGATCTCGGCTTAACGGCTGCAGCGGTGATGGCCGCATATGCGTTTTGGTGGTATTGGCAAAAACCAGGCCAGATGCGAGCAGTAATCGTTGGATTCGCTGTCGCCCTTCTCAACAACACCAAATTTACGGCCGGACTTTTTGATATTTTCTTAATTTTGACGGTGATCATTTTGCTTTTCCGTCAGGTTTGGACGGACGGGTGGCGCCCGGTCTGGCGACGTCACCGGCCGCTTGTGTTGGTAGCCCCTCTGACCGCTTTCCTGTTTCTGTGGGCGATGTACGGCTTTCAGATCGGCCGCTTGCCGGATGAACTGCCGATGTTGTCCCAGTTGGGTGGTCTGACCCTGCCGTTGTCCCATCATCTTGAGCAGCTGCTCGATATCGGAAACCGTTCAACCCAGGGGGCGGCCTCATTTTTGATCGGTGAATACAGCGATCGCGGCTGGTGGTATTACTTCCCGGTGGCGCTGGCGGTTAAAACTCCTCTGCCTACCTTGGTTTTGTGGGTGATGGGTGTTGGGTGTTGGGTGTTGGGTGATCGGTGTTGGGTAAAGGGTGAAAGGGAAGTGGAGAACGGTCACAGGTCTACGAGCCGAGACCCCCAAATCACGGTCGATTCTCACTGGGCAAATTTGTTTTTTATCGGTCCGGCCGTTGGCTTTTTCCTCTTTTCTCTGACAACCAGCGTGAACATCGGTTACCGGCATATCATGCCCATTACCCCGCTTTTGACAATTTGGGCTCTTTCCCGTGCCGGGCACTCAAGGCTGAGTCCTAGGTTGGCGCCGTTAAAGCACGGGTTTTCCCGTCTCCGGTCTCTGGTCTCTGGTCTTTTCCGAAACCAGCCCTTGGGATTTATGTCTCTGCTGGGCCTATGGTTGATGATCCTCACGATATCGATTGCGCCTCATCCCCTGGCTTTTTTTAACGCGTTGGGCGGTGGACCTGAAAACGGATGGCGCATGCTGGTAGACAGCAATATCGATTGGGGACAGGATCTGGGGAACCTTGCTACCTGGCTGGCGGAAAACAAGCCCGATGAAACGGTTTATCTGAGCTACTTTGGGGAAGCCCGGCCGGATTATTACGGGATCAATTTTATCGGTCTGGACGGCTTCCCTCCGCGATTAATGCATCCGCAGGCGGATCCTTTAATCCCCTACCAACCTTCGGCCGGGGTGTATGCCATCAGCGTGACCAATTTGCAGGGAGTCAAGTTTAACGATCGCGATAAATTTGCCTGGTTTCGGGATAAGGAGCCGCTGGCGCGAATCGGCTACTCGATTTATGTGTATGAGGTGAAGCCGTTTGGAGAACCGGCTGCGGTAGCATTTGGCGGTGGGCTACAGCCCCGAGATATACCCCAGGCGGTTTGGAATCGGTGGGAAACCAATCAGCTGGAACCGCGCTGGTTTGGGGGGGAAGATGGCTGGCTCATTCCGGGAGATGCGACTGGAACGATCTTTATGCCGGAATCATTGACGGTAAGGGCACCAAACTGCCTTGAAGTTATCCCTGTGGAGCTGTGGCCAGAGGTGGTGCGGGCCGACGGCGTGTCCTGCCTACCGGCCGCTGAATCTCAAGGAATCGCTTTTAAAGCCCAGGAATCCACTTTGACTTTACTTGAAACTTCTTTTGAGCAGATGGCAGACCAACTGCACGTGACCACGCTTTGGCACCATCAGGGGGATGTCCAACCGCTCAAAATTTTTGTGCATTTAATTGATGAAGAGGATCAGATCATCGCTCAGTGGGACGGTTTTGAGGTGATTTCCAGCGGCTGGCAAGATGGCGATTTGATCTTTCACCGGCATGAGCTGTCGCTGCCGCCTGAATCTACACTCAACTCGTATCGACTTTCGATTGGCCTCTACAATCCAGCAAGCGGCACCCGGTGGACCTTACCAGACGGCACCGATCGCTTTTTGCTTGAGCAAGTTGAGGTCGAGTAATGAACGTCCATCAACTTAATCGGCTCATTTTGCTTGCGGCATTGATAACCGCGGCCTTTTTGAGGTTGTGGCAGCTCGATACGCTGCCTCTTGGTTTATACCATGACGAGGCGTATAACGGTCTGGATGCTTTGGCTTTAATTCGCGGAGAAACATTTCCCATTTTTCATGAGGCGTGGGAGCTTTACGCCGCAGAAGCCCATGGTGATCGGCCGGCATGGACGACGAATTGGCCGATTTTTTTTGAGGGGAATTACGGCCGGGAACCGATCCATGTTTACCTGATGGCTCTGTCAATCTGGCTGATTGAGCCAACACCGTTTGCCGTTCGTTTGGTTCCGGCCTTAGGAGGTGTGTTGGGAGTATGGACGACCTATTTGGCCGCGACCGTGCTGCTGCCCTCATCCCAACGTGAGCGGTCGCTGGTTCCATCACTGGCCGCATTTGCCCTGGCCATCCTTTTTCCGGCCGTGCACTTCAGTCGTTTTGGCCTGCGGGTGATGCTTTTTGTTCCCATTTCCACGTTATGCGTTTATTTTTTCTGGCGAGGCGTAAACACCTGGCTGGAAGACGGTCGAGTGCGCTGGGCAGACTGGATTTTGGCCGGGCTTTTTTTGGGTTTGGGGCTGTATGTTTACGCCGCCGGCCGTCTCTTCCCGCTTCTTTTTATCCTGTTTGTACCGTTATGGGTGTGGCGCGAACGCAGTCGATGGCGAGAAGTTATTAAGCCTATCGCCCTGATGGCCGCGATTTCTCTGGCGGTAGCCCTGCCGCTGCTGCTCTATTTCATGCGCTACCCCTACTTTTTCTTTTTTCGGATCGGCTACGTTGCCAACCGCGGCAAGGGTACTGTGGAAGGAAGACCGCTTTTAACCTGGCTGTATAACGTGCCGCGCGTGCTGCTTGGTTTGTTTTGGCGGGGGGAAACCCACTTTCGCCACAATTTACCCGGCCGCCCTTTTTTGGATCCGCTGCAGGCGATCGCTTTTGCCTGGGGATGGCTGCCGCTGGGCCGCTTTCAAGTAAAACTGCGTTCCTTGTTTGTTGCCCTGTGGTTGTTCACAATGCTGCTGCCCACGATTTTGAGCGGAGATGCGCCCCACTTTGGGCGTATGACGGGTGCTATGCCGGTCATCGCCATCCTCATTGCGTTGGGGGTCGATGATGCGCTCAGACGGCTGTCAAACCGCGGAGCGCTTATCGGTATCCTTGGATTCGCCATTATTAGCTGCAGCTGGACCGTTTATGATTATTTTGGTCGATATCAAAACCACCCGCACATGGCCGTTGACTTTGATTATCCTGATTGGGATTTAGGCCAGGTGATGAACACTTTTGATGGGCATGACCTTTACTTAACGCCAACGCAGGAGGAAACGGCCACAATTTTCTTCGCTTTAGGGGATAGGTCGTCAAATTTGCGCCTTTTAAACCTCGATCAAACATTGGTGACGGCCGGCCGGCCAACAACTCCTTTGGTGATGGCGGTGCCCCAAGATCAACCAGAACTGAGTGAACAAATCAGATCCCGCCTGGCTTATTCGGACGTGATCTCGGAGGGTGGTGTCACGACCGAACATCAACTGTTGGTGATCGATACGGTTAATCCGCGCCTGACCTGGGCCGAGGATGGGAACCATCTCTTTGGAGATACCATTCAGCTGCTGGGGATCTCGGTCAATCCCCAGGACGAAAATATCAAAGTCACCCTGACCTGGCGTGGGTTATTCGAGCTTGATACCAGCTACACCGCCTTTATTCACCTGCTTGATGAAGAAGGGGAAATTGCTGCCCAGGTTGACCGGCCGCCGGCCGGCTATCCTACCGGCGACTGGCGGCCGGAAGAATGGATTCAGGATACATTTTTAATTCCATGGCCGGAAAATCGGCCGGAAAAATGGTCAATTCGCACCGGGTTTTATGATTCAGTTACCTTGGAACCGTTAGGGGAAGAGGTGGTGTTCGATTAGTTTGATTAATTCGATTGGTTCGATTAGTTCGATTGACGATTAAAGATTTTTGATTTACGAATGAACTCAGGTGAAATAACAATCAATTTTCAATGGTCATTAATCAACGGTCAATGACCCAATAACCAATACACCGATATACCAACAGTCAATTGACAATTGATTATTAACGATTAACTATTGACAATTTCTTATGCTCTCGCGTCTGTCAAAATCTCCAGCCCTCATATTTTTTCTGCTCAGCGTGCTCTACTTTGGTCCGGCGCTGTTTCCGGCTGAAGGGTGGGCGTTGGGCGGTTACGATATGCGCGGGCTGTTTTATCCGTGGTTGGAGCAGGTGCGTTTGAGTATAACCGCCGGTCAAATGCCCTGGTGGGATACCTCACGTTTTTCCGGCTACCCATTTTTGAGCAATCCGCAGGTGGCGATCTTTTATCCACCCACCTGGCTGGCGGTTCTGTGGCCCACAAATAGCGGGATTTCGTTTTACTATTTGCTGCACGTTTGGCTGGCGGGATGGGGGATGTTTTCTCTGGCAGACGAGTGGATTCGAGAGCTGCGCCCCAGTCGAACGCCCGATCATAATGCGGTTAAAGGGTTACCCATTGGACCTTTCGCGGCCGGCGTAACCTTTATGTTTGCCGGTTTCTTCACCGCACGAATTTTAGCCGGTCACATGGGATTAATCGCCGTACACAGCTGGATTCCCTGGATCATCTGGTCAACCGGCCGCAGCTTCGATCAACCGCGCTGGTTTAACGGGGTGTTGACCGGCTTTTTTCTAGCGATGGCCTTGCTGGCCGGGCACACCACCTCACTGCTCTATGTCGGTTTGATTTGGGGTGCCTTTGCCCTATTCTGGCTTGGTCAAGCGCCGCAAAAGTGGGCCGCCTGGCTGCGGCAGCTTGCCTGGGCTGGGGGTACCGGTCTGCTGCTGGCGGCCGTGCAGCTGGTTCCCTTAGCCGAGATTTCCCTGCTGGCCTCCCGCACGGCCGAGACAACCTTCGAGTTTGCCACCGACTTCTCATTTCCGGTCACCCACCTCATCACCCTGTTGGTGCCGGAGTTTTTTGGCGAACCGACGCGAGCCGGATATTGGAGTGTTCCCAACTTTGAGGAGCTGACCGCCTATTTTGGGGTCGTGGCCCTGTTGGGGATCGGGCTGGCGGTGATTCGGCCGCGGCGTCAGACGTGGTTTTTGTTGATTCTAAGTTTGATCGGCTTGCTGCTGGCCTTTGGACGCTACGGCTTTTTGTATCGTTTTGTGTACGACTGGCTTCCCCCGTTTCGGCTGGCTCGCGCCCCCGGACGGGCGATGTTTGTCGTGGTCTTTTGCGCCCCCCTTCTGCTGGCTGAAGGGTTGACCCGCCTGCGACAGCTGCCGCTGCCGTGGTGGCGCATAGCCACAGGAGTTGCCGGTGGCGGGGTGCTTGCTGTTGCCGCAACTGGGGCGGTGTTTGTGTCCCAACACCCCAGCGACACCAGCGGCCGTCTGTGGCATCAGCTCGGCGGCTGGTCGATGGCGGTCATCTTGCTGCTGGCCGCCGTTTTCCTGTTGTTTCGCTGGCAGCAAGCCCGGCCGGCGAACCGGTGGCGCTGGACATTGCTTCTGGTGGGCTTGATTGTGGTTGATCTCTGGACATTTGGCTATAAGCTCAAGCGGCTGGAACCGATGACTCCCGCCTCTTTTTGGTATGAGGCACGCGACCTGCTGACTTCCAATGATGAAGACCGGATTTTGCCTTGGGGTATTTCCATCTTTGATCAAAATGGGGCTGGACAGGTGGGGCTGGATTCCCTGTTTGGCTACAATGCGCTGGAAATCGGCCGGTATACGCAGCTCGTATCCTCGGTAACCGATCCTCGGTCGACCGCTTACGATATTTTAGGGGCTACCCACGTGGTGGCGACCACGCCGCTCGACCAATTTACCGATGGAGAACGGCCGCTGATTTTGGTGGGTCAGGCCGGTCAGGCATGGGTGTATCAACGCTCTCGGCCGCTGCCGCTCGTTCGTTTTGTCCCCCATATCGAACTTTTGCCCCGATCAGAAGAAGCGATCGCCCGGCTGCACCAACCGGATTTTGATCCGGGGCAGACGGCGATTGTCGATCGGCCGGTCACCTGCACCGCCGGGGACGAAGCGGCGAGGTTTGAAATTGTGGCTCAAGAAGCGGGTTTCTGGGAAATTCAGACCGAGGCGACGCAGGAGACCCTGCTGGTAATTGCCGAAACCGCCTATCCCGGCTGGCGAGTAGAAATTGACGGTCAGCGTCTGGATACCTGGCCCGTTGCTTACAGTGCGGTGCGGGCTGTTTGTGTCCCGGCCGGACAGCACACCGTCACCTGGCGCTATATTCCGCAAAGCTTTTTACTCGGAGGGCTTTTTTCTTTGTTTGGTCTGATGCTGCTGGCCGCAGCGCTTTATAAAAATAATCAATAATCAATGGTCAATGGTCAATCGTCAATGAAGAGCAACCCTCTCGAAAATCGTCAATCGAAAATCGCAATTCTTTACCTAGTTTTGCTGCTAGCTGTTGGGTTGGCTGTTTTGGCCGTTTTTTTATGGCGGTCACTGGCTTTTACCGGCGGTCAAGTCGGGGTTCCCCTGGACGATACCTGGATTCATCTCGTGTTTGCCCGCAATATCGCCCAGGGACAGGGGTTTAGCTTTAATCCCGGTGAACCCACGCCTGGATCAACCGCCCCGCTGTGGACCCTGCTCCTGGCCTTGGGGATTCCGTTCTCCGCGTCTGCCGATTTTATGATTCCTTTTGCCATTGCTTTGAGCGCCCTGTTTTTTATCGGGTGCCTGTGGCTGGCTTATGCCTGGACGGTAGATCTGACCGGACGGCCGCTGCTGGGGTTTGCCGCTGGGGCAGCGGTCGCTTTGACCGGCCGTTTTGTGTGGGCCGGACTGTCCGGGATGGAAATTACTCTTTTTGCCCTTTTGACTATGAGCGGTATTTGGCAGATGCAAAAAAAGGGGCTGACCGTTTTGGCGGCAATCCTCTTCGGCTTAGCCAGCCAGGTGCGGCCGGAAGGACATTTGCTGTGGGTGCTGGGTGTTGGGTGTTGGGTTATAGGTGATGGGAGATGGGTGCTGGGTGATGGGTGGCGGGTGATCGGTGATAGGTTGAAGGCGTTGTTTTGGCCGGCGGTCGTGTATGTGCTGATCGCCCTGCCGTATGTGCTGTTTTGTCTTTCCGTCACCCAGAACCCCTTACCCAACACCTTTTACGCCAAGGCGTCGACCGACGGGGGGTACAGCGTGCGTTTCTTGGTGGAGACCCTGAGGCTGCAGTGGTTTGATAATCCAATTTCGCTGTTGTTGGTGCCCGTGGGCCTTTGGGCCACCTGGCGCAGGACTCCCCTGATGACCTTATGGTTTATCGGGCTGCCGCTGGCTATGGCGGCCACCGTTGACGGCGTATGGCATCACGGCCGCTATATTTTGCCCACTCTACCTTTACAAATGATCCTGGCAGCCGCCGGAGCGGATTTTCTAATACGGCGAATGGTTGATGTTGAAGGTAGGGCACCTTTGCCCAGACGATTGCTGATCGGTTTGCTGGCCCTGGTGTTGGCTCTGGGCGGCAGCTGGCGTTTGCCCTCCTGGGCCGATATGCTAGCTGCCAACACCAACGAAATTTTGGAAATCGACGTGGCCTTAGGGCAGTGGCTGGCGGTCAATACCCCGGCCGATGCCGTCCTGGCGGTTGACGACATCGGGGCGATTGGCTATCTATCCAACCGGCGGATCGTCGACAGCAACGGGTTGGTTTCACCGCAGCTGTGGCCGGCCGTGCGCCAGCCGGAGAAGCTGCGACGCAACCAGACGCTGGCTCGTCTTTTGGCTCTGGAGCCGCAGCCGCCTGATTATACGGTGGCGTTCGTCCTGTGGCGGTGGGAGATCATAACCAACCCTATCATTGCTGAGGAAGTGCATCGAGTAGAAACCGGAACCCATACCATTATTTTGCAGCCAGATGCGTTTGTGCATCGGGTAACGTGGCCATACGTTATGGATGATGGGTGGCAGGTGATGGGGGATGGAAATGATGATGAAGTGATTAGGGTAGAGAGTGAGTACGGGGAAGTAATTCGTTTGGAGGGGGTGCGGATGGGGCGGCCGGATGCGCTAACGGTTGAAGTGGACCTGTTTTGGCGCTCGCTGGAAACGGTCAACGTGGATTACGATGTGTTTGTGCACGTCATTGACGAAGCGGGGGAGATTATCGCCCAGGCGGATGGGCAGCCGGTGGCCGGGCTGGCCGCGACCTCGATCTGGCGGCCAGGCGATCTCGTCCGAGACCCGCGGGTGATTCAGCTGCCAGACACCAATTTCTACGCCTTGCGCATCGGTCTTTACAACCGAAAAACAGGAGAGCGATTACAGGTTGGTGGGGGAGAGTTTGTGGAAATAATAATCAATAATCAATAGGCAATATTCAATTTTCAACGGTGTGTTGGTTAATTGGTATATTCGTTTATTGGTTATTATGTCGTTGACCATTGACCATTGGCTATTGGATATTAGCTATTGACCATTGAAAAATGGACTGTTGATTCGCCAGAGTTCATTCGTAAATCGTATTTCGTATTTCGTATCTCACTCCACAACATACACAAACAGCGAATACCCTACCTTTTCATCCGGTTCACGGGCGCGGAACCAGGCGAACACCGTTTTCTCTTCGAGCGGCAGCTCCCACAAATTGCTGGCGCTGATGACATAGATACCGGGATCCGGATTTTGCCGGTTAAAGGGAACCGCCCACCACAGCTCAAAATGACGGGGCAGCCCGGGCAGAGGCTGGTAGTTGATGTCGTATAGCGATGGATCAGCGGTGCCAAACCAGGCCAGTTTGATTTCCTCTACTTCACGATCAATCATCCACTGCTGGAGCCGGGCCAGATCCTGCCCCCAGTCGATGTTGCTATCGATCAAAATGTGGTGGCCGTTTGCTGGTCCACCGGCCGCGAGGTTGAAGTAGCTAAGATAGTGCGGATAAATCCACAGGGCGGGCAGCAAGAAAAGTGGGAGTATCCACAGACGCAAACGGGTCCACACGGCCGGCAGGAGAATGTTTTTCCCCCACAGCCCGGCGATCAGGAGATAGACAAACGGTAAAATCGGCAAAAGATGTCGATAACCGATATTGAGGGCGCTGGTCATGCTGATGGCAAAATAAAACACGGCCGGCAAAATGAGAAACACCGTTTTTTGCAGTGATGATGACCCTGCGTTGGCCGTTGATGAAGAGGCGCGGTGGCCGGCCAGCCCAACAAGAAAAGCGGCCGCCAGCAGCAGCAGGGTCAATAGGGGCGTTTTGACGGCCAGCGCAACCGGAAAGTAATTCCAGAAGCCGGACGTCGACAGCTCGCCGAGTAAAAACGTGGGGCGGCCGCCGCCGCTGAGGAGCAGTATCCGCTCAATGCCGGACCAGAAAGTAGGCATGGGAGCTGAATAAACGTTGAGCCAGCTGAGAGAGGGGTCGAGAAATAAAAATGGCCCCCACTCAAAGGCGAAAATCGCCCACACGACAAAAATGGACACAAAACCGGCCAGCCACAGCTGGAACAGGCGTCGACCCCCGCGCCTCCACCCATCATCCGGCCGATAAAGGGGCAGCAAAGCGAGGACGCTCCAGATAGGGATAAACCCCAGGGTCAGCAGCTTGCTGGTAAACGCCAGCCCCATCACCACCGCCAGAAGCAGCGTATCCGGCCAGAAACGCGGCCGCCGCTGGGTCCAGATATGCCACAAGACTGCTGTGGCCAAAAAAATAAAGGCAGTGCCCCCCAGGTCGGTGGTGATATAGCGGCCGTGAGCGATGATGTTGGGGTCAAACAGCAGCCCCAGCAGGGCGGCTAATCCGGCTAGACCACCCCACAACCGCTGGGCGAACCGGGCAGCCCCTGCCGCCATCAGCATGGTCAGCAGGACGATGGGCAGCCGGCCGAGAAAAACCATCTGCAGCAGGCGGTCCCGGTTAACATCCCAGCTGAAGCGATCGGCAAAAAGGTACCAGAACGTTTCTGACGGCTGTCGCTGCCAGCTGGGGTCTTCAAGCGGCAGCAAAATATGGGGGGTGAGCGTGGCCAGCCGCCCGCTGAGGGCGTTGATCAGCGGGGGGTGCTCGACGCTGAGCCGCGGATCACCGGTTAACACAAAGGTCACCCCACGGGTCAAATGGTTGGGTTCATCCATCGTCGGGCTGTCGTTGGCCAACGACGACAGGGCCAGCCACCAGAAAAGCAGCAGAGCCAGTATAAACAGCGGCCGGTGAAGACGGTTCATGGAAGAGATGGTACCCCAAAGCTGCCGATGAGCACCGCGTCAGACCCTTCTTGAGTGGTCAGGCGTGAAAAGTCGCGCGGATCGTACAGGCCGCTCCACAACTCGTAGCGGCCTGGCGGCAGCGTTTCGGAAAGAACAATGGTGTACCGATCAACCACCTGCTCACCGACCTGCCAGCAGGTTGGCGGCCACTGGTTGTCGACCGGCCAGCCGTCGAGCTGGGTCACGATGTCGCCTTCAGCATTCCTGACGTGGTTAAAAACGGTGTACGGCCGCACGACGGGCCCAACGGCTTCCCAAACAAGGTCAACCTTCACCAGCCAGGCGGCCGATTCAAAGCGAGCGCCGCCATGCGTCAGGGCGATTTGTTCCCCAAACTCCAGGCCGTATCGGTTTAGCGTGCCGGTATCGATGGCGGGCATTGGCGGCTGCTCCGCCTGCACAATTACCGCTTCGATTCCCTGCCAGCTCAACCCCAGAGCGGCCAGCAGGATCAGTTGAGCCAGCAGAATACTCGGGCGGGTTCCGGTGGTGTTTGGATCGCTAAAAGACCCCCAGAAAAGGCCGCCCAGGATCGTCAGCCAGGGCATAAAAAGAAGCCAGATTCGGCCGACTTCCCCACGAGTGGAGCCGCTCAAGTTGAGCAGAATGATAAAACCGAGGACGATGACGGACATTACGGCCGCTGTGGACCTCTGCTGCCGGATGGCCCACAGCCAGCCCAGGGTGCCCAAGACCGCCGGCAGACCGGCAAAGAGCAGCAGGTCAACGAGATTAAAACCCAGCCACCGGCCGTAGCTGCGCTGCGAGGTGGCCAGGGCGTAATGATTGTCCAGACCGGTCAGGGCGATTTCCCAGGGGGGCACACCGAACCAAACCCAGTAAATCAGCCACACGGCGGCCGAGCCGACGCCAAACGGCAGGAGCCAGCGCCAATGATCCCGCCAATGATCGTCACGCCGCAGCCAGAACCCCAGGGCGATCAGGGGCAGCAGCAGGGGGGCGTTGCCGATTGACAAAAAGGAGCTAAAAGAGAGGAGCAGCCCGGCCGCCACCAGCCAATCCAGCCGCAGTGTCGAAATTCCGCGCCAAAACAGGAGAGTAATGACTACGGTCAACGCGGCAAAGATCTGGCTGTCAACCGGGACAAAAAAAACGGCGGCCGGTAAAAAGGCGGTCATGATCGTGGCCATTTTGGCGGCCGTGAGCGATTGGGGGTGAACCCAGATGGCCAGCGGATACGTTAGAGGCACGGCTGCGGCCCAGAGCACGAGGGGTAAAAAGGACCAGATGCCCAGGGCGGCGGCACCTGCGGCTGACTGGTCGAGCAGCCACCGATCGGTGCAGCGCTGGGGCCACACCTGGGCGGCCAGCCGGTTGGCCAGTCGGGGAGCGCGCTCCAGCAGGTTGATGGTCCAGCGGTTGAGCACAACCAGCCCTGGCGGATGGGTCTGGGCATGATCCGATTCAAAGGTGGGCATTAACTCGGGATACTGAGTCAGAGCGGCGCTCAGATCGGGCAGCTGGGCGGCCGTCCAGAAGTAGCCGCTGGTGTCGACGGCCAGGGTGCGATCGATCAATTCGGCTGCGGCATTTTGCCGGGTGACTTTAACCAGACCAAACTGCAAAAAAAAGGTTACGGCTGCCAGCAAAAGCAAAATCAGCCGGGTGCGCCTGCGCGAAACGGCTGTTTCAAGCCAGTACACGCTGAGCAGCAGACCGGCGATCAGCGACCCTAAAAATATTTGGGCGTTGGCCAGCCCTTTTGGGGCATAGGTCCAGTGCCATACCTCGCTGTCCGGCTGCGGCCCGCGCAAATACGGCCACCAGTCGGTGGCGATCAACAGGGTCAGCAGCAAGCTGACGATGAGGGTGGCGATAGCCGCAATACGGATTGTTTTCTGGCGCATCATAAATAAAAATAACCACAAAAAACACGAAAAACACAAAAGTTTTTAAAAGATTAACCGGCTATTTTTCGGTCCAACAAATTCCCCCTCCCGATTCGGGAGGGGCGCCTGTCGGACTGTATGAGAATGGAATTTTTATCTGTCTGCCCTTGGACCCGACGCGGGGAGGGGAGCCTGTTGGTCTGTTTTTGAGCAAACCTGTAACCCGTCCATCCCTGAACTGCATGGGGATTTTGCCTGCTGTAATTATTTTCTGTGTCCTTTTGTGTTTTTCATGGTTGATAAAAATTAATTAAATTTTTTTCTCCTACTACCCTTCAACGAAATGAAAAGGTGTGATCAATTATCCTGGGTCGAGTAGAATACCGACGTTATGCGTAATCATCAAGCGGCCGGACCCGCTGTTCCCCCTTCTTTTAACCCACGCTGGCCGCTGCTGCTTATTTTGCTGCTGTCGTTCTGGCTGATGGTGAGCAGCGGATTAGAAAAAAGCCCGGTGGTGGATGAACCGGCGCATATCCATCGTGGACTGGCTTACTGGCTGACCGGCGCAACCCATTTCCGCCTGGGTCATCCGGTGGTCGGTCACGGTCTGGCCGCCGCCCCAGCGATTTTGGAGCCGGATTTGCAATTTCCAACGGAGACAGACGCCTGGGAGGAAGGCAACTGGAGTGTGACCGGATCTCTCTTTATGTTTGAGATGGGCAATCCGTGGCATCGCCTCCTGTTTTTAGCCCGTCTAACCGGGATGTGGTTTGCTCTTTTATTGGCTGCCCTGGTATTTCGCTGGGCGCTTGATCTGGGTTTAGGGTCGGGATTGGCCCTCATCGCCACCGCTCTGGTGGCGCTTGATCCCAATATAATTGCCCATGGCCGATTGGTAACCAATGACGTCCCGGCCGCTTTCTGCTATCTGGCCGCCCTGTATGGTGGATACCATTTTTTGACCCGAGACAAAAATTGGGGAATTGTGTGGTGTGGGGTGGCCTTGGGGATTGGATTATCGATCAAATTTACTTCGGCCGTGATTGTGCCGGTATTGGCCCTACAGGGGTTGTGGGTTGCCTGGCAGAAGCGCAGCGTACGGCCGGTTTTGGGGCTGATTGGCAGCGGCCTGATCAGCTGGGTGGTGATTTGGGCGGTGTTTGGGTTCGCTTTTCGGCCGCTGCCGGGCGGGGTCTTTTGGGATGAGCTTTTCTGGCAGCTTAATTATTTGGGTGGCACTCACGGCGTCTATTTAAATGGTGAGATCAGCCAGGGGGGATGGGCAACTTACTTTCTGATCGCCCTGCTGGTTAAAACCCCGCTGCCAACGCTGCTGCTGTTTGCGGCCGGGATGGTGGCCATGATCACCTTGACGATCCAGCGAAAGCTGCCGTCCAGCTGGATGTATTTGCTTCTCCCGCTTCTGATATATTTGGGATTTACCCAGGCATCAGCCATCAATATAGGCTATCGCTACCTGCTGTCGATCGTGCCGTTTATGGTGCTGCTTGGTCTGGTTATGATCGCTCAGGTGTGGCCGTCAGCCAAACCGCTGGCTTATCCTAACTTCCGGGCCGCACTCTGGGTCATTTTGCTGCTGTTGGCAGGGCAGGCGGCTCGTTTTTGGCCCGATTACCTGCCGTTTTTTAACTTTCTTGTGGGTGGTCCGAGTGGTGGTGGGGCTGTCCTGTCGGACAGCAATATCGATTGGGGTCAAGATCTACAGGCCGTGGCCTCCTGGCAGCAGCAAGCAAAAGAGCCGGTTTACTTAAGCTACTTTGGCACGATGCACCCATCGATTTACGGGCTCGATTTTATCAGTTTGCCCACCTGGCCGGCCGGGCCGGAACAGCGGCCGCCGCTGCGCCAGCCGTTTGTTCCTTCAGACCCGGCACCGGGCTGGTATGCGATCAGCCTCACCAACTTACACGGGGCGGTTTTAGGGGGCCAGGCGGATTTTTTTGACGTTTTTAAAGAGATGGAGCCGGTTGAGCGGATCGGGGAAAGCATTTATCTTTTCCACATCGAGTTTGAGGACCCGCAGGTCGATGTGGCATTTGGCAACGTGGTGCCTTATGAAATTGCTCCATCGCTGATGGCTCAAATTTCGTCTAACAATCGAAAAATTCGCTGGTTTGATCCAGCGGCCGGGGCGGTGTATGCTCCCGACGGGCTTTTTTTGTTCGTGCCGGAGCAGGTTGCCACGGCGTATCCATCGCAGTGGGAGATGAACCTCATGGCCACACAGGACGGGGTGCAATTGTGGGAACTCCCGGCCGGGCAGCAGCCGTTTGCCGATTTGGCAGTGGCTCGGGATATGGGAGCGGCGGAGATGATTGAGCCGGAAATCACCTTGAGCGAAGGGGTGATGTCAGTAATCACGCGGTGGCGCGTCAAGCAGGACACGCAGCAAACGCTAAAAATATTTGTCCACGCCCTCGATCGAGAGAATCAAATTATTGGGCAGTCCGATATATTGACCTTTGACAGCAGTTCGTGGCGGCCGGGGGATATTTTTACTCAGCAGCACGGTTTTGACATACTCCAGGAGCCGGTCGGCGTGCGCATCGGTTTATACGATGCCGCGACCGGGGAGCAGCTTGGTGAACCGTGGGTGATGGCTTTAAACGGCTCTGGAGATGGATCTTAGATGGAATTAACGGTTATCGTCCCGACAATGAACGAAGCGGGAAACGTGCAGCCTCTAGTTGATCGTTTGTCCGCTGTATTAACACACGAGATGGCCGAAGTGCTTTTTGTGGATGACAGCCGGGATGAAACGCCGCAGGTGATTGCCGCCCTGGCGGAAAGATCCGCGTTGCCGGTGCGCCTTCTTCACCGGCCGCTGGAGGCGCGAAATGGCTTGAGCGGGGCGGTGGTTGATGGATTGCAGGCCGCCCGCGGACGCTGGGTTTGCGTGATGGATGGGGATTTGCAGCACCCGCCGGAGGTGGTGCCCCAGCTTCTTGCGGCCGCTCAGAAGCTCGATGCGGATATGGTTGTGGCCAGCCGCAAAGCCAATGTTTTGGGGCCGCAGGGGTTGACCCTTTTTCGCACCTTAACGTCACAAAGCCTGACGATTTTAGCTCGGGCGATGTTTCCCCGATCGCTCAAAGATGTTTCTGATCCGCTGACCGGCTTTTTTCTCGTTCGTCGGGATCAGGTTGACGCTGGCCGTTTGCAGCCGGAAGGGTTTAAGATCCTGCTCGAAATTTTGGTGCGCTGCCCGGATATGCGCATCACGGAAGTCCACTTTGACTTTGCCGAGCGCTATGATGGGGAGAGCAAGGCTGACTTTCAGGAGGGCATGCGCTTTTTTCGTCATTTGATGACGCTGCGTTTAACCGCCCATCAGCGGCCGATGGGAAAATATTTACTGGTGGGGCTGTTTGCTTTTCTGTTGAATAACGGGCTGGTGTGGCTGCTGGCCGGTCCGGCGATTTTGCACCCGCTGCTGGCCGTGGTGCTGGCGACCGAGCTGTCAGATTTGATTTCGTTTTGGGCCAACCGCCGCTTTGTTTTCCCCAATGACGGGAGCGGGCAGAAGTTTGGCCGGTATGTGCTGATCAATCAGCTCTTTTTGCTCTTTTTGCGGCTGCCGCTGTTTGCCTTGAGCTTTTTTGGCCTGGAGTGGCCGCTGTTAATCAGCAATATTTTGGCCATCGCCCTGACAACCGGCGTGCGCTATTTGCTTTCGGATCGCTGGATTTGGACTCGCGATTTGCTGGCTCATGAGCGGTCGATTAATTATTACGATATTCACGGATTGCTGACGATTGAGTCACCGATTCCGCTGCCGGACATGATTTATTTTCAAACCGATCGGGAACCGGCCGAAATTGATATTCGGCTGCGGCTGGATCGGCATGGAACTCCACGCCGCACGCGGGACACGATCAGCTATGACGAGGGGCTCGGCCGCCTGGGATTTGCGGTCACCATTTATCCGCTAGAGCGATTTGCCGAAGTAGTGGCTTCACCCCTGGTGCAGCGCTCCCCGACCGTGCTTTACAGCAACGTGATCGAGCCGCTTTTGCGCTGGATGTTGTGGGAACGGAAAGTTTTGCTGGTGAAAGCGGGCATCTTGATGGATGAACAAGGGAAAGCGATCCTGATTTCTGATCGGGATCCACAGCGCATGTTGACCAAAGCTCAGGCGCTGGCCGCTGGAAGCGCGGATTTAACCGGTATGGATAATTTGCAAAGTCTGATTTCGGCCGACGGGATGGTGTACCCCTTTCCCAAGCCATCTACAAAAGGGCAGGTTTTAAATCAGGATTGGATTCGCCGCTTGGGTGCTCGTCTGCGCCGTTTAGGGCTGCCGGTAGCCACCGTTTATACCGTGGCCCAGTGGTTGATCCCGCCGCGGCGGGAGAAGCTGATTTTGCGAGCGGAGCATCAGAAGCGTGCCCGGTTGTCAAAAATTGATGCGGGACACTCGTTGAGTGTGGGAGCGGCCGCGGCGCAGCTGTTGGCCAACGGCCGTGATCCCTACGGTTTCCCTCTGCTGTCTTTGTTGGCGGATCGATCTGGGGTAAATTTTGATGAAAAGGAATTTGAGGTGATGAATTCCGCAATATCTCATTTGAAAAATTGACCGCTTGGCCCCTCTCTCCGATAATACCCCCTCATGAAAATTTCCTGTGCCATAGGGATTACCGCCCATAACGAAGCGGCCAACATTGGCCGGCTGCTTGAGTCGATCAGTAATCAACGGTTAAATCAGGTGCATTTGACCCAAATACTGGTTGTGGCCAGCGGGTGTACCGACGACACCGAATCAATCGTGCAGGATTGGGCGGCTCGGGACGGCCGGATTCAGCTTCTGGTGCAGGAGAAGCGTGAAGGAAAGGCTTCGGCGATCAATTTGCTGCTCAGGCAGGTCAAAGAAGAGGTCGTCATTTTGTGCAGCGCTGATTTGCTGCCCCAAGATGATGCGATCGAGAAGCTGGTTGTGCCATTTGCCGATCCGGAAATGGGGATGACCGGCGCTCATCCCGTGCCGGTCAATGATCGGGAGGAATTTTTGGGGTTTGTGGTGCATATGTTGTGGGGACTTCACCATGAATTAAATCGCGAAGGCAAATTTAAGGCGGGTGAACTGGTGGCCTTCCGCCACATTTTTAAGCGAATCCCCAACCATACGGCCGTTGACGAGGCCAGTGTTGAACCGATTATTCGGGCGCAGGGGTATCGGGTTCATTATGTGGCTGATGCGGTTGTGCTCAACAAAGGACCGGAAACCGTGGCCGATTTTTTGCGGCAGCGCCGCCGGATTTTTGCCGGTCATCTCGAGCTTGAGCGCGATTTGGGATATGAAGTTAGCACGATGCGTGGGGGAACGATTTTAAGAATTTTTATGAAACATCTTGACTGGCGACCAAAACACTTTTTTTGGAGTATTGGCGGCGCTTTCTTGGAGGCGTACGGCCGCTGGCTGGGTAAACGAGATTTTAAGCGCAATGCGTCCCATACCGTGTGGGAAATTGCGAAAACGACGAAGAAGTTGGAAATGTGAGAAGAAAGAGGGATGTGAATTTTATTGCTTTAACGGTGTATAAGTTTATTAGTTTATTAATAATTGGTTTATTAGACGGTTGGACTTTCCCTAGAATAGACAAATATACCAATAAACCGATACATCAATAAACCCATCTCCTTTCATTGAGGAATTTATGAAATCAATGCTCGGTGTGCTGGCCCGCGTGCCGTTATTTCGTCTTTATCGACGGTTTGGGTGGCCAAAGATGCTGCCCATCAATTTAACCCTTTCTCCATCACCAAAGTGCAATTCACGCTGTTTGACGTGCAATATTTGGATGAAACGGGAAAATGAGCTGACCTTAGAGGAGTGGGATAAGGCGCTGGCGTCGATGGGTAGTGCCCCATACTGGTTTACGATCAGTGGGGGAGAACCGCTGATGTATCCACACGTGGTCGAGCTGGCGAAGCTGGCTTACAAACATTGCCAACCGGGAATTATCAACATCCCCACAAACGGCATTCTCAACAGCATCCCGGACCGGGTGCGCGCTATCTGTGAGGCGTGCCCGGAGAGTCAGGTCATTATCAATCTGTCTCTCGATGGGGTCGGCGAGAAACACGACTTCATTCGGGGGGTGATGGGGAATTTTGAAAAATTTGAAGAGCGGCTGGAGCAGCTTCTGGCCCTGAGAGATGAGTTTGACAATTTAATCATCGGCATTCACTCGGTTATCTCAGTTTTTAATCACGATCACGTACCTGAACTGATCGCTTACGCCAATCGCTCCGGTGCGGATCAATTTATTACGGAAATTGCTGAGCCGCGAGTTGAACTTGATACGGTGGGATTGCCGATCACCCCGGATCCTGAAGAGTATGCGGCCGCGATCGATCAGCTCATCGCCTATATCGAGTCAAAACAGTTTACGGGCATGGCCAAAATAACCGAAGCATTTCGGATCGAGTATTATAAGCTGGTCAAAAAGATCCTCGATGAACAAGATCAGGTAATTGATTGTTACGCCGGATGGGCCAGCGCCCAAATTTATTCAGACGGCACCGTATGGCCCTGCTGTGTGCGGGCGGATGATTTGGGAAATTTGCGCGATTTTGCCTACGATTTTAAAGAGATCTGGTTTGGGGAGAAGATAAAAGAGGTGCGTCGAAGCATTGCCGCCAAAGAGTGTCACTGTCCCCTGGCTAACGCCTCTTACACCAATATGCTGCACGATGTACCAACCCTCACCCGCGTTGGTTTGAAGGTGATTTCGCCAAACAGCGGCCGGGAGCGGTTTGGGGGCACGGCCGGGGAAAGGATTCCGCTGCCGATGGCCCAGGATGATGTGTCTTCTGAGTAAAAACACTCAGGACCTAGCACTCAGGACTCAGCACTCAGGACTCAGGACTTAA
The DNA here is from genome assembly GCA_030065875.1 of Ardenticatenaceae bacterium. GTDB lineage: Bacteria > Chloroflexota > Anaerolineae > Promineifilales > Promineifilaceae > WTJY01. The sequence continues at coordinate 36,677 of JASJCR010000038.1, read as the reverse complement.
ACTCATGGCTTTTAACTGGTTAGACAACTTTCATCACGATATGGAGAAAGCGCCAAATTATGCGGAAAAGGCGCTGGCAGCGTATCGCCTGGGGATGCGTTCCGGTGGATCGATTGTGGGGGTGCGGGTTGAATTCGGCCCCTGCTGTGTGGAGGCGGCCGCCTCTCTTCAGTACGAAAAAGGAGCGATTTATCACCCGGATGATGCTCCCCAACTCCCTTTGGCGGACTGCCGTTTGGGGGAGAGATGTCAGAGCGTTTATCGCCCGGTCATGGCGTATGAGGTGTCACCTGAAAAGGCCGCTCAGCTAAAGGCGCATGCTCAAGAACGGGAAGCGGAGCGAAAAGCGGCCCTTAGAAAAAAGAGGCGAGATTCAAAAAACTCGTGAACCCTCTGGCCAAAATCCACATGAGTGATCAAAAATGAACGTTTTTTTGACCGGTGGAACCGGGTTTGTGGGTGGAGCGCTGCTTCAGGCGCTCCTGAGCCAGGGTGCGGCCGTGACCGCCCTGACCCGTCGATCTCCATCCCAGGTGAACCCGTCAACCCCTCTTCTGCGCTGGGTCGAGGGAGATGTGACTCAACCTGGGCAATGGACCTCACAGCTGACGGATCATGAAGTGGTGGTGCATGCCGCCGGCCGCCTGGGCGCTTTTGGTATTTCTGAAGCGGAATATGTCGAATTGCATGTTGAGGGCACGCGCCGCCTCATGGAGGCGGCCGGTGAGGCTGGGGTGTCGCGGATTTTGTACGTCAGCAGCCCGGGCGTATTGGGGCCAACCGTTGAAAAACCCAAATCGGAAGAGGCCCCCTATGGGCCTACCAACCCCTACGAGCGAAGCAAAGCTGCAGCGGAGAAACTCGTTTTGGAAATGGCCTCAACTGGTGCACCGATCATTATTGTCCGGCCGGAATTTTTATACGGTCCAGGCGATTTGCACGTTTTGGGGTTGTTTCAAGCGGTAGCAACTAAGCGTTTCTTTTTTGTAAACGGCGGCCGCTCTTATTGCCATCCAACCTTTATCGAAGATGGGGTCCGCGGTATGATGCTAGCTCTCGAAAATGGGCGTGCGGGAGAAATTTATCAGATCGCCGGGGAGAAATCAGTTACTTTTCACCAGTTTATTGCCGCCATGGCTGAAGCGATGGCGGTTCAGGTGCCCCGGCTTTCCCTACCCCGGCCGCTGGTTTATGCTGGGGCCGCAGTTTTGGAGTTTGCAGGGCAGTTGACCGGCATTACCCCACCGCTCACTCGCTCCGCCGTTGATTTTTTTAGCACCAGCTATCGATTTTCCTGGGCCAAGGCAAATGAAGAATTGGGGTACCGGCCGCAGGTCTCGCTGGGTGACGGGCTTCGGCGAACGGTGGCTTGGTATCGCGAAAACGGGTATCTTACGTGAGCTTACGCGGCAGCAACACCATAACCGGTTTAGAGAAGTATGTTGAGTAACTGGTCGATTAAACAGCTTTATCCGCTAGCTCTGGCTGAAGGAGAGGGAGTCGGTACAGCATACGAGTATTATGTCAAGCGTTTGGCGCTTCGTTCCTGGCTGGCCCGCCGGCCGCATCCCAAATCGATTTTAATGGCCGGTTTGCCCCAGCGGTATGGCTCAAGTCTCGATTTCTTTTTGCTGGCTGAGGAGCTCAACGCCGCTCTGACGATTGTCGATGAAAGGGCAGAAGGTTTGGAAAAAGCACAACACGCTTTGGCGGCCGTGCAGGCGACTGGTTTAATGCTCACCTGCCAGCCCACCTATTCGCAGATCGACTCCTGGGCTGATTTGCCCTGGCAGGAGACGGTGTTTGATTTAACCCTCTCTTCCGAGGTGTTACAGAGGCTTCAACCTCAGGAGCGAAAAGCGTATGCGGCCGGAGTACAGCGAGTATCCTCCAGCTACGCTGTATTTTCCCCAAACAAAGACAATGAATCCCATGTGGGCATCAGCGGTTTGGATGGCTTAACATCGACCGAAATGCGCCTTTTGTGGCCGCAGGCCGGCCACAGCGGCTATATCGATTTGCCCCCATTCCCACCCGGCATCACCCGCACGGAAGATCAGCGGGAACAGGCTACCAGCGGCCGTTTTGAGGCGTTTGCCATGTGGGGATTGGGTGTTTATGCTCAGCTGGAAGGGTGGGTGCCGCAGGCCATACGGCGCCGGTATGCGCATATTGTGTATGCGTTTACCTAGCACGCCGCTGCGCGGCTGTCAGCTCGGCGCTGGCGCGCCTTTCAGCTCATAGCTAAAAGGCCCGAAGGGCCGTGCTGAGAGGTGCGAGAGCACCGAGCCAAACCGCTAAAAGGCCCGAAGGGCCGTGCTGAGAGGTGCGAGAGCACCGAGCCAAACCGCTGAAAGGCCCGAAGGGCTGTGCCAAGAGGCGCGTCAGCGCCGAGCTAAACCGCTAAAAGGCCCGAAGGGCCGTGCTAAGAGGCGCGACAGCGCCGAGCCAAATTGCTAAAAGGCCCGAAGGGCTGTGCCAAGAGGTGCGACAGCACCGAGCTAAACCGCTAAGAGGCCCAAAGGGCTGAGCTAATATGAACGACGAAACCCAAATCCTCCACGACGGTGAAGAAAAATGGCGGGCTGATGGGGCCGGGTCGGTCAATCCGCCGATTTATCGCGCGTCTTTATTTACCTTTGAAACGATAGAGGCTTTTCAGGCCGCGATGGCCGATTCTTTTAACCGGCCGCTGTACAGCCGCAATTTTAACCCGACAGTGGCCGCTTTTGAAGAAAAAATCGCCGGGCTGGAGCAAAGCGAGCGAGCAATCGCGTTCTCATCGGGAATGGGAGCCATTTCGGCCACGCTGCTGACATTTTTAGGACAGGGTGACCACGCCCTTTTTGTAAACTGCGTTTATGGGCCAACCCGTTCATTTGCTGCCATCCTGGCGGAGCAATTTGGGGTTAAGGTCACCTTTTTTGCTCCGGAAGAGACGCTGGGGGAAGCGGCCGATCTCCGTGCGCGCCTCAAGCCATCCACCAAATTGATTTATCTAGAATCACCGGGCAGCCTCAATTTTGCCCTGCAGGATATTCAGGCGGTCACCCAAATAGCCCCAGAGCGAGGTATTGTGACCGTGATCGACAATTCATGGGCCAGCCCGATATTTCAGAAACCGCACAAGATGGGGGTGGATGTGGTGATCCACACCGGCTCAAAATACTTTTCCGGTCATTCTGATTTGGTATGTGGGGTGCTGGCCTGTTCAGAAGACCATTTTAAGAAGATCAAGAGCATGGCGGTCCTGTTGGGGAGCAATTTATCCCCGGCCGATGCGTATTTGGCGCTGCGCGGCTTACGCACCTTGCCGCTGCGCATGAAACAGCATCACGAGGGCGGATTAAAAGTTGCGCGCTGGCTTGAAAGCCGGCCGGAGGTTGCGGCGGTGAATCATCCCGGTTTGCCATCTTTTGAGCTGGCCGCCCTCGGTCGCAGGCAGCTGAGCGGATACGGGAGTTTGTTTGGTTTCCAGCTGCAGGCCGCACCCACGGCCGCCCATCATGCGTTTGTTGAGGCGTTAAAGCTCTTTGCCATTGGGGTAAGCTGGGGCGGGTTTGAGAGCCTGCTTCTGCCGCTGGATTTTGTTTATGCAGATGACCCGGAAATGCGGCAGCAGGTGGGGGTAGCCGATCATCAGTTTCGTATATTTGTGGGGTTGGAAAATCCGGATGATTTAATTGTGGATTTAGAGCACGGGTTTGAGGTTTGGAGGAGGGTAAGAGGTGACAGGTCGTGAGATAATGGTAATCCGGTCTAGACAGCCAAGATAAATCGGTGTAAGGTATCATCAAATAGTGAGGTGCCGGCCCATGCAATCTTCACGGCCGCTCCCTCGCGCCAAAGCGGCCGAACGGCGCCTTCCTTATTTCATAAACCCACTTCTCTTTAACAAAATCCCATTTAGGAGTCACAACTATGTCGAATAGTTATTTTTATGTTCCTGAACCCGCCAATGAGCCTGTTTTATCTTACGCTCCGGGCACGGCTGAACGAGCCCACCTGCAGGAAGAGCTGGTTAGATTGTCAAACAACCCGGTCGAAGTGCCGCTGATTATCGGCGGCCGGGAGATTCGCACAGGTGATATGGCCACCATGCGCGCTCCCCACAAACACGCTTTGGAGCTGGGCACCTATCACCGGGCCGGAGGTGCCGAAGTTGAGCAGGCCATCAACGCGGCCCTGGCCGCTCGGTCGACCTGGGCGGCCCTGCCCTGGGAACAGCGCGTCTCGATTTTTTTGCGCGCGGCCGAACTGCTGGCCGGCCCCTGGCGCGCGACCCTCAACGCCGCGACCGTTCTTGGCCAGTCAAAAACAGCCCATCAGGCGGAGATCGATTCCGCCTGCGAACTCATCGATTTTCTACGCTTTAACGCTTATTATCTAACCCAAATTATGGCCGAGCAGCCCGCATCCAGCAGCGGGGTCTGGAACCGGGTTGAGTACCGGCCGCTCGAAGGGTTTGTCTTTGCCGTTACACCCTTTAACTTTACGGCCATCGCCGGCAATTTACCGACGGCTCCGGCCATGGTCGGCAACGTCGTCGTTTGGAAACCTGCCTCCAGCGCCGTTTTAAGCGCCTACTATTTTATGCGCCTGATGGAGGAAGCTGGTTTGCCACCTGGGGTAATCAACTTCTTGCCGGGGTCCGGCCGGCAGGTGGGGGAACCGGCCATTGCCAGCCCCGATCTGGCCGGCATTCACTTCACCGGCTCCACGCGCGTGTTTCAAGGGATGTGGAAAGCGGTTGGCGATACGATTAGTCAGCGCAAATATTATCCGCGCATCGTGGGCGAAACCGGGGGCAAAGATTTTATTTTTGCACACGCCAGCAGCCATGTGCCCGCTCTCGTTGTGGCCGCTCTACGCGGCGCATTTGAGTATCAGGGTCAAAAATGCTCGGCCGCCTCACGCCTCTACCTGCCGCGCTCCCTTTGGCCCACCTTCCGCGAAAAGTATGTGGCTGAAGTCAGCAAAATCACGGTGGGAGATCCGGCCGATTTTTCCAACTTCATGAGCGCCGTGATCGACCGCCCGGCTTTTGAGACGATACGCGGCTATATCGAACAGGCGAAAAGCGATCCCAATGTGGCAGTGTTGACTGGCGGTGGCTGCGACGACAGCGAGGGGTATTTTATCGAGCCGACCACGCTCGTGACTCAGGACCCACAGTCGGTGACGATGTGTGAGGAGATCTTTGGCCCGGTGTTGACCATCTACGTTTACGAGGATGATGATCTGGAAGAAACCCTGCGGCTCTGCAACGACACCTCTCCTTATGCGTTGACCGGGGCGATTTTCGGCCGGGATGGTTACGCTCTGGCCCACATGAGCGATGCCCTTCGGGATGCGGCCGGCAATTTTTACATAAACGACAAACCAACTGGGGCGGTCGTGGGACAGCAGCCATTTGGCGGCGCGCGCGCATCCGGGACAAACGATAAAGCCGGGTCAGCACAAAATTTGCAGCGCTGGCTTAGCGTGCGCACCATCAAGGAAACTTTGTCGCCGCCCGCCTCGTGGCGGTATCCGTTTATGGATTCGGAATAAGTAGACTCATTCACCTAACCCCCTCCCACTGGGAGGGGGGTTCAGCGTGTTCAATTAGACCAGTGCGGTTTGGGCCACCATGCCGGCTACGATACTAATTGTCCAAACAAGCATCACCGGCGTAATATTTTGTTCACTGACGTTTACCCATCCCCAGAAAAATGTGTAGATGGAGCATACGATCCCCAATATCCCGTGCAGAGGCCCTTTGTCCGCAAAAAGCTTGACCAAAACCCAAATAAAACAAACCAGATTGGCTAAACCGGCAACAATCAATAAGATTTCCACAATAAACCTCCTCAGGTGAAATTAATTAAAAAATCAAGTTGAAATAAGCCTGATTAAAAATAACCAGGCGCACGAACCAATAACAAAAAAGCGTGATTAGGAAAATGGTGGCGATGCCGCTGCGCCTTTCACTCCAGTCCACGGCGGTGATCAGCCGCTGGCGCTGGTGGTGTGGTAGAACGGCGGCCGCGACCACAAAAGAAAAGCCGATGACAAAAAAGGGAGCCAGCGCATGATAGGCCATCATCGTTTGCAAATCGCCGGAAAAAAGGGCGGCAACTGCCCTGGTCAAACCGCAGCCAGGGCAGGGGCACCCCAAATACTCGCGGGTGGGGCAAATCCACCCAGGTTTATTAAAAGCGACCAGCGCGCTTTGCATTAATGCCGCCCCGGTGAGGGTGAGGCACAGCGGCCGGCTCTCAAGAATCGGCGTGACGATCGGTTGAAAAAGCGAAGTTGAAACCTTGCGCGACAGCGCCATAGACACACACCCCCGGCTGCAAACTCTTCACGATCAAACGCAGTTGAGCGTTAACGAAATTCTAATTGACATTGTGGCATAGAGGCTCCACCCCCACAATAGTCCAAAAGTAAACCCGACCAGAGTACGCACTGAGCATGTTACATGATCAGCGCGAAGTCAAGTTCCCATGGTAATTATCGAGGCCTCATGAACATTCGAGCATGACGCAAATCGATGCAAAATTTTGGGCTTTCAAATCTTTTTCTCGAATCCAAAAGTAGATCGATCCCATGTCTCCCCACATCATCCCAGCGTTCCGATCCGAATCGACCTGCAAGAGCAGTTGCCAAGCAGCCGCTGGTTCATCATCGCTGCAGGTTCGCAGCGTTTCCTGCATCCACCCACCCCACTGCACGGGTATTGGATGACCCAGTAAGCTGATGCCATCCGGCATGATTTGCCACCACACCTCATCATACCGATCGCGTTCCTCACGCGTTAACTTCAACACATCGATTTCATCTGAATCCGATGGAGGAAGGGTTATCCTGGTGGCCATTTCGACCTCACAGGCGATAAATCTGTCTTCTTTTGGTAACTCGGCCGGTGGATGAGTTCGGCGAAGCTCTCCCTCAAGATGCAACACCTTGCCCGATATACCGGTTGGCGCTTCACCGTGTATGAGAAAAAAGAAATAAAGCATCCCTGTCGATGGCAGCAATCCCGTACTATCCAGGGCCGTGACAGATGACATATTGAACTGAGCCACAAATGACATCGGCATTCCATTATTGTCCGGCCAGGAGACGTTTGGCGGCAAATCAGGCAGCCCGCCAATCTTGGAAGCTCCGATATCCAGTTTGTACTCATCTATAAGGCCCAGCCGACTGAGGAAGCGTCGAGGTAGTCTATTTATTTGCCTGGTTTTAATTTCTACGGCTGGCTCGAGCAGTGCCATAACGGAGTTAGAAATTCGTTCCAGACCAGCATTTTTTAGACCTTCAATTATTTGTGCATCCATGAGCTAATTTTCCCTCTGTGCATTCCCGGACCCAATCATTCGTTATTTTTAGATCATAATTCTAGTTAATTATAGTACCGTGTAACAAATGTTTTCCTAGCTTTTAGCCTTGTTGCCCCCTTTCTTGGCCGATGAATAAATCCATCGGCCATGGAGACCGAAACCGGATAAATCCGGTTATCAAAACTCAATATCGCGTTTCGCTTTACTCGTGAGGTTGGCGGTCTTTTTTGAGCAGCAACGGGACGGCGGCGGCGCTGACGAGCAAAATTACCCCGTTGACATAGAATGGTACGGTTGGCCCCAGGACGTCATACACCCAGCCGCCGAGCAGGGGGCCGATGGTGAAGCCCAGGCTCTCGATAAAATCGTAGAGGCCGTACCCCCGGCCGTGTCTTTCCCGGCCGGTCAGATCGGCCACCAGAGCCACCTCGGCCGGTTCGGAGATGCCGGATAAAACGGCCATGAGGGTATAGAGGACCGCCAGCCACACCAGGGAGGGCAGGCCGGGCATGAGCAGGGAAACAACACCCGATCCGGCCAATCCCCAGGCCATCATCTGCACCCGACCCAGGCGGTCGCTGATCGCTCCCAGGCGTGAGGCGAGCAGCGCGGTGACCACCCCGGCTGGAAAAAAAGCCCAGGCCAGGGTGCCGATATCGGCCGAAAATTTGTCCAGCAAATAGGTCAGGTAGATCGGGCTTAACATTGCCTCGGGAACCCCGGTGATAAAAACAATGATCAGCAGCCTGACCATGGGACCGCTCAGGCGGATATGTTGATCGTCTTCTGCGGCCGCCGGTTTGGTATCTGGCACCGTTTTCCAGGCCAGCCAGGCGCTAAAAAGAGTCAGGACGGCAAAGCAGACAAATGTGATTTGCCAACCGATCTCCTGAGGCAGGATCGATATGAGCAGGAATCCCAAAAAAATACCGATCATCCCTCCCTGGGAGGTGGTTTGATTGAGCTGCCCGATCGCCTGCCCGCGCTCTTGAGACACCGTCAAATCGGCGATGATGGTGTAGGCGGCGATCCACAAAAAGGCGGACCCAACCCCTTGGACCATGCGCGCCAGATAAATGCCGCTCAGCGAATCGGCAAAGGCGAAGAGGGCCATCGAAACTCCATAGACGGCCAGAGCGGCCACCAGAAACGGCTTGCGGCCGGAGCGATCGAGCAGCCAGCCGGCAACCGGCCGCAGCAGCATCGTCGTAGCGGTAAAAATAGAAAATAAACCGCCAGTGGCCAGCGCGTCGGCCCCAAATTCACGGCTAATTACCGGCAGGCTAAAGTAGAGAAAGGTAAACGGCAGCGACCAGAAGAAAAACGGCCGATAGAGGGCCACCGGTGAATGTTCTGTCGGACGACGATTGACCATTAACTTACACCTTTCTCCCCTGTCTTCTCTCTTCTCTCTTCTTTATATCTATCTCTGATTGACCGCATCCACTGCCGGGTTTAACCGGTCTAGGGCGTCATTGATGCCGATGCGCGAGGTTCCGTAGACTAATTCCGTTAATCCACCACCGCCACCACTGCATATAAGATATATGTCGCGGTTGGTGTCGGTGACGTGCTCGGCTGCAAATTGATAATCACTGTGTAGGGCTGCCCAATCTTCAGGCACATCGGTGAAAAACGATACAGAGGCGATGCCTTTATAATATCGATTAAATTCCTCACAGGTTTCACGGCTTCCTCTGTACAGTCGATCGAGCAATCCACCCAACTGCTGAATATTACTTTGCAGCGAGTTAATATTTCCCCTGAAGGTGTCAACATTGAAGGGTTGAGCCGCTCCGCGCTGTGGTGGACTGGGTGTGGGAGTCGTCAGTGGCACCTGAGTAACGATATTCGGTGAGATGCCAAAACTGGCGTCATCCCAAACAACCTCATAAGAAGGTGGAGGGTTGTTGGGGGACAATTTTTGATAATTGGTTATCACAAAAACCCTATCGTTTACCGCATTAACGTCGATAATCAGATATTGCCAATCCCCCATCGGGGTGACCCACCCACCACATTTTGTGGTGTATAAACGAAGATCGTCCTCACCATAACCATTCACGCACAGGCGCACTCTGACCGGCGCTTCAAAACTCCCTTCATCCGGAAACCAAATTTTTGCCCAAATGCCAAAACGATACGTTTGACCGGGTGTTAAACCCTCAATTTGCTGGCGGAACTGCTTGCGGCCGGAGAAATTTCCGCTGCGTACTAATCCCGGTTCAAGAGAACTATTCCCCAAAAAGTTATCAATAATGCCCATATTATCATCTCTATACCAGCCCCAGCTGCTGCTACCCCCTTCAAAACCGGGATTGGACAGCAGGTTTGGCCCAGATGGCGGTGCACCCTGTGCCGGCAGGGATGCCGGTTGAGCCGGTGGTTGGGTTGCCGGTTGGGTTGTGGGTAGAGCGGTGGACGGTATTGGGGGTGGGTTTGTGGCGGTTGGGGGGACAGGTGAAGGGGTTGAAGGCGGCCGGGTGGGTTGAGCAGTTGCTGTAGACGAAGGTGAGGGGGTTAATGTCGGGGTGGTAAACAGGGTCGCGGTAGGCAATGGGGTGGCTGTATTGGTGGTGGTCGGTGAAGGGATTGAGGTGGCGGTTGTCGGAGCGGTTTCCGTGGGCGCGGCCGTTTCCGAGATCGCAGCAACTTCTTCGTTGGCCGAATCTCCTAAAACGGCGTTGACGGTTGGTGGCGGCGAATTCGGCTCCGCTGTTTGTTGGCATGCCGGGAAAATCACCACGATTAATAAGGCCACCAAATAGAGGCGGGCGGTATGCTGTTTATTTGCTAAAAATTTCATGACGGGCTCTTTGCAATCCTGTTTTGGATGGGCTCACAATCATCTAATTATAACCCTGTTGATCTAAATTTTCCCGCTAATGGCGGCGATCAGAGGAGGTGTATTGTAAACTTAACTTTCTCCTATACGACTCAGCCCGATTCAAAGATCCGCCCTGCCGATCTCCTCAATTTTTGCTATACTACGCGTTATGTAACCTCACAACCCGTGTGGACTGTGCGCACTGCCCCGCAAGGGAAAGTTTTAGGAGAAGAAGACAGTGGTGCCGGTTTGTCGCTGGGAGAAGAAATTGATTCAGGCATGCGGTAAAATGTGGTCTGAATTTTGCAGGAGTGGCAATTTTGTTGATGGCTGTGAGCCTATTTTTTCGCGGCAAAACAGTTGAGAAACGCATCGAATCCATTTCCGCCGATATTACCCGTCCGCTGTCCGTTAACGCGAAATGAAACGGCTGTGGTCTTTTTTTCTGGTTTTGATCTGCTTGATCTCAACCAGCTCATTTGCTTTTGCGACAGAACGTCAGCAAGATGAGCCGCCCGGGGCGGCCGAAGCGCTGGCGCTCTTTTCGCGTATGAGCCCGGCTGAACGCATCGGTCAGCTGTTTCTTGTCTCATTTGAGGGCAGCCAAATCACCGATAACTCTCCCATTTACACCCTTATTCGCGAAAATCATTTAGGGGGCGTGCTCCTGACGGCCGATAACGATAACTTCACCGATCAGGGTAGCACCATCAGCGATGTGCGCCTGCTGATCGACACCCTGCAAGAGATCGCCATTTTAGGTCAGAGCAGCAACGTCATTACCTCAACGCTTTCGACTGAAGATGGGGTTGGCGAGTCACTGAGCGACATTCCTCAGCAGCTGCTTGATCCCCCTCTCGGAGTTCCCCTTCTGATCGGCACCTATCACGGCGGGAACGGCCACAGCGAAATACAAACCGGGTTAACCCCGCTGCCGTCGTCTCTGGCTTTGGGAGCGACCTGGTCATCAGATCAGGTTGAAACGGTGGGGGAGGTGGCCGGAGCGGAATTGACTTCATTGGGAGTCAATTTGCTGTTGGGGCCGTCGCTCAATATTTTAAATAACACCCCGATGGTGGTCAGCAACGAAGTGGGCACCAACTCCTTTGGCGGCAGTCCGTTTTGGGTTGGTCAGCTGGGTGAAGCGTATGTGCGCGGGGTGCGCAGCGGCAGCGATGGCCGTTTGGCTGTGGTGGCCACCGGATTTCCGGGGAGTGGGGCTTCAGACCGGTCGCTCACCGAAGAAGTGGCCACCGTACGCCGCTCGTTTGACCAGCTGCGCTCCGCAGAACTGCTGCCGTATTTACAGGTGACCGGATCGGACGTCCGGGTCGATGGCCTGATGACCGCGCACATCCGCTACCAGGGGTTCCAGGGCAACATTCAGGCCAACACTCCTCCGGTATCTTTTGACCCCCAGGCGCTGGAGACCCTGATGAGCATCCCCAACCTGGATCTGTGGCAAACCGAGGGCGGCCTTCTGGTGTCCTCCCCCTTGGGTGTACCGGCGATGACCCGCTATTACAGCCCGGACGGCAGCGAATTTCCCCATCGGCAGGTGGCTAAAGACGCCATTTTGGCCGGCAATGATTTGCTGGTCATTGATGATTTTGGAGACGACACGCTGGCAAATTTGCAGGACACGATGAGCTGGTTTGTGGAGCGTTATGATACCGATCCGGCCTTTAAGGCGCGGGTTGATTCGGCCGTGGTCAAAATTTTGGGACTTAAGCTTCGTCTCTACGGGGGAGACCTGAATATCAATGAGGTGTTGGCACGTGATGAAGAGCAAACGGCCGCCGTTGGCCGCTCTGAAGGACCCATATACGGCGCTGCCCAGGAAGCGGTGACGCTGCTTTCCCCCAACCTCGTGGAATTGGCCGATCGTTTACCAAGTGCACCCTCCCTTGAAGATCAAATAGTGATTTTAACCGACGTTCGGGAAAAATCTCAGTGCACCACCTGCCCGACACGCTTTCAGGTCGGTAAAGATACCCTGGCTGAGCGCATGATTTCACTCTACGGTCCCAATGCCAGCGGTCAAGTCAATGAAGAACAAATCACTTCCTTTGATTTTATCGATCTGGAACAGTTTTTAAATTCAGATTTTCCGATTGATCTGCCCGAGCCGGAGGAGGACCCGACACCAACTACGCCGCCAGACCCCGATCAAACGCCGGATGCGGCCGAAACCGTCGAGCCCCTCGAAGCGCCGATTGGATTTAGAGTGCAGCAGGCGCTGCTGGAAGCGGATTGGGTCATCGTGGCCCTGCAGGACGTTACGCCAGGGACCACGTCGGCCGCCTTTAATCGGCTGCTGGCTGAGCGAGCGTCGCTGCTGCGGGGCAAAAATGTGGTGGTGTTTGCCTTTGAGCTGCCTATTTACCTCGATACAACCGAAATCAGCCAGCTGACCGCTTACTACGGCTTCTTTAGCAGCAGCGAACCGTTTCTCGATGCGGCCGTGCAGGTGGTGTTTCGCGATTTATCCCCGCGCGGTGCGTCACCGATTTCGGTCCAGAGTTTGGATTACGATTTGGAGAGCGCCACGCGACCGCGGGCGGATCAACTGATCGAGCTGTTTTTGTTTGATTTGCAAAACGAGCCGCTTACCCAGGAAGATGAACCTCTGGGGCTGGAACCGGGAGATACGCTGCGCTTGCGAACCGGGGTGATTGTCGATCAAAATGGAAACTCCGTTCCGGACGGCACCGTGGTGCGCTTCACCCAGGAAGACCGGGTCTCCGGCTTTTTTGACGTGATCGGAGAAGTGTTGAGTGAGCAAGGAACGGCCACCTTCGATTATGTGTTAGAAGCCCGGCCGGGGCAGTTTCGTCTGCGAGCTTCAGCCGGAGCGGCCGATACCTCTGAAGAAGTAGATATCGCTATTGCCGAAAATCAGGAGGCTTCGGTTGTGGTGATTACCCCCACCCCGGTACCCACGCTGATCCCTACGATTTCGCCAACGCCCACCCTCACCCCGACGGCCGTGCCAGAGCCAACTGAAACGCCTACCCCGGAACCGGCCGTCGAACCGGAGCCGGAACCACAGCTCAACATTCTCCTTTCAGAGTTACAAATGTTGTTTAGCATGGTCAGCGGAATCGGCATTTTGACTTTTATCAGCTACTGGAGCAGTCAATCGCTGTCGGAACGGGTCCGCCGCTGGCTGTGGGCGTGCGTGGTGGGGTTGATCGGCTACATATATTTTATTCTTGAATTACCCCCGTTAGTCAACTGGCTTCCTGATTGGGGGAACTGGCTGGGGCTGATGGTGATCCTCATCTTTGGCTTAATCGGCCTGGCGGCCGCTCAGATGTGGCAGGAATCATCATGACAACCTCTTCTCACCAATCATCGTTCCGGCGGATCGCCATGTGGTCCGGCCCGCGCAACATTTCTACCGCCATGATGCGCTCTTTTGAAAATAGGCCGGATACTATTGTGGTTGATGAGCCTTTTTACGGCCATTATTTGCAAAAAACCGGTCTCGATCATCCGGGAGCACCGGAGATTATCGCTTCAATGGAAAGCGACTGGCGGCAAATTGTGGCCCAGTTAACCGCACCACTGCCGGATGGGGCTGCGATTTTTTATCAGAAACATATGACCCACCATATGCTGCCCCACATGTCGCTTGACTGGTTGAGCCAGGTAACCAACTGCTTTCTGATACGCGATCCGTTAGAGGTGATTAACTCATACCGGCGGGTAAGGCCGCAGGTAAGCCTGGAAGATATCGGGTTTGTGCGGCAGGTGGAGCTGTTTGAGTATGTCCAGCGGCATCTCGACCCCCATCCGCCGGTCTTGGATGCTCGCGACGTGTTGGAACACCCGCGGTTAATGTTAAGTCAACTCTGCCAAAAAGTGGGGATTGAATTTGACGAACGGATGCTTTCCTGGCCGGCCGGCTCCCGAGATAGTGATGGGATCTGGTCCAGGTATTGGTACGCGGCCGTTGAGAGATCAACCGGCTTTGCCCCCTATCGCCCCAAAAACGATACGCTGCCCCATGATCTTAGTCCCGTTTTAAATCAGGCGGAAATGCTTTATAATCAGATGGCTCAATTCAAGATTGCCCCATCATGATCAATTCGATTTACACCGACACCCCCGTTTCCCCAGAGCTTGCCGAGCGTTTATGGGCAATGCCAAAAGTGGAACTGCACGTTCATTTGGAAGGGGCCACCGATGCGGCCACGATTTGGGAATTGGCTCGCCGCAACAAGGTCAAGCTGCCGGCTTCTACCCTGGAAGAGTGGCAGGCGATGTATGCCTTTCGCGATTTTAGTCACTTTGTGGAGATTTATCTGCAAGCGGTTGACTGTATGCGCACCCCGGCCGATTTTGCCTATATGACGGAGCGATTTATCAAACAGCAGGCCCGGCACAACGTCAAATATTGCGAGACTTTTTTGAGCGCTTCTTTTATGGTGGACAAATTTCCCCACGATGAAATTTTTGCTGCTTTGGCGGAAGGGGCTGAGCGAGGGAAAGAAGAACATGGTGTTGAGCTGCGCTTTATTCCCGATATCGGCCGTGATTTTCCGGATACCGCTCGCCCGGTTCTCGATTTTGTGCTTAAAGGAAAGGAATACGGCGTCTTTATCGGGCTTGGTGTGGGAGGCAGCGAAATTGGTTTTCCACCCGAGCTGTTCACCGATGTGTTTATGGAAGCTCAGCGCCAGGGGCTGCATGTTGTGGCCCACGCCGGTGAAACGGAAGGCCCATCCAGCATTTGGGGAGCACTGCGCAGCTTAAAAGCGGAGCGAATCGGTCACGGGGTTCGTGCTCTAGAAGATCCGGATCTGGTTGCCTATCTTCGCCATACCCAAATCCCGCTGGAAGTATCACCCTCGAGCAACTACTGCTTAAAGGTAGTGCCCCTCGATGAGCCGCACCCGATTCGCAAATTAATGGATCAGGGAGTATATGTGACGGTGAACTCGGATGATCCACCGATGTTTTCCACCGACCTGTCGAGCGAATATGTTCTGCTGGCTTCCCAGGGCTTCTCATGGGATGAGTTGTGGCAGGTCAATCGCAATGCCCTCGAAGCTGCTTTTCTGACCGAAGAAGCCAGGGCGGTTTACCGGGCTGATTGGGATCAATTTTCGGCGCAGCTATAAAAGTTACACCTGTATCAGCCCAGCTTTTCTTATCTTAATCCAGGTTACTGCTTACCGTTTATTTTGTATATTCCACCACTATAATTACCAATCCTCGTCATAAAAATCGTCGTCATCTTCATCTGCGTCAAACAGGATAAAATCCATGTCCAGCGGTCCAAATCCGGTTAACTCGATTGGATTGGGATCATCTAACTCTCCCCAGGCTGGGTAGCCGATCGCCAGTAAATCATCGAGTAGAGGGTCAACAATAAAGGCGTATAGAGAGTAAACGCCGGGCCAGATTGGCAGCATATACCCGTCAAAAGGGAATTCAGACAGGAAGACTTCACCGGTTTCTTCGTCAAAGGCGAATAGCAAAACTACTTTTTCGTCATGCTCGAGAATGGCGTCGGTGTATTCGACAAAAAAATCATCTGCGGCAAAGATGCCGCTTAAGACAATCGGTTGGGCGTATGACCCCTGTTGATAAGTGGTGCCTCTGACCTGATCCTGCTGTAAATATTGGACACCGCCGCTGGGGGTGATGGCCATCGACAGGCGTTGATGACGGCCGCGCTGCCAGTCTCCATATGCCTGGGTGACTGAATCCCAAAGGGTCCCGGCCGCTTTGCGCCCTAAAACCTCTCCAATCCCCAATAAGATGCTCATTTTTCCCCACTTTTGCCTGTTGGCACTGTGTAACTCTGTTGACTGAAATGCAAAGTGATAGGAACATTGTTCCATATATTTTTAATGAACTCAAGAAGTTATTTAGTTTCGGTATCAAGGGTACGAACGGGCATTGGTTAATTGGCGCTTGCTTACTTTCCTCTCTAGCCTGCTCTGATGGAGATGGGGAATTAATCTACTCTTGCTTCCGCTTCGATCTCGACCAAATAATCATCCCCCACGAGATCCGCTTGAACCAGGGTGTTGGCCGGCAGAATTTCACCAAAACGCTGCCCGTGCGCCCTTGCAGCCGCTTCCCAATCGTCAAGATGACGCACATACATGCGGGTTCGCACGATGTCCTCAAGTCTGGCCCCCAGCGATTGCAACGTGCCCTCAATTTTGTCGATAATGAAATGGGTCTGGGCGGCCGCATCACCCCCGCCAATTAATTTTTCCCCATGGGTGGCGGTGGTGCCGGAGATGAAAATTTCGCTGCCATGGCGCACCGCCCGACAGTAACCGGCAATCTTTTCCCATGTCGTTCCGGACATGACGTGGGTGCGGCCATCGACCGCCGTTTTGGTCTTGTATGGAGCCGGGAAACGTTCCAGATGATCGCTCAAATCCCCGGCCGCCGTCAGCAGTGGGGGCTTGCGATATTCATCTCCGCAGTCGCCGGGCAGCGGCTTTAGCTGCGCCAGGGCATCTGTGAGTCCAACCCGATCTTCATCATCCAGCTCAAAAGAAAAGAGACGCAGATTGTCTTCGATGTGCTGGCTTAGACCCAGCCTGGCCCCAATGATCACCCCGCCCACGGCCGGGTTGTCGAGAATCGCTTTGCAGGCGATATTGGCCATCGAGGCCTCGTGCTTTTGAGCGATGCGCTTCATCGTCTGCAGCAGATTCTGGAAGACCGCCCACCCGCCGGCCGCCCGGATGTAGCGGCCGTATTTTAGCAGCGACCAGGTAGGCAGTTTTTCCCAATCCGGCTCCGGCTGATCGAGCCAGCGCTCCGTCAAAAATCCGCCGGCAACGGTGCCAAAGGCCAGAATCTTGATCCCAAATTCGCGACACAGAGCCGACATCGCCCCGGAAGCTCGCTGATCGAGCAGGGAATAGCTGACCTGGTTGGTGATCAGATTGATGCCGCTGGTCAAGGCGATACGCATATGGGCGGTGTCGATGTTGGTGACGCCCAAATGACGGATCAACCCTTCATTACGCAGCTCCTCCAGCCAGAAGAGGGATTCTAGCCATATCGGATCGGCGTAGGTCCAACAGTGGTATTGTAGAAGGTCCAGCCGATCGGTTTGCAGGCGTTCGAGGGCGGTTTGTACCGCTCTGCGCACATCTTCTCGGGTGATGGCACCCGGTTTGGGGACCCACTTGGTAAAAAATTGGGCGGATTCGTTTGGAGAAAGCGTTTGCCGAAATATGCCGGTAATTTCCTCGGCCGAGCCGTAATGATCGGCCATGTCAAACGTCGTAAAGCCAGCTTCAACATAGGGGCGCATTGCGCCTGCGGCATAATATAAGTCGAGCTGCCGGCCGTTGCGCTCCATGTCGGCGATTTGCCACAGGCCGGTCAACACACGTGATATCGAAAACCCAGGTGCAATCTCGATTCTTTCTACGGTGGTCATGGGAAATCCTAATCGCTATTTTTTCGTTGTTCCAATAATTTTCAGCATCAAGCGGCCCTCGAGGTGAGCAAAAAGATCGACCGCCTCGTCCTCGCGTGGATTTTCCAACCGCGAAGTTACCCACTTGATCCAGTTGGAGGCCAGGAGCTGCGCATTGGAAGCATATGGTTCCCGGCCGCGAGCCGCCAGCCCAACCAGTTCAAACCAAAGCCGGACGGCCGGTAAAAAGGCATTGTTCTCGGTGGCGGTCGTTAATTCCTCAAGCAGTCTGGAGGCAGAACGCCTATGAGTTCCCAGAAGCGCATCGAGCTGGTCAGCAACCCCGGCCGCAATTAGCCTCAACGCCTGATTGAGCAGCTCGTCTTTAGACCCAAAGTAGTAGATCAACATCCGGTCGCTGGTACCGGCCGTCTGCGCCAGAGCGCGAATGCCTGTTTCGTGGAGACCGTTATCCAGCAAATAAGCAGCCGTGCGTTGAATGGCCAGGTTTTTTTTAGCGGCGACCTTGCTCATATGTCCATTGTAGCACCGTGGATGGTTTGCCAAAAATTGTAGCGGTTGCTACAATAACAAAATGTAGCAACCGCTACAAAATTTATCTGGAGTAAGATCATGCTATCACGTAGACAGATCACAATTTTGCTGACCACCGGTGTGGTTTTTTGGTTCATATTTGCCGTCGTTATCCGCTCTTTGCCCATGGTATTTAACGCCGGTATCTGGAATGCCGTACTCTTCGTGGCCACAATCCCTCTTGGATGGGTTCTCGTCACGCTCATTAAGAGACTGGCGGATTTGACGCCGGAGCTAACCGTTCCGGGAGCCACGCTTGCCTTTGCCATCGCCTTTTTGATTGAC
This sequence comes from Ardenticatenaceae bacterium, assembly GCA_030065875.1. GTDB lineage: Bacteria > Chloroflexota > Anaerolineae > Promineifilales > Promineifilaceae > WTJY01. Next base: position 18,238 of record JASJCR010000038.1, on the reverse strand, counting down.
GGCATTGTCTTCACCTGGCTGGATTGGGTTTACGGAGATACGGCACTGCACGTGCGAACGGCGGCCGCTTTTATTTTGTATGGTGCCGGGGTGACGCTTGGGTTGGCCCTCTGGAGGCGACAAACTGGCAATTTGTAGGGCTGTCTTGCCGAGCTGAAAACGTACAGCAAAGGTTGTGAATGCGGCATGTAACGCCGCAGTTTATACCATACAATCAGGTCAAAAGGCGGTGAGGTTTGACTGATGCGACGAGAACCAGCTGGGTTATGCAAGAAGCTTATCGGGTTGTTGATCCTGGGGTTGATCGGCTGTGCCGCTCCTGCTGATCGACCTTCTGTCGCGCCGGTTGCCCGATCAACCCCAGCGATTGAAATGGCCCATCCGACATCGACAGCGACCCTTAATCCCCCCTCCCCGACGGCTCTCGCCCCGACCACCCAACCCACACCCATCCCCACGGCCACGCCTACGCCACTGCCGCCTAACGCTGCGGACGGACTCATTTTTGAGAACAATTATGCGTGGCGCATCATTGATGGAGAGGGTTCGCGGCCAATTTTGCCCTGCGAACGGCCGTCTTTAGCCATCTTCGCTTCGGTTTATCCGGCACTGGATCTTAAGATGTTTTCGGTCGAGGATGGTCAACTCTTGATTGGCGACCTTTGTTCAAGCGATACCAAACCGTTCATCGACTTGCCAAACCGACAGGTGCGTCGTATCTGGGGACAGGTCAACGATTGGCTGCTGGTGGAGTCAGGTGAAGAGGGGCTTGCTGAACAGGGGGTTTGGCCGTTAACGGCCGTGCGCCTGGATGGCACCGATTACCAGGTCTTGACCGAGCCATTTTTTGGTAACCCCATCCTCTCACCGGATGGGGTTGTCTTAATCCCAATTGATGGCCAGGTGTTGCGCTGGGATGGTGAGCGGATGGCCGATACAAAAATTGATTGGTTTTTGACCGGCAGTTATTCACCTGATGGTCAGCTGCTGGCGGTCATTCAAAATGATCGGCTGGCGATTTACGACCTCGATGGGGCAGTCATATGGGCTATGTCTTTGCGGTTAATAGGTGCAGACAGTCCACCTCTACCCCCTGCATGGCAGCCCAATGGTGAATGGGTAGCTGTTGAAGGGGTCGATGTTGCGGGTAATTTCTCAACTGTCCGTCTTTTGAACGTAAAAACAGGCGAAGAGCGGGTAATTAATCGACGGCACCGGCCACAGTTTAGCCCCGACGGCCGCTGGCTGGCCGCTTATGCGTACGAAGATGGCCACACCACATTGATCGATATGGATAGCTGGGAAGGATATCAATTTGCCCAAGACGGCTGGCCGGTGGGATGGGTTGATCTGGCAGGAGCGGCCGTTGGACCGCTTTATATCGATGAAGCGCTCGATTTTTCGATCGAACTGCCAGCGAGCTGGGCAGCAGCACACGCCAACGGTACAACCACCATCTCTAATAGTGATGGCACGCCGCAGCTGCGCGTGCGCTCCTACCTAAACCGCGGCGGTTATTTATCGGTCAAATCGATTGCAGAAAGCAGTTCACCCCCGGCGGTCAGGGACAGCGTGATCCTGGCAGAGGCCGTGATCGCCGGCTACCCGGCGGTCAAAACAAACTTGGACATCACATACATCGATGTTGGCGGCCGCTATCTGGCCATTGAAGCGTTGAGCGATGATCCGATTATCCCTATCCTGCTGGAAACGCTTGAAGCAGAGCCTACCGATTTTAGCGGCAACTATATCGTGATTAGTAGCGAAAACTGGATTGCGGAACTTACCGGCGGGGGCAATGTGGCCGAATCCCTCACCGTCCACCGGCGCGACGGCAGAGCTGGATACACGCTTTTTTCTGAAGAAGCTGATGACGGTTTGCATTACGACCTGGCGGATCCGCTGTTTTTTTCAATAGACGAAACCTATTTTTACTTTCATCAGCGCACTGTTGCAGACGGCTGCAGCATCTTATTTGGCGGTGGCGATTTAACGCGGGTAGATTTGAGCAGCGGCACACAATTGACCTTAGAAGGGACGTCAGGCGTAGGACATGTGCTGTCGCCGGACAGACAAAAGGTGGCTTTTTTCCAAGATCGCCTCTCCAATGAATTTCCGCTCAATCTGTATGATTTAAGCAGCGGCCGGACGGAAACCATCATGGTTCCACTGGATGGAAATTATGTCGCTGCGGACAGCTTAATCTTTTCGCCGGACGGCACACGGGTGGCATTTGCTGCACAGCAGCAATTTTGTGGGGGTGATTGGACGATTGGCGTGATTACCTTAGAAACGGCCGCCGTCACTATGTTTAATGCTGATGACCTTGCTTACTGGCGTCCGGTTGAATGGGTTGACGACGTAATCGTGTTGCGGCCGTACGTGGATGATGATACCCGGTATCTCGACCTCAACACCGGCGATATTTTGCTTGAACGGCCGTAAATGTAACCTTGTGCTTGGAAAACTTATCCGACTGCCTACCCATTGCTACGTCACGATGAGGGACCAGGCCAGAGCGACGGCAAATAACCCGATGAGTCCGGTAATCAAGGTTGCCATCGTTCTGGAGTATCCAGGTGGTGAAATTTGGTTATCAGCGTCCATTGATTTGATAATCGGGTACAGTCGCCAGAAAAATGAAGAGATAGAAGCAATCATGGCCACAGCGGTTAAAAGTTGAGTAGATTCCCCTGCACTCAGTAAGATGACCAGAAGCAGGGCAACAAAAATCAGTTTTGTCCCTGCAACCCAGAACACCAAATAGCGGATGAACAGATGCATTTCTCGGTCAGATTTTGATCTTTCCCAGGCATTAAACACGCCCAACCCATTTCCCCTCTGAGACCCGGGATAAAAATACAAAGTGACTATGTTTAGACTCTCGAGAATGATGAAGATGATGATGGCTATAGAAAGAATACTCATCCTCTTTCCCTACCAGGTATTGATTTCAATAGAGATGCCTCGCAGCACGGCCTCTAATTACATTATTGAGTATACCTCTTAAAATCTTTTCCGCATAACCATGAGCATATACTTTAGTAATCAATATCGCCAGCATCGTGCGGCAGCCATTTACGGCCGACGACAACCGATATCTCGACCTCATCAACGGCGAGATATCGGTTGAACGGCCATATAATAGCCTGGCTTAGAAGCTGTACTCAAAATCGGTCAATTGCTCTGAAACCTCCCAAAATTGCTTTAGGGCGGCCGCATCATCGGCGGCTTTGTTCGGTTGTTTTTCGGCCGGATAGCCGCGCATGTTGAATGTTCTGGGTCCGTAAAAAACGCCACCTTTGGCGTCGGTTGCTGTTGCCCCATAAAGCTGAGGCAGAGTCCCCATGCTGACATCTTGGGCCATAAGCGGACCCAGGATGCGATACAGCACTCCTTCCAGCCCCGTTCCGGACTGCTCAACGCTGTTGGCCTGGAGGTTGGTCAATACCAGACCCGGATGAGAGGTGTTGGTCAAGGTGTCATGCCCGGCGGCCGTTAATCTTTTTTGCAGCTCGTACGTAAAGAATATATTGGCCAGTTTGCTCTGTCCATAAGCGGCCCAGCGGCCGTAATTTTGGGAGCCCATCAAGTCATCAAAGTTGATCGTACCCTGATAGTTGGCGCTGCTGGAGACATTATGAATGCGTGCCTGGGGCGTACCGGTAATCACATTGAGCAGCAGCCCCGTCAGGACAAAGTGGGCCAGGTGGTTGACACCCAGCTGCATTTCAAATCCATCGGCCGTTTCCTGTCTTGGAATGGCCATGACACCGGCATTGTTGAGCAGGATATCGAGGCGATCGTATTTTGCTTTAAACGCTGCTGCAAAAGCGCGCACCGATTTGAGGCTGGCATTGTCCAGCTCCATCACATCGAGTTTGGCATCCGGCTGACCGGCGAGCACCTCCGCCTGCGCATTTTCCGCTTTTTGCATATTGCGGCAGGCCATGACGACCATTGCTCCTTTTGCGGCAATCGCTTTGGTTGATTCAAGTCCCAACCCGCTGTTGGCCCCGGTGATCACGACTACTTTGCCGGTCAGATCCGGAATATCGTTTTGTGTCCACTTGTTGTTCATGGTAGTTTCCTTATTTCTGGTGATTTCCTTTAATAATTTAGATTGAGCGTTCAGTCATTTTGAGTTAAAAAATATACGCTACCCCGTCATGCCAGCCCAAAAGATCTCAAAAGAGCGGGCGATATGCTTGGTAAGCGGCATATTGGTTAATTGGTGCTCCGTGGCGTAGCTCACGGCCGCGTTGAGTTGGGCAAAGATTAGGTTGCCAAAAAAATCGGCCGAGATTTCGCCAAACAGCCCCGCCTCAATCCCTTCGTGTACCGTCTCAATTGCCAGTGCCAGCTCGGTCATCGATCGCTGCTGCGCTTCCTCGCTGACTAAATCAGACAGTTTTAGCTGCTGAAGCAGGGCGTAGCGCACCGGATGACGTACACCCCAATCGATGTAGCGAAACCAGATGTGTTCGGTGCGTTCTTTAACCGTGCCGTTTTTAGGGAACCGATCGGCAAGATGCGTTGCCTGCTCTTGCCGCAGCTGCAGATAGACCTCGTCGATTAGTATCTCTTTGGAGTCGAAGTAATTGAAGAGGGTGCCCGTAGAGACGCCGGCATGTTTAGAGATTTTAGCCGTAGGGGTATTCCAGAAGCCGCTGTTGGCAAACAGGTCAATCGAGGCCTCGATGATTTGTGTCCGTTTGTCGCTCATAAGGCGTAGAATACACTAGAGTGATCATTCAGTCAATATATTTTTTATTTGATTTTCTTGGAAGTTGCTTAATCCCAAAACGCACCCGTTAACCACACCGTGCCAAACATCCCCGCATAGAAAAAAACAATGGCGACCGGTACACCGCCAACAACGGACAGGAAAACACGGATGAAGAAACTTTTAGAGTCATTATTTAAAATCGTTGCAATAACTGACTGTTTTTGCCATAATACCAAGTATGCGCTGGCAACAATTACAACATCTTGTTCAGGATCAACCTCTCTTTGAAACGTCGCTACTGTTGGCTGGTGACGTGACGCGGCACCAGGCCCAGCGTCAGTTGAGTGACTGGGCAAAGGCCAATAAATTGATTCAATTGCGGCGAGGCATCTATACCCTACCCAATAAAAACCCACATCCGTTTATCGTGGCAAACTATCTTGTACACGGTTCATACGTGAGCTTGCAAATGGCCCTTGCTCACTACCATCTCATTCCGGAACATGTAGCTGTTGTTACCAGCGTTACGACACAGCGTCCCGGTAAATTTGAAAATAAATTTGGTCGCTATACATACCGTCATATCCATCCATCCCTGTTTTTTGGAATCGAATACCGCTTACTGGTTAATGATGAATATGCCTACGTGGCCACGCCCGAGAAGGCATTGCTGGACCTGATCCATTACCGACCTCAAGGTGATTCGATGGCCTATATCGAATCGCTTCGCCTGCAAAACCTGGAAATCCTTGACCTAGAGAGACTGCACCGTTTTGCCATTCGGGCAGGCAAACCTAAATTGCAACGGGCTGCCCAACGGATTGAAGACCTTGCCCAGCGTGAGTTACAAGAATATGAAACCTTATGATAGCGTATTTGCGGGAACTCGTCGCCGCTGCTGAAACCAAGCTTCTGGCAGTCCATGCCGTTCGTGAGTATTTACAGGCGCGCATTTTGCAAAGTTTACAGCGTGCCGGTGGAATGCAATCAATGGCTTTTCATGGGGGGACGAGTTTACGGTTTCTCTACAACATTCCTCGTTATTCTGAAGACCTTGATTTTGCTCTCGAACGCCAACAGGATTTATATGATTTTCGAGCTTATTTGCAGCGAATCATCCAAGATTTTTCTGCTGAGGCTTATGCAGTTGAGGTTAAGTTGAATGAAAAACGAACTGTGAATAAAGCATTTATCCGCTTTCGTGGTTTGCTCTACGATTTAGGTTTATCAGGTCACGAATCAGAGGTTTTGGCGGTAAAAATCGAGGTTGATACCAATCCACCGGCAGAAGCCGGACTGATGACGACACCACTGCACAAGCATGTTCATATCAATCTGCATCACCATGACCCGGCCACGCTTCTTGCCGGAAAACTTCATGCAATTTTGCAGCGCAATTACCTCAAGGGGCGTGATGTTTTTGATTTGTGGTGGTATATGACGCAGCCAAATTGGCCTGCCCCCAATCTTGACCATCTAAACCAAAATTTGCGGCAAAGTGGATGGACAGATGCGCCATTAACCACAACTGATTGGCGATCTGTCGTAAGGGAAAAAATACGGCCGTTATCCTGGTTGCTGGTCCTGGAAGATGTCGGCTCGTTTATTATTGTTCCAGACGATCGCTTTAACTTAAAAAATTTATTGGGATTACTTCACTGAGTCATAAAATTGGGCAACTTAAACCCGATTTTCATCGGATTAACCTCAGTTTTTCTCCTCAACAGACGCCAAAAGTTATCAAAACTTTTGGCGTCTAAGTTGAAACTCAATGCCGTTTCACCGACGGCGTTTCTTCCACCAAAGAATGAGAATCGCGGCTAATACAACAGCCAAAGCCCAAAATATCTTCCGCTGTTTGTTAACCTGCATATCCTGCTGGGCCTGCAGCATCTTCTCTTCTTGAGGATCAACTTCATCGATAAGTGTCACCGTGCCGTTGTCACCATCCACACGGATTTGCTGGCCGCTTTGGATGCGCTGAGTGGCTACCCCTGTGCCCAGCACGGCCGGAATCCCGTACTCGCGGGCTACAATAGAGCTGTGGCTCAGCGGTCCGCCGATGTCCGTAACCACCGCCGAAGCCAGCGGAAAAAGGGGGGTCCAGGCCGGGGTGGTGATCCCGGCAACCAATACCTCACCCGGCTGCATGGTGGCAAAATCCTCCGGACCGTACAACACCCGCGCCCGGGCTGTCACCTGCCCTTCGCTGACAGCAATGCCTTTGATAATCGCCCCGGTCTGCTCCGTAGAAACGGCCGGCATAAAGCGCTCAAAACGCTTTGTGAACCACATATCTTCCGGCAGAGCCTGCGGGGGCACGACGCGCATCCGCCCGCGCCAAATCATTTTGCGCTCGGTGACCAGATCGCTCAAATTGTCCAGCTGAGTTTGCCCGAGATCGAGAGCGGCGGCCGCCTGTGAAACTTCAGCCGCTTCCAGCCAGAAAACGTCGTCGCGCTGGTCAATCATCCCAGCTTCAACAAGACGGCCTCCCAGTTCGCGGAGCAGCCGGCGCAGCAGCGGCCAGCCCAACCCCACGGCGGCCAGCGCATCTTCACGAGGGGGCGCCCCTTTTTGCGCCCAGGTCAGCAGCTTGCGGAAGATAACGCGGCGCAGCGGGTCGAGGCGGGCCAACGCGGCCTGGGTCTCCTTTTCACGCCTGTTGACGGCCTCCTCCTGGCGCTGGTAGGGAGATTGCCCCTCCCCCTGCATGTAAAATTTTAAGGTCTCGATCACCGGAGCGGGGGCGTCGGCCGGCACCGCATTCACAAAATCGAGGTTGTAAATGGCATTCCCAAACTGAGCTAGATGGTCGCTGAAACGGGTGCGCCAGTCAGACCACATCTCCCCATCCACGCTGGAGGGCGGCTGCTCACATTCCAGCTGATCGGCCACCTGAGCGGCCGGGGTGTGGGCCAGATATTCAGCCAGCGGCGGCTGTTCGCGGCTCCACTGGGCCAGGTCGTACAGCGACTTGTCCGCCAGAATGGGCTGGCTGTCAAAACCCAGCAGAAAAACGTGCGCCGGAACATCCTCCTGCCGCTTGACCAGCCGGTTGTAAAATCCATTGAAGGCGAATTCACTCATCGAGGCTACGGGGATAACGACCTGGACCCCGGTGTACATCTCTATCCCGCGATAAAGCAGTTCCTTTGCCCCGGCCAGCAGCTCTGACGCGGCCAGCTCCGAAGGCGGCCGGGCCTGCCAATCCGCAATGCTTTTGAGATAACGGGGGCGAAATACGTCGCACCACACAGTCGACGCATGTCGAAATATTTTTCCAGTCTGGGGGATCATGACCAGGTAGAGCCTGGCCATCTCAGCGCCGGATATATTCAAACCGATATAGACATAGCCGTTGATGGTGTCAAAACCAAACCCGTCAAGGAGACCTTCAATCCCTTTGAGATCGATCAATTTCATCAATTCGTGGATCGTTTTATTCATCGGCTCATGGGCGAGCGTGCCAAAAAGCGGCGAGAGGGGATCCGGCATCTGTTCGGTGATGCTGGCCCGCATGTACATGCCCGTGGCGGGTAGGGGCCATTCGTTGGGGGGATCAGCCGCCGGCTCCGGGAGGGCGGTGATCGGCCGGGCCTGCACGATGGCGAACTCACCACCGGCCAGCGCCCACTCGATATCCATCGGCATCCCGTAAAGCTGCTCGATTTGTTGGCCCAGGCGGGCCAGCTCCAAGGCCTGTTCGTCGTTGAGCGTAGGCGCGCGACGCTGCGGTTCAGGTACCTGCCTTTCCTCTGTTCCGTCCGCGACGCCCACGGTCATCATTTTTTTGTCGGCGATTTCGCGAGCGACAATGGCCCGGTCTTCTATTGTAAAAGTGTCCGGCGTCACCAGCCCGCCAACCACCGCTTCACCCAACCCCCAGGAGGTGCTGATCACGCATTGGTCGCGGCGGCCGTTTTGCGGATTGGCGGTAAACAGGATGCCCGCTACCTCTGCCGGAACGAGCACCTGCACCACCACGGCCAGGCTGACGATTCCCTGATCGATGGCGTGCCGCTCCCGATAGCCAATCGCCCGGGCGGTCCACAATGAGGCCCAGCATTGTTTGACCGCATCCAGCACGGCATCCACACCGCACACGTTGAGAAAGGTCTCCTGCTGACCGGCAAACGACAGGTCGGGTAAATCCTCGGCGGTGGCGGATGAACGAACGGCCACCGCCAGTTGTGAATCTTGATTGGCGGAATATGACTTGGCCAGCTTTGTGTAAGCCGCTGTCACTGCTGCAGCAACGTCGGTCGGTGTTTGACCTTCGGCAAAAAACGCGCCGATTTCGGCCGAAGCGGCCTCGAGTGTTGCCGGTCGGCCAGGGTCAATGGTTTTTAGCACGTCGAAAATTCGCGGCTGGAGATTGTTTTCTTCTACAAAGGTCCGGTAAGCTGCGGTGGTAACGTGAAACCCGTCGGGTACGGGCAGGTTGGCCTGAGCCAACCGGGTTAGCGAAGCTCCCTTACCGCCGACCTCGGCCAACACGGCCTTGGGGTCGGCAAAAGACAATGTGTAATGAGCGCTCATGCGATTCCTCTTCAGCGACGCCGTTTTCTCCACCACATAAACAGGAGAACTGCAATCCCCGCCGTTAGGGTCCAAAATATTTTCCGCTGTTTGGCAGCCTGCTTCTCGGCCGTTTCCTGAGCCTGAATCCGCTCCGCTTCTTGCGCGTCAACTTCATCGGCCAGCATCACCGTTCCCGCATCGCCATCTACTATAAGCATCATACCAGATTTAATGCGTTCCGTGGCCACGCCGGTGCCCATCACTGCCGGAATTCCGTACTCCCGGGCCACGATCGAGCCGTGGGCCAGCGGCCCGCCGACATCGGTGACCAACCCCACTGCCTGAGAGAAAAGCGGGGTCCAGGCGGGGGTGGTTGTCGTACAGACCAGGATCGTGTCGGGCTTCATTTGGTTAAAATCTTCAATTGAATAAATGACGCTGGCTGGGGCGGTTATGCGGCCGGTGCTGACGGCATAGCCGCTCAAAACCGGCCCATCATTGACCGCGTCGCTGGGTGTCGGATCAAACATCGAAAGGTTGATCGGTCCAACCTTGAGTGCCCCGCGCTCCGGCACCTTGGGTGGTGGGGTGAGCAGCTTGCGGGATTCGCGCAAGGCCCGCCGCTCACGGGTGAGCTGCACATACTCGGTGACGGGCTGCCCGTTGGCCCGCGCCCCAATCGCCGTGGTGATCTCGCTGCTGTCCAGATAAAAAATGTCATCCCAATCGGTAATGGTTCCAGCGTCGACCAGTCGTTGCCCCAACTCATGGGCCAATTTGCGCACGGTCGGCCAGGCCGCACCCATGTAGAACATGACGTGCTCGCGATACGGCGCCCAGCGCTTGGTCCATCGCCATACGGTTTGGAAGAGCCAGCGCGAGAGGGGGTTCAGCGCCTGCTCGGTCTCAGCAACCAGTGCCTCCCGCTCTTTGGCCATCTGGGCTTGCCGAGTGCGGACATCTTGATCGGGCGGGTTGGTAACCAGCGCTTTCAGACTTAACAGCATGGGCAGCGGGTCTTCATTTTGGGTGGGATCGGCAAAATCGAGGTTGTAGATTTGGTGGCCGTATTCGTTCAGGTATTGCTGAATGCCGTCGATCACGGGCTGCCCCTCGGGGTGGGCAGCAAACGCTTCGATCAGCTGATCGGCCGCTGTATTAAGGCCCGCTTCACGCAACGCGGCCGATTCGCGGATCGTGCTGGCGATCGCTTCCATGTCGGCCTGGGCGTCCAGGGCTTTGGAGTCGAAGCCGCGCAGATAAGAAGCGCTGACCGGCCGCGGCTCGGGCAGCGCAAATCGGATCAGTGGCGACTTTAGCAGCTGGTCAAAAAACGGGTCCAGCAGCCGCGAGAGGCCCAAATTTAGAGCCGATCCAAACCAGTAGGTGCTGTCTGCCGCCGCCAGCTCACTGATTCCATGCAGCAGCACGCTGTCTTCTGTCTCGGCCAGCTTGATCGCCGCCCAACGCGCGATGAGAGATTGATAACCGGGCAGCGCAACCCCCTCCCAATCAAAGGCGGTCATTTTAAAAAACCTGAAGATGCGGGCATAGATTTTGAGAATCGCCTTTAGGTTTGGCCAGTCCATCTCAAAGCTGGCCGATGTATAGGCATAGCCGTTGATCGTGCCGGCAAATCCATGCGGCATAAAGGCATTGAGATCAATCGTGGCTTTGCTGATTTCCCCCATTGCCTGCAGCAATTTGTCCATGGACTGATCCAATCCCTGATTTAGATAAAGATCCTCAAACAGTGGAGAGAGCGGCTGAGGCATGTGTTCGACAATCTGGCGGCGCATCCAGATGGTGTTGGGCGTAATCGGCTCCCAGACCACATTTTTTAAGGGAGCAGGAGGCAGGGAGGTAATCGGCCGGGCCTGCAGAATGGCAATTTCACCATTGCCGATGGCCCACTCGATGTCCATCGGCATGTTGTAATGGGCTTCGATCTGTGCGCCAAAACGGGCCAGCTGGACGGCCGTGGCATCGTCCAGAACAGACTGTTTTTGCTGCGCCTGCGGGACGACCCGCTCTTCTGTCCCGCTTTCAGTTTGGACGGTCATCGTGGTTTTGGCGGCCGTCTCGCGGGAGAGGATTTCCCAGGTTGACTGCTCGACAACCACGCTGTCCGGTGTGACCTGTCCACCAACGATCGCTTCGCCCAGTCCCCAGGAGGCGGTGATTAAAATTTGCTCGCGTTCCCCATCAACCGGATTGGCCGTAAACAGGACCCCGGCTGAATCGGCCGGTATGAGCTGCTGCACGACAACGGCCAGGCTAATCGTTGACGGGTCGATCTGCTGACGCAGCCGATACGAGATCGCCCGGGCGGTCCACAAGCTGGCCCAGCAGTGGATCACCGCTTCGAGCAATGCTTCCTCGCCCCGCACGTTGAGAAAAGTGTCCTGCTGCCCGGCAAAGCTGGCCGTAGGCAAATCTTCAGCCGTGGCGGATGAGCGCACAGCCACGGGCAACTCACCGCCTTTGACCAGCTCCGCGTAAGCCGCCAGCAAATCACCTCGCACGGACTCCGGCATGTTGGCCTGGAGAAAGAGCTTGTTAATGGCTTTTGAGACTTTCTGACTTGACTGGGGATCAGCGACCGATGCGTTTGAGGCCAGCTCGACGATCTGCGGCTGCAGCCCATTTTCCTGTACAAAAGCGTCGTAGGCTGCTGTGGTCAGCACAAATCCGGGCGGGATGGGAAGGTCGGCCGTGGTCATTTCACCGAGATTGGCCCCTTTCCCCCCAGCCAGAGAGATATCATTTTTATTGAGTTGTGAAAAGGGAATTGTAAAAGCCATCGAGAATCTTCCGTTTTTATTTGGCCTGCTCAAAAGTTTATAGTCACAGATTACCACAGATGTGGTCACCTGCTGTCCACCAACAGCTTATTTTACGAAAATTATTGACTTCCCGGAAAATTTTAAATGTTAACTCAAGCTGCTACCTTACCTTTCCGATGAATATTGAGTTTTGACAAATAGATACCGACATCGCATTGTCATTCCCGCGAAAGCGGGAATCCAGTAGGAAAGAACCGGCCGCGCCCCTCCTGTCATTCTGAACGGAGCGCAGCGAAGTGAAGAATCCCGCCAAGTGCTGGTCAAAAGAGGTCGGATTAAAATGGAGAAAGCCCTGTTCTGGCAACTATCAACTTCATGTCAGTTGACGAGATTCTTCGCTGCGATCAGAATGACAAGTATGCCGTGTTTGTGGTTTGTTACCATTAGAGAACAAGCTATTGCTCAATAAATTCGGCCGCCTATGTTAATTCACCGCTTTTTTGAGAGTGACCCCTCACAAGGGCAGCGGATCACGCTCATAACCAACGAGATCAAGCGTGGTTTTCCACAGCTGCCGCCGGACCGCTTCATCATATGACTGTGCGGCCGATTGTTTTTCTTCTCCACTTGAATAATAGGCTCCGTTTTTCTCGACTGCTTCCGGTGCGCTGGCCAGCCAGATGATCGTTTCGGCGGCCTGTGCCGGGGTGCGGGTGTTGGGCATTTTGCTCATCACCCACGACATGGCGTTCATGAGCGGGGAGGCGGCCGAGCGGCGCACCGGCACAAAACCGGGGCAGAGTACGTTGGCGGTGACATTGGCATTTTGCAGCCGGTTGGCCAGCTCGTACGTAAACATGATGCGCATCATGTTGGTCCATCCATACATGATCGGCAGCGGGGGCATTCGCTGCGTGGGAAATGATTTCTCCCCCTGCAAATTGTCAAAGGAAATATCCTGCCAGCGATGTGCTTCCGAGGCTATGTTTACAATGCGTGCCGGGGCTGATTGGATGAGCAAATCGAGCAGTTCCAGCGTCAGCGTGAAGTAACCGAGATAGTTGAGGGCAAAGGTGCGTTCAAATCCCTCATCGGTTTCCTGGCGATCCGGCCAGCTGTAGCCGGCCACGTTAACCAGCACGTCGAGCCGATCATACCGCTCGCGATACTCGGCCGCTGCCCGCTTAATTTCCCGCTGGCTAGAAAGATCAGCCAGCAGCAGGTCAGGGGTGTGACCGGTGGCGGCCGCGATTTTTTGCCGGGCGGCTTCACCCCGCTGACGACTGCGACACAACATGACGATTTGATACCCTCGGGCGGCCAACCCCTTGGCCGTTTCAAAGCCGATACCGTTATTCGATCCGGTCACCAGGCAAATTTTACTCATCAAACTTTCTCTCAGATATCATGATAATTTGGGTAAATCTGCGGTGAAGAAATTGTACCTTCGATTTGGTCAGGTGACACGAAAAACACGTGACCTTTTGCACTTGCTCCCGCTCCTGCTGCCCCATTAAGCTCAAGTTAGGCGAGACGCCTGCCGTGTTTTGCCTTGCGAATCTGCGTCTCTCCTCATTTGTTTTCACTCGCTTTGTACCATGCCATTTTTGCCATTTGGCAGCCGTGGAGGGATCATGAAGCTCTCCCATACCATTGATATATTCGCCACCCCCGCCCAGGTGTTTTTCTGGCTGGAAGATCCCGATCGGGCGGTGCAGTGGATGACCAGCGTAACCCAAACTGAAATTTTCCACAGAACCTCAAACCGAATTGGAACCACTTTTCGTGAGACCGTGACCGAAAACGGCCGGAGTACAGAGCTGCGCGGGGTAATCACCGATTTTTCTCAAAATAAACGCCTCGGATTTTTTCTGGAAGGTGATTTTAATACCGTTCAGGTAGAGTTTGTCCTTCAGCAAATGGGAACATTTACCCGATTGACGCAAACAGCGGCCGTGCATTTTAAGGGATTTTTGCGGCTGATTTCACTTTTTTGGGGTCCCCGCTTCAAAAGAAGTATTTTGTCTCAAATGCAAGAAGAGCTTGAGGCGTTGAAGCTGGTGTGTGAGCAGGTGAAAAACGGGGAGTTGAATAACGGCGAAACGATGACTTTAACTTTTGATGTGAACGCATCATAACCGCTTAATGAAGGAGGTTAACACCCATGAATATCACAATTATTCACAAACCCGCATTTGCCGTGCTGGGGATTGAGGGGCGGGGACCGGCCGAAAAAGGACCCAGCTGGATCAAACCGCTGTGGGGGATTGCCCGAGGGCGCATTAATGAGGTTAAAAATCTGATTTCCGAAGAGTGCTGGGGCTTAATGAGCGCCGTTGATGAACCATTCGCTCGCTGGGGGGATGAAGGAAAATATTTGGCCGGCTGGGAAGCACCGGTCGAAACCCAAGCACCGGAAGGTTGGACTCTGTGGGAGGTGCCGGAGACAACGTTTGCCAAAGTTGCCTGCACGATGAGAACTTATCGTGCGGTCTGGCATTACTTTCACAATCAATTCCTGCCAGATGTAAATTATGAACAGGCTGGGGCGGTGCACGAATATTATCCACCCGGATATAGAGATCCATATCGGGATGCTTTTTATCTGTTTTTTACCGTCAAGAAAAAAGAGCCCGTTGACAAGGTCGAAGGGTCTGAAGAGGCGTTGTTGACGCTCAACAGCTGAGACCTATCAAAAGGAAAGTATCATGAACACAGCGATTTATATTATCCTGGTTGCGATCGTGGCGACGCTGCTTTCTACGTCGATGTCTCTTTATGTGCGCGATCGTCAGGTGAGCCCCGTCCTTCGCGGATTTTTGTGGACGACATTTGTAGCTGGCGTGACCGCCCTCGTGATCACGATTGTTCTCTTGAACACGTTCCAACCATAAGTGGAATTTTACATTGGTCGCTGGTGATTTGGGCAAAAAATATGGGCTGAGGTGTAATATGAACACTCAGAAAAAAGCGCGCCTGTTTAAGCCCGGAGTAGTTTTTCAGTTAATTGTGGTCGTAATCGTAATTCCTTTTTTGCCGCTGCTGCTTTCCTGGCGGTGGAACTGGTGGGAAGCATGGGTCTATGGCCTGCTCACCACGCTGGGCTTTGTCGGCAGCCGCCTGTTGGTTAATCAGCGTCACCCGGACCTGCTTGCTGAACGAGCCAACTCTTTGCAAAAAGGGAATATCGAAACATGGGATCAGATACTGGCCCCTCTGCTTGGTCTTGGCGGAGGATTAATCCCTCTCATTGCCGGACTTGACATGCGTTTTGGCTGGTCTCCGACTTTTAATGTCTCGGTCAAAATTTTGGCTCTTTTAATCATCATCGTTGGCTATGCCATAGGCACCTACGCCATGCTCGAAAACCGCTTTTTCTCCGGAGTTGTGCGCATTCAGCAGGAGCGCGGCCATCACGTTGTTTCCGATGGCCCTTATCGCTGGATGCGCCACCCCGGATATGCGGGTGCGCTGCTGTTGTATGTGGCTACCCCGTTTTTTCTCGATTCATTCTGGGCGTTTTTCGGCACTATTTTTGTCACGGTGGTTATTGTTTTGCGGACCAGGCTTGAAGATCAAACCTTACAGGAAAAGCTGGTGGGGTATCGAGAGTATGCGACCGAAGTCCCTTATCGTCTGGTTCCAGGCGTCTGGTGAAGGTGATTCTCACGCGCTCGATCAGCTGTGCGCTCAGCGGATGCTTAAGTAGTTTACAAGAAGAATTGTTAAAAAAAAGCCACGGATTAACACGGATTTTCACAGATTAGAAGAGAAAATCTGCGTTAATCCGAGAAATCCGCGGCTGTTTTTTAACAGTATTCTACTCAAATAATGTTAGGAGGTCTGAAATGGATCACGTTGTTTACCTGGATGCCAAAGCCGGTGAAATGGAGAATTTGCTGTCCGGCAAAAAAACGATGATTATTCGCGGGGCGGCCGGTCGCAAGATGCCTTACGGTCGGGTACATGAGGGAGATGTTTTGTTTTTTATCAACAACAACGCAGAAGGGGTCATCAGGGGAAAAGGGCGTGTCAGCAGCGTGATGAATTCGGAAAAATTGTCAAAAGATGCATCGAAAGCGCTGGTCGAGGAGAATCAGGATAAACTGCAGCTCACTCCCCGGCAGTTTAAACGATGGGCCGGGAAAAGATACATCGTATTGATCGAGGTAGAAGCGATCGAGTCGGTGGAACCCTTTCCCATCGATAAGCGTGATTACGGCAATATGGATGACTGGCTGCCGGTTGGGGATATCGCTAGTGTGAGCAGTCACACGCTCGAAATAGTACTAAACGACTAATCGTCTTGAACGGCGTGTGTGGTAATATTTTCCTACCCCAAACCTTTTGTTTCTTAAACTTTAATCGGTGCTGCAAGCGGTAAAATTATCATGGTGGCGAGTGATTCACGAATCCAAATTCTATGTATCGAAGGAGCATCCCGCACAACTTTGGCCATTAAAAAAGCATTGGACCGGCAGGGATCCAGCTTTGCCTTAACGATTATTCAGAGCCGCACTGAATTGTTTGAGGCCGTCCGGGACAATCAATGGGATGTCATATTGTCTGCGTATGCTTTAAAGGCCTTTACGGCAGCTGAAGCCTTGGACATTGTGCGGCAAGCCGGCCGCGATATCCCCTTTATCGTTATTTCAGACGGCCTGGGAGACGAAATAGCGGTTAAACTCATTAAACAGGGGGTTGATGATTATTTGTTGATCGACCGGCTCCTCCGCCTGAACGTAGCGATTAAACAGGCGATTAACCAGCGACAGCTCAAGCGGGAACAGCATTTAATTCAGGCCAAGCTCCAGGCGATTTTTGATCACACCCAGGATGTGATCGTGGTGGTTAACCCGCAGAACGGCCGTATTCTGGAAGTGAATCGGGCGATCATGACGCAGCTTGGTTATCTCCCCGATCAGGTCATCGATCAACCGTGGGTGATGCTTTATGCGGCCGCAGAAGGGGAGTGCCCGATTGAAGAGTGTCACGATGGGAAGCCTGTCACCCAGATGCATTTGGCGCAGCCGATCTCTGACGCGGATGGAAATATCCATCTTATGGATTTGAAAGTGAGCCCAATTCCCTGGTTTTTTGGCACAGCCTGCCTTCTGACGCTGCATGATGTAACCCAGCGTGAGCGGATTGCGGCCGCTGAGAGAGAAGCGGATCAGCTCAATCTGGCGCTGCAAAAGGAGCGGGAAGTCAATCATTTTCGATCCGATATCATTGATACGATCTCCCATGAATTTCGAACGCCGCTGACCTCAATCCAAATTTCCAGCAATTTGCTGGCCAACTATCACGATCGCCTTTCTGAGGAAAAACGACGAAATTACGCCGCAAACCTAAAAAAGCAGAGCGGATATTTACTTCATCTGCTCGATGAAGTATCTGAGGCCGGTACGGGTGACATGCCCAGAAAACCCGACTTTCTTAAATGGGCTAATCCCACTGAACTGATTGATCATCAAATTCAACTTTTTCGAGCCAACACAGACGAGCCGGTTAAAATTAATTTCCAGCAGCCTGTGACTGATTTCTACTATGAAATTAGCGTCAACAGCTTTATCAAAATCTTTTCTCAACTGCTCGAAAACAGCGTGAAATTTTCCCCGGAGGGTGGATTGATTAACGTTGAGCTCATTTCGGCCGCTGATTCATTTGAGTTTGTCATTCAGGATCACGGGATTGGAATTGCTGAGGAAGATTTAGACAATATCTTTAAACCATTTTTCCGCGGGAGAAATAGTCAAGCGATTCGGGGTGTGGGGTTGGGGCTTTACAATATCCGCCAGATTTTGTTCCGTTTAAACGCCCAAATTTCCGTAACCAGCGTTTTGGGAGAAGGAACAACCGTTCGTGTGCGAGTGCCAGCACACGGAGAAAATCAACCTTTGGGGGAGCCACTTGCCGGTGCCCTGCCAAGTTGATTGTGCTATCCTTACCGGCTATGACCACCGGATCTGTTTTATTGGCTATCGCCCTATTCTTGTTAGCTGCACTTTTTGTGGCTCGGCCGTTTTTACTACCGGCCAGCCGCCAGCCCCGATTATCAGAGCGCGAAGCGCTCCAGGCCGAAAAAGAGGCCCTTTTGGCCCGCATTCGCGCCCTCGATTTTGATGCCCAAACCGAAAAACAAGACGATCAGGCGTATCAGATCGAACGGCAGCAGTTGCTGCAATCAGCGGCTGCC